>JAOGVT010000001.1:0-89848 GCA_028110365.1 Flavobacteriales bacterium
CTCTTTTACCTAAATGTTGAAGACGGTAAGTAAGTAGCGTTCCAGCCAAGCCTTGCCCAACAATAATGTAATCAAAGTGCTTCATTTGAAAAAAAGCTCCTAAAAGGAGCTTTAATATAGTGTTGAATTCAAATCTATTAGTATTCCCAAAGATCAGACTCTAAATTTCTAATATCATTCTTAATACGATCTGCTTCTAGCAATTGGTGCATTCTATCTTTCTTGTATTCAAAAATAGCGCGATCGTATAAGTTTGTTTCTTTTGTAATTACAGAAGCAAACAAACGTTTGTGCAAAAACTCATCGTAGGTAAGTCTTTCCATATTATTGTTGGTATTAAACACGGTAGCATTTGCTAAAACCTGACGTGCTTCTGGAAGCCAAACCCAAAATAATTTAACTTTTTCGACCTCTAAAGTTTCTTTATTCATGATTTCTGCAACGGGGCATACGCCTAAAATACGTACATCAATCATAGACCTCTTTTTATCGAAGAAGCGATCTTCAATAATTAAAAGTTCTTTAATGTCCTTACTTTCAACTCTAATGGTATCGATCTCATTAATAAGTTCACCCGAATCGATATCTTCATACTCAACAGTATCAATAGAAAATAACATTTTCTGAATTTTCTCAACAGTAACAACTTCATCAAAATATTCGTCAACATAAGCTGTTATAGATTGATCTTCCATGACAGCTTGTAAAATATTATCTGCGAAATTCATTCTTACTTCTCCACCACCAATTTTCACAGGATAGGTAGGGAAATATAAAGGATGGTTTTTTCTTTGTCTTAAATCAATACGTTGAATGTAGGTTTTAGACCAAAGAATGTCATCCTCTCTCACAAAAGGATAATCCAGCACTCTGTTTTGATAGTTATGATGCTTTACATAAGCATGGCCATCAAGAGGCGTTGGGTTAGCGTTATTATCCATCACATTTGTTTGAGCGAATGTAAATGAACTCGCTAAAACTACTAATCCTGTAAAGGCAACCTTAAATATTTTCATGTTCGTTGCGTATTTAAATTACTGTACTGTCAAAATTATTGCACCACAAGGCTTACGTCCATCAGGACCTTTGGCCCTAATATTTGTAAATGAGATGTCTGAGCCAGGCTTAAGTTTTAAGATTTTATCTTTAACTTCTGTAGTAAACTTATTGCCTTTGACTTTTATGGTCTTGGTATATTCGCCATCTGTTAAACGAACATCGTAGGACTCTACTGTGTACTTTAAATCAAAAGGGAAATTTGGAAGTGATGCTGAAATACCTTGCGCTTTACTTAATTTACCTTTAGACATAACCCCTTCTTTTTTCCCATTGATACTTGCCGCTGGCGAGGGTATTCTTTTCAATCTAAATTCTATGGGCTTACCGATGGTTCTTCCATTAGCCTTTACGGTTATCTTAGCATCTCCTTTCGCTTTATCTCGAACAATAGCTTCGTATTGACCAGACTTAATTCTCTTGAGTGTAACATTTGTACCCGAAACAGTTAAGTCTTCAGGAGAATAACCAGGGACAGAAATATCTATTGGATTAGGTACACCACGGTAAAATACATTCATTTTAGTGGGCGATACCACTGCCATTGGCTTTGCTACTTGGTACTCAAACTCAACAGGGTATTCTTTCGTACCCGTTTCTGTGGCTAAAAGAATTTTTGCGGCACGCTTTTGCACTCCAATTCCTTTGGTTGGAACACTGTAAAGACCTTTACCTCCAGAGAAGTTTCTTACTGTATCTGCGTTGGTAAAGTCCGGTAGCGTATCGTTTATAAATTTGTCCGTTACAATGATCGTAGGAGTTTGAGTTTCGTCATAGGCTGCTATGGATATAGATGCCTTAAAGCTATCGCCTTCCATTACATAATTTTTTACTTGAATAACTTGGGCTTGAGCAGTAGAAAACTTAAGATCATCTGCACCAATGTTATTTCTCAGAAAATCAACTACTTTAGACTCGGTATTAATAACATCCCCTTGAATTTGTGTTAAAAAAGTAAGTACCGCAATTAACGGATAGTTACCAAACTTATCTTTCTCCCAAGTTAAATTTTTTGAAAGATCATCTACATTGAAAGTACTATTGATTAGTGCCGTTAGATCTGCGTTATCTGAAACTCCTTCAATACCTAACATGGAATCTCTGTAAATTTTAATTTTGGCTTTTAGCTTGGCACCTTTTTTAGGTTTCATGAGCATCTCATTAGCCACTTTTTCAAGATTATCCATCCCAACTAAGGCGCCTTCTTCATCAACACCACCGGTTTTAACAATCAGAGAGTCTTTAATGGTCTCTATATAATTTCTTAATTCTGATGCATCGTCTTTTATATTAAAAGCCAAATCCTTCCATACACCAACTTTAATTGGATTATTTTCAGCTGCTTTCTGAAATTCAGAATACATAAGATTATTCTGTACGCTAATATTTTCAACAGCTTGACTTAAAGAACCTTCCACTTTTTGAAAAGCTTTTAAGATGTCTTTAGAAACGTTTAAGGCTAATAAGGCTGTTAACACGAGATACATCATGTTAATCATCTTTTGCCTAGGTGATTGCTTTCCTCCTGCCATACTTTCTAATTATTAAGAATTAATAACAGTTTATTTTGTTCCATTCATAGCGTTAAGCATATTGCCATAAACACTATTTAACTCACTCAAGTTGGTTTTCAACATTTCCATCTCAATTCTCATTTGCTCTGCATTGTCAAGAGAAGAAGTCATGTTAGCTGCCATTCTTTTGGTTGCCTCGGTTTGTTCCGTAGAGGATTTAATTTGATCCGCATATAAAGAATTAATGTCTTCTAGCTTTTTAGCAGCTGCAGAAACTTGAGTGCTATACTCTGCTGTACTGTCTGCAATGTCTACAACTGAACCTATTCCATTTGCTGCTTTGTTCACTTTTTGCAGCCCTTCTCCAAGACTTTTTATCAATTCACCGTCAACTTTAGCGTTTTCTAGCATATTGTCAAGTTCTCTTACCGGACTTAACTGCTCATCGTTTTGATCAGCTAACTCAGGATAAACTTTAGACCAATCGTATTCTGGATGAGCTTTCTCAAAAGCTGAGAAGAAGAAAATTATAGCCTCTGTACCAAGACCCACAATTAACATTTCGTCGGCAAAAGTCCAGTGTTGAATTTTGAATAACGCACCTAAAATTACAACAGCAGCTCCTATACCATAAAGCTTTGCCATAAAATTCTTCCCTTTCTTTGATTCTAAAAAATCCATATCGTGTGTGTTTGTAAGTTTTATTAAATTTAGTATCCGAAGTTAACCGTTTCAACTGCTGCGTATGTTTTTACACAACGGAAACCAATGTAACATTTGGAAGTATCTTGGTATTCATAATCTTTAGCAGCTACCTGTAAAAAAGCACCTACATCTTTCCATGAGCCACCTTTTACAACTTTTCTTTTTAACATTGGATGAGAATTTTGGTCTGCATCATAAGTGTAATAAGGATTCATATCAGACACGAATAAAGAAGCTGAAGGTTCAAATGGCGTAGAACTCCATTCTGAAACATTTCCAGCCATGTTGTACAAGCCGTAATCGTTTGGCCAATAAGACATAGAAGGTGCTGTAAATGCATACCCATCTGCAATATAATTTCCTCTAACTGGCTTGAAATTTGCTAACAGACAACCTTTACTATTACGTGAATAAGGACCACCCCAAGGATAAATTTGATTTGCTTTACCTCCTCTAGCAGCGTATTCCCATTCAACTTCTGTAGGTAATCGGAATTCTGTTTCGTATTGCTTTTGATACAATGTTAATTGGTCTTCACGCAAGGATGTTCTCCAGTTACAAAAAGCGGTAGCCTGTTCCCAATTCACTCCTGTTACAGGATATTCTCCATAACCAGGGTGCCAGAAATAAGTGTTAAACATGGGCTCGTTGAAGGTATAAGAAAAATCATGCATCCAAGCTAGCGTATCAGGGTACACATATACGTTGCCTTCATGAACTAGATCTTGGCGAGAAAATCCTTCTCTGTATGTTTTGGTTACAGGATCGTACCTATTTGACCTTTGAGAAGCAGGAGATTTATCTACCCAAGTGTATTTGTGGTTCCATGAGCGTGTATCAAATTCTTTACGTCCCATAATACGATCTTCTAAAGGCAAGTACATCTCTTCGAGAACGAGCTCAATTTCTTCATCATTACTAGACCAATCCAAAGGAGCATCCCAATTTAAATAGGGAACTTCTAAAAACTCACCATCTTCAGTTTCTTCGATGTACTCAAATCCTTCAACCATACCTTCAGCAAGTAAAGTTCTAGCGATTGAATCTCTAACCCAGTAAACAAACTGTCGGTACTCATTGTTCGTGATTTCAGTTTGATCCATGTGAAAAGCGTGCATGGTAACTAACTTTTTGGGTGTAGTATGTGCATAAGGCACGTCACCGTGATTTGCACCCATTGTAAAAGTACCACGAGGTATAAAAACCATTCCGTAAGGGTCAGATGGGTAAAATTCGGTTAATTCCTGAACACCAACTAGCTCTCCTCTAGAGGAAGTACCACAACTACTTAACGCAGTAATTGCAATTGCACTAATTAAAAGTATATTTTTCATTTTTGTTTTTTTTCCTACAGTTTACTAAAAATAGCACAAGATTAATTGTATCTAATATTCCTATAACGCGTCGGGATTTTACCTCTCGGATGCATTTTAAATGAATAACGTAACAATATTTCGTGTGAACCACTTGACTCAGACCTTAGATCTGACATGGTGATGTCATATGCGTAGCCAAATTTAAGGTTTTTATTTATATTATATCCTGCTATTAAAACAATAGCATCATCTAATCTGTATGTAACCCCACCCCAAATCTGCTTTCCATAGGTTGCATTTAAGTTGAAATCTATTTGAGTTGAAACCTGATCTGTTTTAACATGCATTGAAGGAAGCAAAACCAAATCACTTGACACCACATTTGTCCAACCTAAGGTTAAATAATGGTGTTTTTTAAAATTAAAAGTTCTCTTATTATCGCTATAAGTTGCCGTAGGCTCATTTAAGTGAGTCACGGAATATCCAACATAAAACTCTTGCAACCTGTAATAAAGGCCTAAACCAAGGTCTGGAACTACATCATTGGTACCGCTAGAAGGTATCAATGGATCTGAGCCTCCGGAAGTACCATCTGGTGCTTGCCATTCTCCTTCAACTCCCACATCAATAAATCCTAAACTAAGTCCAATACCTAATTCTGACTTTTTAGATATTTTTGTCTGATATGCATAAGACAAGCTCACACTTCTAGTGTAGTCATTCCCAATTTTATCATTTAATAAACTTACTCCTGCACCACCATGTAAAAAATAAACAGGAGCTTCAACACTTACATGCTGCGTCGTAGGTGCACCATTGTCAAAACCAGCCCATTGACTGCGATGTAAAGCCAAAGCATTAAACTGGTCGTAACTACCAGAAAAAGCAGGGTTAACTGAATATATGTTGAACATGTTTAATGAAAACTGTGGGTCTTGCTGAGCTTGAGCCAAACCACTAAGTAAAACAAAAAACAGTACTATTAATTTTTTCATACAATGTATAATCTGATCGACGCACCATAATTGGGAGGGCTAAAGATAAAAAAAAAATCAAAATCTAACTGATTTAACAAAACAACCTTTAAACTCTACCAAATTAGAAGTTAAATTAACGAAACTTAAAACCGTTTTTAAAACTTTAAATAAGTTAATAATCTAGTTGTAATTTGTCCCTCAAGTGCTTTATTATAGTCATTTACAGAGCAAGGAAGTAAGGATATTTCAGAATCATTGTGAAGGCTTAGCAACTCAACCCACCATCTTCCAGTAAGATTGCTTTTATAAAAAATCAAATCTGAAAACGCTGAATTGACATGAAATTTCTTAAAATTATCCGAATTTATATCAGGGAAATCGTCGAATCGCAACTGAAGCCCCTCAAGAAAGTACCAAATTGATTGCGCATAAACTTTAGCGCTTTGATTCTTTTGATCTAACGTTGGATTTAACTCAGAAAAAAGAACACTTTTAACACCAAGACTCATTCCGGTGTACCTTAAAAGAGTGCAAAGTGCTTCTGCATTTATACCATTAGGCGATGTATAACCCGAGGCAGGAGCTTCAGAAGTTCTCATCACACACAAATCAATACTCAAATGATCTAAATCTCTTACATAAGGCTCAATTTCGGAATAATTCTCAGTAAACGCTCCGAGTCTAATAAGGTTAAAATCCATCTTTTTAAGCAGACTCACTTCTGAAGGCGAACATAAATAACTTTGATAAGCGAAGAGGGTATATTTAGACAGAAGTGAAGACGGAGAGGATAGTAATTTTGTTAAAAAGGAACGAGAATGGTAAGGATCCTGACTCTGAAGGTCTAAATAAGCATCAGCAGAGGCAAAACTTAATGGCTTTCCGAATTTAGAATAACCTTCAAATATGGGCGTTATTAAATCGTGCCCACCACCCAAGATTAATAAAGGTATGTTTTTTTTAGAAAAAAAGTGACTTATATCTTCAATTGCATGGTAGGTATCCTCAATGGTAGCCCCAATTTTTA
The DNA here is from genome assembly GCA_028110365.1 of Flavobacteriales bacterium. Taxonomy (GTDB): domain Bacteria; phylum Bacteroidota; class Bacteroidia; order Flavobacteriales; family UBA7430; genus UBA6772. The sequence goes on from JAOGVT010000001.1 coordinate 6,596, forward strand.
AATTTCCTAAATCCAAAATATTTAAGGCCCAATCTCCAGCGTATAGATCATACAACTCCATACGAATTTCATTAGGAGCTAATGAACAATTTTCATTACCAAAGGACAATCGCCCATCTGGAACACCCATTATAATTACATCATAGGTATCAATAACAACTTGACTTGAGTATAGATCTATGAATGCACCTAACTTTTCTTTACTCGGCTCTTTTATAGCTATGGAGCAAGATTCAAAATAATCATTTAGTTTCATGAGGACAAGATAAGGAAGATGAAAAAAATGAAAGGCAAACCTTCAACATAATTTTAGTAAATTTATTTACAAATGTTAGAATGAAAATACATGTTTCACAGCGAAGCATTTAATAAAATAATGAAATGAAATTAATGATTCTATTTAGCCTCTTTATGGGCTTAAGTTTAGCGGCACAAAAAATTGAATTTATTTTAACTAAAAATCCAAACCCAAGTGATCTAGTTGAATTTAAAACACCCACTTATTATACAAGCCTCACAATATTAAACCACGAAATTGGTCTTTATGAACGAGAAGCTGGAGGAATATTTAAATTAAGTGAAACTAAATTTCAATGTGCTGTCTCTCAATATGGATATAGTAAATTTCAAGAATCTTGCTTTAAAATATCAGCAGCTAAAAAACTGCAGAAATCTATTGATCTGGGGTTAACCATCCAATTAAATCACTTAAACATAGTTGAACATGCAAACTATAATGTGCTTAGTTTTAACATGGGCTTAAGGTTTAAAAGAGAACGATACATTGTTAAAATTTTATTAAAAAACCCATTAAACTCTTCTTATATAGAGAATGATTTGGAACATAGCTTTAGTGCATCTACTCTATATGTATGGACTAAAAATTTGAGGTCAGAAATTATTTTTGAAGAATCTGTTCTTTACGGCCTAAGTCTTACAAACAGAGTTATGTTCGATTACAACAAACATTTTTACCTGTTATTGTCTCATGATTTATTACTCGCAGAATACAATTACAACATTGGTTATAAAATTAAGAACCTTACCCTATTTAGTACCTATAGTAAATACCCTTTTACAAATTCAATGGGTATTCGACTTGTCTACGCTCCATCAAAATGAGCCTAACGAAAAAAAAAATTATCGGTCTGTTCTTTTTTATAGGTCAAACGGCACTCTGTCAAAACTTTAGCGAACAATGGCAATACGTTCAGCGCAAAAATGAAGCATCGGATGTATTAGAATTAGTGGAACTCTGGAATTACTATACCGACAACCCAATAAACCTAAAAAATAAAACAGAACTAAATCTTTTAGCAGAACTAAATCTTCTCGAGGAGTCCGAACTAAATACAATTCAACAATTTTGCAAGAAAAATTCTATTAACTCAATATACCAATTGCAAATTTTAGAAATTGAATTAGAGAGTCTTAGGCGAATTAAGCCATTTATACATGCCTCAAAACAAAATGTGAGCAAAAGCAAAGAAATAAAAACCAGTGGATTTGCTAGCATCCAATTTGAAACGCCAAAAAGAAGGGGTTTAATTGAACACAAATACTTAGGCAACGGAATGAAATCCCATATAAGATACCGAGCGATGATAAACAACCAATGGCGCATTGGTTTCGCTATAGAAAAAGATATTGGAGAGCCCATACAATATAAAAATAAAGGACTAAATAATACAGTCCTTAACATTCAATTTAAAGGAGAGCGTACTCTAAAACAAGTTAGTTTAGGGAAATATGATATTACCATTGGAGAAGGACTCTTATTCGGAACAAGTTATCGAATAAACAACCCTTATTTTCTATCGTACAAGCATGGAAGAGTTATTAAATCAAACTTAAGCCCAAAAGAATACAATTACTTTAAAGGAGCTGCCGCAAGGTGGGAAAAAAATAAATATACAATTAACTTATTTGCTTCCTCAAGAAGACCAAATGGATTAACATCTTATGACAATGCGGGCCAATTTAGAATACCTCAAGAAATTGAAAAATACAAAAACCTAAAACAAAACCTTGTGGGAGTAAATCTATTAAGGTCAACATCACAGAGCAAATACACATGGGCTGGAATTCTGTATAAATCTTCATTGTCAGGAAACAAACCCATGCTCCTTCAAAGCGTTTATTTTTCTAAAAACTATTACAATATTGAATTTACTGGAGAAATAGCTACTCAAGATTTATATGCCTGGGCAAATTTCCAAAAAATAAATATTAGTGCCGGAAAAAATAGCTTTTTGACGATGCAATATAGACATCGAGATGCTGGAATGCTAAATGAATTTAAATCGAATTACACAGGGTTTAGCAATGGTTATGAAAAGGGGTTTTACTACGCACTTCTTTCATCAATACAACGCAATTGGACATTTAAATTAGCTTTTGACACTTACAAATCTACTCAATTACAAGCAACAAGCCCACATCTAGAAGAAGGGGTGAAAGTTATGAGTGAGTTAGCTAGAAGCACTAAAAAAAACAAACTTATTTGCCAATTTCAACATAAAAAAATTACGCAGCGAAACCCTATTAAAAAGCTAAGGTTGTTTTACCATATAAACTGGGACAAACAAATTCGTTGGAACACAAAACTTTATTGTGTAAGTGAAGATAAGAACCTGAATACTGCACTCCAATTTAACCTCTTTTGGACCAGCAAGAATAACGAACAAAAAATCAGCTTTTCAAATTGTATTTTTAGCACAAAAAACGAACCTATATTTTGGCAAGCACCTCATTTTTTCGGGAGTTACAATGCACGATTTTTAAGTGGAAAAGGAAGTGTTTACAGCATCTCTGTACAAAAAAAATAAAGGCTAACCTTAAATTTGGTTTTCAAACAATTGTACTGAATTATAACGATAGAATTGAAATTGGAACGGGTAATGAAACCATAGCAAACAATAAAAAATTAGACTTTACTATTTACCTAAAATGGAATACAAAAACTAAATAAAAGCATGAATTTTAGTCAACTTAATGGCGATAGCTAAAAGAATAATTCCAAACACTCTACGTACAACATTAATTCCAGCCTTACCCAAAATACGTTCTATTTTTCCAGTAGATTTTAATACTAAATAAACAAAAATTAGATTGATGATGATACCCACAATAATATTGTTTATCGAATAGGTAGAGCGCAAAGAAATAATAGTTGTGAGCGTCCCGGCACCCGCAATTAAAGGAAATGCTATGGGCACAATAGAACCCGAAGAATCGTTTGGATCTGTTTTAAACAATTCGATATCTAAAATCATTTCTAAAGCTAACAAAAAGATAACAAAAGCACCGGCTAATGCAAAAGAAGCAATGTCTATACCGATAAGATTTAAAATCTGCTCACCAACAAAAAGGAATAATATCATGAGGACTCCAGCAACAAGAGTAGCTTTTTCAGATTGAATATGCCCCATCTTTGCTTTAAACCCAATAATAATAGGAATAGAACCGAGTATATCAATTACCGCAAATAAGGTAAGCGTTATGGTAAGAATATCATTAAAATTCATACTTAAATATTTTAATGCAAATATATATTAAAAGACAACAATCTCAAATCTTCCCAGAAATTCTTGTACGACTTATTTACAACCTCTGCCTCGTCAATAAGAACAGATCTTGATTTTAAAGCCAAGGGAGCTAAACTCATAGCCATACGGTGGTCATCATACGTTTCAAACTCCAAATCAATAAATGGCATGGTTGAAAGTGGAAAAACCTCAAGAGTGTCGTTGTTTGTTACCATCACTTTGGCTCCGCACTTTGCCAACTCTACTTTTAGAGCCATCAAACGATTTGTTTCTTTTAATGGTAAAGTTTGTAAACCTGTAATTTTAACTTGAACTCCCAAACCACATGCTGTTGCTGCAATTGTTTGCGCTAAATCTGGCGTTGCATTACAATCAAAACTCAACATTTTTGGTAAGGTAAAATTTGACTCTTTTTTCAGAAATAGCTGACCGTTTTCAATACGTGAAGAAACTCCAAAAGAACGGTAAAACTCCATTACTTTTGAGTCTCCTTGAAAAGAGTCTTCTGAAACTTGAGAAATACAAACCTCACCGGAATTGCTTAAGGCAAGCACTTCGTATATGTATGAAATGGAAGACCAATCTGACTCTACCAGAGAAACTTGACTAGAGTAAGTACCCGGCAAAACAGAGATTTTAGTTCCAACCCAAGTAGCCTCAACTCCATATTGCTTCATTAAACTTAGGGTCATGTTTATATACGGTTTTGAAGTAACTTCTCCCAACAGTTCGAGTTTGAGCCCATTTTTCAAATAAGGAGCTATGAGTAATAGTGCAGAAATAAATTGACTTGAAATGGAGGCGTTAATCGAAAGAAAGCCTCCATCTAAATTTTTACCTCTAATTTGCAATGGAGGAAAGCCTTTCTTCTCTAAATAAGAGATATCAGCACCCAACTCTATTAAAGCATCAACCAAATCAGCAATAGGTCTTTCTTTCATTCGAGCAGCTCCTGTAAGAACAATAGCAGAATTTTGAATGGTATAAAAAGCAGTTAGAAAACGCATAGCTGTTCCTGCAAGACCAACATCTTTAGTCAAGTTTTTGTTTGTAAGAGCAGCTGTAAGTACACAAGTATCTTTTGCATTAGAGCAGTTTTCTAAAAAAGAAAAATCATCTATAAGCGCTTGAATAATTAACAACCTATTTGAAACACTCTTAGAACCAGTGATGCTTAAAAAAGCGTTAAGATGATGTTGATCTGTTTGTATTTTAGCTCTCATAAAAGTCATGTTAAACCCTACTAAGAACAATGCCTCTGGCAAGCGATTTTAATTATTACTTTTTTGCTTTTGGCTTTGCTTTTGCTTTTGCTTTGGGCTTTGCTTTTGCTTTGGGTTTAGCTTTAGGTTTAGCTGTGGCCTTGGCTTTTGCTTTACCTTTTTTCTTTGGTTGGTTTTCCATTATAACTATACATTGTGCACGATCTAAAAGCTCGGCTTCAGTATCTTTAGGTATTTTATAATTGGTTTTCTCTACTTTTATGTAAGGGCCCCATCGTCCGTGTAACACTTGTATCGTTGGCTCTTCCTCATCAAATGTATTGATGTGTTTTTCTGCATCCGATTTTCTTTTAGCCTGAATTAGCTCTATACAAGCCTCCAACTCAATAGTCATTGGATCATACTCACCCAGAGACACAAACTTACTATCATGACGCACGTATGGGCCAAATCTACCAATGGCAACAGTCACAACTTTATCTTCAAACTGCCCCACTTGGCGCGGAAGTTTGAATAAGTCAATGGCTTCATTTAAAGTAATCGATTCTATAGACTGCCCTTTTAGTAAACTGGCAAACTTGGGCTTTTCATCCTCCGAGCCTTCGCCTAATTGAGCCATTGGGCCGTAGCGACCTATTCGCACATAAATATTTATGCCTGTAGTTGGATCTACGCCAAGGAGTCTCTCCCCCACTGCACGATCCGCGTTTTCCTTTACATCCTCTACTTTTGTATGAAAATCTCCATAAAAATCGAGCAACATTTTATTCCACTCCTTGTTTCCGGTTGCAATCTCATCAAACTCCTCTTCCACATTTGCGGTAAAATGATAATCTAAAATGGCATCAAAGTTAGAAACTAAAAAATCGTTTACAACCATACCGATATCAGTGGGACATAATTTACCCTTCTTTGAACCCGCTTTTTCTTGTAGTAATTTGGTCTCAATAATTGAATTCGATAATTCAACAAAATGATAAGAACGAAGTGTACCTTCATCTTCACCCTTCTCAACATAGCCTCTTCTTTGCACTGTAGTAATTGTAGGTGCATATGTTGAAGGACGACCTATGCCTAATTCTTCTAACTTCTTTACCAAACTCGCCTCGGTAAATCTTGCCGGCGCTTTAGTGAATCGTTCTCTAGAACTTATTGATTTGTAGGCTACATTTTCACCAACATCTAATTTCGGGAGCATTCCTTCTTGTTCCTCTTCGCCTTCATCATCATTTCCTTCGAGATAAACCTTAAGAAAACCATCAAAAACAATAACTTCACCTTTGGCTACAAAATTCTTTTCGTGATTCGAATTGTCAATAACTACAGTTGTACGTTCTAATTGAGCATTGGTCATTTGAGAGGCTATGGCTCGTTTCCAAATGAGATCATAAAGACGTTGTTGTCCATTATCATCACTCACATTCTTGTCATATATGTAAGTAGGACGAATGGCTTCGTGAGCTTCTTGAGCACCTTTTACTTTTGTTGCAAATTTACGTGGCTCCGAATACTCAGAGCCGTATTGCTTGGTAATTTCTTCTTTTATCGATGTTCTGGCATCATTAGATAAGTTTACAGAGTCAGTTCTCATGTAAGTAATCTTACCAGCCTCATACAATCGTTGCGCAACCGTCATGGTTTGAGTAACAGAAAAACCTAGTTTTCTGGCTGCTTCTTGTTGCAATGTTGAAGTTGTAAATGGCGCCGCTGGTTTTTTAGTAGCAGGTTTCTTTTCTAAGTTGGCAACGCTAAATTGAGCATCAACACATTTTTGTAAAAATGCTTGGGCTTCCTCCAGACTATCTAGGCGAGACGAAACTTCTGCTCTAAATCCTTTGCCTTCTTTGTTGGTAAAATGAGCAACAATTTTATAGTAAACATTAGAATCAAATCCTGTTATTTCACGTTCTCGCTCAACCAAAAGTCTCACAGCTACAGACTGAACTCTACCAGCTGATAAACCTTGCTTAACCTTTCTCCACAATACAGGTGAGAGTTCAAAACCCACCAATCTATCTAAAACACGACGCGCCTGCTGAGCATTTACCAAATTGTAATCTATTTCTCTAGGGTTCTGCACTGCATTTGTTATGGCAGACTCCGTAATTTCATGAAAAACTATACGTTTGGTTTCCTTGTTCTTTAAATTTAGAGTTTCTGCCAAATGCCAAGCTATAGCTTCTCCTTCACGATCCTCATCAGTTGCCAACCACACAATTTCTGCAGCTTTGGTTTCTTTTTTTAATTGCTTAACAACTTCTTTTTTATCAGTAGAAACCTCATAATTGGGTATAAAACCTCCAGGTATATCAACACCCATATCCTTATGAGATAAATCTCGAATATGACCGAAACTAGATAAAACCTTAAATTCTTTACCTAAAAAACCCTCAATTGTTTTAGCCTTTGCAGGCGACTCTACTATAACTAAATTCTTTGCCATATCAATTTCATGAATTTCTACAAAATTAGGATAAGTTTATTTATTCTTCCTAATAGTATTCCTATTAAATACATAAATTGTACTATACCTATGTTTTAAAACAAGAATATTACTACGTCATAAACTGTGAAACTCCTATTATAACTAAGATAGATCACTCTTAAAATTTGAAACAAAAATTTAAAAAAAAATAAAACCTCCCACTTGTACTTCTGACAATTTGTCAGAACCATATCATTTTGTAAATTTACACCAGAAAACAGAGACAAAAATGGAACAGTACCATACAGGTGATAAAATAATTGATGAAGGTAAGCAAGGAGAAGCTCTTGTTTTAGATAAAGTAAAGTCGGGAGACAGAAAACTATACATTGAAAGCTATGGCTGTCAAATGAATTTTTCAGACAGCGAAATTGTTGCTTCGATTTTGGCAGATAGTGGCTTTGAAACTACAAAAGACATAGAGGCGGCAGATGTTATTTTTGTAAACACTTGTTCGATCAGAGAAAAAGCAGAACAAACCGTTCGAAAACGCCTTAGAACCTTTCAAAAACTCAAAGAGAAGAAGAAAGACATGACCATTGGAGTTTTAGGCTGCATGGCAGAGCGCTTAAAATCTAAATTTTTAGAAGAAGAAAAACTAGTAGACATTGTTGTAGGTCCGGATGCTTACAGAGATCTTCCTAACTTAATAAGCACAGTTGACCACGGTCAAAAAGCAGTTAACGTTCAACTATCTAAAGAGGAAACATACGCCGACATTAGCCCTGTAAGATTAAATAGTAATGGAATTACAGCTTTTGTTTCCATCATGCGTGGTTGCGATAATATGTGTACGTTTTGTGTTGTTCCTTTTACTCGGGGTAGAGAAAGAAGTAGAGACACAGATAGTATTCTAAAAGAAGTTCAAGAGTTGAATGAAAAAGGATTTAAAGAAATAACATTACTTGGACAAAATGTGGATTCTTATTTATGGTACGGTGGCGGTGCAAAAATAGATTTCAAAAAGTTATCTGAGATTCAAAAAGCAGGCTCAGTTAACTTTGCACAACTTTTAGATAAAGTAGCCCAAGTAAGTCCAGAAATACGTATTCGCTTCTCCACCTCTCATCCTCAAGACATGACAAATCAGGTTTTGGAGACTATGGCCAAACATGAAAATATTTGTGACTACATTCATCTACCCGTTCAATCAGGAAGCTCTAGGATTTTAGAGATGATGAACAGAGGTTACACAAGAGAATGGTATATGGAACGTATTGACTCCATTAAAAGAATTATTCCTGACTGTGCCATATCTCAAGATATTATTTCTAGTTTTTGTTCTGAAACAGAAGAAGACCATCAGCAAACATTAAGCCTAATGGACTATGTTAAATTCGACTACGGGTTTATGTTTAAGTATTCTGAAAGGCCTAATACAAAAGCTGCTCGTAAGTTTGAGGATGATGTACCTGAAGAAGTAAAATCTAGAAGACTTACCGAAATAATCACAAAACAGAGACAGCACTCGATGGAATACAACCAAGCTCGGGTAGGGAAAACATTTAAAGTTTTAGTAGAAGGCTTATCTAAGAAATCTGATGCACATTTATTTGGAAGAACAACGCACAACTCGGTTGCCGTATTTCCAAAGAAAAACCATAAACCCGGTGATTATGTAATGGTTAAAATTACAGATTGTAGTTCAGCCACTTTAATCGGAGAAAGTATTTAAACAGACTAAAATGCCAACAATTCAAGACATCAAACAAAGATTTGGGATTATAGGTTCAGCACCTGATCTTGAACGCTCCATTGCCAAAGCAATGCGTGTAGCCCCTACAGATATCTCTGTAATGGTGTCTGGAGAAAGTGGAACAGGAAAAGAAGTAATTCCCAAAATAATACATCAACTTTCTGCACGAAAGCATGCTTCTTATATAGCCGTAAACTGTGGTGCAATTCCAGAAGGAACAATTGATAGCGAATTATTTGGACATGAAAAAGGTTCTTTTACAGGAGCTACAACAAATCGAAAAGGGTATTTTGAAGTGGCCGATGGCGGTACTATTTTTTTAGATGAAGTAGGTGAATTACCCCTTGCAACTCAAGTTAGACTTCTGCGAGTATTAGAAACTGGAGAGTTTATAAAAGTAGGCTCCTCCAAAACACAAAAAACAGATGTTAGAATTGTAGCAGCTACGAATGTAAATTTGCAAGAAGCGATTCAAAAAAATAAGTTTAGAGAAGATTTGTTCTATAGACTAAATACAGTTCAAGTTAACTTGCCGCCTTTAAGAGCTCGTAAAAATGACATCCATCTTATTTTTAGAAAATTTGCAATGGATTTTGCCGAAAAATACCACATGCCATCCGTTCGATTAACAGAAGATGCAATTGAACTGATAAACACTTACCATTGGCCAGGAAATATTAGACAATTAAGAAATGTAACAGAACAAGTCTCGGTTGTTGAAGAAAGTCGATTATTGGAAGCTACTAGTTTAAAAATCTATTTACCAGAAAACAATTTAAAGACACTTCCGGTATTGTATGATGATGCAAAAGGTGGGGAAAATGACTTTACAGAAAGAGAAATCTTATACAAAGTTCTTTTCGATATGAAGAAAGACATTGGAGAACTAAAAAAACTGACAAAAAAACTAATGAAGGGTGAGGTGAATTTTGATAATGAAATGAGCCATTTGGAGCGAAAAGTTTTTAATAATTATGAAGATCAAGACAATGGCCAGCCAATTTTACTCTCAAAACCAGTTGAGCATTTCTCCGAAACACAGGCCCCTCGAACGCAAGAAATAATTCCGCAGGAATCTTTATCCTTACAAGACAAAGAAATTGAAATGATTAAAAATGCATTAGAGAAACACAAAGGTAAAAGAAAAGGTGCTGCATCAGAACTTGGTATTTCTGAGCGAACACTCTACAGAAAAATTAAGCAATTTGAATTATAAAATGATGAAATTAACAGCTCTTTTGGTTAACCTTTCTATTTTATACAGTTGTGGAACCTACACTTTTACTGGAGCAGACATTCCAATAAATGCGAAAACCATCTCAATTCCATTCTTCGAAAATCAAGCACCTCTAGTACAATCTTCATTGAGCTACAAATTTACTGATGCACTTCAGAATAGGTTCATTCAGCAAACAAACTTAACCAGTGTAAATAGAGGTGGAGACCTAAATTTCCAAGGATATATTAGTGATTACCAAGTAAAACCAATCAGCATTAGCTCAAGCGACGTAGCGAACCAAAACAGGTTAACCATAAAAGTATTTGTTCGTTATGAGAACAAGCTGGAAAATGATAAATCTTTTGAACAAAGTTTTAGTCGGTATGCTGACTTCGATAGTAGCCTAAATTTATCGACAGTAGAAGAGCGATTGATAGATGAAATAATAACTGAGCTGATCGAAGATATCTTTAACAAAGCTGTTGTAAATTGGTAAAATGGTAAGCAGTCAATTCATAGAGCTAATTCGAAAACCGGAAGGCATCCAAAAAAAACACATTTTGGAACTTGATCAGTTGTGCTCAGCTTATCCCTTCATTGCGTCAATTCATAAAATTAGATTAAAAGCACTCAAAAGAGCTGACAGTATTCAATACAATAAAGAACTTAAACTTACAGCTGCTCTTTCTGCTAACCGCAGCTTATTATTTGAATACATAACACAAAAACCAATACAGAGCTCATACAAAGAAGATTCAGAGATAAGAAACGTAGAGGACAAAAACCCTTTAGAAATTCTTAACCTGGGGAAACCAATTGACTTTGATACAGCTGAGACACATTCTTTTGGTGAATGGCTCAAACTAACAAAACTACAGCCTATTAATCGCGCGGATGAAGCTAAAGATGTAGCATCTTTAAAACCAATTGAAAAAACAATGAAAATTGTTGACTTCATTAGTAAATCAGTAAAAAAAGAAAAGCCAAAGAAAGAATTCTTTTCTCCCAGTGCTATGGCAAAGGAAAGTATACAAGAAAACACTACGATGATGACTGAGACATTGGCTAAAGTATATCTCGAACAAGGGCATTATGACAAAGCAATTACAGCCTTCGAAATTTTAAGTTTGAAATATCCACAAAAAAGTGGTTTATTTGCAGACCAAATCAAAGCCATTAAACAAATAAACCTTTAGATATGTACGGATTATTTTCAATTTTAATACTTATTACTTGCGCATTACTTCTTCTTGTAATTCTAGTTCAAAACCCTAAAGGTGGTGGATTAGCATCTACATTCGGAGATGGGAATCAATTTATGGGTGTTAAAAAAACATCAGATTTCCTAGAAAAAAGCACTTGGAGTCTTGCACTCGTTCTAGTTGCATTAACATTACTTTCTAATTTTGCAATAGATCGAGGTGAAGGTGTAAACCAATCAAACATTATAGAACAGGTAGAAGATAGTGCTGAAGACTTTGTTCCAACAGAGGCTCCAGCAGCTGTTCCAGCTGTCCCAGAAGCTCCAGAAGCCAAAGAATAATTTTAGTTTAAACTAAAAAAATACCAAGCCTGTCAGCTTGGTATTTTTTTTGCCCAAACTTTGAATCTCTTAAGACACATTGGCATAAAAATAACGTTGGCATAATTTCTGACAAACATTAAAGGAAATAATATTAATTTAAATAAAAAATAAAAAAAATGGCAACACCAAAAATAAAGCCACTTGCAGACAGAGTATTGATTGAAGCCTCTGCTCCTGAAACAACAACAATATCTGGAATAATAATACCTGATACTGCACAAGAAAAACCTCAAAAAGGTATTGTTATAGCAGTAGGAAACGGAACAAAAGAGATTGAGATGACTGTTAAAGTTGGAGATACAGTACTTTATGGAAAGTATGCTGGCACGGAACTCAAGTTAGAAGGTAAAGATTATCTCATCATGCGAGAATCTGACTTAGTAGCAATCTTATAAAAAAAATAAAAATGGCAAAACAAATAACATTTGATATAGAAGCAAGAGATGCACTTAAAAGAGGTGTAGATGCTCTGGCAAACGCAGTTAAAGTTACATTGGGACCAAAAGGTCGTAACGTAATTATAGATCGAAAATTTGGTGCACCATCAATCACAAAAGATGGCGTGTCTGTTGCTAAAGAAATAGAATTAGAGGATGCTGTAGAAAATATGGGTGCCCAGATGGTAAAAGAGGTCGCTGCAAAAACAGCTGACATTGCCGGAGATGGGACAACAACTGCAACAGTTTTAGCTCAAGCAATTGTAACAACAGGATTAAAAAATGTTGCTGCTGGAGCAAATCCAATGGATTTGAAAAGAGGCATCGATAAAGCTGTAAAAGCTGTTGTTACTGCGCTACAAAAACAATCGATAGAAGTTGGAGACAACCTTGACAAAATAGAACAAGTAGCTTCTATTTCGGCCAACAACGATAGTTCCATAGGTAAACTTATCGCACAGGCTATGGAAAAAGTTAAAAAAGAAGGGGTGATTACTGTAGAAGAAGCAAAAGGAACAGATACGACCGTTGAAATTGTAGAAGGCATGCAATTTGATCGAGGATACCTCTCGCCATATTTTGTTACTAATGCAGAAAAAATGCACGCAGAACTGGAGAGTCCTTACATCTTGATATACGATAAAAAAATCTCTACTATGAAGGACATGCTCCCGATATTAGAGCAAACAAGTCAAACAAGTCGTCCGATACTAATTATTGCAGAAGATGTAGATGGTGAAGCATTGGCTACATTAGTCGTAAACAAAATTAGAGGTAGTTTAAAAATTGCAGCGGTAAAAGCACCAGGATTTGGAGATCGGAGAAAAGCAATGCTCGAAGATATAGCAATCCTAACTGGAGGAACCGTTGTTTCTGAAGAACGTGGATTTAAACTAGAAAATACAACTTTAGAGATGCTTGGACAAGCTGACAAAGTAGTTATCGACAAAGACAATACAACTGTTGTAAATGGTAAAGGAGAGGCAGAAGGGATAAAAGTACGCGTAAGTCAAATAAAAGCTCAAATGGAATCTACTACATCTGACTACGATAGAGAAAAACTTCAAGAGCGTTTGGCTAAATTAGCAGGTGGTGTAGCTGTACTTTATGTGGGTGCAGCTTCAGAAATTGAAATGAAAGAGAAAAAAGACCGAGTTGATGATGCACTTCATGCAACACGAGCGGCAGTTGAAGAAGGTATTGTACCTGGCGGAGGTGTAGCCTTGGTTAGAGCAGCAGAAGTATTAGAAAACATTGCTACAGAAAATGAGGATGAGCTTACAGGAGTTCAAATTATTATGCGTGCATTAGAAGCACCACTTCGTCAAATTGTATCAAATGCCGGAGGAGAAGGCGCTGTTGTTGTTTCTAAAATCAAAGAAGGAAAGGCAGACTTTGGGTACAATGCAAAAACGGATACATTTGAACCAATGCTTGAAGCGGGTATAATTGACCCAACTAAAGTGACCAGAGTTGCCTTAGAAAATGCAGCCTCTGTTGCTGGAATGCTTCTTACTACAGAATGTGTACTTGCAGATATTCCTGAAGATAACGCAGCTCAAATGCCAGGTGGAATGCCAGGTGGAATGCCAGGAATGATGTAAACTTTGAAATTTATTCTAATAAAAGAAAACCCATTTCATTAAAATGAAATGGGTTTTTTAATATCAATCAAATTAAAAAACTATTTATTCAATAGTGTTTTGACCATATTGGCAATCGTTCTTCCCTCAGCTTTTCCAGCCAACTCTTTTGAGCTTAACCCCATCACTTTACCCATATCTGCAGGTCCTGATGCACCAACTTTTAAAATAATTTGAGCTACAGCTCTTTCCAATTCCTCTACTGAAAGTTGTTTCGGAAGAAATTGATCTAATATCTTGGTTTGAACAATTTCATCGTCGGCTAAATCTGCTCTCCCTTGTTCAATATAAATAGCTGCAGCATCTTTACGTTGCTTCATCATTTTCATTAAGAGCTTAATCTCATCGCCTTCTGTTAATTCTCCTGAAGAACCAGAAGCTGTTTCAGCCAGCATCAGCTCGGCTTTTATTGCTCTTAGTGTTTCTAATGCTACTTTATCTTTTGCCTTCATAGCCTCTTTCATGGCTGGCATAATTTTAGATTTTAAGCTCATACTTAATTTATTAATCAACGTTATCGTGTAAAAAAGAGTTTCGGCTCTTTAACTCAACCAAACCGTCTTGGTCTGTTGTTAAACTCGTTCTAGACAATGGCTCATCTGTTGAGTGCGTAGCCTCATTTAACTCAATACCTTGGCGCTTGTATGCTGGCTCTCGCTCTGCACTGTCTACAATAGAGTTATTTCTAAACCTGTAGTTAAACTTTTGCAAACGATCTTTTCGCTTTTGCGCTCGCTCTATTTGCTCTTGTACCGTATCACTGTGTGAGGATAAAGTTACTATTGTTTTCTCTTTGGCTGCAATGGGTTGTTCTATTGCAGCGTCATCGGTATCAGGCACTTTAACGATATCTTCTGAAACATCAAATGGTATGGCTGAAACAACAGAATCAGACTTTAAATTTGAAATTAATTCGGGAGCTGGGTCAACTTGAGTAGATTCCATTTGAATCTCTAAAGGCGACTCATCTGAAGGTTCAAAGTTAATTGAATCTTCTTCTAGACTTAAAGTATGAACGATTTTTTCTGAAGTAGGCTCAGTATCACCCTGTTCTTCTAAATCATCTTTAGAACCCGAACTTTCGTCAATTAATGTTGAATTATCGTCTAAAGAAAAAACAACTCTATCATCAAGTTCTTCTGAAATCAATGGTTCATCAAGTACAACCTTATTTTCTGTTTGACTATTTTGCTCACTTAACTGGGAGATATCCAATATTGAGTCTGATGTTGTTTCAAGAAACTTTTCTTCATTTGTTTCTTCCGTAAATGTATCAGTAGATTCAATAGCAGGCTGTTCAATATCAAACTCAAAAGACATGCTAACCTGCTGACGATCTTCTTTAACTTCATTTTCAGAAAAAAGTGGTGTAACTACATCTTCTGTAGGTTGGTCAATCTCAATTGCCTGGTTGGTTAATATGTCATCCTCTAAAATATGTTTAACTTCTGCTTCTATAGGATGCGCTGTTTGAACTGCATTAGAAATAGGTTCATTAACAACTGATTTAACAGGGATCATATCGTCCAAGTCATATTTTACTTTTTCTGGAATACCTGTAAGTGGATTAATAATTTGCCCTTCATGAAAACCCGTGGCAACTACCGTTACATTTACAGCATCTCCTAACTCATCATCTTCTGCAACGCCCATAATAATATCTGCAGGTACACTTCCTTCAATGGTCACTTGATCTTGAATAAAGTCTGATATAATACCCATTTCCTCAAACGTAACCTCCTCGGTACCAGAAACAATAAGTAAAAGTACTTTTTTAGCCCCTCGAATATGATTGTTATCTAGTAAGGGTGACTCTATGGCACTTTTCACAGCACGAATGGCGCGATCTTCTCCACTGGCTGTTCCGGTACCCATAATTGCTGTTCCGCTATTAGACAATACTGTTCTAGCGTCATTTAAATCAATGTTTAAATGTCCTGTTTGGGTAATAACCTCAGCGATACCTCTAGATGCAGTGGCTAGTATTTCATCTGCCTTTGCGAATCCAGATTTAAAACCTAGCTTCCCATAGATTTCTCTTAACTTATTATTATTAATAACTATGAGTGAGTCTACGTGTTGCTTTAGCTCCTCAATTCCTTCTCTGGCTTGTTTCATTCGTAAATCACCTTCGAACTCAAAAGGAATGGTAACAATAGCTACCGTAAGGATATCTAAATCCTTAGCTGCCTTAGCAATTACAGGAGCTGCACCTGTTCCGGTACCTCCTCCCATACCAGCGTTTATGAATACCATTTTGGTGTTATTTTCTAACACACTAATGACATCATCAATATTTTCTTCAGCAGCAAACTTCCCTCTGAGAGGATCAGCACCAGCTCCTAAACCTTCGGTAATAGAAACACCTAACTGAATTTTATTTGGCACAGGACTGTCATCCAACGATTGTTGATCTGTGTTGCAAACAACAAAATCGACACCTCTAATACCGTTGATGTACATGTAATTTACGGCATTACTACCTCCACCTCCTACGCCAATTACCTTAATGGAAGAGGATTGATTTTGTGGTAAATCAAAATCTAAATTTGTCATAATTTAGAGCTTTTATAATTATTAATCTTCGTTCGCTAAAAAATCGAGTATTTTATTTGCCCACTTATCAAAAACTGAAGCACTACCTTGTTTTTCTATTTCAATTGGTTTCTTAATAGAACCCTCATCGTCTTCTAAGTCAACTATTGGACCATCCGTTGGATCTATTGGAGCTTCCACCACCTCTTTTGGTTGAGGGCGCTTTTCATTTTCTCCTACACCCTTCATTAGCAAGCCAATAGCAGTTGCATACATTGGGCTTTCAAGTTCGGGTTTATCGCCTTTTCCTAAATGTTCATTTGGGTAACCAATACGAGTATCCATTGCCGTTTCATACTCAAAAAGTTGCTTGATATGTTTTAATTGAGAACCTCCACCTGTAAGAACAATCCCAGCTATTAACTTCTTTTTACTCTCTTCACTACCGTAATTCTTAACCTCTAAAAATACCTGATCAATAATCTCTACCAAACGGGCATGTATAACTTTAGAGAGCATCTTTAAAGAAATCTCTTTCGGCTCTCTTCCTCTTAATCCAGGAATAGAAACAATTTCATTTTCGCTATTTTCTCCAGGCCAGGCAGAACCAAACTTAACTTTTAAAAGTTCTGCTTGTTTTTCTATAATTGAGCACCCTTCTTTAATATCTTCTGTAATCACATTACCGCCAAAAGGAATCACTGCTGTATGACGAATAATACCATCTTTAAAGATAGCTACATCTGTAGTACCTCCGCCAATGTCGACCAAACAAACACCTGCCTCTCGCTCTTCGTCACTAAGAACTGCATCTGCAGAAGCTAAGGGCTCCAAAGTAATGCCCGAGACCTCAAGATTAGACTTTTTAACACATGAAAATATATTACCAATAGCAGCTTTTTGTCCAACTACAATATGAAGGTTTGCCTCTAACCTTCTACCGAGCATACCAATGGGTTCGCTTATATTTGGTTCGCCATCAATTTTAAATTCTTGAGGTAATACATGTATAATTTCCTCGCCTGGAAGCATCACCAATTTGTGTACGTTTTGTACAAGTAAATCAACATCTGCTTGGGTGATGACTTCTTGAGCATTTTCTCGAAGTATATAATCACTATGTTGAAGACTTCTGATATGTTGCCCAGCAATACCAACTACACAATTAGTTATTTTTGCTCCTGAGTCTGTTTCAGCCTCTAAAATAGCATGTTTTATAGAATCGATAGTTTGAGTTATATTAGAAACAACTCCGCGCTGAACTCCTAGAGATTTGGCTTTACCAAAACCTAAAATTTCGATTTTATTAAATTCATTTTTCCGCCCAACGATGGTCACAATTTTTGTTGTTCCAATATCTAAGCCGACCGCAATTTCTCTGTGTTCCATTATTTTATCTTTTTGTACAAACCACTTGGTTGTCAAATTTTAAATTAATGCTTGAATAGCTACCCCAACCAACTTTGTCTAAACCTTTTTGATAGAACGTCTTCAAGTTTTTTAGCTTTTCCGCCAAACGATGTACATTGCCAACAATTATTTTATGATTTCCAATTCTGGGATACATCGTAATCTCGTCGTTTTCATCAAACTCTACAGCAGTTATCTGAGCTTTTAAAAAAGGATCCTGTTCTAAAATAGCAAAAATAGTACGTATCATTCCTTTTATTTTAAGCGTCATTTCATTACAATAAATTAGGGGCACTCTTGCACTATACTTCTCAGACAATGGTATTGCTTTAATTTTTGAATCTAAATAATACGACTGATTTTGAGTATATACACGTGCAATCGGTTTGCGCTGTTCCACCAAAATACTTAAAGTACCCTTATTAGATAAATATAATTCTGCTTTCTCAATGTTAGGATGCTCAGTTATGAATTCTTCTAACAAATAGATGTTTATATCTTCATAAGGCATACCGATTAATGAATCTTCAATTTGCAGGAGTAAATCTGTTACTATTTCAGCATCTATAAAATGTAAATCATGGGTAACATCGACGTTTATTGAGATCTCATCACATTTAATTTTTGCTCTATTTTGAGTACTCATCACAAGCAAATACGTAAGTAATATACAACTCAGTAAAAAAAACAATAGGTTAAAAGCCTTTTTCATTTCGTTAAATATTCTTTAATAGGTTTAATTAATGTGTCAATATCTCCGGCTCCAAGAGTTAACAATACGTCTGTATCTGCAATTACCTCTGGAAAGGCATCCATTTTATATAAACCTTTTTGTTTAGCGGAAATTTTTGCCAATAAAGCAGATGAATTAACACCTTCTATAGGCAATTCTCTTGCAGGATAAATAGCTAAAAGAAGTACTTGATCTGCAGCGGATAAGGCGCTTGCAAAATCATCAATAAAATCTCTAGTTCGTGTATATAAATGAGGCTGAAAAACAACTGTTAATTTTCTTTTCGGATATAAATCTCTGGCAGATCGCAGGGCCATCTCAATTTCTTTAGGATGGTGCGCATAATCATCTATATAAATGTGATTGGATGTTTTTACATGGAGATCAAACCTTCGCTTTACACCTAAAAATGATTGTATAGCGCTGGAGATACCTGGTGGTGAAACCCCTTGAAAATAGGCCATAGCGAATGCAGCAACTGCGTTTTCGACGTTATGAATACCTGGTAATCCAGAAACTACATTTTCACAAATTCCTTTTGGATAGCGAACATCAAATTTATAGCGCCCACTTTCTATTCTAATATTTTGAGCAGAAAAATCAGCAGTAACAGATTCTAAGGCATACGTGTATTTGGACTCAATATCCAAAAACTCTCTAACGACTAAATTCTGTGGAGTTACCTTGTCTGTAAATAACTTAAACGTTTCTTTTAATCCTGATTCCGTTCCATAGATATCCAAATGATCAGCATCCATAGAGCTTAACAATACCCAATTTGGATGAAGCTGTAAAAAGGAACGATCAAATTCATCCGCTTCTACTACAGCTATATTAGCTGAGCCAATTCTTAGATTAGAATTAAAATTTAAGGCCAAACCACCTAAAAACGCAGAACAGTCAATAGCATTTTCACTTAAAATATAAGCCAACATACTAGATATTGTTGTTTTTCCATGCGTTCCTGCAATAGCTAAACAGTGGCTTTTTTTTGTAATTGCACCTAATATTTCAGCACGTTTACAGAGTGTAAAACCCTTTTTTTTAAAATGTTGAAAAAGGTTGTTGGTTACTGGTATAGCAGGTGTATAAATAACTAAAACAGAATCGGTATTTGTAAATGGCTCGGGAATAAAGGACAAGTCGTCTTGATAAAAAATACGACATGACTCAGCCTCCAATGAACGTGTAATGTCTGAACTATTTTTATCGTATCCAGCAACACTATAATTATTATTTACAAAATAGCGTGCAATGGCACTCATCCCAATCCCCCCTATACCTAGAAAGTAAATATGTTTTATGTTCTCTAATTTAATCATAATAGGAGTTGATCAATACAATCAACAATTTTAAGTACAGCATTGGGTTGCCCCATCTTTTTTGCATTAGTCGACAGCTCAAGTTGTTTATCTGGATTATCTTTTAATGTTTTTAACACTGAAAAAAGTTGCGTATCGATGGTATTTTCTTCAACCAAGACAGCCGCATTTTGATTGGCTAACGTTAGTGCATTTTTTAATTGATGATCTTCTGCAACATTAGGTGAAGGAATTAAAACACAGGTCTTACCAATTGAAGTTAACTCGGATATAGCTAAAGCACCGGCCCTTGAAACTACAATACCAGCAGCACTATAAGCCTGGCCCATATCCGAGATAAACCTTGTTATCTGTGCCCTAGAACCTAGTATTTTTTTTGCTTCATTACACTTTTCAAAGTAAAGCGCTCCAGTTTGCCAAATTAACTGTACGTCATTTTCTAAAAACCAAGAACAATGGGCTAAAACAGCTTCATTTATACGTTTCGCTCCCAAACTTCCTCCAACAATTAGTACGGTTGGCTTAGCTTGTGTAAACCCATAAGCTGCTAAGGAGTCTTTCTTATTGTAAATTCCAAACTCAATTTCTGAACGAATGGGATTGCCAAATAGTTCAATTTTTTTGGGAGGGAAAAAGCGCTCTAAACCAGAATAAGCTACACAAATCTTGCTCACTCGAGAAGCTAATATTCTATTGGTAACTCCAGGGTAAGAGTTCTGCTCTTGAATTAAGGTTGGTATCTTTAAAATCGAAGCCACCCAAAGAATAGGTCCACTTGCATAACCCCCAGTACCAATAACAACATTTGGTTTAAAACGAATTACAATAAAGAATGATTTTAAAATGCTCAAAATTAATTTAACCGGAAATAATACGTTTCTAATCGATAACGATCGTTGGAAACCAGCTATCCAAAGTCCAATAACTTTATATCCAGCGGCTGGAATTTTCTCCATCTCCATTCTATCAGAAGCTCCAACAAATAATAAATCCAAGTGATCATACCTTTTTTCCAACTCTTTAGCTATTGCTAAAGCAGGAAATATGTGGCCGCCCGTTCCACCACCGCTGATTAGAATTCTCTTACGCATTGCGTACACTACTTTCTGATTTTCGCAAATCGTTACTAATACTCAAAATTAGACCAATCGCTGCACAAGTCATCCAAACAGAGGAGCCTCCTGCACTAATTAATGGCAACGTTTGGCCTGTTACAGGTAATAAATTAACAGCAACAGCCATATTAATAAACGCCTGTGAAACGATAGAAACACCCAATCCAACAACAACTAGCACAGCAAAATCGTCGTCGGTTTTACTGGCAATTTTTAATACTCTAAAAAGCAAACTCAAGTATAATAAAATCACAAAAAGACCCCCAAACCGGCCATATTCTTCAATAATAACTGCATAAACAAAATCTGAAGAAGATTGAGGTAAGAAGTTTTTCTCTACACTTTTCCCTGGCCCTTTACCCCAAACACCGCCTCTGGCAATGGCCATATTTGCGTGATGTACTTGGTAGCTAACGCACGTTTTGTCAAAATAACATTCTATTCGTGAATTCCAAGTAGCAACTCGGTTACTTATGGTTGGATAATTCGTTACTATTGCATAAAAGGAAGCCAAAGAAGTAATCCCTATCAAGAGCATTATTCCCAACCACTTTAAAGAATACCTTCCAACAAATAGAATGATCATACTAATCATGAAAATAATGGCAGAAGTAGAGAAGTTAGAAGGAAGAATTAGGCCGCAAATTAATAGCACTGGTCCTAGAATGGGAAAGAATGAAGCCTTAAATGAGTTTAACTTGTCTTTGTATTGAATTAAATTTCTGGCCAAGAGAACAAATAATGAAACTTTTGCTAATTCGGATGGTTGAAAGGTGAAACCTGAAACTCTTATCCACCTACTGGCATTAGCGCCATCTATAGACTCACCTCCGCTAATAGCCCAACAAACTAAGAGTACAGCAAAACCGAAAACTAGTATAGAACTGTTAAAGAAATACTTGTAAGGAACCTTAGATAAAAGCCACATAATAAAGTAGCCAATCCCTAAATGAAATAAGTGTTTAATTAAAAAAGAAAGTGTGTCTCCCTGTTTGTATGCAAAAGCGAGGTGCGAACTTGCACTGTATACTAAAACAATAGATACAAGAGAGAGAAGGACCACTATAGTCCATATATACTTATCACCTTTTATGTGTTTTACCCAACTCAATTTACAACAGTCTTATTTGTTTTTTGAATTGGCGACCTCTGTCTTCATAATTCGAAAATAAATCGAAACTAGCACAAGCTGGAGATAATAAAACAGCATCGCCTTTATTTGCGAGCTTGTAGGCAATTTTCACAGCAGACTTCATTGTATTGGCCTCCATAACTACATCTACAACACCTCCGAAAGTTTCTATTAATTTGGTATTGTCTTTGCCTAGGCAAATGATTGCAGTAACCTTCTTAGATACTAATGGGAGTAGCTCAGCGTAATTATTGCCTTTATCAACGCCACCACAAATCCAAACGACAGGGGCAGACATGCTGTCAATAGCATACCAAGCTGCATTAACATTGGTTGCTTTAGAATCGTTTATATAATCAACTCCGTATACCTTTAATACAGGTTCTAAGCGGTGTTCAATCTTTTCAAAGTCTGCCAGACAGCCTCTTACAATATCATTGGTTATACCCAATAATTTTGCAGCAATACCACCTGCCATTGAATTATAGCTGTTGTGCTTTCCTTGTAAAGCTAATTCGTGAATATTCATAGTTAACTGCTCTAGATTACTATTAATGTTAATTTCTTCTCCAATTAGACTTGCGCCTTTGGCAATTTTATATTCTCCAAAAGGAACCTTTTCAGCGTTCACTTTTGGAAGGTTTTTCAGTATCCAATCGTCGTCATTCCAATAGATGAAATAATCGTCTTTAGTTTGATTTTCAGCTATGCGCATTTTAGAAGCCACATAGTTTTTCATTTCTCCATCGTAGCGATCTAAATGATCTGGACTAAGATTTAAGAGTATGGAAATAAATGGCTTAAAATCGTAAATATCGTCCAGTTGAAAACTACTCAACTCTAACACCCAATAATCATGATCAGAGCGCGCTAAACATCTTGCGAAGCTATCGCCAATATTACCAGCCAAAGCAACATCAAAGCCTGCCTTCTCAAGGAGGTAGTTGATGAGACTTGCGGTTGTTGTTTTACCATTACTCCCAGTTACAGCTATTATTTTCCCTTGGCAATACCGATAAGCAAACTCAATTTCTGAAAGAACGTTTATCCCTTTAGATCTAGCCTTTTTAAGTAAGGCTGTTTCAGGAATTCCTGGGCTTTTGATAAGCAGTTCAGCAGTCAAGATTCTAGCCTCATCATGCATTCCTTCTTCCCAATTAATATTATTTTTATTAAGCGCTACCTTATAGTTTTCTTTTACGCTTCCATAATCACTTACAAAAACATCAAATCCTTTTTGTTTGGCTAAAATAGCTGCGCCAACTCCACTCTCACCAGCTCCTAATACGGCTATCATTATTAACGAAGTTTAAGAGTAACAAAACTTAAAATAGCGAGCATAATACCAACAATCCAAAAACGAGTCACTATTTTACTCTCATGCATTCCTGTTTTCTGGTAATGATGATGTAATGGAGACATTAAAAATATTCGTTTTCCTTCTCCGTATTTTTTCTTGGTATATTTAAAATAAGAAACCTGTAAAACCACAGATAAATTTTCGACAAAAAAGATCCCACAGATAATTGGGATAAGTAGTTCTTTTCGAATTGCTATAGCAAAAACTCCAATAATTGCTCCTATGGCAAGGCTGCCTGTATCTCCCATAAATACTTGAGCTGGGTATGAGTTGTACCATAAAAAACCGAAGCAAGCACCTACAAATGAACTTATAAAAACAACCAGTTCTCCAGAATTAGGGATGTACATAATATTTAAATAATCAGCAAAAATTATATTCCCAGAAACATAAGCGAAAATGGCTAGAACTAGACCAATAATAGCAGATGTTCCAGTAGCCAAACCGTCTATACCATCAGTTAAATTGGCGCCATTTGAAACAGCAGTTACAATAAAAATAACCATCGGAATAAAAACCAACCAAGCCCAATCCTCCGCTTTCTCAACAGCCCATGTTAAAAGATCAGCATAATCAAATTCATTATTTTTAAAGAAGGGAATGGTAGTCATGGTAGATTTTATATCGGACTGAACATAAACTACTTCAGCGCTATCGCTCTGGTTAACAACCTGATCTCTCATCACAACATCAGGATGAAAATAGAGGATTAAGCCTACTATAATTCCTAATGAAACCTGACCAAGTATTTTAAATTTTCCAGCTAAGCCATCTTTGTCTTTTTTAAACACCTTAATATAGTCGTCTAAAAAGCCAATAAGGCCCATCCAAACAGTTGTTAAAAGCATTAAAATAATGTAAATATTATCTAGTTTGGCAAATAATAAGGTGGGTATTAAAATTGCACTTAAGATAATAATCCCACCCATGGTTGGCGTTCCTGCTTTTTCAGTTTGACCTGCCAAACCTAGATCTCTTATAGACTCTCCAACTTGTTTGGAGGCTAGGTATTTAATTATATATTTTCCAAAAATCATGGAAATTAATAAAGATACAATCACTGCCATAGCAGCTCTAAAGGAAATGTATTGAAATACTCCAGCACCGGTTAGGTCAAAAGTTTCGTGCAAGTAATTAAATAAATAGTAGAGCATATGTTTAGTCTTTAAAATGTGCTTTTAATTCAGCCATATCATCAAAAGAGATTCGCTCTCCATTAATTTCTTGGTATTTTTCGTGACCTTTTCCTGCAACCAATATAATATCACCAGAACCACACAGTCTCAACCCTAAGTTTATGGCTTCCCTTCGAGACTCAAGACTAATTATTTTTTTTAATTGAATAGGCGTTAATCCCAACTTCATATCTTCTATTATGGACTTTGGGTTTTCACTTCTAGGATTATCGGATGTTAAAATAACTTGATCTGCCAAACTGCACGCTATAGCAGCCATAAGAGGTCGTTTTCCTTTATCTCTGTCGCCACCACACCCAACAACACAAATCACCTTTTCGGTTCCACTTCGAATAATATCTATTGTTTTTAAAACATTTTCTAAAGCATCTGGGGTGTGAGCATAGTCTACTATTGCGGTAACACCTGACTCGGTTTTAAAATGCTGAAATCTTCCATCAACAGGGTTTAATGCAGATAAAACGGTTAGCGTTTGTAAAGCATCTTCACCTAGTTCTAAAGCAGCAGCGTATGTTAAAAGTATGTTAGCCGCATTAAAGTGACCAATTAATTTTGTGTGTACCTCAAGACCATTAATATTTAGGTGTAACCCACTAAATTGACTCTCTATTATTTTACATTTATAATCGGCTACAGACCGAAAAGCAAAAGTTTTTTTTGTTGCTTTGGAATGGTGCAACATGGTAGCTCCATGTTTGTCATCTTTGTTTACGATGGCAATTGCATTTGAAGAAAGTTGATCAAAAAACTTCTTTTTTGCTCGAATGTAATCATCAAAAGATTTATGGTAATCTAAATGATCTCTACTGATATTAGTAAACAATGCAATATCGAACTCTAAACCCGATATTCTGCCTTGAGCTATGGCATGAGAACTGACCTCCATAAAGCAATACTTGCAACCTGCTGTTACCATTTCTTGCATCAGTTGATTTAAACGAATAGCATCAGGAGTAGTATGAGTTGCGTTAAATGAGGAAGGACCAATTTTGTATACAACAGTTGACAACAAGCCCGCTTTGTAACCCATTGCCTGAAATAAATTGTGTGAAAGTGTTGCAACGGTCGTTTTACCATTTGTACCAGTTACACCAACTAATTTTAGTTTTTCTGATGGATTATCGTAAAAATTTGACGCAATAATTCCTAAGGATTGAGCCGAATTTTTGACCTTTATATAAACCACTTTAGGGTTTATGGTTTGTGGTAAATTTTCACAAACTACGCCAATAGCCCCTTTACTAATTGCGGAATCTATAAAAGAATGTCCATCAGAAAGGGTTCCATTAACAGCAATAAAAAGACTGTCTTTTTGCACTTCTCTCGAATCAAAACAAATATGTGGAATCGCAAAATTGGTGCTTCCCTCAATGCGTTCTAAATCTACTTTGTACAGTATGTCTTTGAGCAGTTTCATTACAATAAACTAAGTGTTACTTTTTGATTATCTTTATAAAATTGACCCGTCTTTAAGGATTGATTCGCTACTTTTCCCTTTCCAAAAACAGCTACAGATAAGCCCAAGTTTTCCAAAAGATAAACAGCATCCATAGAAGACATCCCTAGAAGGTCAGGCATAACACCATCTTTGATACTAAGAGGGTTAAAACCAGTATTAGATGCGTTTAACCACAAGTTGTTTGCTGAGGATTGATAGAGCGGGTGCTTCAGTTCTTTATAAATTTGGTTCAGGTCAAACGAAAGTCCTTTATCGCTCGTTGCCATAGCGCTTTGATTTAGTGGAACTGAAACAGGTTCTTCTGCATACAAAGAATTTCTAATTTCTTTAAAAACAGGAGCCGCAACAATATTACCATAAAAGCCGAGCTCTTTTTTTGGTTTTG
Organism: Flavobacteriales bacterium; assembly: GCA_028110365.1. Lineage (GTDB taxonomy): Bacteria > Bacteroidota > Bacteroidia > Flavobacteriales > UBA7430 > UBA6772. The sequence continues at coordinate 33,079 of JAOGVT010000001.1, forward strand.
TGACCACAACAATACATGAGTACTTTGGGTTATCTGCAGGAAAATACCCTGCAAAAGAGGCTCTATAATCGGAACTATAGGAGCCGTCACTTGCAATTAGAGCAGTTCCTGTTTTACCCGCGCAGGAATACATTTTTGAGTAGATATTTTTAGCTGTACCATTTTTAACAACACCAACTAATAAATCTTTAAGAATGGAGATGGTGTTCTGCGAGCAAATACTAGGCTTTAGAACTTCAACTTTTTTGGAGGTTACAATTTGCTCTCCACGCTGTATCCGATCTACTAGATAAGGTTTAACCAGCTCACCATCATTTGCGACGGCATTGTAAAGAGCTAAAATTTGTAGTGCACTCATCTTTAACTCGTAACCATAAGAAATCCAAGGTAAAGAAACACCAGACCAGGTAGAATCATTGCTGTTTTTTATCCAAGGCTCTGCCTCACCTAAAAGCTCAAAATCTAATTTATTACTTACACCCAAACGAGCTAATCGATCTATAAACTCTTGTGGCTTATCTTCATACAGATCAACAATAGTTCGAGCAATTCCAATATTTGAAGAGACTTCAAAAGCTCTTGCAATGGAGATTTTACCATGCCCACCTCGATGTGCATTTGAATCTCTCATTTTTCGATCGTAAAATTCAAACACACCATTTTTGGTGTCAACTATACTAGATGTATCGATCTTTCCATCTTCTAAAGCCACCAATAGAGAGGCTAACTTAAAGGTAGAACCCGGCTCGTATGCCGCACCAAAAGCAAAATTGAAATTCTCTGCATACTTTTCTTCAGCAGTCCTTTGTAAACTTGACATGGCTCGAATTGCTCCGGTTTTAACATCCATTAAAATAACTGAGCCACTCTCAGCTTCGTATTTTTCAAGGCTACTTAGGAGTGCAGATTGGGCTATATCTTGTATGCGAATATCTATAGTAGCATATATATCAGCACCAGATTCTGGCTCAACATCCTCAGAATTGCTAAGAGGCTTCCATACCCCACCGTTAATTTTCTGCATCATTTGCAGTCCATTTTCACCTTTTAAATATTTGTCAAAAGATTTTTCTATTCCTACACCATAGGTACCATTTATATAACCAATGGTTCTGCCGCATAAATATTTAAAGGGCTTAGTTCTACTTGTTTGCTGTGTATATACAAAACCACCTTTGAATCTACCTTTGTTTAAAATAGGCAACTTTTTAACCTCTTGTAATTCTGAATATCTAACACCAGATTTAAGTTTAAAGTATTGTTTTTTAGCAAGTCTGGATTGGTAGATTTTTTTCTCGAGCTCCTCCTTACTTTCATCCTTAAATATAGCTGCTAAACCTTTAGCTAGTTTTTTATAGTTGTTATTGAAAAGTGTATCTGAGGGCTGAGTAGCGTCTATTGCAATGGTATACACAGGCATTGAAGTCGCTAATAAATTTCCTTTTAAATCATAAATATTTCCTCGAGGAGATGGGATTTCTTTTAAGGCTAATACTGGGTCATTTTGACCTAAATGTTCGGTCATTTCGGATTGAACCCCAAGTAAATGAATAAATATAGCCATAGCAGAAAGTGTAATTAGCGAACTAATTAGCAAAACTCGTAAGAATATGGCTTTTTTATCTATCATATCTACTCTTGAACATTTAGTACAAACGGAGCCACTCGAGACTTTAAAAGACCAATAGATTTAACATCTTGGGCAACTTTTGTCGGTTTACTTAAGGACATTAATTGTGTTCTCATATCGATGTGTTTTGACCTCAAATCTTTTAATTGCTCATTTAGTTTACTCATCTGAAAAACCTTACGATCTACTTGATGAGAACTGTAAATAACCAGAATAGCCAATGAGGAGATAAAGAGAATCATACGCCAAGAACTGTCAATCAATTTATAAGGAGCAACCTTACTAACGTAGAGGTCTTTAACTCTGCTCCCAAGTATATAAAACAGTTCATTCCACTTTGATTTCATAATGACTTATAATTTTTCTGACACTCTTAATTTTGCACTTCGTGCGCGGTTATTCTTTTTAACTTCTTCCACCGAAGGTAGTATTGGCTTTCTAGAAATTTTCTTAAAACTTAACAGTTTATTTCCATAAAAATCTTGTTCTAAATTACCTTCAAAGTTGCCTTTTTGGATCAGGTTTTTCACCAATCGATCTTCTAAGGAGTGGTAGGATATAACAACCAATCTACCTCCTGGAGCGAGAATATCATTGGCTTGAGTGAGCATTTCCTTTAAAACATTTAACTCATCATTGACTTCAATACGTATGGCTTGAAAAACTTGAGCAAAAAATTTATTTTCTAACATGCTAGGGATTAGCGGTTTCAATAATTGCTTTAACTCACTAACGGTAGAAATAGGGGAATCTAATCTGCCCTCACAAATAATTCTTGCTACAGTTCCGGGACGCTTTAACTCACCATAAAATTTTAAAATGGTTCTTAATTCTTCTTGCGTATATTCATTAAGAACTTTAAAAGCATTCAAATTAGCACTTTGATCCATTCGCATGTCAAGATCTGCTTCAAATCGGGTAGAAAAACCTCGATCTGGAATATCAAATTGATGAGAAGAAACACCTAGATCAGCCAAAAGCCCATCAATTTTTTTCACCCCATACATTCTAAGTGAACTCTTTAAGTACCTGAAATTTGCATTTATTAACGTAAATTTATCATCATCTAAGGTGTTGTCCAAAGCATCCTGGTCTTGATCAAAAGCGTATAAATGACCATTGGTGATTTTTGAAACAATCGAACGTGAATGACCTCCACCCCCAAATGTCACATCAACATAAGTTCCGTTAGGATTTATATTTAAACCCTCAATACACTCTGCTAATAAAACCGGATCGTGGTACTTACTCATTGTTAACAGATTTATCATTTCCCCCCATTACTTGCTCTGCCAAAACACCAAAATCTACTGACGAGTCATTTACTGTATGCTCATATTGTTCCTTATCCCAAATCTCTACAATACTTCCAACTGATGCTAAAACAACTTTCTTCCCTATTCCAGCAAAGTTGATTAAATCCTTAGGTATTTGAATTCTTGAAGTACTATCGGGTTCTACCATTCGTACTCCAGAGGTAAACATTCTGATAAAGTCATTGTTCTTTTTGACAAATCTATTTAGTGTATTTACTTCGTCCATTATAGAATTCCACCCAGACATTGGATGTAGTTCTAAACACGTATTAAAAACAGAACGCTTTACAACAAAGCCTTGCTGAAGCTCAGCAGACAGCTGCTTTTTAAGCCCAGAAGGAAGCATTAAACGCCCTTTGGCATCTGCATTACATTCGTACATTCCGATTAAATTCTTCACTTTAACACCTGTATTTTGGATGAACACAAATATATACCACTTTTTTCCACATTTTACCACTTTGTTAATAACTTTCTTAATAATCAAGCAAATAAGGCTGAAAAACACACGAATTAAATGAGTAAAATGCATTTTGTAAATTTTAAAAAAAGGTCAGTGAAACATCTGACTCAACTTAAGTAATTATTCAGTATTTTTGCTGAGTAAAATTCTAACTATGAAGTACGAAATAATAAAAGATGGCACCTATGAATACGTAACCATTGGCGATGGACCAGTAGTAGTATTCTTACACGGCCTAATGGGCGCATTAAGTAATTTCGAACAAACCTCAAGAATTATAGCTAAAGCTGGATACAGAGTCGTAATCCCTTCTTTACCGATATACACCTTACCACTACTAAAAACAAGTGCAAAAGGTATTTCTAAATTTTTGGAGAAATTTATAGCCGACCTCGGTCTTAAAGATGTAACTCTACTAGGAAATTCTTTGGGCGGACACGTAGGCTTAATTTACACTAAAAACAACCCAGGACTGGTAAAAAACTTAATGCTAACTGGATCATCAGGTTTGTATGAGAAAGCAATGGGTGACTCCTTTCCAAGGAGAGAAGATTACAACTATATTAAGCAGAAAACACAAGATGTGTTTTACGATCCTGCCATTGCAACAAAAGAATTGGTAGATGAAGTTTTTGAATCTGTAAATTCTAGAGAACGAATTATACGAATTTTAGCCATCGCTAAATCTGCTATTCGTCATAATATGGCTAAAGATCTACCCTCAATGGAACTACCAGTTTGCTTACTTTGGGGTAAAGATGATGGAGTTACCCCTCCAGAAGTAGCCTTCGAGTTTGATCGATTACTTCCAAATTCCAAATTGTTTTGGTTTGAAAAATGTGGGCATGCTCCTATGATGGAGCACCCTGTAGAATTTGCAAATACTTGTATTAAGTGGTTAAATAACCATCAATAAAATGAAAATCAACAGTGCTGAATTTGTAATCAGTAATACCGATATAGAAAAATGTCCAAAGGAACGCATACCTGAATATGCATTTATAGGGAGATCGAATGTAGGAAAGTCGTCATTGATAAACATGCTTACCTCTCGAAAATCTTTAGCCAAAACTTCTGGTAAACCAGGAAAAACTCAATTAATCAATCATTTTAAGATTAATGATCATTGGTTTTTAGTAGACCTTCCTGGCTATGGTTATGCAAAAGTTTCCAAGAAAGACCGATCTATATTTGCCAAATTCATTTACGATTACTTAGAAAAAAGAGAAAACCTAATTTGCACATTTGTTTTAGTAGACTCTCGACATGAACCTCAAAAGATTGACCTATCGTTTATGGAATGGCTTGGTCAAAAAGGAATTCCTTTCGTTATCGTTTTTACAAAAATGGACAAACTATCAAGCTCTCAACTGAATAAAAATTTGAGCAAGTACAAAACAAAAATGCTCGAAACCTGGGAGGAGCTTCCGCAGTCTTTTATGAGTTCGGCTGAAAGCAAATTGGGGAAAATGGAGATTTTAAAATTCATTGATACAACAAACGAATCTGTTAAAGAAAAACTGTAAAATACCTATCATAAGGCCTTACAATTCTAAAGTAAAGAAGCATCAAAATCAATCCTAAAGTTGCAATCAACTCTTCTTTACGTCCTTAACAAGTTTTAACTCCTCAGCAAAATATTGGCAAAAACGTCGCATATCTTCAGCCATTTTTTCGTCACCTGTAGCTCGCTCGAAAGTATCTGTCATAGCTGTTAAAGTCTGATGAAAGAACGTTTTCATTTCATCTACCTTCATTTCTTTAGTCCATAAATCAATGCGTAAAGAATTTTGCTTTTCAGCATCCCAAAGCGACATTAGTATCGCTTCAGATTTCTGATTTACTTCTCCAGCATCTTCAGCTGTCCAATAAATTTGCTCAGGAACTTTATTAGCATCCAATGATATTTTTATTTTTATTTCCGACTCTTTCATAACTATCTTTTTGGTTTGTAAGCCGATTCTCTCAATATCATTTGAGAATCGAGCTCATTAATTAAATCTGTTAAACTCTTTTCTGGATGCAAATTCATATAAGAAGCTACCATTCTATAACCGACCCACTGGCCAATACTTCCTGGAGTCTTTGCATCGAAGTTGGTATGAAATTTAGAAAAAGGAGCATCTTCTATAAAGCGTTGTTTGTTTTGATGAGTACTTGAAAACAATAATTTATTTTCTACAAAATAAGCCCAAATATTACCTTCATTTTCAAAGCACCAATTCATTTTCTCTTCAGTATACTTCATCACAATCTCCTGATGCTGATCAGGAATCATAAGAGACGATAAATAGTGAATTTTACCATAGTAAAGCATAGAAGAAAGTAATGTATTGTCGTTAAAAAAAGGAATTTTTGATCGAAAATAAGCATGCATAATGTCTGAAACTAAAAATCGCTTATCAAAGCGCTCTTTGATATAAAGAGGGGCTGTATTATAAAAACGGGAATTCGCGCCTAAATACAAGTCAAGAGAGACTAGTATGGATCCGTTAGATACTGTTACGGGATCTAATGACTCAAAATTAGACACCCAAGAATAAATCATCAGGCTATCGTGTAATGGAAAATAGTGATAAAAATAGTTGAAACTTTCCTTAATTTCTATATTTAAAGCTAGGGTATCATCAAACACAGAGTCTACTGAAAGAAACAATTCTTTTATTTTATAATCATTATACCTACTAATTAATTCAGTATAATTTTGACTCGATTCAAAAAATTTTGGATATACTTTTTCTAGAGACTGAAGTTCAATTGCCAAATTAGCGCTGTCCATAGTGTAAAAGGAATGATCAAAATGGCCGATTTCGATTTTAGAAATACCGGAAGCTACATTTGGAACGTCTCTTGTATTACAAGAGAATAAAAATACTGAAAGGGTTAAAATTGATAGGTTACTCCGCATAATTAAGAAAAATGTGAAATGCAAAAATAATAAACGATACAATACAGTATTAAGTTAAAAGGAACTATTCGTAGAAAAAGTTTTTATTAAATTTGCAAAGGTTATTTAAAAAAAGATGAAGATAGAAGAAAGTGTAGTACATATAACTAATTGGTTGCAAGAATACAGTGAAAAATCACATACAAATGGTTTTGTAGTAGGTATTTCTGGAGGGATTGATTCTGCAGTAACCTCTACGCTCTGTGCTTTAACAAATAAAAAAGTACTTTGCGTATTAATGCCAATTCACCAACATCAAATAGAGTTTGATCGTTCAAAAGAACACGTTGAATGGCTGAAAGCTAAGTTTGATAACGTTAGTATATGCGAGATCAACCTGACCAGTACATTTGACACGCTTGCCGCACAAGTACCTGAAGATATTAAAGGAGATTTAACCATGGCTAACACTAGAGCTAGACTTCGAATGACGACGCTTTATACTTACGCAGGAGCTAAAGGGATGCTCGTTGCGGGTACTGGAAATAAGGTAGAAGATTTTGGAGTAGGATTTTTCACAAAACATGGCGATGGTGGAGTAGATATAAGCCCTATTGCCGATTTGATGAAAACGGAAGTTTATAAAGTTGCAGCGTATTTAGGAATTGCAAATTCGATCCAAGAAGCAGCACCTACAGATGGCTTATGGGCAGATGGCCGAAATGACGAAGAGCAGTTAGGCGCAACTTATAAAGAACTTGAATGGGCAATGATGGCTTATCAAGTTTCTACTACTAATAGTTTTAAGGGGAGAAAGCAAGTCGTTTTCGATATTTTTTCAAGACTACACAAAGCGAATCTTCACAAAATGAAGGCAATCCCAGTTTGCAGCATACCAAGAAATCTAAAAGGCTAGAAAGTCGCTCGAAACTTATCAAAAAATTAATTACTAAAAACTCCTTTTGGAACTTACTTAACTTCCCAAGAGTTTGAACCTGCTAGTAATTTATCTAAATCAGGGGTTCCTTTTTGCTCTTTCATGAAATTAAGTTGCTCGTATAAAGCTTCTTCATACTGAAAACGATCTTCTTGGTAAAATATTCCAAAAGGTCTTGGTAGAGATTCTGATAGTGAAGGATCGTCAAAGAATCGGGTTAAAATATTTGCTTTATTTCTACACTTCTCGTCATGTACCCATAAATCTTCTGGTGTATATTCTCCAGAGGTTAAATCTACAATACGAGGGTTAAATCCGTCTAGAACAATTCCTTTATCCTCTTTAACACCAAAAACAAGGGGTTTACCGTGTTCCAAATATAGACTGTTCTCTTTTTTCATTTGCTTATCGGTAAAACCACCAAAAGCTCCGTCATTAAAAATATTACAATTTTGATAAATCTCAACCAATGACGTTCCTTTGTGCTGCTCTGCACGCATTAAGATGGTACGCATGTGTTTTGGCTCTCTATCGATTCCTCTAGCTATAAATGTAGCCTCTGCACCCATACATAAAGCCAAAGGATTAAATGGGTGGTCAATGGATCCCATTGGTGTAGACTTGGTTTTTTTACCCAATTCAGACGTAGGGGAATATTGTCCTTTAGTGAGGCCGTATATTTGATTGTTAAATAAGAGAATATTTAAATTAAAGTTTCTTCTTAGAAGATGAATCAGGTGATTTCCTCCAATAGACAGCGCATCGCCATCTCCAGTAACCAACCAAACGCTCAAATCTGGTCGAGAAGCTTTAAGGCCACTTGCAACAGCGGTAGCCCTTCCGTGAATTGAATGCATACCAAAAGTATTCATGTAATAAGGAAAGCGGGAAGAACAACCAATTCCTGAGATAAAGACAATATCTTCTTTTGGAATGCCTAACTCAGGCATTATTCCCTGAACCTGCTTTAGTATGGAGTAATCACCACAGCCAGGGCACCATCGAATGTCTTGATCACTTTCGAAATTTTTAGCCTTTAATTTCTGACCTTCTTCTTGAATGTGTTTTGCTTCAGCCATAGTTATTGCTTCAACATGTTTAAGATTGCTTCTTTTATTTCTCTAGACTCAAAAGGCACGCCTTTAATTTTATTTAACGGCTGTGCATCCACTAAATACTGATCTCTAATAAGCGTAATTAACTGCCCATTATTGATTTCTGGAATTAAAATTTTATCAAAACCAGCCAATAAATCACCTAAATTTTTAGGCATAGGCTGAATGTATTTAAGGTGGGCGTGAGCCACATCTATTCCTTCAGTAGCTAAATCTCTAACTACTGTTTTAATAGATCCATAAGTGGAGCCCCAGCCTAAAATTAACATTTTAGAATGAACTGATCCAGTATCAAAATGTTGCTCTGGAATGTAATCCGCAATTTTCGCAATTTTTTCCGCTCTCACTTTAACCATAAATTGATGGTTGTCGGGATCATATGATACGTTTCCAGTTTCTTTGTCTTTTTCCAAACCTCCTAATCTATGCTCAACACCTTTTGTGCCAGGTAGCGCCCATTCTCTAACAAGTTTTTCATCTCTTTTGTAGGGGAGATAAGCAGATGCTGTATCCAATCGCTCTTTTGCAAAAGTTACATTAATTGGCTTTAAAGTGTCTGATGTTGGATACCTCCATGGCTCGGCTCCATTTGCAATATAACCATCACTAAGTAAAAAAACCGGAGTCATGTGCTCTATAGCGATACGACAAGCTTCGTATGCCATAGTAAAGCAATCAGATGGAGAAGAAGCAGCAATAACCGGGATTGGGGCTTCTCCGTTTCTACCATAAACAGCTTGAAGAAGGTCTGCTTGCTCTGTTTTGGTTGGTAAACCTGTTGAAGGGCCTCCTCTTTGAACATTCACGATAACTAAAGGAAGTTCCAACATCATGGCCAAACCAAGAGCCTCGCCCTTAAGAGCAATACCTGGACCAGAAGATGCCGTAACGGGAAGGTCTCCACCAAATGAAGCTCCAATTGCAGAGCAAATAGCTGCAATTTCATCTTCAGCTTGGAAGGTTTTAACACCGAAATTTTTATGTTTTGCTAATTCATGAAGAATATCAGATGCTGGGGTTATCGGATAACCACTGTAGAATAAATCCAATTTAGACTTATGTGCTGCAGCAATGAGCCCCAGTGCTGTCGCTTGATTTCCTATTATGTTTCGGTAAGAACCTGAAGGCATTTTAGTAGGCTTAACCTCAAAACGATTTGAAAATGTTTCGCAGGTATCTGCAAAATGGTAACCTGCTTTAAGTACCGCTATATTAGCATTTAATACTTCAGGTTTTGAGGAAAACTTTGTCTTTAAGAACGAAATCGATGAGTCAATTTTTCGATTGTACATCCAATAAACAAAGCCTAAAACGAACATGTTTTTACACCGATCACGATCTTTTGTTCCTAAGGACGAATCTTTAAGGCTCTCGCGTGTCAGCTTAGTAATGTCAAACTCATGAACTTTATAACCTTCTAAACTATTGTTTAAAAGCGGGTTTTGCCCTTCTTCAACTCCAGCTAAACGCAAGTTTCTTTTATCAAAACCCGCAGTATTTACAATTATTGTTCCTCGCTCCTTAAGCCTGGTTAAGTTCTTTTTTAAAGCAGCAACATTCATAACCACTAGAACGTCACAAAGGTCGCCTGGGGTGTATACATCTACAGCACCAAAGTTAATCTGAAAACCAGAAACTCCAGCTACGGTTCCTAAAGGAGCACGTATTTCTGCAGGAAAATCTGGAAATGTACTAAGGTCATTTCCAAATAATGCGGTATTGGTTGTAAATTGAGTTCCGGTTAATTGTATTCCATCACCAGAATCGCCAGCGAAAAGAATTGTTACCTTTTCAAGTTGATGCTGAACTTGGGTCATTGATTTGAATTTAATCGTCTATATTTTCTACCTCTTTAATTTCGGGAGCATACTTTTTTATGGTTTGCTCTACGCCAGATTTTAACGTCATCTGATTCACATTACAACTTTGACATGCGCCGTGAAGTTTAACTCTAACTACCATCTCAGGGGTAATATCAACCAAGGATATATCGCCTCCGTCTGACTCTAAATAGGGTCGGATTTCTGCTAAAGCCAATTCAATTTTACTAATTAGTTCTGACGCCATCTTTAACACGTTTTATTGGTTAGGAGGAACAACCATCCATATTTGTGATCTCTACCTTTGTTGTAGGGTCAATAGTTTCATTTCTTAATGCTACTTGCGCTACTAAGTTTTTTGCTAATTCACTAAAGGCAACAGAAGATGGAGTATTTTCTTGAAGTGCAATTGGATGCCCAATATCTGCAGCTTCTCGTATACCTTGTACCAAAGGAATCTCAGCCAATAGCGGCAAATTTAAATCATCTGCAAGGTTTTTAGCGCCATCTTTCCCAAAGATATAGTATTTATTTTCTGGAAGCTCTTCAGGAGTAAAATAAGCCATGTTTTCTACCAAACCTAAAACAGGTACTTGGATGGTGTCCATTTGAAACATACCAACGCCTTTTTTAGCATCTGCTAAAGCAATGTTCTGAGGCGTACTTACAATAACAGCTCCAGTTACCGGTACGGCTTGCACTAAAGATAAATGGATGTCTCCTGTACCTGGAGGTAAGTCAATTAACAAATAATCTAATTCTCCCCAATAGGCATCTTTTATGAGTTGATTCAATGCTTTTGTAGCCATAGGGCCTCTCCATACGACAGCCTGAGAGCCTGACGCAAAAAACCCGATAGATAGTAACTTTACACCGTAACTTTCGACAGGAATCATTACCGGCTTTCCGTTTACATTACTAGCTTCGGGTCTGGACTTTTCAACATCGAACATAAGATGTTGAGAAGGACCGTAAATGTCAGCATCTACGATACCAACCTTGTACCCTTGTTTATGGAGCGCTACTGCTAAATTTGAAGTTACAGTTGATTTACCAACACCACCTTTACCGGATGCCACTGCAATTATATTCTTAACACCTTCTAATTTTTTACCTCTTATCAAATTAGGGTTTTCCTCTTGTTTGGCCTCTACCGTAATTTTAACAACAATTTTAGCTTTTGGATATACCTGAGCGTGAATGGCTTTTAAAATATCTACCTCTACCTGCTTTTTTGCGTGTAGTGTTGGGTTATGAATGGTTAAATCTACGTTAACTTCATCTCCAAAAACTAGAATATTATTTACTAAACCACTAGATACGATAGAACGAGTGTCTCCTTTTACAAACACACTGTTTAGTGCTTCCTCTATTTGATTTTTCTTTATAACCATGATTTTGTTTTGCGTAACAAAGGTACAAAAATGAGAGACTTATGCCTCTGTTGGAACCCAAAATACATCCTTAAAATTTAGTATTTGATCCCCCTCAAATATATGGCCTTCACTTGCCAATAATTCTTTCATCAAATTACGCCCTTGAAAGTGATGTTTGCCAGTTAACAAACCTACTCTATTAACAACTCTATGAGCTGGAACATCAGTGCCATGACTATTATTCATTGCCCAACCAACCAATCTAGCTGATTTTGCGGTTCCTAAATAGTTAGCAATAGCACCATACGTAGTAACCTTACCATAAGGCACCAACCGAACTATCTGATAACATCGTTCGTAAAAGGAGGGCGTATCAGAGAGTTTAGCCATTTTTACTTAACTGGAATTTTAAATAGGTAATGGTCATTCCCTTAGCTCGAAAAATACCTTCGTAGTTTGTTTTAATTTTCAATAATTGATTGCTTGCTTTTTGTCTGTCTATGTCATAGCTAGAATCTAATACAGTATGCCCAAAGCCTTCTACTATTCCTAGAGTGTAACCATACAGAAATTGCGAGTCTGTTTTAAGATGAATCACCGCATCATCAGCTAAAATACACCTATACATTTCTAACATATCTGGAGCTGTTAAACGTTTTTTACGACGTCGGTATTTTATTTGAGGATCTGGGAAAGTGATCCAAATCTCACTAACCTCGCCTTTGGCAAAACAATTATGTATTAATTCAATATGTGTTCTCAAGAAACCAATATTGGTCATCTTATTTTCTGTAGCCGTTCGCGCACCTCGCCACATTCTAGCGCCTTTAATATCGATACCAATAAAGTTTTTCTCCGGAAATTGCTTTCCTAAACCTACCGTATATTCTCCTTTACCACAACCCAACTCTAGCACTATTGGACGGTCGTTTTTAAAGAACTCTTTATGCCATTTACCTTTTAAATGCAATCCATTTTCCAACAAATCGGTTCGTGGTGCTTGCACCATATTTTTAAAGGTTTCATTTTCAGCGAACTTCCTAAGTTTATTCTTTCCCACAGTTTTATTTTTTGCACTACAAAAATACGAATTCAATAAGGATTCCTTTTTCTATATTTGAAGAAACAACTAAAAAAAAATATGCGCTTTGTAAAATTTACGCTTGTTGGACTGATTGGTGTGACGCTAACCTTTATGAGTTTAGGATTTTTTCACACCAGTTTTCAATACGAAAATACAATAGAAGTAGCTGCTTCTGTAGAACAGTCCTACAAAACCTTTACAAACGATTCTTTAAATGCCGAATGGCTCCCAGGCTTTATAGGTGTTGAGGTATTGAGTGGAGCTCCACTTGTCCCAGGATCTAGATTTTTAATAACGTTTGAGCAAGATGGCGAACGTATGAGTATGGTGGAAGTATTGAGAGAAGTAAAAGAAAATGAGAAGTTTATTGTTGCTATGGAGACAGAAATATTTACGGGGAAAGTAGCCGTTTATTTTGAAGGTAATACACAAAAATCAATCGTTAAGGTTTACACAAGTATTGAAGGTTCAACGCTCTTTTACCGTTCTATGCTTTACCTTTTAAAAGGAAGTTTACAAAAACAATCGCAACTAAATTACGACTTACTTAAAGAGCTTATTGAAAGTAATTGATTTTGAATACCCAAAAAGCAACTATTTGGGAGGACAGCTGAGTAAGTAGTTTGCGCTATGCTTTTTTTAATGTGAAAGAAAAAGTACAACCCTCACCTTCGGTACTTCTAATATTGATGGTTTGATTGTGCGCTTCTATAATGTGCTTAACAATTGACAAGCCTAATCCTGACCCACCTTTATCTCTGTCTCGAGATTTATCTACGCGGTAAAAACGCTCAAATATTTTATTTAAATGCTGCGATGAAATTCCATTTCCATCATCAGCAACTTCAACAAGTACCTGTTCTCCCATTTCATAAGTTCTTACAAGAACTTCACCGCCTTCTCTCCCGTATTTGATTGCATTTACGATCAGGTTAATCAATACTTGTTTTATTTTCTCTATGTCAACCTGAACTAAAAAACGCCCTAATTGTTGTTGGTGTTTGACCTCCAAAGTAACATTACGTTTTTTTGCCTTCATTTCGAGTTGTTCAACAACTTCAGATATAACTTCAATAATATCTACAGGTGTTTCTTCAATCTCTAGAGTTCCTGATTCTAACTTGGTTATTTCGTCTAAATCTTCCGTAATGTGTATCATTCTCGAAACACTTTTGCTGGCACGCTCTAAAAATTTACGATTGATTAGTTTATCGTCTATAGCGCCATCTAAGAGTGTGTCTATATAACCTTGAATGTTAAAAATAGGCGTTTTGAGTTCGTGTGCTACATTTCCAACAAACTGCCTTCTATAACTTTCACGAATCATTAATTTTTGAATCTCATTTTCGCGCTTAATATTCCACTCTGCAACATCTTTACTCGCTTGAGCCAAATCAACATCTTTAAGTTCCCCTGGCCTAGATTTGGAATCTTGTATGTTCTTATAGATTAGTTTTATTTTATTGTATATAAAATGATCTACCAACCACCTCACAATAATAAAACTTGATAGAGCTACAGAACTGACGAGTATAACAGAATTGGTGAATGTTAATGAAAAGTCAAAAATAATGATGTGAAAAATCATTACAAGAATCAATAAAATAGAAGAAACTAGAGAAACCAACCAGGATTGATCTACTTGCTTTTTAAATTTAAAATAAAGCCTTTTTGATTTATTCATTTAATTTAAACTTATAGCCAACACCTTTTACGGTTTCAATGTAATTCCGACCTAATTTTTCTCTCAATTTACGAACATGAACATCAATAGTTCTTCCTCCAACTACAACGTTATTACCCCATATTTTATCAAAAATTTCTTCTCTATTAAATACTTTACCGGGTTTAGATGCTAGTAAATAAAGTATTTCAAATTCTTTACGTGGTAGGGTTAGCGGCTCATCTTCTAGAGTAACTAAATACTGCTCTCTATTGATCGTTAAATCGGCTATTGTAATAGTATCTTTAAAAACAGCAGCAGATTCTGATGAGCCTTTTCTTCTTAAAAGTGCTTTAACCCTACTCACCAAAACTTTTGGTTTTATGGGCTTGTTAATATAATCATCTGCACCAGCATTGAGGCCTGCTACTTGAGAGTAATCCTCGGCTCGTGCAGTTAAAAAGGTTATAATAATATGATCGTTCTCAGAATTGGCTCTTATGTTTTCACACGTTTCAATACCATCCATACCTGGCATCATTACATCTAACACAATAAGATTGGGCTTAAATACTTTAATGGCATCTAAAGCCATTTCACCATTGGTACAAGTAAACACTTCAAATCCTTCCTTTTTAAGGTTGTAACTTAAAAACTCTAGAATATCTTCCTCATCATCGACGAGTAAAACACGATTGTTACTTTGCATAGAATCTAATTTTTGTAAATATATAGTATTCTAAGAGCAAAAAAAAACCTCGAATTAACGAGGCTTTTTTCTTGTAAAAAATTACAGGCCTATTTTGGAGAAAAACTTCGCAATTCCTGATGCAAATTCTGAAGGAATAGTTTCCATCATAGAGGCCAACGAGAGTTGATCGTTGACACCAATAGCAATTGCAATAGAGATGAATAAACCAATCATAGCAAAAGAAAAATCTTTAAGTAATAACTTTACAGAATGAAGCAAACTGTGCTCTCCTGTTTTTCTGATGGCCATAGCGACTTCTCTACCACCCAACAAACCAATAAACACCCATGTGGTACTCATAGGCACCGAGCTGTATAATTTAAAATAGAATAGAATAATGCAGTAAATAAAATCAACTATTGTAGCAAAACGAACATCTGTTATAACTGATTTTTCTGTTACAATTTTCTGTATTCTACCTCCTTTGTAATAAAACAGCAATCCTAAACCTATAAAGACAACCATTGCAAAGCCCATAAAGACTCCAAAAGACATATCTCTCGGTAAGTATACTGCAATATTTGCAGCGTCTTGCATCAACCAAACTGACCAGAGCGTTCCCGAGGTTATCCATTGCGCTATGGACCAACCAAATTTAGCTTCGCCAACAAAATACTTTTTAGAAAGTTTAGATATGGAAAGAAACACAACTACACCTAAAAAGAATGCTAAAATATAACCACTCATACTTTTGGCTAACACCTTACCAATAGCAGCAGGAGCAGTTGCAAATGAAGTTAATAATATAAAAGTTGTGGATACCGGCATTCTTAAACGCGTGAGTATCAAAAGAAATATTGGGGCAGCAATTTGCAAAAAGTGAAATTCTGTTGGAGCTACCTCAAATCCTTTGGCCATTAAGCGACCATGAGAAACGTCTCCTCCATAGTTAAACCAACTGTAACCCACGGTAAACAAAAATATACCGCCAATAAAAAGCCAAAGAACCCACCATTTTTTGTCTTGGTTAGAGGCTATAAAGGTACCTAAAGTTTGTATTGAATCGTTTGCAACAGCTGCGTATGCTGCAAATAAAAACCCTACCCACATGGCAATTTGAGGATAAGGAGTCGCAAACATCGCTAACATGAAAGCTGCGATAACAAAAGTCAAAAAAGACCGTTCGTCTTTTTGAATCCATAAAGAAACAGGGAAGCTGAATCTTCTAATTAGCTTTTTCATAAATATCGGGGAATTATTTACTTTCTAGTTAGCTAGGCAAGAACTGCAATAGCGTAAACAGCTACTAAGATAGTTGCGTATAAAAATTTGCTAATTTCGATTCTTGTGATTGTTGATGTGTTCATAATTTTGAGTTTTATTTATTTAACAGTACAAATAAAGAATATAAACTCATCAATGCAGTTAAACTAAAATAAACCTAATGTTAAGTTTAGGTTAACCCAATACATTCAGTTATTTAAAGACAAAAAACTCTAAAAAAAAATAGTTTCAATTAAATAACCCTGCCTTCATTAGGTTTTTAGATAACTCAAATTTATAAAATTTGTACTTATGTCGTAATCTTCAGCATGATAATCTTGGAACAGACATTCTTCTATAGAATTAAACAACTAAAGAGTTTTAATCCAGTTTACTATAGACTAGCAAATAAGCAATACTCGAAGGAATAAAATCTATTATTCGAATTAGAGCTAAATAAAAACGGAATTCTATTGATTAGAATTCCGTTTTTATGCTTGTCATGAGAAATTATTTAAGCTAGAAATGGACGTCAAACTGCAAGCGATACAGTAAGTTACCAGTAGGATTATTGTCAATAGTTAAATAACTAATATCAGACTGTATTTTTAGCTTATGACCTTTAAAGTATTTAGAAAGCCCCAAGGTATATTGAGTTTCTAAATCCTCGCCAGTAATATTTTTGTCTAGCTTAATTGAAGTATAACGACCTGTTATTTCTATATTATTCTCTAAAATATATCCCGTCATTATATTTAAACCACTCCCAACCTGAACTACGTCACCAGTCTTAGTTCCGTCAGAATTTTTTGCAATAGGATCTGCAGCGTCTCTAGAAGCATATTCAACCATTAAAGAAAGGCTCTGGTACTTAAACATAGCGTCTATAAAAACAGTATTTATATTTGTTTGATAGTAAACATTCTGGTCTTCACCCCCATCAATAAGCATATAACTCCCAAGATTAGATCTGTCCTTAACAGAATTATTCCTATCGTAAGTTACACCGACTGCAAGTTTTGGGTTTTTTTCTCTTTTTAAAGCACCACCTGTATAGTCGCCTTTGCCAGAAAACTTACCAAATGGTAAAACCTCTACTCTACCAGTCCATTGGTAACCTCCAAGATTGTCTTGTACAACATTTCTACCCTCACCTTGAGACATCGCAAGAGATTCTTGAACAATAAAATTATTCCCTAATGTGAAGTGATGACGAATTTGCATCCCCATATCTCGATCAATATTAAATCTTTTATTAACTAAAGACCGATCTACCAATTGTAAGTTAGCTGATGAGATAACGCGTTCTCTGTTTCCTGGTAATTTGGTTTGACCGACCCATAAAGTGAAATTTTTATAAAAATTCCATTTAACAACAGCATCTAAAATCATTTTAGGAGCCTCATTATTGCGTGCATCAACTTTTCCTAAATCTTTATTAGACAAACCGAGTTCAATTTTGTACTTCACTTTCGGATTTAAAACAAAACCGCCAAACTTCAATCTAGCTCTTCTAATTAAAAATTGTGAATTACCGTTGTGAAGGCCATTCGATTCATCAACACTCCAATCTGCAATGTAAAGAGATTGCATTCGAGCAGCAAACTTCATACTGTAAGAACTGTCTGCGGCAATTACGTTGTAGAAACCATTCCCAAAGCTATTATTTACGACCTCCTGACCAAATGCTACGGAAGTAAAATTAAACAGTAAGAATACTAAGAGTACCTTTTTCATTTTTGACTTGTTTGTTTGTTTGCGCAAATATATATACCAAAAGTATAAATAGTGTTAATCGATTTTTAAAACAGTGTTAAGTTATCGTTAATGAAAGGCAAAAAAAAAGCCGCAATTGCGGCTTTTTTTTTACTCAGATACAAAGAGTTACATCACTACAATTGACTTACTAACAACTTGGCCATTCTGTAATTTAATTCTAATTAAATAAAACCCATCTTCGAGACTCGAAATATTGAAACTTGTTTTAGAGTCAAACACAGGAACGCTAAATACTTGCTTTCCTTCCAACTGACAAATGATAATTGATTCCGCTTTTAAGGAGCCTAAATTAACAGCAATAGTACTTTTTGCTGGATTAGGATAGATTTGTATTGAATTGACTAATTCTTCTAAACCTACAGACAATAGACATGAACCATCGTCAATTAGGGCATCGCTGCTAAAATTAGAAGCCTCAGGATCTGTACAACCTGTTTCTAGGGTTTGATCACAATTGGTGATAAAATTAACCATATCAGAATTTCCAAATTGGTTTTCTGAGGCAATTGTTTCATCACATATAGAGATCGTGTAACCTCCCCACTGGATTCCATCTCCGTATTCATCTTGTATTTCGAAGGTGTAATGTTGATCACGACTCAGACAAACTAATTCAGAATACGTTTGAAAATTATCTAGATCATTGGGTTCAACTTCTACAAGTATCGCACCAGTTGAATTTGAGAGAATCCAAGAAGTTTCATTTGCAGCATAATCCGTTTCAATAATAATCTCAACATCTATACTTTCTGCAGAACAATAAGGAGTTTCTAACAGGATTTGGCTATTTGCTGTAAAACCATCTAAATTTAAAGCTTCTACAGAAATCGTATAACTTGTTGCTTCAGGAGCATCGGTGTTTAAGGTAACTGGAACTGTTATTAGAATAGTAGAATCTATTTCTAGTATGGTGAACGTTACGCTATCGGAGTGAATCGTGAGCGCTCCTAAGTCTGAGGATATAGAAACAAAACCACCAGCACTTATTGCATGTCCAGTATTTTCCATGGCAAAAACGACATCAACTGTTTCACCGAAATTTATAAACGCATCTGCGTTTGAAAGGGTGTGTCCACTAAAATCTAATTTGGGTGCATTTACAAGCACACTCGTATAACTAGTCCATGCGTTACCTTGAGAATCTGTAATTGTATAGCTTAACAAAACAACTTCTTGATCTGAAAAATTATTGTTTAATACTATTGTAACTGAATCGGATAAAGACAAATTTGACTGCCCAAGTAAGGAATCAACAAAAATAGGATTGAAAGCAATCGTAACATTGGGGTTTGATGAAGCTACTTCAATATTTAAACCTGTAGCGACTGTAGAACCAAAGTTTTCAAGATTCATATTCAAAACAAATGTTTCATTTACTTCAAACTGATTCGTTTGATCCGAGCCATTGCTTAATGAAATAGATGAGCATGTTACGTAAGACATTTCAGAGCTCAATATATTTACAGCGCCTATATAAACTTGTTTATTTTGCTTTGTGGCCACAACTTCTAGAACATCCATAGAAGCCAATGGATCGAATGATAAAGTTACACTACCAGATTGGTCCGTGTACTTTGCGTCTAGTAGCACCCCATTTTGACTTACAGCAACGTATGTATATTGCTCTGCAGAGACCGCTAGTGAAGTCACTCCTATAGGTAAGGCTGATGGATGAGAAATTGAAAGCTCGGACGGCACGCCATAATAAGTAAGTACGGATGGATCTCCCATTAAATGGTAGATTTCCCAATAATACTCAACCTGACTACTAGCTGATTCGGTTACAGCCATGTTACCCGACTGCAATAACTGTCCCTGAGTAGTTACCCAGCTAGTGGCTACTTCGTTATTTTCATGAAAACTACAATCGTAAATTGCTAAACCTGTTTCTTCATAAGTTGGATTTGCAGATATAGGACCATTTCCAACACTCCAGTAAAAATCTTCGTCCCAAAGGGTATTATCTGTACCACCAATATATCCAACAGCACCAGCATTGGGTTTTCTTAATAGCGCTTCGCCAAAACAAGTAGCCCCATTAAAAACGTTTGACTGACAACAATTTCCTACCATCAAACCATACTGCGATTCATTAGCTAAACCTACCACATCAGGCACTTCAAAGCTAGGATCACTCCAACCGCTTGGACCACAATGAGCCGTATAATTGGCAAAACCCAATCCTTTGCTTACATGTTGGATAATTTGATTTTCTACTTCACTGGATTCTGTTTCAGGATATAGATAAATATGAGGAATTAGATTGTGTGCTTCATTAAAGTAGTTTTCAGATCCATAATTAATTTGACCATTTCCGTGAGTAGGAGCAAAATTCTGGTCAACACCAGCAACAAGGAGAACTTCGTCCAAATACCTTGGGTCTGGCATTAAAAATTTTTCATAGGTAAGCGTTTTGTCAATTTGAATATTCAATTCACTCTGGTTATTAGCCGAAAAACGCCCAAATATCATTTCTGGAAAATAGTCTCCAGTAAATTCGCAGTAATACATATCAGACACATGATTACCAGTCTCAAAACTCGGAATTAGCTCATGATCTCCAACAATAAGAAGATAGGTTGGTGCAGGATTTTCGACTGTAGCATTGTCGTAAAAAGATTGAATGTAAGCTTTCATGCTTTCTTTAGTACTCCCAACCTGTTCTTGCCCCTTGTATGCTTCAATTACATCAAAGCCTTTTCGGTTTTTCCAACGAATAAAAGGCTGTAAATCTTGCTCAAAATGAGGGTCAGAAAGAATAATCATCCGTGTAGTATTCGAAAAGAATTCTTGACTTGAATTAGAATTACTATTCAACAATTTTGAAAAATTTGCCGCAAAATCAGGAGTGCGGTATGCACTAGAAAGGCTAGAAATGGAGTTTTCAAAATTTACATTTAACTCCAGAGACTCTATAATCTTTATTTCATTGGTTATAGGGTTATATGCTAAGGGTGCAATTTGAATTCTTGCAATAGCTTTACCCCTCATAACGCCAAGGCGTTCTATGGTAATTAAATTTTGAGCGTAGTAGTTGTTTTTGGAATAAGTGTCTTCGTTAATTACGAAAGGCACTTCAGCACTTTTCTGACTTTTAAACAACGAAGGCTGCGAAGGCAGAATAGCATCGGCATAGCCCTCAGCTGCAAGATCAACTATTTTCTGTTTTGAATTAAAAACTTCAAAAGTTATTTCACCGTGAAGAGGGACTTCAATCAATTTAGATAAAACGGGTAAATCTGGATTACCAATATCGTATGGTTTAGTTAAACCAAGGACTGTTAAACGAGAATAGTTTGCTGAGTTTGTATATACTCTATCAACTTGAATTTCTCCAGAAGTGTATTCTAAATGAAAGCCCGTTGAAGTACTCGAGACCAATTGTACATGGGAGGTCTGAGCAAATAAGTTGAATACAATAAAAAAAGATACAATATTTAAATTTTTTAACATGGAGGGAAGATTTTATAACACATACAGCTAAAAATGTGCCAAAACCCTCTAAGTTAAAAAATAAAAAATGCTTGAATTTATTCTAGCAAACTTGAATATTATTTACCACATCAATTAGACTCTTGTTGCTAACAGAATAAAAAGAGTTCTTACCTACTCTTTCAGAGTTGAGAATTCTTTTATTTTTCAACGTATTAAGATGATGAGAAGCAATAGCTTGTTCAATATCTAAAGCTGTAAAAATTTGTGTTACACAAAGTTTAGGAGATTCGGCTAATAATTGAATAATTGAAATTCTAATTGGGTGGCCTAAAACTTTCAATTTTGAAGCTGCGGTTTGTAACTCTTCCGAGTTTAAATTTACTTTTTTAGTTTTCATATCGAGGGAATTTATATATTTAACTTATTACAAATATACAACTATTTAATAAACTACATCTCTTTTCTCAAACGAGCTACTGGAATGTTTAATTGCTCTCTATATTTTGCAACAGTTCTCCTAGCAATTGGATAGCCTTTTTCTAAAAGAATCTCCATTAACTTAGCGTCAGTAAGAGGTTTACTTTTATTCTCTTCACCAATAACCTCCTCTAAAATCATTTTGATCTCTTTGGTAGAAACCTCTTCACCTTGTTCATTTTTCATAGACTCAGAGAAAAAATACTTGACTAAATAGGTGCCGTATGGCGTATTTACATACTTACTATTTGCTACTCTGGAAACAGTAGAGATGTCCATATCAACTTTTTCGGCTATATCTTTGAGTATCATAGGTCTTAATGATTTCTCATCGCCAGTAAGGAAAAACTCTTCTTGAAAACTCATGATCGAGGTCATGGTATACATTAAAGTTCTGTGTCTCTGACGAATGGCGTCTATAAACCATTTTGCAGAATCTAATTTCTGCTTAACAAAAAAAACAGTCTCTTTCTGTGTCTTGCTTTGCTTTCCTTTGGTTTCTTTATACCCTTGCAATAAGTCTTTGAATCCTGAGTTAATTCTGAGCTCTGGAATCATCCCAGTATTCATCTCTAAATCTAATTGCCCATCAATAATAGAAATATTAAAATCTGGAATAATGTGTTGTACAACACTTGTTGAAGAAAATAAAGCAGAACCGGGTTTTGGATTTAACTTAGAAATTTCTGTTAGGGATTTTTTTAATAAATCTTCATTTATTGAAAGCTTGCTAAGTAATTTATCATAATGCTTCTTAGATAAAGCATTGAAATGATTTTTAACAATCTCTTTGGAAACAAGAACTACTTCGGTCTCTGCTTTTTTACTAAGCTGAATTAACATGGTGTCTTGTAAATCGACTGCGCCGATTCCTACAGGCTCAAAATCTTGAATAATACGCAAGACTTGTTTTAGTTCTTTTAAATCGGTCGTAATATTTTGTGTAAAGAGTAAATCATCTACAATAAGAGACAAATCCCTTCTTATAAATCCATTATCGTTTATGCAACCAATTAAATAAACACCAATTTGATGAAAATGATCATCTAAAACACGAAGTGCTAATTGACTTTCCAGTAACTGAGTTGAACTACTTCCCATGGCAACAGGAATCGATTTATCCTCTTGGTCTGGACTTGAGTTATTTGCAACAAGACGATAACGAGGAACTTCATCATCACTTAAATACTCATCAACATTAATTTCATCTGCCGAAACATGCTGCAAATCTCGATCTTCGTAATCTTCAAATTCTGGACTTTCGATCTCATCAACACCTTCTTCTATCGCCGGATTAGCCTCTATTTCTTCTTGAACTTTCTGCTCAAGCTCAATAGTTGGAAGCTGAATGAGCTTCATCAACTTAATCTGTTGAGGAGAAAGTTTCTGTGATAGCTTTTGTTGAAGAGACTGCTTTAACATAGGTGTTTAAAAGTCTGCGTTATTTGGTGTTCTTGGAAAAGGAATAACATCTCTTATATTACCCATTCCGGTAACAAATAAAACAAGACGTTCAAAGCCTAAACCAAAACCACTGTGCGGCACAGTGCCAAATTTTCTAGAATCTAGGTACCACGAAAGCTCATGCTCAGGAATGTCCATTTCAGCCATTCTAGATTTTAACACATCCAAGCGCTCTTCTCGTTGCGAGCCACCAATAATTTCTCCTATACCTGGAAACAGTACATCCATGGCACGAACGGTCTTATCGTCATCGTTCATTCGCATATAAAATGCTTTAATTCCTTTTGGATAATCTGTAATAATTACAGGTTTTTTAAATTTCTTCTCTACTAAATATCTTTCGTGTTCGGATTGAAAGTCAGCGCCCCACTCTTGAATTAAATATTTAAATTTTTTCTTTTTATTGGGTTTAGAGTTTCTTAAAATATCAAATGCTTCGGTATAAGTTATACGCTCAAAATCGTTGTCTACAACAAATTGCAATTTTTCTAGTAAACTTAATTCTTGACGCTCTTCTTTCTTTTTGTTCTTTTCTTCCTCTAGTAAACGATGCTCCAAGAAAGCTAAATCGTCTTTACAATGCGCTAAGGCATAGCTGCATAAATACTTAAGTAACTCTTCAGCTAAATCCATATCTTCCTCTAAATCTGCAAAAGCAACTTCAGGCTCAATCATCCAAAACTCGGCTAAGTGTCTGGATGTGTTGGAATTTTCAGCTCTAAACGTTGGACCAAATGTATATACTTTACCAAGTGCTAATGCAGCCATTTCAGCTTCAAGTTGGCCCGAAACGGTTAAGTTGGTTTCTTTTCCAAAAAAATCTTTGGAATAATCTACAGCTCCAGTATCTGTTAAAGGTGTGTTTATTTTGTCTAAGGTACTTACCGCAAACATCTCTCCAGCTCCTTCACAATCTGATCCCGTAATTATTGGGGTGTGAATATTGGCAAAGCCTCTGGAGTTAAAAAAATTATGAACCGCAAAAGTCATGGCGTGTCTAATTCTAAAGACAGCACTAAAAGTATTGGTTCTGAACCTAAGATGTGCATTTTCTCTTAAAAAATCCAATGAGTGTCTTTTGGGCTGAAGAGGGTATTCATCTGTATCGGCGGTACCCAAAACTTCAATTTTTTGAGCTAAAAGCTCTATTGACTGTCCAGAACCTTGAGATTTAACGAGTTTACCTACAACAGAAATACTGGCACCTGTGGTAATATCCTTCAACACATCTTCTGGCATTTCAGACTCGGCAACTACCTGTATGTTATTGATTGTAGACCCATCGTTTAAAGCTATAAACGACACGTTTTTACTCCCTCTTTTTGTTCTAACCCATCCTTTAAGGTTAACTAATTCAGTTCCGGCATCTAAAGCCAAGGCTTTTTGTATAGTAATCCTTTTCATTTTCTTTGTGTAAAAGTATCTTAATTAACAAATTTAATTTTTTTACATTTGATATCACTACAAAACAACAGGTTATTTTTATTTTTTACTATTTTGGTATTGTTTTTGATAGTGTGCGGAAAATTTTAAACTACTAAATTTAATACGTTCATGCATTATAAATGATTGTAATAAAATATAAGAAACAAAAAATGCATAGCTTCGATTAAAAATTGTCTAAAACTAATTGAATAAAATATTGAGCTTTTAACAAGAATTAATTCTATAATATTGTCTATATTTAAGATAATCTAATAAAGCATGAGAAAACGAATTACAACTTTCCTCTTTAATTTTATTTGTGTCTTGTCATTCTCACAAAGTTTTAATGATAGTATACTATTAAAAAGTGATTCATTAGCGTTACATAGCTCATATAAAACAGCGGAAGATTTTTTAATAGACGAATTACACAAAACAAGCAACAAAAAAAACAAGTTTTTAATTCTTGCTCAGCTTTGCTCAATTTCTAAAAACTCCCATAAAATTGAAAAGACCATACATTATGGGATTAAAGTGCTAGACGAAAATTTCAATGAATTTATAAATCTAGAATCATACGGAGATGTACTATACAATTTATCGGTTGGGATGTATAGAAGAGGGGACATAGATTCAACTTTTATCTATGCAGAAAAAGCACTGGCAAATAGACAAAAATACTTAAGCTCAAATCATCCGAAGACCATCCAAAATCTAATTGCACTTGGTAATTTTCACAAAAGAATTGGAGATTATGAAACAAGTATTGATTACAAAAACAAAGCTCTTAAACTAGCGCTCAGCTTAAGCCCTTTAAACTACAACAGTTTAGTGAGCACCTATTTCTCCCTTGGCTCTAGCCACCAAGCAATGTTTAACTATAAAGAGGCTAAAGAAAATTACGATTCAGCACTGAGTTATTATAAAGATAGTTTAGCCACAAACATGGAATTTAAAGGACATGTATACAATGCCATTGGGGTTATTTTAGAAAAGGAAAAAGACTTTGCGAGCGCTCTAAAATATTACGACCAAGCGATAGTTATTTTTACGCAAAGCAAAAACACTTATTTAACATCCATAGCCTATGACAATAAAGCCAATATTTACTCAAATATTGGCTACTATACCAAAGCTAAAGAGATACACAAAAAAACAATCTCCTTGTTTGAAAAAGAAGGAATTAATAGTGACCTCCCTTGGAGGTTCTTTAACCTTGGAGCTGTCTACCTAAAGTGCGATGAATTAGATAGTGCATTGGTAAGTTTAAAAAAAGCTGAGGTTTTGAATTTAAAATTTTCCTCCAATAAAAATCAGCTAAATAGACTAATTCAAAATCACCTCACAGACACCTATATCGAACTTGAAAAGTATGAAAAAGCTGAACAATTAATATCGGCATTACTAAAAACTCAAAAAGACAAATTTGACCTAAACGATCCAGAACTTTCTTACAGTTATTATTTATCAGCAAAAAATAATTTTTTTCAAGAAAGATATACAAGCGCAATAAAAGATCTTGAACAAGCAGAAAATATATTGAAATCAAGCAAAACCTCAAATAAAGAAAATAAAGAACAACAGATATCGCTCAATTATTTACTAAACATTAAAATACTTCGAGAAAAAACTTTATGGCAACAATACGCTAAGTATAATGACCTCGTTTATCTAGAATCGATGTACAAATTATGTATTGAAACCAATAAATTATCCAATAAAATCATTCATTTATACGAAGATGAAAGCTCTAAATTGATTTTTTTTAACTCCATAAATGAAAATTTATACTTAGGCACAAAAGCCTCAAAAAAATTGTATGATGTTACAAATAACATAAAATACGTAGAGCAAGCATTGAGCTTTTTTGAGGCTGAGAAATCTTTTTTATTAAAACAAAAATACAAGACTGACCTACTTAAAGAAAATTTAATCCCCGAAAATCTAATATCAAAAGAAGACTCCTTAATTAAAGAAATTTCAAGTTTACAAAACAACCTTTATTTCCAAAACAACACACTTCCAGATGAATTGTGTAAAGCCAACTCAAGAATTTTCAATCTCAACATGGAACTATCTGATCTGAATCATCAGATTAAGGATAACTACCCTAGATATGAAACTCTAAAAACAAGAAATAAAGAATTATTTATAAAGGACATTAGAAAAAAAACAAAACCTAATGAACTTGTAATTGAATATTTCCAATATGAGGACGAGGTTTTTTCGATTGGGATTGAGCAAGCTAATTATAGTTTTAAAGAAAATAAGATTGCTAATTTAACCGAAAAAATAAATAAGTATGATGAGGCAATTCAAAACTCCGATATAAGAAAATACACTGAGCTTGCTTTCGAATTCTACTCCAGTCTTGTAAAAGACCACTTACATACTGACTCAATAAGTCGTTTAACCATTATACCGAGTAAATCAATCTCTTTTCTTAGTTTTGAAACTTTTTTGACAACCAAAGCGACTAATTTAGAGTACAATCAC
The DNA here is from genome assembly GCA_028110365.1 of Flavobacteriales bacterium. Lineage (GTDB taxonomy): Bacteria > Bacteroidota > Bacteroidia > Flavobacteriales > UBA7430 > UBA6772. The sequence continues at coordinate 60,400 of JAOGVT010000001.1, forward strand.
ATAAATTATTTAATTTTAGAGAAATCTGTCTGCTACAAAAACTCCATTGAAAACCTAAACAAAAACCAAGAACAAGCAAAAGAAGCCTACCTTGGAATTTGTCCTGATTTTTCGAATACAAATAAAAATAACTTGAGCGGAGCTTACAACGAAGTGAAAACTATTTCGAGTCAATACGGAGGAATGATATTATCAAAGGAGGAAATCACTAAACAAAACCTATTAGCTGAACTTCCAAATTATCAAATCATTCATTTTGCAACTCATACAAATATTAACACAATAGCTCCTCAGTATTCAAGTTTACTTCTTATGTCTGACTCTACTAAAGAAAATAAGCTATTTGCCTATGAAATAAAGAACTCAAAATTAAACGCAGATCTAGTCATTTTGAGTGCATGCAGTACTGGAATCGGTAAGTTAAAAAATGGAGAGGGCTTGGGAAGTATTGGAAGGTGTTTTAACTATGCTGGCGCCAAATCAGTTATACTAGGGCTTTGGGATTTACCTGACTTAGCAACGGCTAAAATTATTGAGTATTTCTTTTCGAAAATAGATGTAGTAAATAAGGCGGAAGCACTTAAAAGCGCAAAACTAAAATATTTAGAGAGCGCTGATGAATATACCTCTAATCCGATTTACTGGGCTGGTCTTATTTTAATAGGCGATAATAAATCACTAAAAATCAACAAAAATAATAGGTACCCAGACTACTTATGGGGCTTATGTTGGCTGTTTAGTGGTGGAATCTTGTTAGCTGGCAGAAAGTTCATTTAACAAACAATTAGCTTTAATTGAAAAGGAAGTTCTTTCTGCTGCAACTTCCTTGAGTAATTCCTTGGCTTTGGTACACTTTTCCAATTTTAAAAGAACCAAGGATAGATACCAATTTCGTTGGTTAACAAACACGCCACTTTCAATATTCATTAATTCAAACTGTGTTTGCGCAGTTAAATAATCTCCTTCAGTCATTAAAGCTAAAGCCTTGTAAAATAATATTTCATTTCGTGAATCTGAATTTAAAAGAATTTTATCAAATGCTTCAATAGCCGAAATATAATTCTCAGCATCGTAATAATTCATTGCGTTTAGAACAATATTTTGGTCATTAATAGTTCTTTTTACCGGAGAAATAACATTTGGATAAACTTCAAAATAGTTAACAAACAATTCATCATGATTACTTGAGGATTTTGTACTGAAGTACAAAGATGTTTGAATTGAAAAACCTATCAAAGCAATACACAAAACAAGAGACACAGTAGCTTTACTGCGCTTTAAATTTCTAAAATTAAACCTTTTACCCGATGAGTTGTACTCTTTTTCGTAGGAAATAAATTGGGCTTTTAACTTTTTAACTCTTGCTTTTTTAAGAGCATCGAGAACTACACCAAATTGCTGAACCTCTTTAGCAAAAAGTGAATCGCTAGCTAGTTTTTCTTCAAAAAGAACAAGTTCTTTATCCGACAAACTATTATTAAAGTAGCGCTCTATCAAATCCATACAATCATTATTTCGAACTATTTCTAACCAACTAGCTACTTAAAGCTACTAAACAACCTTTTTAGGCAACCAAATTCATTTATCTAAGTTAGTGAAAATCTATATATCTCGCAGTTTTCTGAAAACATTTTCCTTTAATTGCTTTAAGCATCTGTGTTTTTGAACTTTCACAGATTCTGCAGATTTATAATTCAAAGTTACAGCTATTTCTTTTAAACTTAAGTTGTCAATGTAAAATAACTTTAGTATCGAGCGGCAAGGCTCCTTCATGTCATCTAATATGGACATTATAAGGACACACCTATCATCAGGCACATTGATAATGAACTCATTTATCTCTTTCCGATAATATTTTTCTTCTCGAACACCCTTGTTGTAAATTAATTTTAATCTATTACGAATGAGTTGTTTGCCAATTCCGAATATTAAAGTCTTTAAACTTGTGGTGATTGTAGTTATTGTCTTGTTCTGAATCTTAGTCACTAAAACAATCATAATTTCTTGAAACAAGTCCTGAGAATCGGTCAATGAAATGTTATAATTTAATTGAGCCCAAGAAATAAAATGACTTCTATGAGAGTGGTAATAACTTTCAATAGCCTTATTATCATTGTTTAATATAGATGTGATAACGCAATTACTCATGGGGACTTTTAGCTAATGTAAACAAATATCAAAAACTTCGATATTTATTAAAACATTTTCTTCTTTTAGTTTAGTACATTTGTTACAAATATACTAGAACTCTTCAAAATCGTAGTCATAAAATGAAATATTTACTTAAATCTATAAATAACCCCCAAGATTTAAAGAAACTTGACGTGTCTAATCTTGTTCAGGTTTCTGATGAATTGCGTCAATTTATTGTTGATAAAGTCTCAAGTAATGGCGGGCATTTTGGTGCAAGTTTAGGTGTTGTTGAGCTTACTGTTGCACTACATTATGTATATGATACTCCAAAAGATCAGCTCGTCTGGGATGTAGGACATCAAGCCTATGGACATAAAATACTTACGGGGAGAAAAGACGTATTCCATACCAATAGAAAATACAAAGGAATTAGTGGTTTTCCTAAACGAGAAGAAAGTGAATACGACACCTTTGGAGTTGGGCATTCTTCAACCTCCATTGGCGCAGCACTGGGAATGTCTGTAGCTTCAAAACTTAAAGGAGACGCAACAAAACAACATATTGCAGTCATTGGAGATGGAGCGCTTACAGGTGGTCAAGCATTCGAAGCACTCAATCATGCGGGTTCAGCGAACTCAAATATGCTTGTTGTTTTAAATGATAACTGTATGTCTATAGATCCTAATGTAGGCGCATTAAAAGAGTATTTAACAGATATAACTACGTCTCACACCTACAATAAATTCAAAGATGATGTTTGGGATTTACTTGGTAAAATTAGCAAGTTTGGCCCAAATGCTCAGTCACTTATAAAGAAAGTAGAAAATGCTGTAAAATCTTCAATGCTAGAACAAAGCAACTATTTTGAATCTTTAAATTTTAGATATTTTGGCCCTGTAGATGGTCACGATGTTGAACATATGGTTAAGATTTTAGAAGATCTAAAAGATATTCCAGGACCAAAAATACTCCATTGCGTTACTACAAAAGGAAAAGGATACAAGCCAGCAGAAGAGGGAGACACTACAAAGTGGCATGCACCAGGCCTTTTTGATAAAGATACAGGTGAAATATTAAGTATTCATAAAACTAAAGAAGAGGCTCCAAAATACCAAGATGTATTCGGGCATACAATTATTGAACTCGCAAAAGAAAACGAAAAAATTGTTGGGGTTACTCCAGCAATGCCTACAGGTAGTTCTCTTAAATATATGATGCAAGAAATGCCTGACAGGGCTTTTGATGTAGGAATCGCAGAACAACATGCAGTTACCTTTTCAGCAGGAATGGCAACTCAAGGATTACTCCCTTTCTGTAATATTTACTCAACATTTATGCAAAGAGCATTTGATCAGGTTGTTCACGATGTAGCGATACAAAATCTTCATGTAGTATTTTGTTTAGACAGAGCTGGCCTTGTTGGTGATGATGGCCCGACTCATCATGGTGCATTCGACATTGCTTATTTTAGATGTATTCCAAACATGATTGTCTCTGCACCAATGAATGAAGAAGAGTTGAGAGATTTAATGTTTACATCACAAGAGAAAAACCATGGCCCTTTTTCAATTCGTTACCCAAGAGGAAAGGGCGTAATGCCTAAATGGAAAACGCCATTTAAATCTATTGAAGTAGGAACGGGTCGTAAACTAAGATCAGGAGAAAGTATTGCCATTTTGAGTTTTGGCCATGTTGGAAACTTTGCAAGTGAAGTCTGTAATGATTTCGACAAAGAAGGTTTACACATTGCTCATTACGATCTAAGATTTGCAAAACCTCTAGATCATAAGATGCTACACGAAGTGTTTGAGAATTATCCGCATGTTATAACCGTTGAAGATGGTTGTATTAGTGGAGGTGTTGGATCGGCGGTTTTAGAATTTATGTCCGATCATCAATACCATTCTTCTGTTTACAGATTGGGTATTCCTGATGAATTTATAGAACATGGAACCCAAGCGCAACTTCATTCAGATTGTGGATACGATAAAGTAAGTATTGCTAATACAGTTCTAAAGATTCAGAACAAACTGAAACTAGCTATTTAGAATGAAAAATAGACGCCAAATAACTTGTATAAAAAAACCCAATCTTTTAATGATTGGGTTTTTTTTGAATCGTTAATTTATTAAGGCTTCATAACAAAGTCTTCCATAAACTTTGTGGTATAATTACCAGACCTGTAATCTTCATTATCCATTAATTGCAAATGGAATGGAATGGTTGTTTTCACACCCTCAATCACAAACTCTCTTAAAGCTCTCTTCATTTTCTCAATTGCAGCTTCTCTTGTTTGAGCAACCGTAATAAGTTTGGCAATCATTGAGTCGTAGTGAGGAGGTATTGTATAACCAGCATACACATGCGTATCTACACGAACACCATGACCCCCTGGAGCATTGTAAGTGGTTATCTTACCAGGGCAAGGTCTAAATCCGTTGTGTGGATCTTCAGCATTAATACGACATTCTATAGCATGAGCTTTAGGTTGGTAATTTTTCCCTGAAAGAGGATGGCCTGCAGCAACTTTTATTTGTTCTGCTATCAAATCAAAATTAATAACCTCTTCAGTAACTGGATGTTCTACTTGAATACGAGTATTCATCTCCATAAAGTAGAAGTTTCTATCCTTATCAACTAAAAATTCTACAGTACCAGCACCTTCGTATTTAACGGCTTCAGCTGCTCTAATTGCAGCATCTCCCATACGTTTACGAAGTTCTTTTGTCATATATGGAGAAGGGGCTTCTTCGGTTAATTTCTGATGTCTTCTTTGTACGGAACAATCTCTTTCTGATAAGTGACACGCTTTTCCGTTTGAATCACCAATAATCTGTATTTCGATATGCCTAGGCTCTAAGATGAGCTTCTCCATATACATACCATCATTACCAAAAGCTGCTGCAGCTTCCTGACGAGCAGAGTCCCATGCATTTTGGAAAGTATTTAATTCGAAAACAGCACGCATTCCTTTACCACCTCCACCGGCAGTAGCTTTGAGCATAACAGGAAAACCCATTTCAATTGCCAAAGCTTCAGCTTCTTCATAGGAGTCTAGTATACCCTCTGAACCTGGTATAGTTGGCACATCTGCAGCTTTCATTGTTGCCTTTGCATTTGCTTTATCACCCATCCCATCAATCATGTCTGGGGAAGCACCAATAAACTTGAGACCATTTTCTTCACAAATTTTGGAGAAATTAGAGTTCTCAGCTAAAAAGCCATAACCAGGATGAATTGCATCAGCGTTTGTGATTTCTGCAGCGGCAATAATGTTTGGAATTTTAAGATACGATTCTGCACTACTCGCAGGACCAATGCATACGGCTTCATCAGCAAACTTTACATGTAAACTGTCTGAATCAGCAGAGGAATAAACAGCAACCGTTTTAATACCCATCTCTCTTGCAGTTCGCATGACACGAAGTGCTATTTCACCGCGATTGGCTATTAGAATTTTCTTAAACATATTCATTGTTTAGGTTCTACTAAATTAAGAAGGATCCACCAAAAATAATGGCTGATCGTATTCAATAGGACTCATATCGTCAACTAATACTTTCACGATTTTACCTGAAACTTCTGACTCAATTTCGTTAAACAATTTCATGGCTTCAACGATACAAACAACAGAGCCAACTGAAACCTCATCTCCAACACTTGCAAAGGAGTCCTTGTCAGGTGATGGTTTACGATAAAATGTTCCAATCATTGGCGACTTGATCGTAAGGTATTTTGTCTCTTCATCAGAAACTGATGGCGAAGTTGCTTCTGCTATCGGAGCAGCAGTTTGTGCTAAAGGCATAGTAGCAGATGCCATTGACAAAGGTGCCATTCCTGGAGCTGCAATAGGTATTTGCTGAACAATAGTTTCAACTTGTGTTTCACCTCTCCCTTTTTTTGGTGGTGTTTTGATCGAAATTTTCATTTCGCCAAATTCTAAATCAACTTCGCTAGCGCCAGATTTTGCAACGAACTTGATTAACTCTTGTATTTCTTTAAGGTCTAATGCCATAACAATAGTGTTAATATTATTTTCTTGTTTTAATATGCCCATTTAAGGTAAATAGAACCCCATGTAAAGCCACCTCCAAAGGCAGCAAGTATTAGGTTATCTCCTTTCTTTAGTTTGTCTTCCCACTCCCATAAACACAAGGGAATGGTTCCATTAGTAGTGTTTCCATATTTTTGAATATTTAACATTACTTTTTCTGTACCTACACCCATTCTCCGAGCTGTAGCATCAATAATACGTTTGTTAGCTTGATGAGGAACTAACCAGGCAACATCGTCTCCAGTAAGATTATTTCGCTCCATTATCTCTGCCGAAACGTCTGCCATGTTGGTTACTGCAAATTTAAATACAGTTTTACCGTCTTGGTATATAAAATGCTCTCTAGCATCTACCGTTTCATGTGAAGGTGGTTTTACAGAACCACCAGCTTTCATTCCTAAATAGTTTCGTCCTGAACCATCGCTCTTTAGAATAGAGTCTTGTATTCCAAGCCCATCTTGTGTTGGCTCTAACAATACAGCGCCTGATCCATCACCAAAGATTACACAGGTTTGTCTGTCTTCATAATCTATAATAGAAGACATCTTGTCTGCACCAACAACTACAATCTTTTTATACGTTCCAGTTTCTATAAATTTCGAAGCTGTAGCAAGTGAAAAAAGAAAGCCGGAACATGCGGCCATCAAATCAAAACCAATCGCGTTTACCGCGCCTATTTTATCAGCTATAATACAAGCCGTTGAGGGGAAAATCAAGTCTGGAGTTGCGGTAGCGCAAATGATAAGATCGATTTCATCTGCCTTAATATTTTTCTTCTTCAACAAACCATTCACGGCCTGAACACCAAGATCTGATGAACCAAGACCTTCGCCTTTAAGAATTCTTCTTTCTTTTATTCCTGTTCGAGTTGTAATCCACTCATCATTAGTCTCCACCATGGTAGAGAGCTCTTGGTTGGTAAGTCTGTATTCAGGAACCCATCCGTTAATTCCAGTAATTGCAGCAGTAGTTTTACTCATGCTTGAAAAGCTTTTTTAATTTTACTTGATAGTTTAGCGTCTATTACATCTGCCGTGTGCAGAATCATATTCATTATTGCTTTGGCATTCGATATACCATGACCAATAATTACAGAGCCATTAACTCCTAAAATTGGAGTTCCTCCGTAATTTTCATAATTAAATCGATCAAAATATTCATCGTTAATACCTCTTTTCTGTGTAAGGGCGTAAAAGGCTTCAGCTTGTTTCAGCACTACATTACCCGTAAAACCATCGCAAACGATTACATCTGCACGGTCACTAAACAAGTCTCTACCTTCAATATTCCCTATAAAGTTATATTCTTCTGAATCTTTCATCAGGTTATAAGCTGCTTGGCATAAAAGATTGCCCTTTCCTTCTTCTTCTCCTATATTTAAAAGTGCTATTCTAGGATTCTTTAATTTATGAACATGTGTTGCATATAAGGAGCCTAAGCTGGCAAATTGATTCAAAACATCTGGCTTACAATCTGCATTTATTCCTACATCGAGTATTAACCCAATTCCTCCATTTTCTTTAGGGAGTACACTGGTAATGCAAGGTCTAATAACACCCGTAATTGACTTAATAGTATACAATGCTCCAACTAACATCGAACCAGAGTTTCCTGCACTAGCAAAACCATCGAGTAAACCTTCTTTTAAAAGCTGAAAACCTACTGCTATAGAAGATTTCGGTTTTTTAACAAATGCTTTTGTAGGGTGCTCAGCCATACCTATAAGGTCTGGTGCATGAATAATTTCAAACGATTCTAAGGCAACGTTTTCTCGCTCTAGTTCCTCTTTAATTTTTGACTTATCTCCAATTAATACGATACTAAAACTTTCTGCAAGCTCTTGTTGAGCTTGTATTGCACCTTTTACGGTTACTGAAGGAGCAAAATCCCCTCCCATTGTATCAAGACCTATCTTCATTACTTGAAAAATAAAAAATGTAGATTTAAACCTATTAAAATAGTGTCTAAATCTACATAAAATCTTTGTGTGTTCATTAAAACAAAATGAAAAATCGCTAGAAGCAACAAAACATTCTGGAAAAAATAGTGTTAAGCGATAACAACATTTCCTTTGTAATACATTTTTCCTTCGTGCCAGTACGCTCTGTGGTATAAGTGAGCCTCACCTGTTGTAGAACATACAGCTACAGTAGGAGCTACTGCTTTGTAATGTGTTCTTCTTTTGTCACGTCTTTGCTTCGATATTTTTCGTTTAGGATGTGCCATTTTGCCTTATTCTTTATCCGTTAATAAATTTTTTAATGCTGACCAACGAGTGTCAACATCTTCTTTTTTGTCTTGTTCGAGATATTCTTCAATCTTATTCAATAATTCTGGGTCACATGTTTGACCATTTGCTTCGTTATGAACTCTTCTGAAAGGAAGTGCCAAAGCAATGGTTTCATATACCATATGAGAAATGTCTATTTCATGTTCATCGTTCCTTAAAATAAGAACGTCGTCGGTATTGGTAAAGTCTTCATGAGAAAATTTTAGTATTCTCATGTCTTGATAAGATAAGGGCAGACTTAAATCAGCACCGCATTTATCACAAAGACTATCTACATAACCAGTTACATGAAAATTTAACTCCATCAAATTCGATCTCTTCGTTAAAATCAAATTGACTTCGAGCAAACCATTCTCTAACTCAGTATTTTCAAATTCTTTAAAGAACTTACCGTCAACCTTTAAGTTGTAAGAGTGATTGCCTAATTTTAGACCAATGATCGGTATGATAAAATCAGAAAGCACACTCATTACTTTTAGTTTTTCGGTTTGCAAAGATAGAATATTTTTTATTAAAAAAAACATCTACACCAACACAAAAACAACAAATCGCATCTCTTTGAGTAATTATTCTTACTTCGAGTGCCACTTTTTTGTAGATTTTGGAGAAATAGACAATCTATTTTCTGTTAACTGAGTGAATTCTGTCCTGTTTTTATACAACATGCAGGCAGCGTAAACTGCTTCACGAAAAGACGATTCTTGTGCTTGGTTTTTTCCAGCTAAATCATAAGCTGTTCCATGATCTGGGGAAGTCCTTACTATCGAAAGTCCTGCAGTATAATTAACTCCTCGGTTAAATGAAAGCGTTTTGAAAGGAATTAATCCTTGATCATGATACATAGCCAAAACTGCATCAAATTGAGTAAAAGTATCAGACGCAAAAAATCCGTCTGCGGCATAGGGGCCGTACACTAATTTTCCTGATTCAAATGCTTTCTGTACCGATGGTCTTATTAATTCTTCGTCTTCTTTGCCTATAACGCCTTTATCTCCACTATGAGGATTTAAGCCTAACACAGCAATTTTAGGGTTACGTATGTTAAAATCTTGCTTTAGAGAGTGGTAAATCTGATTTATTTTGTTACTTATTTTAGCCTCCGAAATTGTAGAGGCAACATCAGCTATAGGAATGTGACCTGTGACCACTCCTATTCTAAGTGATCCCGCAACCATAAACATAAGTGGATCACCTCCCTCAAATTCATTGGCTAAAAACTCAGTATGCCCCGGAAATTTAAACTCATCTGACTGAATATTGTGTTTATTGATAGGTGCCGTAACCAAAGCGTCAACTTCATTATTCTTTAAAGCTTTTACTGCAGCATTTAAAGACTTTAAAGCGTATTTTCCTGCCTCTTGAGTTTCTTGCCCTAAACTCAAAGGAACCTCTTCTGTCCAACAATTTATGAGATTCGCTTTGTTGGATACTACTTTAGCACTGGGCCGAACAAAGTTGAAACTAAAATTTTTCATATCCATAGCTCTCTGGTATGCAATTGCATATTTTGAAGATGCATAAACAATAGGTGTACACAAATCTAGTATTCTACTGTCAGAGAACGTTTTCATAATAACCTCTAAACCAATCCCATTTATATCTCCGACTGAAATACCTAAGCGGATTTTTTTTAACGTACTCTGTTGTTCATTTTTCATAGTAAAAAATTAAAGTTTAATAGAGTGATTAAAATTCCGACTGACTCATTTTTGACAAGTAATCAAATAAAATACGAACGCCTGAACCTGTCCCACCTTTTAAACGATAATGATCGTCGCTAGATAAAAAAGCTGGCCCTGCAATATCAAAATGCATCCAAGGATAGTCTGTAAAATGTTCTAAAAATTTTCCGGCTGTGATTTGACCTGCTTCAGCTGGACCTAAATTTGTCATGTCTGCAATGTCTGATTTTAACAAATCTTTATACTCATCCCAAAAAGGCATCATAGCTATTCGTTCGTAAGTATAAGCGCCACTCTCATTTATATCATTCTGAATAGCTTGACTTGCATTGCCCATTGCAACAATACCATACTTACCAATAGCCCTAACAGCGGCTCCAGTTAATGTAGCAAAATCAAACACCAATTCTGGATTGTATTGTTTGGCATAACAAAGCGCATCTGCAAGAACTAGACGTCCTTCAGCATCTGTATTTAAGACTTCAACAGAAGTATTGTCCATCATATGGATTACGTCACCAGGAGCATAAGCATTTCCTCCAGGTCGATTCTCAGTGGCAGGAATTAAGCCAACAACATGAATGGGTAAATTTGCTTTAGCAATCGCATACAAAATACCAACTACCGAAGCCCCTCCGCCCATATCACACTTCATAATATCCATAGAGTTTGCAGTTGGCTTTAAACTAAGGCCTCCCGTATCATATACGATGCCTTTTCCAACTAATACAATTGGTTTTTTATTGACAAAATGAGCTGGTTTATGCGTAAGTATATTGAATGTTGGCGGCTCTACAGCTCCTTTATTTACCGCTAATAAGCCTCCCATTTTTAAAGATTCGATTTGTTTTTTATGCAAAACCTCAACTTTAAATCCTGATTCTTTACCCAAACGTTCAATTTCGTTAGAAAATTGAACCGCTGTTAAAAAAGACAAAGGCTCATTAACTAAATCTCGTGCATGGAGCGTCCCAGAAACTAGCGCATTTAAATCTTGTATTGCTTCGGATTCGGAATGTACTAATATGGACGATAATGAATTCACTTTTTTAGCCGGGTCTGTAAAATATTTTAAAAACTGATAATTAGCTAAAGCCATCCCTTCGGCCACAAAAATAGTCAAATCACTTTCTGATGCTGATACTAACTCAACACTTTCCAAATTTAAATCATTACACGATTTAGCCAATACGGCTCCTCTCTCTCTCGCTTTCTCTAAGACAATACTTTCGGTAAGTTGTTCTTCAAAACACTCAATAAATACATAACGAGAATATTGATTTATTAAAATCGAGCGTTTGCCATTTAGCAGTTCTTTGGATAAAAAATTAAATTCATTTTCACTTAAATTAAACTTTGACCAATCCGAATCTAGAGTCCCCAATACAATTGTATGCTTTTTTACAGAACCCTCTTTGACTTTATGTATAATACTGTGCATTTTTTCTTAATTTTGAACTGTAAAAATAGTTATTTTAATGGAGACACAGAAGTTATTAGCAAGAGCGCTTAAATTTGAATCATTAAGTGCAGAAGAAGGGGTTTATCTATTTGAAAATGCCCCAACCACAGACTTAATGTTTGTAGCAAACGAACTCAGAAAAATTCAAGTTCCAGGCAATAAAGTTACTTGGATTATTGACAGAAATGCAAATACAACTAATGTATGTACTGCAAATTGCAAGTTTTGCAACTTCTTTAGAATTCCTGGGCACAAAGAAGCATACATCACAAGTATTGAAGAATACACTAAAAAAATTGAAGAGACCTTAAAATATGGTGGCGAACAACTTCTTTTGCAAGGAGGACATCACCCAGATTTAGGCTTAAAATTTTACTGTGATCTTTTTAGAGAATTAAAAAAGAAATTTCCAGTAATTAAACTGCACGCACTTGGACCTCCAGAAATTGCTCATATAAGTAAACTTGAAGGCAAGTCGCATAAAGAAGTTTTAGAGCAATTAACTGAAGCCGGACTTGACAGTCTTCCTGGAGCTGGGGCTGAGATTCTAGACGATAGAGTTCGGCGAATGATCTCTAAAGGAAAGTGTGGAGCACAAGAATGGTTAGACGTCATGCGTGAAGCGCACAAATTAAATATTACGACTTCGGCTACAATGATGTTTGGGCATATTGAAACTCTTTTAGAACGATTTGAACATCTGGTAAAAATTAGAGAAGTTCAATCTGAAAAACCAGAAAAAGCAAACGGATTTCTTGCATTTATTGCATGGCCTTTTCAAGATGACGGAACTTTATTAAAGCGTGTTAAAGGAATTACAAACAATGTAACTGGAGATGAATACATTCGAATGGTGGCGCTTTCCAGAATTATGCTACCAAATGTTAAGAATATTCAAGCATCATGGTTAACCGTTGGTAAAACAGTTGGACAAACATGTTTACATGCTGGCGCAAATGATTTTGGATCTATAATGATTGAAGAAAATGTTGTTTCTGCTGCAGGAGCTCCACATAGATTTACTTCTAAAACTATTCAAGAGGCTATTAGAGAAGCCGGATATGAGCCTCAACTTAGAGACCAAAAGTATGCCAACCGAGAAATTCCGGCTATAATGGAAGAACAAATAATTGATTACTAGTAATTGTGCTTCGTTAAAACTTTAAAAACGCATAAAATCTAAGGCTATGTTTACAGGAATTATTGAACAATTGGCATCAGTGAAAGCTATAAAAAAAGAGGGCGGCAATATTCATTTCACCTTTGAGGCAGCTATGTGTTCAGAATTAAAAGTTGATCAAAGTGTTGCTCATAATGGGGTTTGCCTAACTGTTGTTTCCTTAAACGGTTCCTCTTATACTGTAACGGCCATACAAGAAACGTTACTAAAAACTAACTTAGGCGATTTGGCTGTTGATGATCAAGTAAATTTGGAGCGATGTATGAAAATCGGGGCTCGTCTAGATGGTCACATAGTTCAAGGTCATGTTGACAAAACAGCTATTTGTACGCAGGTAATAGAACAAGATGGAAGTTGGGTATTCTCCTTTGAGTACACAAAAGATTCAATAGCTGAAACTACGGTTGAAAAGGGTTCGATTACCGTAAATGGGACAAGTTTAACAGTTGTAGATTCTAAAGAAAATGCTTTTTCTGTTTGTATTATACCCTATACTTATGAAAACACTGTTTTTAAAAATATAAAACAAGGAACAAAAGTAAACTTAGAATTTGATGTTATTGGGAAATATGTCGCTAAAATGATGAATTCTTAAAAAACAATTTAAGAGAACACCTTTGCACAGCAAAATTATTTAAATAAATGAACCATCCCTTTGTAAATATCCACCTCTGAGGTCACCTTGTTACCAACATTTAATACATAAAAATACACGCCTTCTTTAAGCTCATCATTATTGTGTGTAGATTGTCCTGACCACCAATCACCATCAAGCCCATAACTTCCGCTTCTGTATACTTCATCTCCCCAACGGTTGTAAATACTCATATTTGCATAACTGTAGTACTCTCTTGTTAAACCTTCAATGTAGAGTATGTCGTTTACATTGTCTTCATTGGCAGTGATGACATTTGGCACCGTCAAATCACACATAAACAAAACATTAAACTCCACGGTAGAATCGCACGCTGTGTAGGCCAAGGTATAATCCCCATATTCTGAAACTGTTACACTTGTTTCTTCTCCTAATGGATTTGAAAAATCAGCAAAACTAGGACCAGAAACGAAAGTCCAACCCATTTCTAAACCATAAGAATCTACAAACATATCTGCTTCTAAATCACAACGAACCAGCTCTTCGGTATAAACTTCGGGTATGGCTTGAGCGAACTTTACATTCGTGGTATCAGAAGTATTGCAACCTAAAATTGTATAGGCAACTTGATACTCACCAAATTTGTTTACTTCAAAATTTACGCCGTTGTCCTGAAAGTTACTATACTCAGCAATCGTACGATTTGGTTGATCAGTAATTGACCAAAAACCTCCTGTTGGCGATGGATTGTTGAGCTGAACATCAGTATCAAATTTACAGATCTGAAGCCCTGGATTTGTGATTACTGGATCTACCGTAACAAAATTAACATCCACAGAATCTTTACCATCACAAAAATCGATGGTATAAGTCAAAGTATAAGAGCCATAGTCCCCGGCAAGTATATTTACATCTTCTAAAGAAGGGTCTGAAATAAATTGAATGGAATCTCCTAAAGTAAAGGACCAAATACCATTGTTTTCTGTTGGATTATCAACCGTAAGTATATTTTCAAGAGAACATATAACGTCTTCTGGAGTCTCTATAACTGGGTTTACAACTTGAAAATCAAGTTTAACTTCAGATTCAAATTTACATTGATTTTCAAGATGTTCTAAAATATAGATACCTGGTTCACTAACCACTAGATTTGGTGTATCTGAAGTTGAGTCTGGTTCAAACACAACCGACGATCCCTCAGGAGACTGAACTAATGTCCAAAAACCACCAGCTGGAGGCACATTTAGAGCTTCTAAAAGGATATTGTCTACACATTCTATGTTTGTATTAGGTGTAAGCTCAGGTGTTTCGTAAACATTAACCATAAACTCTTCTGTATACTCACAACCATAGCTGTCTAAAATGGTCATTACATAATTGTGCTCACCACCGTTACTAGGCTGAACAACCACCTGTGTAGAATCGAACCAAACAATTGAAGAAGGCTCTTCTTCACAGTACCAAGAGAAATTTAAAATTGAAGGCGTTAAAGAATCAATAATTTCAGCTTCAGGCTCATCACTAATAACGTTCAGTGCTATATTCCAACCACATATGTATCCGTTGTCTGAAGCTAAATTATCTGTTACCTCAAGCGTCCATGTTCCATTGGCTGAAGACCCTGCAAAATCCGAAAAACTTCCAACAGGTGAATAATCTCCGATGGGCATAGACGCAGAAGCTGCCGATAAGTTTTGGTCCATCGTTCCAAAAGTTGGTGTACTGGTCCAACAATAAGTCCAACATTCTCCCTCAGTTAAATCAGAATCAACATCAATAGGAATACCTAAATATTGACTACCAGCCGGCCCGCCATATTCGTGTAAGGATACCGTAGTACCATTAGGCGAAGTTAAAGTCATCTCTAAATCACCTAAGTAAGAATGTTCCATAGCAATACAAACCGATAGAAAATCATCATCGTCTAAAATATCTGTAGGTTCAAAACTCTGAATAACAACATCTGTGCTGTAGGAAACTCCACTACCGTCTGGCAAGAAGATAGGATCACCATCTACATCACCGAAATTACTAGGTATTTCTTCGATGTACCAGGTAATGGGCGTAAAGAAAGAAGAAATAAAGCTATCTGTTCCAGCATATAGACCGCTATAGGCAGCTAACTCTATCTCTGGACAAATATCTGTTTCGTCAGGAGGAATAATTGAGGTAACTATTTCAGGATGGTCTTTTATAGCGGTATAAGTAAAATTTTCAAAGCAACCATTTATATCGGTAACTGTCAAGGTAATTTCTGTTTCACTTAACTCATCGTATATTTGACTTACTTGTTGTCCGGATTGACTGTCAGCTCCATCATTAAAAGTCCAATCGAAGCTCGTGGTTTCATCAGATTGTTCGTAAGATTCATTGTTTTCAAAATAATTGGTTTCCGCGGCTAATTCTAACTCGTAACAGATGTTAATTTCATTGTCTGCAGTAATCTCTTCATTAGAGGTAATTTGTACATTAAAGTCCTGACAACGGTATTGACAATTTACCTCTGCAAGCCAACCAGGAGCCGTACCGAACCAAGGAGATGTAAAACTAATAGTTAAACAACCCGTAAGGTTATCATCTGAGGGTGTAATTATTCCTGGAGATGGGTCATTTGGACTGTCAAATGAGTAAAGTACAGGATCTGATGTAGAAGCGCCATCGTAAATTGTAAAAGTAGCAGTGGAGAAAAAAGACCCACCCAAGTCAAATTCATAAAAACTTAAAGTAGTAATCATATTTGGTTCAGAACTGCAAATAGACATAGTAAAGTTTTCGTTAGGATCAAAATCAGCGTCTGGTCCAGATGAATCGTAAAAATAGCCGGTACATGCCTCTATGTTGTTTGAATTCATGAAAATATTTGGCCCCTGAACTTCTACAGACTGCTCAACCTCACAACCTAAAAAATCGGTAACTGTGAGCGTATATTCTCCTGGGGACACACCTGTTAAATTTTGGTCTGTCGAACCGTTAGACCATAAGTAGGTAAATGGAGGTGAACCCGCATAAGTACTTACAGTAGCCGAACCATCATTTGCAACAATTGTAGATGCATTTGTTGTTTCGTAATCAGCTCGAAAACAAAAACAATCGTCTTGCAGAACAGGGATGGTAAAGTTTTCGGAAACTCCTGAACCGTTTGGTGAAAAACCATTATTATTTATCTCAGTGGTAAACCCACCACAAAACCCAACGGTGTACCATGAATTGGCTCCCCAACCATCTTCTCCAGCATCATAAGTATTAAAAATATAGGTTTCCCCTTGTTGCAAACAAACCTCAGAAGAAGTATATTCAAAATTTGCTACATAAGCAAATGGATTGTTAGCCAGAACATTGCCCTCTCCGTCTTGTATATCCCAAGTAACATCTCCAGCAGGACCGTTTTGAGTAAAATATAAAGAAACAACAACACCTAGTTCTCCGTCACTACAATTCATATCATTTTGAGCTAAACTGGGGAGTGTACTAAAAAAAACACAAGCTATAAAAGTTACTATATTTCTCATTGCCTATTAATTAGCATTGTTATACAATGTGTATATCTCTTCTTTACTTTTTAAATAAACCAATATATTTGTATCACCAAGCCGATAAACATTCTGTTTGTCTTGCTTAAAAACGACATCAAACATTAGAATATTGAAATTAGTTTGGTCTATAGTATTTGGAATTTCAAAGGAATCTGGAACTAAAATAAAATTTAAAATATTCGGTATTTGATCTAATTTCTCAAGTGGCATTTGGTCAGATTGATGAAAAGCGTAGGAGTTCTCTACATAAAAATTTAGATAATTTAATTTAGAGGGATTTGTAAGCACTAAATTATTCAAAAACTCAGCATCGTATCGAAACAACAACTTACTGTTGATAGTCTCAATCTGTTGAGCAAATAAACTCAAAGTGAAAAATGTACATAAAATATAAATCAGTCTTTTCATAATCAAAATGATAGTGTTGGTAACAACATCAAAAACTTAAATTAACGTTTGAGTTTAAACTAACTACAAATATAAGTTTTTTTAGCCACCATAGCAATTTAGTATTTGCCTCAAATAGTGTAGTTTTGCAGTAATGAAACAGAAAAACATACGCAACTTTTGCATCATCGCACACATAGACCATGGTAAAAGTACCTTGGCAGATAGATTATTAGAACACACTCAAACTGTAAGCGAGCGAGAATCTAAGAATCAACTCCTAGACAGCATGGATCTGGAGCGTGAACGAGGTATTACCATCAAGAGTCATGCCATCCAAATGGAATTCCCATTTGAAGACACTATTTACAGATTAAACCTAATTGACACGCCAGGACACGTAGATTTCTCTTATGAGGTTTCGCGTTCTATTGCAGCTTGTGAGGGTGCTCTGTTAATTGTAGACGCTGCACAAGGCATTCAAGCACAAACTATTTCAAACCTCTATTTAGCATTGGAGAATGACTTAGAAATTATACCTGTACTCAATAAAATAGATTTACCAAGTGCAAACCCAGAGGAAGTAAAAGATCAAATTATAGATTTAATTGGTTGTGCTGAGTCAGATATTATACCAGCATCGGCAAAAACGGGTGTAGGAATACAAGAAATTTTAGAAGCTATTGTTGATCGGGTACCTGCTCCTGTTGGAAACGAAGAAGCTCCTTTACAAGCATTAATTTTCGATTCGGTTTTCAATCCATTTAGAGGTATTGAAGCCTACTTTAAAGTTGTAAATGGCACCATTCGAAAAGGAGATAAAGTAAAATTCTTCGCGACTGAAAAAGAATACTTTGCCGATGAAATTGGTGCCCTGAAATTAGACCAGGAACCACGAAAAGAAATAAAAGCAGGTGATGTAGGTTACATTATTTCAGGAATAAAAGTAGCCAACGAAGTAAAAGTTGGAGACACAATTACACATACCGATACCCCTTGTGAAAAACCTATAGACGGTTTCGAAGACGTAAAGCCTATGGTGTTCGCAGGTATTTACCCAGTTGACACCGAAGACTACGAAGAGCTTCGCAATTCTATGGAGAAGTTACAATTAAATGATGCTTCACTTACTTTTGAGCCAGAATCTTCGGCAGCCTTAGGTTTTGGTTTTCGTTGTGGGTTTTTAGGAATGCTACACATGGAAATCATCCAAGAACGATTGGAACGTGAGTTTGACATGACAGTGATCACAACAGTTCCTAACGTTTCTTATTTTTCGTACAATAGAAAAGGGGTAAAACTTTTGGTCAACAATCCATCAGACTTACCAGATCCTTCAACTATAGAAAAAGTTGAAGAACCCTACATTACAGCACAAATAATTACAAAAGCAGAATACATTGGTGCAATTATAACTCTGTGTATCGAGAAAAGAGGGGTGCTTAAAAACCAAGTTTACTTGTCTACAGATAGAGTAGAACTGAGTTTTGAATTGCCGCTAGCAGAAATTGTATTTGATTTTTACGACAGATTAAAGACCATTTCAAGAGGATATGCCTCATTTGACTACCAACCCATTGGATACCAACAGTCAAATCTAGTGAAAATGGACATCCTCTTAAACGGTGATCAAGTAGACGCCCTTTCAGCATTGATTCACCGTGACAACGCACATAACATCGGAAAAAAAATATGTGTAAAATTGCGCGAATTAATACCACGTCAACAATTTGATATTGCAATACAGGCAGCTATTGGTGCTAAAATTATTTCTCGCGAAACGGTAAAAGCCCTTCGTAAAGATGTTACGGCTAAATGTTACGGGGGAGACATCTCTCGTAAACGTAAATTATTAGAGAAGCAAAAGAAAGGTAAAAAACGTATGCGACAAGTGGGTAATGTTGAAATCCCGCAATCAGCTTTTATGGCCGTTCTTAAATTAGATTAGATTAAATTTAAACTAATGAAAAATAAAATAGACTTACTTAATTCAAAAATAACTGAAGCACATAAAGGTGGAGGAGAAAATAGGATTGAAGCACAACACAAAAAAGGAAAATTAACGGCTCGTGAGCGTATCCATTTTCTTTTAGATGAGGGATCTTTTGAAGAAATTGGTCAACTAGTTACGCACAGGTCGACCAATTTTGGTCTTGAAAAGCAAAAATTTCTAGGAGACGGCGTAGTTACCGGTTATGGAACTGTTAATTCACGATTGGTCTATGTTTTCGCTCAAGACTTTACGGTAATGGGAGGTTCTCTTGCTGAGGCTCACGCACAAAAAATATGTAGAATAATGGACCTAGCCATGCAAAATGGTGCACCGGTTATAGGTTTAAATGACTCTGGAGGAGCACGTATTCAAGAAGGAGTTGTTTCTTTAGGAGGCTATGCAGATATTTTCTACAAAAACACACAAGCCTCAGGGGTTATACCTCAACTTTCGGCAATTATGGGCCCTTGTGCAGGTGGCGCAGTTTACTCTCCAGCTTTAACAGACTTTATAATGATGGTAGAAGACACCTCGTATATGTTTGTTACAGGGCCAAATGTTGTAAAAACAGTTACACATGAGGAAGTAACTTCCGAAGAACTAGGAGGTGCTTCGACGCATTCATCAAAATCAGGTGTAGCTCATTTTTCATGTGCAAATGAAGTAGATTTAATTAATGAGCTCAAAACACTTCTTTCTTATATGCCACAAAACTGTGAGGAAGAAGCTCCTAGCCTAGCCTATGGTTTCGCAGATGAAAAAAGAGAGGAATTAAATACTATGATTCCTGTCAACCCAAATCAACCCTACGACATCAAAGAAGTTATAGAAGAGCTTACCGATAAAGATTCTTTCTATGAAGTACATAAAAAATATGCCGAAAATATCGTTTGTGGATTTGCTCGTTTAGCCGGAAAATCAATTGGTATAGTTGCAAATCAGCCTGCTTTTTTAGCCGGTGTATTAAACATTGAAGCCTCTACAAAAGCGGCTCGTTTTGTTCGTTTTTGTGATTGTTTTAACATTCCTTTATTAGTCCTAGAGGATGTACCTGGGTTTTTACCCGGAACAGATCAAGAATGGCGTGGAATTATAACGCATGGTGCAAAGTTATTATATGCCTTTTCGGAAGCAACAGTACCAAGAATTACGGTGATAACACGAAAGGCTTATGGCGGCGCTTACGATGTAATGAACTCCAAACATATTGGTGCAGACATGAATTACGCATGGCCCTCTGCTGAAATTGCTGTTATGGGTGCTAAAGGTGCAGCTGAAATTATTTTCAAAAAAGAAATAAAAGAAGCAGACGACAAAAAAGCCAAATGGGAAGAAAAAGAAAAAGAATATGCAGCTCTTTTTGCAAACCCATACAACGCTGCAGCACGTGGTTATGTCGATGAAGTTATAGAACCGGCCAAAACTCGAGAAAAATTGATAAAAGCATTTAAAATGCTCGAAAATAAAGTTGCTCATCTACCCAAAAAGAAACACGGAAATATTCCACTTTAAAATGAACGTACTCATATTAGGCTCCGGAGGTCGAGAGCACACCTTCGCATGGAAATTGGCTCAAAGCAAGCTCTTAAAAAAATTATACATTGCTCCAGGGAATGCGGGGACTGCTGAGCTAGGCCAAAATATAGACGTTAAAGCGGATGACTTTGATGCTATAAAAAATATTTGTTTAGAGAACAAAATTGAACTGGTAGTGGTTGGGCCTGAAGATCCGTTAGTAAAAGGAATTCACGATTTCTTTCTAGAAGACGCTGCTTTGAAACACATACCAGTTATAGGACCTCAAAAAGCAGGCGCCGAACTAGAAGGATCTAAAGATTTTGCAAAGGCATTTTTATTTCGCCACAATATACCAACCGCAGCTTACCAAACCTTTACATCTTCTAACATTGAGAACGGCTATGCTTTTTTAGAAACGCTTAAAGCACCTTATGTTCTTAAAGCGGATGGTTTGGCTGCCGGAAAAGGGGTGTTAATTCTAAACTCTATTGAAAAGGCTAAAGCCGAATTGAAAGAGATGCTTACTGAGGCAAAATTTGGAGCTGCAAGTAACAAGGTAGTCATCGAAGAATTTTTAGACGGAATTGAATTGTCTGTTTTTGTTTTAACAGATGGAGAAAATTATAAAATACTTCCTACAGCAAAAGATTACAAACGAATTGGAGAAGGAGATATAGGCTTAAATACAGGTGGTATGGGCGCAATATCGCCTGTTCCTTTTGCAGATGATGTGTTGATGCATAAAATTGAAAAACGCATTGTTGAGCCTACAATACAAGGATTAAAAAAGGATGGCATTCCCTACAAAGGATTTATATTTATAGGCTTAATTAATGTAAACAATGAGCCAATAGTTATCGAGTACAATGTTCGAATGGGAGATCCCGAAACAGAAGCTGTATTGCCACGAATAAAAACGGATTTACTAGAATTATTCAAAGCAGTTGGCAATGACAATTTAGATAAAATAGAGCTCGAAATCGATACGCGTTTTGCAGCTTCAGTTATGCTAGTTTCTGGCGGCTATCCTCAATCATATGAAAAAGGTAAACAAATAACTGGAACAGCTAAAATCAAAAATTCTATTGTTTTTCATGCAGGAACTAAATTAAAAAACAATGAAGTTTATACAAATGGAGGTCGTGTAATCGCTTTAACTTCTTTTGGAGAAACGATGAAAGAAGCTTTAAAAAAATCATTTGATAATGCAAAAAATATTACCTTTAAAGGTAAGTATTATCGAAGCGACATAGGATTTGACTTATAATTTCATATAAGTTCTTTTAGCGTTACACGAAAAGTAGAAAAAAAAAGGCAACCATTTGGTTGCCTTTTGTGGATGAAAAAAAAATTATTTCTCTAAAATATTTTTCTCAGTGGTAACTAACTTCATACAAAAAGCAAGAATACTTACCCCTAATAAAGATAATAATAGGTTAGGCATATTCCCAGCTTTTATCAAAAGCTCAAAGGTTGCTTCAAATAAATCTCCAATTGTGTATAACAAGTCGTTCATAGATGTAAATTTATATTCTTATCGAATGCAAAAATACATATTTTTACCACATGATTGTAAATTTATTTCGCCATACTCAAGCAGTTTCTATTATTAGCCTGTTAGCCCTTTGTATTTTCTTTTGGGTTGGCATATCAATGCATGAAGTTTCGATAAACGACTCAAGTTGGAACCCACTCTTTAAAGCGCTCATAAATCCAATCAACAACATTCACCCTCTTAAAGAAATACTAACGGCATTTCTAGTGTTTTGGCAGTGTCTTTATATTAACAAAATCGTAGTCGCTCAAAAAATCACATCTACCAATTCATTTTATCCAGCACTTTTTTACTTCATTCTAATTAGCTTTTGGCCAAGTACTTTAACCCTAAGTTCAGAATTATTAGCTACTTCATTTATTCTAATAGCTCTAAATAAAACAATACGTACATATTTAGCTGTGAATACCTACTCAAAAATATTCAAAATTGGTTTTAGTTTATCGATAGCTAGCCTAATACATCCTCCGTTTTTTCTTTTTATTCCTCTAACCTGGGTTGGGATGTCTATATTCTCTCAAGGGGAAATGAGGCATTGGGTCTTAAGTTTATTAGCAATTACAAGTCCTTGGATTATTTTTCTTAGTTTTATTTGTTATTGTAATATACCGGGTCTTCAATACGATATGTTTTTTACGTTCCTTTTACCTGGCAGTCAATCAATACAATTTAACTTAATTGATCGTATTAATTTAATACTGTTAGGAGGGCTATTTTTAATTTCAATGATTGAATTGTTACGTAGCTTAAATCGTAAAAATATAAAGGCACGTAAATCCTATATTTTTTTACTATGGATTGTTGTAATTTTTAGTGTTTACAACTATATCAACCCAAGTTATATTGGCAGAAAACTACTGATTTTATCAATCCCTTTTTCTATTATTTTAAGCAATTACTTCTATTACAACAAGAAGTCCAACTGGCTAAATTTTGTAGGAATAATTTTATTGAGTTGCCTTTTTATAACACATCTTTATTTGGCTAGCTAGCTTTTAAAGCTTTATAATTTAGTTCGAAAAAACGTAACAACCACTTGCGATTTGTAACTTTCTTTACTAAAATTTGTCTTTCAATTTTATTTTTTAGTCGATCAATAAATAAGAAAAAATAAGAGACACTATTATACCCAATAAAAATAAATGCATTAATGAATTTAAAAATTATGGGGTGTTTAAGCTGACTATTTACTCTATGTAAAACCCATCTTGTCCTTATAGTTTCTTGGTAGCTCAGTGATGGATCGTTGTGAAACAAAAGTGCAGTTTTCACTAAATATCCATTAGTTATATTAAAGTGAAATTTAAAATCCTTGAAAGATTGTTGAACATTTTGATGTTTGGATAATAAAAATAAATCAAACTGCTGTCTTAGGTTTATTTTTGAAAATAAGAAATGAGAATCGTTAATTTGTGTATTAATGGCATTGTGTATTATCATACTATTAAAAGAAGGAATAAAAACACCATTTATGTTTTGTTTTGTACGTTCAATCTTCTCATAATTTAACTGAGCAAAGGCTTGATTATTCACAACAGCTTTATGAATCTCTACCGCTCCTATCTGTTTTTTATGGATAAGTCTAGGGTAATGCTTCATTTTTTCAAGCCTATGTGGATGAAATTCTGATAGAGGATGGTAGCCTGCTTTTTGCAAAATTTTTGCAGCTTTCAACATCTTGTTAGGCGCTACGATTAAATCTATATCTCCAATCATTCTTTCAGCTATATCGTCATATAAGTTAACACATATATGCGCCGTACCTTTTAAAAATATTGGAGTTATATCATTTGATTTTAAAAGAGCATTAACCGATAATACTTGAGCGTAAAGCGCACTATTTCGAGTCTTATTTAAAGTAGTTATATCCTTCATGTAGGCAACCAAGTCGTCTGGCAACAAATACAATAACTGAGCTTCTCTTAAGCGAATGTAAAGTGCAGGTAGAATATAATGACTCGTGCTAATTTTAACAAACAACTCCCAATTAACACCTTTTAAAATAGTCTTTTTAATGGGTTCCTTTAATGAGTCGTTTGTTTTCAATGCTAAAATTGAAGTGCAAAAAAATACAGTCTCTCTATAATTCATCTTCCATTATTTTACGTGATACTTCAATTAAATCTCGGGGGTTAGAGTAAACCAACTGATACGAGGGGATTTGTTCAATCCAGTCTAAAAATAATTTAACATTTATTTCATCTGTAGAAATCCAAGAGTCAGGAATTAAATACTCTAAAGCTAATGAAGCCTTAATTTTTTTGCATTTTAAAGCCGCTTTTTCTTTATATTTTATAAAAATTAGAGCTTTGGCAAGTAAAAACTTTGGCTGTAAATTTGAATTACTCAAATAGAGGTATTTAAAACTAGTATTTTTGTTTTTTACCCTTAATTTTGTTTTACTTAACTGAGGGTAAAAAAGCTGTAAAGAATCTATTAATTGCTCCTTAACTGAAATCGCCGCAGGAAATGAGTACACAAGATTTGAGGCTGCTTCGACAGGAACAAAGTCATCGGCAAGGAGCTCATAACCATTTAAATTTAATAAAGCTGTAGCAGTACTTTTTCCACTACCTGAATCTCCTAAAAAAATCAATGACTTGTTGTTTTTGTGTACCGCAGAAGCATGTAACACTGTCATCCAATTTAAATCTGTTTTACCATGAGATGTATTTAATAACAGCATACTAAACTTTCCTAAAAAAAAATGTAAATCAGCTTTCGTATTAAATTGAACCACCTTTTTATTTAGTCTTAAACATAAATTGTTTCCGTGTTCAATTACCTCTATCACTTCTTTTTTAGGATGAAAAGTAATAACGCATAAATGTGAAAATTTAGGGTGTATTAATTCAAACAAGTCGATACTAGAATATCTAATTTCAACACAAACACCATATATTAAATAAATTTTGATGTCGAACCAATCATGTATGTTAGGAACTTCATTATCCTGATTAGTTATTGTATTTAAAACAGAGACTTCTTCTTGTATATCTAGATAAGAATGGTATAATTTCAGAATTTCATCAGTACTGAGAGGCGTTTTTTCTAATAGGTACTTTTCGACTTTAATTTTGCTATCATTAGTAAATTTTTTAAAAATTTCATAAAATGGTGTTTCAAAAACCAAGTATTTATTTGATTTTTTGAACCATAACACCTCTTTTGAATCAATTTTTTTATTGAGGAAATCCATAGAATAGTATATTAAAAAATTACATAAACAAATATACATAAATATTAATATGATTTTAAAAAAATTAAACATCTGATTTTCAGTTACCTTATAAAGTCTTATATCAAAATAAAATAATTGATAAAATAAAATATTAGATACAATTTGTAATTTATATAATTATTGATATATTTGCATCTATGTGTTGGTGGTTTTATTTCAATAAATCACTAATAATAATAATAATAGATTAGAACCTTTACTACATATAATAAATAGTAAGCTAAATATACGTATAAATGAATAAAATCAAGTTTATTACCAATCAGCTATCAATTAAGAAATCTTCGATCCTTCTTTTAGCTGCCTTTATGACTTCAGGACTAATGCAATCGCAAGAAATGTTTGTCAATGCAGAGGCTGAATTATTTATAAGTCCAGGAGATGCCTTATATATTAACAATAATCTAACAGTAAACAACAATGGTAACTTAACAGTAAGTTCAGATGAAAATTCAAGTGGTTCACTTTTAGTTTCTGGAACTGCAACTGGGGATATAATATACGAACGTTACATCCCTAATGATATTTGGCATATTTTTTCTTCACCAGTTACCACTCAAGAAATTAATAGTTTTGCAAATGCCGATAATTCGATCGTTACAAAAGAAGGGGGTTCCAAATTTGCACTTGGTAACTACACCAATTCTAATACATCAGGATTAAAATGGGAATACTATACAGATTCATCTCTGCCTTCAGCCGGAGACTTTATAAGCGGAAAAGGATATGCTGCAAAAAGAGAAAATGCCGGATACTTCACATTTAAAGGAAATATGACTACGACAGATGTTGATTTTATTATGAGTTCCTCAGATAATGATTTTTGGTCTTGTATTGGAAATCCTTACCCATCCTTCACATTGGCATCATTATCTGGATCAAGTGAAAGCCTGTTAAAAAACAACATTCAATCTATGGATCAATCATATATAGCACTATACTTTTGGGATGAATCAGAATACAGAGCCCTTAATCTAATAAGTGATGGTGATTATATAGCTCCTGGACAAGGAGTTTTTGTGAATGCAGCAAGTAATAGTGAAATCTTTACTTTTTCTCAATCATTACAAAATCACCAGAGCGAAGGAACCGCCTTTTATAGAAGTACTGAGCACCCTACCATAAAATTATTTTTGAATGACGATGATGGCCAGACAAGCACGACTTTAAAATATATTGATGATTGTTCTCTAGGATTAGACCCAGGATACGATGCTGGGGCATTCAAATTGGGAAATCACACCCCTCAACTATCTATTTACACTCAATTAGTAGAAGAAAATCAAAATATAGATAATATTCTACAATGTTTGCCAAACTTTGAACTGGAATACTATCCTATTCCAGTATCTGTGTCTGCTAGAGCAGGAACCAATATAGAGTTTAGCGCTTCGCTTACCGACTTCCCCGAGGACACATACGTATATTTAGAAGATACAGAGAATAAACAAATAACAGACCTTAAACAAGGAAATTACAAACTGAACGTTAAAGATGACCTCGCTGGTATAGGACGGTTTTATTTATTTACATCTTCAGAAGAAAGAAATGTAACAGAAGAATTAGTGAAGCCAATAAATATTTACACTACAGAAAGAGAATTAATTATATCGGGCTTGTCAGAACATGAAGATGCTACTCTTGAATTGTACAACGTATTAGGACAAGAAGTGTATTCAAAACAATTAAAAGGTATACAAACGACAAGAATTAGTTTAACCGACTTACCTTCAGCGATATATATAACTAAAGTAAGTACTGATAAAAGACTGATTTCTAAAAAAATAATAGTTGAAAATGAATAAAAAAATGAACAAATTCAATAAAAAAGAGGAAGAAAAAATATCCAGAGGAAAAGCTATAAAAAAGATTGGTAACTATGGAAAATACGCTGCTTTGACTGCTATGGGAACCTACTTAATTTTAAAACCTCAAAAAGCGGTTGCAAGCAGCCCTGAAGCACCTGGAACAGGTTTCTAACAAGAGGATTAGTGAACGGTGTTTTTTTCTTACAAATAGCCTATCCGCTCCGAAAATAAATATTGTAGCAAGTTAAAATCTTATTTATTGTGAGCTAACAAGTAAACATGAAGAACCCCATAGATTAGTTGTGTATAAAATTATTCGGAATTTATTCTGGAGTCAAAATCATTTAAACGCATCGAAATATGAAAAAAAATAGATTCCTTTTTTATCTTATTATATCGCTTCAACTTGTTGGAATAACAAATGCTAAAACATCTTATTATCCTCTTCTTACTAATAGTGAAAACTTAAAAGTAAATTATGCTTCTAAGTTCAAAAAAAACTCAGAGCATCAACCTAATAGTTCACCGAACAATACATCTAATATAACAACAAACTTAATTCTTCAAGGGATTATTGATTTTAGTGTTCCAGATGGGGGCGCTAATGGAAGAGCCCTTCACTTTCTTGCTACTGGAGAAATTGCCGACCTTAGTATTTATGGATTTGGTATTGCTAATGGAGGAGGTGGAAGTGATGGTCAAGAATATACATTTGAGGCAATACAGGTAGCAGCAGGAGATGACATTTTAGTTCTACGAAACACCACAGCTATGAGTAATTATCTTGGGGACTGCTATGCAGCCTTTGAGCATATCTACACTAATAGTGGAGTGAATGGAAGCGGAGATGATGCAATAGAGTTATTTATGAATAGTAGTGTTGTTGAAACATTTGGAGATATTCAAAACGATGGAACAGGAGAAGTTTGGGAATATTTAGACTCATGGGCTTATAAAGTTGACGATGATTGGACTTATGGAGGTATTAACTGTACAGACAACAGCACAACTATATTTAATACGCCATGTCTTTACCCAATCTGTTCTGACTATACATCAGATGGATGTAAAAACGCCTTAGCATGTAATTACGATGAAACAGCAAACACTGACGACGGTTCTTGTACATTCTTTGAATCTGGTAGCGTCAGCCTAACCTTCCCTCTTAACTACGCTGCGTCAGAGATTTATGACGACGGAAGTGAATATGCATCTTACACAATTGTTTACAACGAAGACGGCACACTAACTGGTTTTAATGGCGTCAATTATACCTATAAAGTATGCTCTGATGGAACTTTATTTAACTTTACAGAAACTGTTGATGGTGGTTATCTGGGTACTTGGGATCCTGCGAGTTTAGCCATTACTGGAGATTTTTATGACTCAGATGAAGAGGAAACCATTTCTTTTTCCTACACCTACATTCCTATTCCTACATGCACTTCCGAAACCTCTCTTGTTACCGTTTTAGATGGAGAATATCTAGACGAGAAATCGTGGACCATCAAAGATTGTGATGGACTAAATATTGCTTCTGGTGGCGCACCCTATGCACAATGTGTTAACTTAGGAGACAACTACATTATTAATCTAATAGATGATACAGGAGATGGAACTGGAGACGGATGGGATGGGACTGAAATGACCATAGCAGAGCAAACCTACACCATACAAGATGGGGCATCAGAAAGCTATTTTATAGGAAATTGTGTTATTGTTGAAGGATGTACAAATACCACTGCACCAAACTATAACGAACTTGCTGATTTAGATGATGGTTCATGTGAGATAGCAAGTGGTTGGTATTTGATTAATAGTGATGTTACTGTAAGTTCAGATAATACTCTATTTATAAAAACAAACCTAACAGTAAACAATACGGGTAGTTTAACCATAAAATCAGACGCCAACTCAAGTGGATCACTTTTAGTTTCGGGAACTGCAACTGGAAACATAATATACGAACGTTACATTCCAGATACAGATTGGCACCTAGTCTCCGCACCTGTAACATC
>JAOGVT010000010.1:0-49579 GCA_028110365.1 Flavobacteriales bacterium
GTTCCTTCTACACACTGGCTTATTGTTATTGCGTTTATTGTAGGGGCATTTTTCTCTGCTTTGGCGGGAAATATGGGAATGAAGATTGCTACCAAAACAAATGTAAGAACAACCCAAGCTGCGCGTACTAGTTTGCCAAATGCATTAAAAGTCTCTTTTGGTGGAGGAACAGTAATGGGCCTTGGTGTTGCAGGATTAGCTGTTTTAGGGCTAACTTGTTTCTTTATCGCATTCTACCAAGTGTTTATGGGTGGGGTTTGGACCAACACTCATGACATGACTGTTGTTTTAGAAACACTAGCTGGTTTTTCTTTAGGAGCTGAATCTATTGCTCTGTTTGCAAGAGTAGGTGGAGGTATCTATACAAAAGCTGCCGATGTAGGCGCTGATTTAGTTGGTAAAGTTGAGGCCGGTATTCCAGAAGATGACCCTCGTAACCCAGCAACTATTGCTGATAATGTTGGAGATAATGTTGGGGATGTAGCTGGGATGGGTGCCGATTTATTTGGCTCTTATGTTGCAACAGTATTAGCTGCTATGGTATTAGGAAACTATGTTATTGAGGTAAACGATATATCTATTTTTAATGGATTTGGTTCTATTGGACCTATTTTGCTTCCAATGACGATTGCCGGTGTTGGTATCGTAATATCGATGTTAGGGACCATGCTTGTTTCTATTAAAAACAACGATGCTAAAGAGTCTGAAGTTATGGGCGCTTTAAACAAAGGTAATTGGTTCTCGATTGCATTAGTTGCAGCTTCTTGCTATGGTTTGGTTACATGGATGTTACCTGAAACTATGAAAATGAATTTCTTTGAAACAGGTGGTAACGTATTAAAAGACATCACCTCTATTCGTGTATTTTACGCTACTATTGTAGGTTTGGTTGTTGGAGGAGTTATTTCTTCTGTAACTGAATATTATACGGGGTTAGGTAAAAAACCTATCTTAAATATTGTTGAAAAATCGGCTACTGGAGCGGGTACAAACATTATAGCTGGACTAGCAACTGGAATGATTTCTACCTTTCCAACCGTTATTTTATTTGCGATGGCAATATGGTCTTCCTATGCGTTTGCCGGTTTCTATGGTGTAGCTATGGCTGCTTCAGCAATGATGGCAACTACGGCGATGCAGTTAGCTATTGATGCCTTCGGTCCTATAGCTGATAATGCAGGTGGAATTGCAGAAATGAGTGAGCAAGATCCTGTGGTTAGACAAAGAACAGATATTTTAGATTCTGTAGGTAATACAACAGCTGCAACTGGAAAAGGTTTTGCCATTGCTTCTGCGGCATTAACATCACTTGCCTTATTTGCAGCTTATGTAACCTTTACAGGAATTGATGGAATTAACATCTTTAAAGCACCCGTTTTAGCTATGTTATTTATTGGAGGAATGGTTCCTGTAGTATTCTCTGCATTGGCAATGAATGCTGTGGGTAAAGCGGCTATGGAAATGGTTTACGAGGTAAGAAGACAGTTTAAAGAAATTCCAGGAATTATGGAAGGAACTGGAAAACCACAATACGATAAATGTGTGGAGATTTCTACCAACGCATCTCTTAAAGAGATGATGCTTCCTGGTATATTAACTATCGGATTTCCTCTGATCATCACATTTGTTCCTATGTTATTTGGAATGGATCGATTAATGATCGCAGAAATGTTAGGTGGTTATATGGCTGGTGTTACTGTTTCTGGTGTGCTTTGGGCTATATTCCAAAACAATGCTGGAGGTGCTTGGGATAACGCTAAAAAATCTTTTGAAGCAGGTGTAATGATTAATGGTGAAATGACGCACAAAGGTTCTGCTGCTCATGAAGCTGCAATTACAGGAGATACCGTTGGAGATCCGTTTAAAGATACTTCTGGCCCATCGATGAACATCTTGATTAAATTAACTTGTTTAATTGGCTTGGTTTTAGCACCTATTCTAGGAGAAGGCAACCACGAGCATGTATCTAATGAGTTAATTGAAGAAAATACCACCATTAGCCTAACCAATCAGGCTGTAGACAGTTTAACCAATGATGTAACTGTTGAGTTTACTTCTGAAGAGCTTGCAAAATAGATTAAGACGATAACGTTGAGTTTCTACTCATAAAAAAGACCTTCTCTTTCGAGAAGGTCTTTTTTTTTATGAAAAATATAGGTATTAATCGATAAACTCTTTATTTAGTGTGAGGTCAATAATAGTAAACAGTATAATCCTTAACTTTAAAGAATTAACAGACCATTGGAGATATGAAAAATAGAGCCATTCGCAATATTGCCATTTTAGGAAGTTTAGCCATTGCCGGTGTTATAAGTGTTCAGATATACTGGATTAATCAAGCACTAAACTTACAGCAACAAAAATTTCAAGAAAATGTATTCATCTCATTAAAAAAAGTAGCAGAAAATATTTCTGAATACAATCAAATGGATATTCCGGTAGTGAATCCCGTAAAACAAATTTCATCTGACTACTATATTGTGAATATTAGAGAAGCCATAGATGCAAACATTTTAGATCTTTATTTAAGAACAGAGTTTATAAAAAGAAACATCCAAACCGATTACGAATATGCTATTTACGATTGTGCTAGTGAAAAAATGGTTTATGGAGCATACGTATCTTTTAAAAATAAAATCGATAAAAAAGAGATCGAAGAGCTTCCTAAATATGAAGATTTTATATACTATTTTGGCGTAAACTTTCCCAGTAAAACATCCTATCTGATGGCTGGAAATAAACTTTGGATATTCTTCTCCTTCATTCTACTTTTAACCGTTTTATTTTTTGTTTATGCACTAAACATTATACTGCGTCAAAAACGCTTATCTGAGCTACAGAAAGATTTTATAAATAACATGACACATGAGTTTAAAACACCCATTTCCACAATTAATATAGCGGCTGAAGCTCTTCTAAAAGAAAGTATTATTTCTGAGAAAAGTAATTTAACAAATTACACCCAAATTATAAATGAGCAAAATCAACGCTTAAATAAGCAAGTTGAAAAAATACTGCAAATAGCAGAAATTGATCGACAAGAAATTAAATTAAATTTTGAAAAGACAAGGCTAAATGATGCCATACATTCCATAGTAAAAAGTGTAGAGTTATCTCTAAAGAAAAAAGGAGGAGAAATTAGCACTGAACTTAATGCCGTTAATGATCTCATTACTTGCGATAAAATACATTTAACCAATATACTTTACAATATAATAGACAACGCTATTAAGTACAACCGAAAAAAGCCGAATATAAAAATCGAGACTTTAGAAGTGGAAAGGTTTTTGTATATTAAAATTATAGACAACGGAATTGGGATACCCAAGGAAAAAACCCAGAAGGTAAAGAGTAAGTTTTTTAGAGTCCATACAGGAAGGGTTCACAACGTTAAGGGATTGGGTTTAGGCTTGTATTATGTTGATCAAATATGTAAAGCTCATAACTGGAAATGGAAAATTGAAAGTACGATAAACCAAGGTACATCCGTTCTATTCAAAATTAGACACGCAAATGGCTAGAATTTTATATGTAGAAGACGATTTAAGTTTAAACTTTGTTACACAAGACCAACTAGAAAAACGTGATTATACTGTGGTTTCTTGTGTAAATGGAATTCAAGGCTTAGAGGTTTTTAAAAAAGAAGTGTTCGATTTGTGTGTTTTGGATGTAATGCTACCAGAAATGGATGGCTTTGAACTCGCAAAAAAAATACGAGAAACAAACAAGCATATACCTATCATTTTTCTTACGGCAAGATCTATGCAAGAAGACAAACTTGAAGGCTTAAGCCTTGGGGCTGATGATTATATTACCAAACCTTTTAATATCGAAGAATTGAGTCTTAAAATTCAAGTTTTTCTAAAAAGAAAACTGGTAAATAACACTATAAAAAACGTTTATAAAATAGGAGACTTTGTGCTCGATGTAAAAGAACAAAAACTGACTATTGAAGGGCTTGTAAAAAAACTAACTATAAAAGAAACCAAGCTCATATGTATGCTTGTTCAAAACGCGAACACCATCACTAAAAGAGAAAATATTTTAATCAACTTGTGGGGTAAAAACGATTACTTTTTGGGCAGAAGCCTCGATGTTTTCATCTCTAAACTCAGAAAATACTTTAGTGCAGACCCTACAGTGAAGATTGAAAACATTAGGGGTGTTGGCTTTAAGTTGGTTTTAACAGACAGCGTGTCATAGCTTACTAAATACTTATTTAAGTAACGATTTAATTCCATAATAATAAACCTCTTCACAAGGCACGCACCCTTCTTCAAGTAACTTGAATTTTTGCATGGGCCCATTCTCAATTTTCTTTTCGGAAGTATGAAATTCGGCTTGAAGCGCTGAAAACTTTAATACTCCAGTGCCCAAATCTTGAAATGTTTGATCCTCTAACAAGGACGGCGCATGTGTGGCGTTAACAGAAAATCCAACCATCTCAATAGTTTCTTTTCCAAATCGGAAAACTTTCAAATACTTGGGTGTCCTGTGTTCTAGAAAGTTGATTTTTTCGAGAGACTTTTCCCAAACAATATCACAAAATAGCTCTAAGAGAGTTTCAGCCTGCTTGGGTTTCTCTATTTTAATTTTATTCCAATCTTCTCCAGTAATCGTATTGGCGGAAAGAAACTTAATGAAATCATCTTTTAAGGGCTCTAACTCTTTACTTGTGAGTACTCTAAATTTCATAATTAAAAAGATGTTACAATAGATTGTTAGACTTTAAGAAAACTAATTAGAGTGAGGGTTCAGTTCTCTTTTGTGTTTTTCTTTATATTTCTGAAACAACTGCGTTTGGTGATTGCTTAAATCTAGTTTTTTACCTCTTATAAAAGCAAGACTTACACGGTTAGTCAACATATCCAAAGCATCGCCATCCGAAACAAACAAGGTGGCTTCTTTTCCTGCTTCTAAACTGCCTAGGTTTTCAGCTATACCCAAAACTTTAGCAGTGTTTAGTGTAATACTCATTAAGGCTTCCTCTTTTGTTAGTCCATAAGCAACTGTTGTTCCAGCAGTAAAAGGGAGGTTTCTAGAGCCCATACGCTCCATGTCGCCTTGGTAATCCAAGCAAAACAATACACCAGCATCTAGTAATATTTTTGGTGTTTTAAAGGCAATATCAATAGCATCACTTTTATGCATAGGCAAACGGTGTATCCTATTTAAAATAACTGGCACTTCATTTTCGGCTAAAAAGTCGGCAAGTCGCCAAGATTCTTTTGCGCCAACTAGGACCATTTTTTTAATGCCCATTCTCTTTGAAAACAAAACAGCTTGCTTTATTTCTTTCGTTGTGTTTGCGTGTATAAAAAGTTGTTTTGTTCCATCAAAAAGACCTCTCATTGCTTGAAATCTAATGTCAATTTTTGAGGTATTCACTAAAAAATAACTTTTCGAATTTTCAAAAAATGCCTCGAGTTCTAATAAGTCGTCCTCCAGGTGATTTTTTAAATTTGGAGTAGCGTCATGACTGTGGTACTTTTGTACATTACGTGGCCAATTAAGATGAATCCCATCGTTTTCTTTGTAAAGCGCATCTTCATAATTCCAAGCATCGAACTCTACAACACTAGAAACCCCAGAAATAACACCGCCTCTGGGGCAAATTTGACCTAAAAGAATACCGTTGGTTCGAATAGTTGGTAGCACAGGAGAGTCTGTATTGTAAGCAATAATACTTCTTATATGAGGATTAAATTCACCAACCTCATCAAAATCTCGTGTTGCCCTAACAGCGTCAATATCTGCCAAACCTAAAGTTGAATTAGGCAGAATAAACCCGGGATAAATATGTTTTCCAATGACATCAAAATAGTCCGCATTTGAAATGTCAATTCTAACATTATTCGCGTTTTCAATGGTTACTATTTTTCCATCTTCAATAACAATTAAGGAGTTTTCTATAAACTCACCATTACCAATATGAGCTGTAGCTCCGTATAACATAATGCGCTTTGCTTGTTTTTCTGCTGGAGTTTGACCAAAAGCAAAAGTCAAAAAGAAAAGGCAAAAGCCTAAGGTGTTTATTTTTTTCATAACTGATATTCCTTTTATGATTGATTTTTTTAGTGTGTACTAATCGTCACAGTGGAAATGATAACTGCGGTCTTTTGTTATCTTTTGATTCGAAGAACCAGATGGTTTTTCACCCAACATTTTTTGAATCAACCGACTTCTCTCCGCTTCATTTCGTTCTCTATTTTCTCGATCTATAGATAAAGAGTAGTACAAACAACCATCCACGTAAGTTTGCTCAACTTTACTGTAAATAGACATAGGATGACCAGACCAAAGAACAATGTCTGCGTCTTTTCCAGACTTTAGACTGCCTACTTTATGTTCTATATGTAATAGTTTAGCAGGGTTTAGGGTAACAAACTTCCAAGCATCTTCCTCTGATGTGTTACCGTACTTAACCGCTTTTCCGGCTTCCTGATTTAAACGTCTAGCCATTTCAGCATCGTCTGAGTTAAAGGCCGTTACAATGCCCATATCATTAAGAAGTGAACCGTTGTGAGGGATGGCATCATTCACTTCGTATTTATAAGCCCACCAATCTGAAAAAGTGGATGCCCCAGCCCCGTGAGCTTTCATTTTCTCAGCAACTTTATAGCCTTCTAAAATATGTGTAAACGTATTTAAAGTAAAGTTCATAGAATCGGCTACTTGCATCAGCATGTTAATTTCTGATTGACGGTAAGAGTGGCAAGTGATTTCTCTTTGATCATTAAGAATTTCTAGAATACATTCTAAATCTAAGTCTTTATGCGGCATTTTACCCTCTTTTTTATCGCCTGCAGATAACCTAAACCATGCGTTCCATTCTTTTTCGTAAACTCTAGCTCTGGTAAAATAATCATAATAAACTTGCTCTACACCCATTCTTGTTTGAGGAAATCTAACTCGAGCGTAAGAACCCCAATTGCTTTGTTTAACATTTTCACCCAAAGCAAATTTCACAAAAGGCTTGGCTTCGCTAAAAATCATATCTTGAGCAGAAGAGCCCCAGCGCATTTTTATTAAAACAGATTGACCTCCAATAGGATTTGCCGAACCATGTAAGAGTTGAGCGCTAGTTACCCCTCCTGCTAATTGTCGGTAAATATTTACATCATTAGGACGAAGCGCATCAGACATTCTCACTTCGGCAGAGCTTACTTGAGCCGACTCATTTACACTTCGTAAGGCGATGTGTGAATGCTCGTCAATGATACCTGAAGTTAAATGCATTCCTTCTGCATCTATAATTTCAAAGGCGTATTTATTTTTAATTTCATCTACCTGTTTATTCCCAACCGCTATTATTTTACCTTCATAAATGGCTAGCGAAGCATTTTCTATAACACCCTCCTGTTCATTTGTCCAAAGTGTTACATTTTTAAATAAAACAGCTTTTTGATTGGGTTTTTCGGTCCAACCATAAGACATGTTAGGCCACCATTGCTCCCCCATATCATTAAATAATTTAACCTTGTCTAGGTTTATAAGCGTAGCTGATTTATCGAGTTCCTTACCCTTATTTTCTACAAAAGCACCTTTTCGTTTTAGTACAAAAGAGACCCAATCTCCATTCGCTAATTGCCCCTCACCTTCAATAGGATCTATACCTTGACCACTTAAGCGAACCAACTCATCATCGGCATTTTTGTACGAAATATAAACCAATTGGTTTTCTACTTTAAAAGAAACTTTAAGCGTGTCTTCACTTATTAATGTGGTTTTTAAGTTTTGTTTGGTTCCTCCTATTTCAAGAGGCAAAATAGCGCCGTCAATTTTCAAAATGTAAGACCCTCTATAATCGTGTGCAAGTGTTTGGTTAACCACAAACTTTTCGCCATGTACCCAATTTTCTAGAAGACGGCTATCCTGGTCAAACAACTCTTTATCAAAAATTAAAAAATTGGCTTTCATTCCCTTTTTAAGCAGACCATAGCTTTTTTCTACTCCCAGCATCTTAGCAGGCACAGTTGTTAAAGCTCTTAAGGCAGTTTCTTTAGCTAAACCAAACTCAACGGCTTTTCGAAGCTGTTTTAAAAAATCTTTTTTGGATTTTAAATGAGAGGTCGTAAAAGCAAAAGTAAAACCAGCAGCTGCTAGAAGAGATGGGTTAGCCGGAGCTAGCTCCCAGTGTTTCATCTTCTCTAAACTTAAATCTAAGCAGTCGTATGGATCACTAACATCGTAAGGTTCTGGAAAATTTAAAGGTAGTATAAATTGAGTTTCAGAATTTGTAAACTGTTTTAAACTCAAGTACTCATCCCCATCACCTTTGATAATAAAGTTCATTTTAAACTCGTTGCCAATGTCCAATACATTCCGAATCGAAAGATGATTGTTTACCTCAATAATAGGTTTCAATTTTAAATTGTTGTGCAATGCAACCAAACTTAAATTACTTAAGTCTTTGTTGTGGTTAGCCCAAATGGCATCGTAAATAGACTGGCGTAATAAAGCAATCGAACCCATAAAAGAGCTCGGGTAGTCTTGCGTAGAACTGCCTTTATTAAAAGAATAATTAGCGGTAACTTTAGGTTTAATTAAAGCCGAACGAGTTTGAGTGTTGCCTAAACTTACTAGAGCAGAACTACCTCTAATGATGCCGTCATTTTGGTAAGTCAAAACTGCACCAAAACCACATTCTATCATTTCTTTTGCCCCAACCCTGTTAGACACAAATGCTTCAGATGCATGAAACTCTGGTTTTAAAGATTGATTCCAGGAGTAAAAACCAGGTGTATTACTCATTAATTGTGGCCTCGGGTTCCATTTGGCCTCGGTAACCTCAGGCAAACCGTAATTCGTATAAGGATCTATAAAAGAAGGATAAATATGAGCACCTTCCAAGTTGTGTATAATTGCATTTTCTGGAATGTTTACACCTAAACCAACACTTACAATTTCTTGGTCATTAACGAGTAAAACACCTCTTTTGGTAACCGTTTCGGCGTCTAAATGAATTTGGGCGTTGATAAATGCATGTACAGAATTGTAAGATGATTTAACACCATTGACAGGGAAATTCTCTTGTGCCTTAAGTTGCAAAACAAATACAAGACAAAAGAGTAGGCCTTTAAAGTACTTCATAAGTATAAAAATTTAAAACGTGAAATTAAGATATTTCTTTGAATGCCCCATAGATTGACTAAATTGGTATCTGAATTTAGTAAATTTGCGTTAAATAAAATCTAAAACATGGAAACTGGATTAAAACATTTACACAGCTTTTTGCCTTACATATTACTAACGGTTTTGGTGTTAGCGCTACTAAAATCGTTTGTAGCCTTTCGGTCAAATCAAGCCCACACGGAAGCGCACAGAAAAAATGGCTTAATTCTATTAATTGTTGCACACCTTCAATTACTCCTAGGTATTGTGTTGTATATTGTGAGTCCGAAAGGACTAAACACGTTAAACGATATGGGTACAACAATGAAAAACCCAGATCTTAGGCTGTATGCGTTAGAGCATCCAGTGATGATGATTATTGCCATCGTTTTTATTACGATGGCTTATTCAAAATCTAAAAAGAATATTGCCGATCGTTTAAAGCACAAAGTAAAAACGGTGTATTACCTAATCGCTTTGGCTTTAATATTAAGTAAAATCCCATGGGCTGTTTGGCCATAAAACCGACCTATGTCGCAAAAAATAAAAATTGTTCCCTCAGGAGAAAAAGCAGTATTAGTTGGAATAATTACCCAATTACAAAACGAAAAAAAATCCAAAGAATATTTAGATGAGTTAGCTTTTCTGGTAGAAACAGCAGGAGCCACTCCGGTAAAGCGATTTACCCAAAAAATGGCTAAAACAAATCCAAAAACCTTTATAGGATCTGGTAAAATAAATGAAATAGCTCATTTTGTAAAAGAGAATGAGATCGATATTATCATTTTTGACGATGAGCTTTCTCCATCACAGCAAAGGAATATAGAAGAGGTGTTTGGAGATCGAAAAGTTCTAGATCGCACCAATCTAATTTTAGATATTTTTGCGAGAAGAGCACAAACAGCTCATGCCTGTACTCAAGTAGAATTGGCTCAATACCAATATCTTTTGCCTCGATTGACCAATTTATGGACGCATCTTTCAAAGCAAAAAGGGGGTATTGGTATGAAGGGACCCGGGGAAACAGAAATTGAAACCGATAGACGGATTATTAGAGAGCGGATTACTTTGTTACAAAAAAAGTTGAAAACCATTGATAAGCAGATGGCTACACAGCGAAAAAACAGAGGACAAATGATTCGTGTGTCTTTAGTTGGCTATACCAATGTAGGAAAGTCTACCATCATGAATGCTTTGAGTAAATCAGAAGTTTTTGCAGAAAATAAACTCTTTGCCACCTTAGACACTACCGTTCGAAAAGTCGTTATTCAAAACCTACCGTTTTTACTCTCAGACACCGTTGGATTTATCCGAAAACTACCGACACAACTAGTAGAATCCTTCAAATCAACTCTAGATGAAGTTAGAGAGTCCGATTTTTTACTGCATATTGTCGATGTTTCACATGAACATTTTGAAGAACAAGTGGCGTCTGTAAATAAAATTTTAGACGAAATTCAAGCCTCAGATAAACCAACATTAATGGTTTTTAATAAAATTGATTTATTTACATATACTAAAAAAGACGAAGACGACCTTACCCCTCGAACAAGCTCCAACAACTCGCTTGACGACTGGAAAAATACTTGGATGTCTAAAATGAACAACAACTGTATTTTTATTTCAGCGCATGAAAAACAAAACTGGGAAGAATTTAAAACAATCGTTTACGATCTGGTAAAAGAGATACATGCAAGAAGATACCCCTATAATAAATTTTTGTACTAAAAAGTCTAGGACTTAACGCTTACTAAAACTTCAACTAGTAAAATAATACCATGAATAGTGTTATATGTGAGCCCACATTTGTATCTTTGAATTTAATGTATAGAGCAAAACACATACTTTTACGACTTCCTGCCCTAGCTTTAGCTTTATTTGTAGCTTTATTGAGTATGGGGTTTACCTTCAGTTGGGAGGTGTGTTCAGATGCAAAAGAAACGCCTATTTGCAAACAAGAACAAGGACTTTGTGTTTGTAAAGAAATCTCTGAAACACCTGACTGCTCATGCGCTGACAAAAGCCACAATACATGTGACCTATCGTTCAGTAAATATGTTCAATTCAATTTTGAAGTTCTTATTGTTAATTTTGAAGAATTTGTTCCGCAACTTGTATTTTTAAATAGTACCCGTTATGCTTCAAAGTTAGAACGTTTGCAAAAAGTTAAGCGACACATAACTTCCAAATACAGTTTACCTCCACCAAAAACTGGGCGCACAATTTTATGCGACCTACAAACCTTTCTTATTTGATCTCTTTTTTTATCCGTAAAAAAGAATATTCATCTAATTAAATTATAACTATGAGAATTAACCTCATGCTTCTACTGTTTTTAACAGTGGGTGTAAAAAGTGTTTATGCTCAAAAGGAGCTAGATAAACAACTAGTTCAGGGTTTTGTTTTTGAACGCGACACAGAAGGAAATTTACTAGCATTACCCGGAGCTCATATCTACATACCAAAAGAAAAAAAGGGTGCTGTAACAAACACACAGGGAGCCTTTAATATTGCTATTGGCCAGCCCTATCCTCATACCATAATTGCGAGTTTTGTGGGCTACAAAAGCGATACTGTACAAGTCCGTAAAGCAAAAACTATTCAATTTATATTAACCCCCTCAATACTTAATGAGATCGAAGTAAATGACCGTCAAAAATCAAATGCAAAGTCTTTATTAAAAACAAAGAACATTGAATGGATCTCAGAGGCTGAGCTGCAGAAAGCTGCATGCTGTAACTTGTCTGAAAGTTTTGAAACCAACCCATCTGTAGATGTAAATTTCACAGATGCTATTACAGGGGCAAAACAAATACAAATGCTAGGACTTGATGGCGTGTACACTCAAATTCTATCGGAAAACATGCCCCTACTAAGAGGCCTTTCTGCTTCCTATGGTTTAAATTACATTCCAGGATCGTGGATAGAATCTATTCAAGTTGCTAAAGGAACGGGCTCAGTGGTAAATGGTTTTGAATCCTTAAGTGGTCAAATTAATGTGGAGCTCTTTAAACCAGGAACGGCTGACAAATTGTTTTGGAATACCTACGTTAGTAGCACGGGAACTATTGAGAATAATTTTGTTGCGTCTACACCCATAAAAAACAACTGGAAATCTGCCTTACTAGGTCATTACGCTTACCAAGGAAGGTCTGTAGATCAAAACAATGACGGCTTTGCAGACGATCCAGAAATGAATCGTTTAACCTTGTTAAACCGATGGGAATACAAAGGATTTG
The DNA here is from genome assembly GCA_028110365.1 of Flavobacteriales bacterium. GTDB lineage: Bacteria > Bacteroidota > Bacteroidia > Flavobacteriales > UBA7430 > UBA6772. Next base: position 12,354 of record JAOGVT010000010.1, read on the forward strand.
ACAACAGACACATTCTCTTTGGAGTTCGATACCTAAACGAAAATAAGGTTACAGGACAAATTAGCCCAGTAGTTTCTCAAGGAGAGTTTCAAAATCCGTACGAGGTTTTAATGAACACGCAACAAGCAGAATTCCATTCGAAAACGGGTTTTATTTTCGACAAACCCGGAACTAGTTTGGGGATTTTATCTTCACTACGTTACCACAACCAAGAAACGCTTTTTGGAAACTCGATGTACACTGGTTTGCAACATAGTTTTTATGTGAACGCTATTTTTCAATCTAATTTTGGAAGTAAAAACTCAGCCTACAAAGTTGGTTTAAGCTACTACGCAGATAATTACAAAGAAAATTTGAATGAAATTGAATTTGTTAGAAACGACAGAACTACTGGAGCATTTACGGAGCTTACTTTAAATCGTGGAGAAAAATTCACAAGCATTGTAGGTGTGCGTGCAGATTATTCAAAACTTTGGGGAATGTGGTACAGCCCTCGTATTCATTTACGCTACAACCCCATTGAAACAATTGTTATAAGGACCTCTGTTGGAAAAGCAAATAGGCAAGCGAACATCCTGGCAGAAAATATTTCTTACTTCTTTAGTTCTAGATCCTTGGAAATGGGAGAATACCTTGATTTAGACCCTGAAATCGCATGGAATTATGGTTGTAATTTTACCGCTAATTTTTCAATCGCTACTAAAGAAACAACCGTTAACTTCGATTTGTATCAAACAGATTTCCAAAGCCAAGTTGTTGTAGACGTTGAGCAAGGTGATAAAATTAAGATTTACAATCTTGAGGGACGTTCTTACGCTACCAGTTTACAAATTGATGCAACTATTGAACCCGCTGAAGGTTGGGAGTTAAAATTTGCTCAAAAATGGAACGAGACAAAAACTACGTATAACGGTGATGGTTCAACCAACACATTGTACATGCCGTTTGTCTCTAAACACAGATCGCTTGCACAAGTTTCATACGCAGCATGGCAAAACAAATGGGATGTGAACCTAACATTGCAAAATATCGGGCCTAGTAGGGTTCCTGCAAAAGGTGAACAAGGAGCGTATTGGTCTCCAAATTTCAACCTACTTTCTGGGCAATTTACCCGAAGGTTTAAAAAGTTTGATTGGTATATCGGAATCGAAAATGCATTAAGTTATACGCAAGAAAATCCTATTAGAAGTGTAGACAATCCTTTTTCAGATGATTTTGATGCAGCAATGATTTGGGGCCCAGTTATGGGACGAAAAATGTACTCTGGAATTCGAATAAAGTTTAACGATTAAAGAAAAAATATGAAAAATTTAGCATGGATATTAGCTGTTGTACTGTCAACATCGACAATGGCACAAAGCAAAAGCAAGAAAGTAGAAACAGTAAACATACAAACCAGTGCTGTTTGCGAAATGTGTGAAGAATTGATTGTCAACAAAAATTTAGTATTTACAAAGGGGGTTAAATATGCCCATATGGATGTGAAAACGGGTTTACTTACTATACGCTACAGAAACGATAAAACATCCGTAGACCAGTTACGAAACTTAATAAGCGATTTGGGCTATTCGGCAGACTCTGTTAAGGCTGATCCAACAGCTTATAATAACCTACATTTTTGTTGCAAAAAAAAATGTGAGTAAAAAATAAGCTGTGCGTAAAAAATTAGGTTTAAAAGAAAATTTACCGCAGTTTTTACTGTTGGTATTGGTAAATGCTTTTGTGGGTGGAATGATTGGCCTAGAGAGAGCTATACTTCCAAAAATTGCAGAAGTAGAATTTCAAATGGTCGCTAAAACGGCTGTTGTTAGTTTCATTGTTGTTTTTGGTTTTATAAAAGCATTTACCAATTACTTTATGGGAAAATTTGCAAATAAATATGGCCGAAAACGTATGCTAGTTTTAGGGTGGCTATTTGCTATTCCCGTACCCTTTTTACTCCTGTTTGCGCAGTCTTGGAATTGGATTATTTGTGCAAATGTATTTTTAGGAATCAATCAAGGTTTGGCTTGGTCTAGCACTGTTATTATGAAAATAGACTTGGTAGGACCAAAAAAAAGAGGGTTCGCTATGGGTATAAATGAAGCTGCTGGCTACTTAGCTGTTGGTTTTTTTGCTTATACCTCTGCATGGATCGCTTCAAAGTACGGCATACATCCTTATCCATTTTACATCTCTTTTGTACTCGTTATTTTAGGTTTAACGACCAGTTTGTTCTTTGTTAAAGATACCACCGAATTTGTTTCTTTAGAAGAAAAAGAAAGCCAAACACCAAAATTAAAGCATATTTTTAGAGCTACAACATTGAGTAATTCCAACCTGTCTAGCATTACGGTGGCAGGTATGGTTAATAATTTAAACGATGGAATGATGTGGGGGTTACTACCTATGCTGTTGGCTACTCAAAAATTCTCTTTAACAACGATTGGTTTTTTAGCAGCACTTTACCCGGCTATTTGGGGATTTGGGCAATTGTTTACGGGTGGTTTATCCGATAAATATGCTAAAAAAAACTTACTAATTATGGGTATGCTTACGCAAGCATTAGGAATACTATTGATTGCTTACTTCAGTAGCTTTGCATTAATCGCAATCGCTGCAATTTTATTAGGAATAGGAACCGCTTTGGTTTACCCTACTTTTTTAGCCGCAATTGCAGACTATAGTCATCCTCAACAAAGAGCAGAATGTATAGGTGTGTATCGGTTATGGAGAGATTTGGGCTACGCCTTGGGTGCTTTAGCATCTGGACTTATAGCAGATGTTTTTGGATTACAAGCAGCCTTTATTGTTATTGCTGTTGTAACCTTTGCTGGAGGCCTTCAAGTCGCCTTTAGAATGAAGCTAAAGGTTAATTAAATAAGGTTTGATAAACCTCCTCTACAGTACCAAATTCCATAACTTTTATGGCAAATTTTCCTTTTTCTACTTTGTTGTATTGCGAGATGAAAATTTGCTCAAAGCCTAACTTTTCTGCTTCTAATATTCGTTGTTCTATTCTTGTGGCAGGGCGTATTTCTCCAGAAAGACCTACCTCACCAGCCAGGCAAATTTTATCTGGAATGGCACAATCTTCATTAGAAGATAAAATGGCACACACAACAGCTAAATCGATAGAAGGATCGTCAACCTTTATTCCTCCAGTAATGTTTAAAAACACGTCTTTTGCGCCAAGTCTAAATCCACATCTTTTTTCTAAAACAGCCAGTAACATGTTTAATCTACGTAAATCGAATCCGGTAGCACTTCGTTGGGGTGTTCCATACACAGCTGAGCTCACTAGTGCTTGTATTTCGATGAGCATGGGACGCATACCTTCTACAGTGGCAGAAATTGCTGTACCACTTAACGGTTCCTCTTTTTGAGAAATTAGAATTTCTGAAGGATTGTGAACTTCTCGTAAACCCTGACTAACCATTTCGTAAATTCCAATTTCGGCCGTAGAACCGAAACGATTTTTTTGTGCTCTAAGAATTCTATATATGTGATTGCGATCTCCTTCAAACTGAAGAACTACATCCACCATGTGTTCTAATATTTTTGGTCCAGCAATATTTCCATCTTTGGTAATATGACCAATTAAAATAACTGGTGTTGCCGTCTCTTTTGCGAATCGCAATAATTCAGCAGCAGTTTCTCTTATTTGAGAAATAGAGCCAGGAGATGAATCTATTGATTGCGTGTGAAGGGTTTGAATAGAATCAATAACAACCAAATCTGGCTGAACTTCTTTAATGTGTGTAAAAATATTTTGAGTAGCTGTTTCTGTTAAAATATAACAATCGGAAGCTCCCTCACCCAAACGTTCAGCACGCATTTTAATTTGTTTATCGCTTTCTTCGCCAGAAACATAAAGTGTTTTACAATTCCTCAAACTTAAGGCGAGTTGTAACATTAGGGTAGATTTACCTATTCCGGGCTCACCTCCTAATAAAATGATCGCTCCAGGAACAATTCCACCACCTAAAACGCGATCTAATTCAATATTATCTGTTTGTATTCGCTCTTCGTTTTCAATAGAAATATCGGCTACTTTTAACGCTTTAACTTTATGTTTAGATTCGTTTTTAGACCAAACTTTAACGACCTCTTTTTGTACAACCTCTTCTACTACAGTATTCCATTCTTTACAAACACTACACTGCCCTTGCCATTTAGGGTGTTGAGAGCCACAACTCTGACAGAAATAAGCGGTTTTAACTTTCGTTTTAGCCATATTAACCTTTTAAAATCTTAGCTATTAATTTTGAGCTTGAAAAGCCTTCAACAAAATCAATGGTTTGAACAGTACCTCCATTTTCTAAAACCAATTGGTGACCAACAATGTCTTCTAGTTTATAATCGCCTCCCTTAACCAGCACGTCTGGCATTATCCAGGTAATTAAGTCCAATGGCGTTTCTTGGTCGAACAAAATAACGGCATCTACAAACTGCATTGAAGCTAAGATGTGGGCTCTACTCAACTCGTCTTTTACAGGCCTCGAAGGGCCTTTTATTTGTTGTACCGAAGCATCTGTGTTGAGTCCAACAATTAATTTATCGCCTAATCTTTTCGCTTTGGCCAGGTAATCTATATGACCAAAATGCAACAGATCAAAGCAACCATTTGTAAATACAATCTTTTGAGATTTGTCGCGAAAATTTTTAAGGTCAGCTTCTAATTTTGACCTGGTAAAAATCTTAGTTTGAACTTGCTTCATTATGGATTGCTTTTCTTTTAGCGAAAGATAAAACAATTGCAGCAATTATTCCGGTGATAATAATCATAATTGATTGAGCTGAATGAATTAAAACAGCAAGTGTAGCTCCTGTTGTTTCGCTTAAACCGATGCTAACAATACCTAATGTTACGGCAGCATGGTAAGGCCCTATTCCGCCCTGTACAGGAACAACCATTCCTAGACCTCCAATTACGGTAATGTACAGTCCATCTGCTAGGGTAAGATGCGTGGTTTCTGGAATACTATAAAAACAAACGTAAGTCATCAGTAAATACATTAGCCAAATGAGCAGAGTATAAACAGTAAATAACCCTTTTTGTTTCATATAAAAAGCGGTTTGAAACCCTTCTTTTACCCCTAAAACTAAACTTAGTATTTTTTGAAAAAGTAGTGTTTTTTTCAGTGTTTTTCTGAGTAAATAAATCCCTACAGGAATCCCAATCAAACAGACGATAAAAATGAGTTTACCCAAAGTAATTTCTGCAGAAGAACTACTGTTAAAAACTGTTCCAAAAAAGGAGCTGAGTTCTTTGAATTTTAAAACAAAACTCAAACAAATACATATCAATAAAAGAACAACATCGATAGCACGCTCTAATAAAATAGTGCCAAATAATTTGTTTACGGGTATGCCTGTTACCTTGTATAAACTAGTGCATCTAACCAACTCACCCGCTCTTGGGAATACAATGTTTGCAAAATAACCTGCAGCAACAGCTTGTGTGGCGTGGTTAGCTGAGGTTTTATAGTTCATGGTTTCTAACAAAAGCAACCATCTTAAAGCTCTAAATAAATAGGCTGCATAACCAAAAATCATAGAAAAGACAAGCCACTTGTATTCCGCATTTTTTAGATCAATAAACATTTTTTCTAGGTCCTTGTCTTTAAAAACAAAAAACAATATAGAAAGGCCTATACCTAGAAATAAAAGGTACTTGAGAGCAGAAAATAACTTGGCTTTCATCTAGTCTAAGCGATTGGTTTCCTCATTAGGAAAAATGAGGGCGGGTTTAAATAGTTTAGCTTCTTCTAAGGTCATGCTTGCGTAGGTAATAATGATCACAACATCTCCTGTTTGCACTTTTCGTGCAGCAGGACCATTCATACAGAGTTCTCCTAAACCTCTAGTGCCTTTAATAGCGTAGGTTTCAAGTCTTTCGCCATTATTTACATTAACAACCTGTACTTTTTCGCCTTCAATAATGTTAGAAGCATCCATCAAATCTTCGTCAATGGTTATGCTGCCAATATAATTTAAATCAGCTTGAGTAATTTTAACTCGGTGTATCTTAGATTTTACTACCTCTATATGCATCTCGCAAAATTAATTAATTTAATCAATTCTCAATAAAATGTTATCTATTAAACGAACCTCACCAACAAAAATAGCAATACATGCTATGTGGGTTGCGCTAGAACTCCAATTAGAAGAGGGTGCAAGTGTGTTTGGGTCTGATATTTCAAAATATTCAAGCGCTAAATCTGAATCTTTATTAAATTCCTGTAACACCCAATTTTTTAACTCTGCTATGGTATGATTAGGCTGCATTTTTAAAACTTGACAAAGTCTTGAGTAAATTCTAGAGGAAGCACTTCGTTGGTGTTCCGTTAATCGAGAGTTTCTTGAGCTCATCGCCAAACCACTGGATTCTCTTACAATAGGACAGGAAATAATTTGAACTGGAGTTTTATCTTGTATTACCATTGACTTGACAATCGCCAATTGCTGAAAATCCTTTTCCCCAAAATAAGCCTTTTGTGGTTTTACAATAGAAAATAAACGTGATACAACCATGGCCACACCATTAAAATGCCCCGGTCTATTAACGGCCTCCATAACATTTTCTAGAAGTCCAAATGAATACGTTTTTGGTTGGTAGTTTTCAGGATAAATCTCTTCTATTGAAGGCGTAAAAACAAAATCGCAGCCGGATTCTTCCAATAAAGCAAGGTCTGAATTTAATTGACTTGGGTACTTCTTTAAATCTTGAGAATTGTTAAACTGAGTTGGATTTACAAAGATAGAACAGATTGTAAAATCATTCTCAGAACATGATTTTTTAACTAAACTAAGGTGCCCACTATGAAGGGCTCCCATAGTTGGAATAAAGCCTAAGGTTCTATTTTCTATAGACTTAAGCAATAAATCACTTAAGCCTCTTGCTGTTGATATGATTCTCATTAGCCTTAAAATTCAGTAAAACGTGGCTTCAAAGCTAAGTAAAAACTTAATAAAGTGTAGAATATTTTGTACTTTTGCCCTCTGATCCGATGAATAAAGAAACTAGCATTATGGCTAAGAAAAGAATACTATACGTTTCTCAGGAAATTACCCCTTATTTACCTGTTAACGACCTATCTAAAACCGCACGCTTTTTACCCCAGGCGATGAATGAATCTGGAATTGAAGTTCGATTATTTATGCCTCGTTTTGGCTGTATTAACGAAAGAAGACACCAATTACACGAAGTAATACGTCTTTCGGGCATGAATCTTATCGTTAACGATATTGACCAACCATTGATTATAAAAGTTGCTTCTATTCCACAAGCAAGGATGCAAGTATACTTTATAGACAACGAGGAGTATTTTAAAAGAAAGTTTACAACAGTAGACAAAAAAGAAAAGTTTTACGCTGATAATGACGAAAGAGCCTTGTTTTTCTGTAGAGGTGTAATAGAGTCTGTTAAAAAATTAGGTTGGTCTCCAGATGTTATTCACTGCAATGGATGGATGGCTAGTTTTTTACCAATGTATTTGAATAAATTCTATCACGACGACCCAATCTTCGAGAAAACAAAAATTGTATACTCATTTTACAACCATACTTTTGAAGGCAAGCTGAATAAAGATTTGGCCAAAAAAATGAAATTCGACGGGTTCACCGATGAAGAAGTGTCTGGTTTTGAAGCTGCAGATCATAAAAAACTTATGGAAACGGCAATAAAATATTCTAATGCCGTTGTTAAAGGAAGCGCTGAGCTTAGTGAAGAGGTCAAAACAATGATAGACGCTTCAAAATTGCCAACTTTAGAATTTACAGATGGTGAATACAAAGAGCAGTATAAACCATTTTATGAAAGTTTATTTGACGATTAATTTATGTGTAAACCAATGGTAAGAATTTCTGTTTTATTCCTTTTGATTTGTTTGTTTTCAGCCTGCAAAAAAAATTGGAATGAACTAGGATCACAACTAATTGCAACCGAAAACATCACGGTTCTATCTTTCGATTCTTTAAAAATTAAAGCCAGTATTCACAAAGAAGACTCTTTGTCTAGTTTAAACACCTCTAGTTATTTTTTAGGCTCTTTTACAGACGCTGACTTTGGATCTACAGATGCCAGCATATACACCGAGTTTAGAATGCCTTCGTCTGATGTCGTTTTTGGTGAAAATGCACAAGCTGATTCTATTGTTTTATCTTTTCAAATAGAGGGGTTTTATGGCGATACAAGTTCTGCGCTGAATATAAGCGTAAAAGAAATGCTTGAAGAAATTACAAGTTCTACAACAGATAGCTCAGGACAAGACAGTAGCATAGTCATTTACACAGATCAAGACTTTTTAATTGACAATACTACTATAGGTTCGTTATCATACACGGCAGCTTCTTCAGGGGCTACTTTAGTGAATATAAACCTTACAAATGAGTTCGCGCAATCTTTCTTAGATGCAGAAACATTAAACTTTGAAGATAATACAGCTTTTCAATCCTTTTTTAAAGGCCTTTACATTTCTTGCGATCAATTTACCAGCCAGGGTATGTTGCTAGAGTTAGACCTTTTGGATGTTTCGAGTAAGTTGACATTGTACTACCAAAACAGCGAATCAGACTCATTGAGTTACGATTTTCAGATCAATAGTAACGCAGATAAGATGACCAGATGGTCCCATGATTATTCTACTACAAACATACCAAACCTCATAGGGGAAGAAGATTTAGAGCAAGCCTATGTTCAGGGTTCTGTGGGTTATAGAACCTACCTTACGCTACCCTCTTTGGAAAGTTTAAAAGATTCTAACTACGTAATTCATAAAGCCGAATTAACCATCCCTTACTTTTACAATGAAAACGATAGTGTTTTTAGTATTCCAAGTAAACTAGGCTTAGCAGCAGTAAATAGCCAAGGAGGTCTTGAAATCTTATCCGAAGATCAAAATATACAAGGGTCTAGTTATTTCGATGGGAATTCAAATATTCTAGACCAAACTTATACGTTTAATATTGCAAGATATGCTCATAAGGTTATTGAACAAGGTTATACAAATAAACTTGCAATATATGTACCGTCATCAGTAATAAGTCCAGAAAGAGTTTTACTTTTAAATGATGATGTAAACTCGATTAAACTCAAATTGTTTGTTTCCAAACAATTGTAAATTCTCTTCAAAAAAAGTATGTGTGGAATTGTAGGATATATAGGTAAAAAAGAAGCGTATCCAATTTTAGTGAAGGGTCTTAAGCGACTGGAATACAGAGGTTATGATAGTGCTGGAGTAGCATTGCTTAACGAAAAAGGGATAGAAATCTACAAAAAACAAGGGAAAGTTGTTCAAATGGAGCGCGTTATTCCAGCTGAACACCCTAAGGCCAATCTTGGTATTGGTCATACGCGTTGGGCTACACATGGAGTTCCAAGTGATGAAAACTCTCACCCGCACTACTCACAATCAAAAAAGATTGCCATAATACATAATGGAATTATAGAAAACTATGCTTCCATAAAGTCAGGTTTGGAGAAACGTGGCTATACCTTTAAAAGTGATACAGATACTGAGGTACTTGTGAACCTGATTGAAGAGGTGCTTATCCATGAAAAAGTTTCCATTGACGAGGCTGTTAGAATTGCGCTAAATCAAGTTGTGGGTGCTTATGCAATAGCAGTTATTGAAGAGGGGAACCACGACCAAATTGTAGTCGCTAAAAAAGGAAGTCCATTGGTTATTGGTATTGGAGAAGGAGAATATTACATAGCCTCAGACGCTACGCCTTTTATAGAATACACCAAACAAGCCGTTTACCTTGAAGAAGAAGAGCTAGCGATACTTTCGCTTAAGGATGGCTTAAAGTTAAAAAACATAACCAATGAAATCAAAATTCCATACGTTCAAGAATTAGCTTTAGAACTAGAGTCTATAGAAAAAGGTGGGTACGAGCACTTCATGTTAAAAGAAATCAATGAACAACCAAAGTCTATTTTCGATACACTTAGGGGAAGATTATTGGTAGATAAAGGAACCATTCAGTTAGGTGGCTTTAATGAATACGAAAAAAAGTTTTTAAGCGCCGATCGAATTATTATAGTAGCTTGTGGTACTTCTTGGCATGCAGGCTTAGTTGCTGAGTACCTCATAGAAGACTTGGCTCGCATACCTGTGGAGGTAGAATACGCATCGGAATTTAGGTACAGAAACCCAATCATCACAGAACGAGACATTGTGATTCCTATATCTCAATCTGGAGAAACAGCAGACACCCTATCGGCTATAAAATTAGCGAAAGAAAAAGGTGCCACTATTTTTGGTATTTGCAATGTGGTGGGTTCAAGTATTGCCAGAGAATCGCACTCAGGTGCTTACACACATGCAGGTCCAGAAATTGGAGTTGCATCCACAAAAGCGTTTACCGCTCAAGTAACGGTTTTCACGCTTATTGCATTAAGTTTGGCTAGAAAAAAAGGGACAATAACTGAATCTAAGTTCCGAAAGTTGATACGTGAATTAGATGCTATGCCCTCTAAGGTAGAAGAAACTTTAAAGGTGGATGAACAGTCAAAATACATTGCCAGCATATACAAAGATGTACCCAATTGCCTGTTTTTAGGAAGAGGAATTAACTTTCCGGTTGCGCTAGAAGGGGCTCTTAAATTAAAGGAGATCTCATACATACATGCAGAGGGATATCCCGCAGCAGAAATGAAGCACGGACCTATTGCGCTTATAGACGAAGATATGCCCACTGTAGTAGTTGCTACTAGAACAGAGCATTACGAAAAAGTGGTGAGTAACATTCAAGAAATTAAAGCCCGGTCTGGTAAAATTATAGCCATAGTTACCAAAGGGGATGCTGTGGTGAGTAAAATTGCCGATCATGTTATTGAAGTGCCTGATGTAGATGAAAGATTAAGTCCTTTGGTAACAACTATACCTTTACAGTTGATGTCTTATCACATTGCAGTCATGCGCGAATGCAATGTAGATCAACCTCGTAACCTTGCTAAGTCGGTAACTGTTGAGTGATTTTGTAATAAAGTATTTGGTTCCTTTTACTTCTTAATTACATCAGTCCGTTTACACGGACTTTTTTTTATTACCATATTTCGACTTTTTACATATCAAATTAGAGAAACAAGGTTAAGCAACTAAGAGCACATAGTCACTTGCAAATCCTTTAGGTAAAAACTACCTTTGATAAATAAAATTTATCTCAAATTTAATATTGTGAAACACACAAATGACCCTGCATTCTGCGCTCCATATATCGTCTTTATTTTAAGCCTCCTATTGCCTTGTATAATTCTGGCTCAAACTCACATTACCATTACGGGAGATGTGTATGCAAAAAAAAGCAACAACCTTTTACCTTTTGCATCTGTTAACTTAAAAAACAAATTTAAGGGAACCGTTGCCAATAACGAAGGTTTTTTTGCTTTTACGCTTCCAATAGAACACCTTAAAGACACGCTGGAAATTAGTTTTATAGGCTATGAAAAAGAAGAAATTCTTATAGATACGATTCAACAGCATTTAAAGGTTGAATTGACTGCGTCAAACTTTGTGCTTTCAGAGGTAGTGCTTTCTCCGTTAAGTCCGGAAGATTATATAAAACTAGCCGTAAAGCACATGCCCGCAAATTTCCCAAAGTCGCCTTACCTGACTCAATCTTATTTTAGTAATGAAATAACCGTAAATAAAAAAAAGCTCTCGCATGAAGAATCGTTTTTTAATACCTACCATCACGTAAAAAATGATTCGATTGACCATCAATTACTATTGTATAAAAAGAATGAATTCAACCCTGAAGAATTGGACTTTTTTTATGAGGAAACCTCAATTGATATTGAGGGGATATACAACAGCCCAGACTTTATTTTAGACCGTGGTAAAACCAACACGAACGAGCAAGACCTCTTTTTAGATAGCCTCAACTTTAAAAAATTTGAATACCGTTTTAATCCTAAAGAAACGCCGGGTTACCACACTATTTTATTTAAAAGTAAAAAACCTATTTACCACATGGAACTCTCAGGTGAAATCCTCATCGAGCGTGCATCTTACGCAATCGTTGCTGTAAATTATGAAGGCCGTATTAAAATACCATTAAAAATTAGACCCATCTTGTTTTTGGCAGGATTTGGGATTGAGAGCCCTATGATAAGATCCAACCGGACTTACCGAAATATAAACGATGTATGGTATTTAGATTTTATTGAAATTGAAGCGTATATAGAGGTTGAAAAAAAGAAATTATTTAAACCAAACAAACAATTTAATGCAAAATTTTACCAAGTGTTTAATGTAAACAACACACTCATAAAAGATGTAAAGCCCTTGTCTAGTGAAAAATTATTTAATCCAACTGATCATTTTGAGTCTCAAATATACAACGAAGATGAGTTAAAATGGAGTCAAGTAAATACCGTTAGACCCTAGTTATTTACTTTTACAACATAAAAAAACACCCTCCAAAGAGGGTGTTTTTTTGTGCTTTCATTTAAATATGAAGCTTACTCACAAATATTAAAGTTTGGTATTTCTTCAGATACTTTTAGTAAATACCCATAACCTCTTTCTAAATCACCAATTCCATTGTATTCCCATTCTGGTAAATAAGCACTTCCAGCACCATTTTTAGCGATAATAATTTTATCGTGTATGGCAGCGAAAGATTCAATAGCATCTCTATCTTCAGCACAAGCGAAACCAATCATATTCCAACCACTGTTTAGAGTAATTGAAATAGGCTCACATCCAAACGTTGGTGTTTCTTCACAAGTGGCACAACAGTCACCCTCTTGGGTAACCCACTCGCCATTACAAGGGAGTCCCCAATCTTGACCACACTCATAAATGAGTTGAGAGAATTCTCCGTCTGAACCGCAATAGCCAACCTCACATGGGTCGTTTGGGTTTGTCCAATCACCAACTTCAGTTATTTCCACACCTGAATAGGAAAGACAAGCGTAGTCATTTTCAACACAAGTAGCACAACAGTTGCCTTCTTGAGTAACCCACTCGCCATTACAGGGGAGACCCATGTCTTGCATACAGTCAATGGCGATCTCTATAAATAATCCCTCAGGTGTGCACTCTCCGGACTCGCAAGGGTCCATCGGGTTTTGCCAATAACCGGCTTCCATAATTTCAATTCCTGAATTAGACTTACACAAATACTCATTTTCTTCGCAAACAGCGCAACATTCACCCTCTTGTAAAACCCACTCTCCATTGCATGGCATTCCCATTTGCTGCGCACAATCTATTATCACAGGATAAAATTGACCGTTGGGAGCACATTCTCCCATTTCACAGGGGTTGTCTGGGTTTGCCCACATTCCTGATTCATAAATTACAACTCCCGAAGGTGTGGTACATAAAGAAACGGTCTGACAATCCCAATCTAAGTTTGTAATTTCTTGAGTGGCTAAATTTGTATAGGAGCTTACGCCACTGCTCTGTGCATAACAGTTATTGGAGTAAGTAACCCCATCACAACCCAACACAGGGGCATACATTTCAAAACAGAAAACATCCTGCTCAACCCATTCAGGATTAATACAACAAGACGATGGTTCGCTTGCGCAATCCCAATCAACGCCTCCCACAGATGAATTAGAATTATAAGTCCATGAAGTAAGTCCGGCTCCGGCTGCTTGGCAATCGTTCCCATAGGTAACGCCATCACAACCCAACACAGGATCGTATTCCATTGTACAAATTTGAAAATCGTTTATGAAGGCAGGATTTATACAACAGTTGTCTATCTGGGCAAAAGCAGAAAAGCCTACCATTAAAATGAGGGAGTTCAATAAATTTTTCATGAGGTACTTGTTTTTGATAATTTTATACTAATTCAAAAATTATTAGCACTAACAATAGTACGATATTATTAATTAACGACAAAAATTAGACCAATCGTTAACATAAACCGCTTATTCACACTAAGTTAAAAAATAAAACAAACCTTAAAAACTATTTACCATTAAAGAGTGTCATGGTATTTGAGGCTCCAGAAATCACAAAACTTTGAATCATTTCGATGACTTTGTCTGTGCGCTCATTCAGTTTCTCTTGTTCCTCATCAGACCATTCACCTAATACATAATCCACTTGTTTTCCTTTGGCAAATTCGTCTCCTACCCCAAATTTAATGCGGGTAAACTTGGAAGAGTTTAAAGTTTGTATAATGTTTTTCAGTCCGTTGTGACCTCCATCGCTTCCTTTTACACGCATTCGTAACGCGCCAAATGGAAGTGCAAGATCGTCTGTAAGTACAAGAATATTTTCGGATGTAATGTTTTCGGATTGCATGTAATAATTAACCGCTTTGCCACTTAAATTCATGTAAGTAGTTGGTTTTACGAGTAGTACAGTGCGGCCTTTTATTTTAAGTTTTGCGGTGTCTGCATAACGATTTGGCGTAAAAGAAATATTGGATGCACTAGCCAGTGCATCCAATATCTTAAAGCCTATATTGTGTCTTGTATTTGCATACTCAGCACCAATATTACCTAAACCTATGACTAGGTATTTATTCATAATTATTCTGCAGCTGGAGCGTCTGTAGCTGGAGCGTCAGCAGCAGCTTCTTCCTCATCTACATCAACAACACCACGAGCTGTTTTAACAGCCACAATCACAGAAGATCCTGCAGTTAAGATATCGAAGTTAGGTGCTTCTAAGTCTTTTACATACACCTTCTCTCCAATTGTCATTGGAGCAATGTCTATAGTAACGTTGTCTGGCAAGTTTTCTGGTGTAGATCGAATGCTTAACTTACGTAGCGTTTTACGTAATTTACCACCATTTCTTACTCCAATTGAACTCCCTTCGAAAACGATAGGAATTAATGTGTTTACATGTTGACCAGGTACAAGCTCGATGAAGTCTATGTGTAGAATTCTGTCTGTTACAGGGTGGAATTGGATATCTTTGATAAGGGCATTAATAGAAGTACCCTCAATATCAATCGCCACCGAGTATACGTTCGGTGTGTAAACTAGGTTATTTAAAGCATTTTCTTTAACTGTAAAGTGCTGGTTTGTTTTTCCTCCGTAAATTACACAAGGAATGTTTCCGGCAGCTCTAGATAGTTTAGCTTCTTTTTTCCCCAAATCTACACGCTTTGCAGCGCTAATAGATACTGATTTCATTTGTTTTGATTTTTAGTTTATAAATTGATTAACTGATAAAGTTTTTACTTATTGACTCATTGCAGGCAACGTTTTTAATAACGTTAGCAAACATCGGGGCAATACTTAATATTTTAATTTTTGGACTTTTTTTGCTCGGTAAGGTGTCTGTTACAATAAGCTCCATCATATGAGATTGCTCAATACGATCGTAAGCAGAACCCGAAAGTACAGGATGTGTACAAACTGCTCTAACCGATAAGGCGCCTTGCTGGATCATCATATCTGCAGCTGTGGTTAGTGTTCCTGCCGTATCTACCATGTCGTCTACCAACACAACGTGCTTTCCTTTTACCTCACCAATAACACGCATATCGCCAATTTCGTTGGCTTTTTTGCGGTGCTTGTAACAAATAACCATCTCACAGCCTAAGTGTTTTGCGTAGGTGTTGGCTCTTTTAGAACCCCCCATGTCTGGAGAAGCAATTGTTAAATTGTCTAGGTTTAAAGAGCGTATGTAGTCTACAAATACAGAAGATGCGTAAAGATGATCTACGGGAACCTCCAAAAATCCTTGGATTTGATCTGCATGTAAATCGCATGTCATTACACGAGTTGCTCCGGCCGTGGTAAGCATATTGGTAACAAGTTTTGCACCTATGGGTACTCTTGGCTTGTCTTTACGGTCTTGTCTTGCCATTCCGAAATAAGGCATAACGGCTACTATTTGAGATGCCGATGCTCTTTTAGCAGCGTCAATCATCAATAAAAGTTCCATTAAATTGTCAGAGGGTGGTGGTGTAGATTGTATGATAAACACCTTGGAGCCTCGTACAGTCTCTTCAAATGAAGGAATAAATTCGCCATCACTGAACTCAGAAATAATAATATTGCCCAAGTCAACACCATAGTTTTTAGCAATTTGCTCTGCTAAAATTCGGGTGGCTCTACCTGAAAATATTTTTACTGTTGACTCCATTTTTTCCTAACACTTTGATTACGGAATGTTTAGCTGTTGTTTAAGGGTGGCAAATATAAGTAATTATATTCGAAATTTGGGTTTGTAAATTTAAAGTTTTAGGGAGGTCATTCCGCTCGCTAACAGGTGTTTCTGCGGCTTTGGTTGCTTTTTGTAAGTATTTCGAGCTATTTATACCTTTTTATTTAGCTCAACTTGTAAATGACACAAAAAAGAAAGAGGGAAATCTTTTGGGGGTTTCAAACTATTCTTACTTTTGCCTAACGCATTTACAGTAGGTATGCCTTGGTGGCGGAATTGGTAGACGCGCTGGATTCAAAATCCAGTTCTTTCGAGAGTGTGGGTTCGATTCCCACCCAAGGTACTTCAAACCTCCTCATTTCTGAGGAGGTTTTTTTTATATACTTGATTATCATAAAATACAGACAATCTAATTGAAATAGCGTTGAAAGATTCAGGTGTCTTGAATAAAACAAGAATAGATGTTGGTGGTTGTTTACTATTTTACAGAAACAAAATTAAGGCAGAACAAACCTTTTTTCTATGGTGCCATTTTCAAACTCAACTAAAACAATTTGATTTGTAATTGACTTCGATATCATTTTCCCTTCCAGGTTGTAAACATTCAAAATTTCTCCTTTTGCTGAAGCATCCAGTTCAGTTAAAAAAAGATTGTCCAAGGCTGTTGCACTCCATACAACAGTATCTTTATGTGTGTTGTTTGTGGTTATTTCCATTTTAACAACGCCCGTACCAGAAACATTATTAGGGTAAATATGACAATTCAAATACTGATCAGTGCTGTCTGTAAAAACACTCGTACCACTTGTTACTCCGGGTTCATAACAGTTGGGAAAACAAAAAGAAACCAACCATCCATCAGGAACAGAATCACTAATAATTTGCCAACTTACGCTGCAAGAATCAATAGCTTGGTAATAAGTATTATTACTAAAATCGTTAGCGGTTGCTTCGCCAGACAATTCAACAAACAATTCTTCTATGGTGTGTGTCTGAGCAAAAATAGACTGTGATGTCAATGCTAAATAGAAAAACAAAACTACTTTATACATATTTATTTATTAATTCATAAATGTAGTGAATCCATAACAACTGAACGATTAAATTGCCTAAATCTAGATGCTACAATACCATCTTTAATTTTGGTCTAATTATTTTACGCATTTTATGTGAGGACGATTATAGTTTAGTTTACCATAACGAATTAAAACACACCTGCTTTTTTGTATATTTGAGTACAATGAACTTCACTATTATGAAAAAGGTACTTAACATCCTCTTATTTTTTCCTATTATTGGATTTGGACAAGGCTTACTGGATTGCGCACTGTTATCGGTAACAGATGTCGTTATTCAAAACGACTCTATAGTATTTGAAGTGTTTAACGCAGACACTATGGACTCGCATTATCCCTATATTTCTGCAACACTAGACGGAAATGGCGACACCATTCAAACCGGACAAATGAACTGGTATGTAACTCTAGGGGAAACAGCATCGTATTATTACTACACCAACTTTTCAGGAAACTATGTGGACGAATCGGTGAATGAATCAAATGTTGTGTACCCTCTCTCGGTTTATTTCACGTACAGTAATTTAATTGGAGAAAACCCTGGGGATTATTCTTGTGAATTAACATACAACCCACAAATGACGATTGTAAACCCTGCCGTTGCAACTCAAAAGACCTTACTAAATACAATTGATATACTTGGGCGGACTACAAAAGACAAATCAAACCAACTACTTATTGATCTTTACAAAGATGGAACAATTAGGAAGCGAATTGTGCTTGACTAAAGAGTATCTTACAATAGCATAATTTAAACACGTTTGGGAAAATAGTGAGGCAACGAAACTTATACCCAATGTTTTTTTGGAACAATAAGCATCCCAAAGCAGCTAGCGCCATGTTTAACAAGCGTTTTATGATGTACTTTATGAGCTCTTCGCAGGGTTTGCAAGTACTTGCCTTTTCTGTTTTTTAAAAAAGGCAGGCGCCTGTGAATGATTATTTCGTGAATAATAAAATAAGCCAAGCCATAACAAGCAATGCCAATACCTACAAAAAAAAGTGGGGTAAGCTCTTTTGATCCGGTTAAAATTAACACCATAGAAGGCAAAGCGAAAATGAGGAAAAATAAGTCGTTTTTTTGAGTCCGCTTTTTATGATTTACCTGATGGTGGTCTTTGTGCAGCGACCATAAAAAACCATGCATTATGTATTTATGGGTTGCCCAAGACACAAGCTCCATGGCTAAAAAAGTTCCTAAAACAATTAGTAACGAATACATTCTTGTGATTTTTTACAAAATTAATAAAGTTTTCAGCTTTATGAAAAACATTTCTACATCAATTTAATCTAATTTTAAGGGGTTTTTGACTTCATTTTTGGCCTTAAACACATCAAAAAAAGATCGATGTTCTAAAATTTATTTAAAACTATGGTAAAGATTTTTCCCTTTTTTTGAGCTAAAAATCAACTGGTAATCTTCATCTAAATTCCCATAATAATCGAGTAATCTTGGGGCCTCTTTTTGCACAAAATACCTTAAAATTCTTAGTTCTATATTCTTTGGGTATGCTGCAATGGCTTGCTCTAAGAGTGCTTTGCCTTCTGTAAACACCGATAGCTTATTAAATGGGTTTAATTTATGTTTGGCTTTAATCATAAGTGCTGCACCATGGTAACCGTAATGCAAGGGGGCGTCTTTGAGTTCGGTGTTTGCGGTTATTAGAATAAGCGAATCACACATTTCTTCGTTTTCTGCTGCTTGCACATAGAGCAAACGTAAATGTTGCTCATCCTTAGCAAAGGAATTTAGCCCAATAATAAGGCACAGAAAAAAAAGAGTATTTTTCATAAAAGTCGCAGTTTGCTTTTTACTAAGGTTGATACAATCAAAAACACTTTGCGTACATTAGTAATACGTATACGGTGGTTCAATAATTTGTTAGAAGCAATGGATCTTATTTTTTTGAAGAGCTTAAAATAATAGATGTACGCCAAATATACACCTGTTCTAGATTTTACTGGCAGCTTTTTAATACCTACCAAAGCATGCTCAAAATCTTTTTGAATATCTAGCTCAATGATTGCCTTGTCTTCAGCATTGAAATTATTCATATCAACATCCGGAAAGTACGTTCTGCCTAAAGACATGTAATCAGCCTTTATGTCTCGTAAAAAATTAATTTTTTGAAAAGCAGATCCCAAACTCATCGCATAGGGTTTTAACTCGTTGTACAAAGCTGAATTACCAGACACAAACACCTTTAAACACATCAAACCCACTACCTGAGCAGAACCTAAAATATATAAATCGTATTTGTCTTTATCATAAAGCTCTGGCTTAAGGTCCATTTCCATACTGTTTAAAAAGGTTTCCACCAACTCAAGGTCAATGTTGTAGCGATTAACCACTTCTTGAAAACTGTTTAAAATTGGGTTTAGGCTAATTTTATCTTCAATTGCCTGATAAGTATCTTCTTTAAACTTGGAGAGCAAACGCTCTTTGTCAAAGCCATGAAATGTATCTACTATTTCGTCCGCAAATCGAACAAAACCATAAATATTATAAATAGGTGCGTGTAATTTTTTGTCTAAAGCCTTTATCCCAAAAGAAAAACTTGTGCTGTAAGACTTTGTCGTTAGTTCGCTGCATTTAAAGGAAACCGAGTCGTATAGTTCTTTCATTTATTTAGGGGGATTTTGCATCACGTAATTGGCCACTACATTTCCAGAAATAATAGAAGGCGGTACGCCTGGCCCCGGAACGGTTAATTGCCCAGTATAAAATAAATTCTTTATGTTTTTGTTTATTATTTTTGGTTTTAAGTTGGCTGTTTGGCTAAGCGTATTTGCCAAACCGTAAGCATTGCCCTTGTAAGAGTTGTAATCTTCTATAAAATCATTGATGCAATAACTTCGGTTGTATTCTATATGACTTTCTATTTCATGACCACAATAAGCCTCCATTCTCTTAATTATTTTAGCGAAATACGTTTTCCGTATTTCCTCCGTATCTTCCATTCCTGGGGCAATTGGTATTAAAAAAAAGACGTTCTCTTTATTTTCTGGCGCAACACTAGGATCTGTTTTGGAGGGACAACAAGCATAAAATAAAGGTTTTTTGGGCCACTCCTTGGTTGTGTATATTTCCGCTGTGTGCGCGTCTATGTCTTCGTCAAAAAACAGGTTGTGGTGTTTTAACTTATCGACTTTTCTATCAACTCCTACATAAAAAATCAAACAAGATGGTGATAAAACACGCTTGTCCCAGTACTTTTCAGTATAATTACTTAAGTGCTCAGGCAGCACCTGTTTGTCTATATGGTGGTAGTCTGCAGAACAGATGAGGGTGTCTACATCAAAAGATTCTTGAGCTGTTTTTATGGAGACTACTTTTTTGTTCACCACCTCTATTTCCTTTATCTCAGCATTTAAGTGGAATGTAACGCCTAGGTCTTTGCATATTTGAGCCATCCCATCAATTACTTTTCCAAAACCTCCCATTGGGTAAAAAGTACCTTGCTTAATTCCAGAATAGGTCATTAAACTATAAAGGGCGGGTGTTTTAGCTGGTGCTGTTCCTAAAAATAATACCGGAAACTCTAGCAAGGCAATTAAAAAAGGATTTTTGAAGTACTTAGCCACATGCTTTCTGTACGATGTAAACATCTGTAACTTAAAAACATTGGTGATAATTTCTGTTGTACAAACTTCTTTAAGCGAGAGTCCGGGCTCATAAACCAACTTATTAACCCCAAAATCGTATTTAAATTCTGCTTCTTTAATAAATGTAAGAAGGTTTTTAGACGATCCGGGCTCGTATTTCTCAAAAAGAGCCAATACCTTATCCCAATCGCTGCTCAACTCTAGCGTGTGCGATTTCGGAAATATAATCTGAAATCCTGGGTCGAGTTTAATAAGGTCGTAGTAGTCTTCTGGCTTTTTATTAAAATCGTTAAAAAACTTTTCAAAAACATCTGGCATCCAATACCAGCTTGGTCCCATATCAAAGGTATAGCCTTTGGCTTTAAACTTTCGAGCTCTTCCGCCAAGGCTTTCATTTTTTTCATAAACATGAACTTCATGCCCCTGTTTTGCCAAATAAGCAGCTGTGCTTAAACCAGAAAACCCACTTCCTATAACCGAATACTTCATGAAAATTTATTTTTGATAAAGATATTGTTTCTCTAAGAATTAGAAATTGTTTTGAATAATATTTATTACAAATTTTTATACATAATCGAATTATTTGCATAATTTTACATCATATATAATATTATCTTATGAGCAGCTACTCTATACATCACTTCTCCTCGATCACCGGTATTAATAAAATATTATTGAGAACTTGGGAAAATCGATACTCATTTTTGGTCTCGCACAGAAGTACTACTAACATTCGTTATTACGATGACGAGATGATTGTTAAGGCTTTAAACATAAAAACACTCATCCAAAACGGAGTTAAGGTTTCAAAAATTGACAAACTTTCGGATAATGAAATTACGACTACTGTCGACAAGATGTACAAAACCAAAACACTTGACGATGCTATTGAATATTACATAACAAAACTAATTGACGCCACACTTAACTTTAACGACGAGTTGTGTGAAAAAACATTTGAAGCGGGTATTAAAGAGCACGATTTAATTCCCTTTTACCGAAAAGTTCTGCTACCCACACTAAGTAAAATAGGCGCCCTTTGGTTAACAAGGTCTTTAAGCCCTTCACAAGAGCATTTTTTATCTGAGAAAATTAAGATTAAGATTTCATCTACCATAGCTTCAGTGAAGTCGGCTCCCACAAGAGAAACATGGCTTTTATTTCTTCCAGAAAATGAGTTGCACGACATCGGACTACAAATTTCACACTTAATTTTAAAGCATGAGGGTTGTAAAGTGGTGTATCTGGGGCCTAACCTACCTATTAAATCATTAGTTGATGTAAAAGACAAAATTAAAATAAATAACATTTTGTATTTTAATTTGTCAAACCAATCACTTGAAAATTCCCGATCAAGAGTAAACAATCTAATGGAAATATTTCCAAACGCTACCCAATATCTTGTAACCCACAAAGCACTCTTTGAAGGGATTGACAAACATCCTAATTTAAAAATATTAACCGAGGTTGATGATTTAATTAAGGCTGTTAAATAGACTTATACACTCTTTTATGCAGTACCAATTTAAACGATCGCAACTCATTAATACCGATTTGAAAACCTTATGGGATTTCGCTTCTTCGCCAAAAAACCTTAGCAGAATCACGCCAGATTATATGAACTTTAAAATAAAAAGTTCGCTTCCAGATAAGGGAATGTACCCTGGAATGATGATTATATATACGGTTTGTCCGCTTTTAAAACTCCCTATGACATGGATTACTGAAATTACATGTGTCGAAAACGGATCTTATTTCGTTGACGAGCAAAGAGTAGGTCCCTATAAGATGTGGCACCATGAACACCATTTTGAACAAAAAGAAAATGGCGTACTCATGACCGATATAGTAACCTACATACCTCCCTTAGGTATATTAGGGGCGCTAGCCAATGTGTTATTTATTAAAAAACAATTAAATACTATTTTTGAATACAGATTTAAAGCAATGGACAAATTGTTTCCGAAAATTGCCTAATCGTTTCTAAAAAATATGTTTTGTATAAGTTTTTTCTTGCAAGGTTATTCAAAATGTATTACCTTTATAAAGAATTTAAACTTATAACTATGTCAAGAAGAATTACAAGAGACAAAGCGATGAAGGTAGTCAACAGATTAAAAGCTAAAGAATCTACAATAATTTTTTACACTGATAAAATCAAAATTAGTCTACCAAGTATAGACAGCGTAGCTGTTTGGAAGGAAAGATATCCATCTGGAAAAATTAGAATGGTATAAGAAGATTAGCAGATCTTCTCATCAAAAGAGGTCTAATCAAACAATCTAAAATCGATTGTTTGGTAAGATCTCTTTTTTTATTGACTTAAATATATGATCGTAAAGAATAGAGCCATAAATTTTAGGGGCCAGAAAAAGACAATGAATTCAATTAATTTGCACACTAATTTAAACGATTTATAATGCAAGTATGTGTTCATTTGATGATAAATTGGGTTTAAAACATGTAAGAAATCAAAAAAAACTTGAAAATGATCAGCCTATTTTCGAGAAAAAACACAGCAGGATATTAAGGCTGTGTCTTTTCTGAGGCCATGCTATCAAAGAAAATAGTTGCTTTTTTAACAACCGCTTGTTAACAATGTGATTTTCAATAAGTTCAGATACCGGTAAATTGTTTTAAAATTGGAACACTAAACAATTATTAACTAAATCTTATTAAATTATGAAAAAGTTACTTACCACTTTTTGTGCGCTTGTACTTTCAATAACTGTTGCTAACGCACAGGATTACACTCCTAAATCAGGTGATTGGGGGTTAAGTACAGACGCTGGTTCAATGCTAACTTACGTTGGAAATCTTTTTAACGGAACTGCTTCGGGTCCTGAGGTAGGCTTTTCGAATGGAATGACGTTCAATGGAAGGTTATTTACCGATGACATGACTGCTTGGAGAGCAGGTGTAGGTATATTTATGACATCCGAAACTAAGGAAGATATGGATGATTACTCTAATTCATCGTTTAACTTAGCTTTATCTGCTGGAAAAGAATTTAGAAAAGGCTCTTCTCGCTTACAAGGCTTCTATGGTTATGGTGCTATGTTAAGTATGGGTAGCGCAACAAGTAATGATGGGCTTGAAGGTTCAGAAGACGTAGAAACTTCTTCTTTTGGCCTTGGTGCTAATGTATTCGTTGGAGTTGAATATTTCTTCAAGCCAAAAATGAGTTTAGGCGCAGAATATCAGCATGGATTAGCTTTCAGTTCAGATGACGCAGGAAGTTTGTTTAATATTGGAGGTGGTACTTCTTCAATGAACCTAAACTTTTACTTCTAAAGTTTTATTAAATTTATAAAAAAATCGTCTAATTAATTTTAGGCGATTTTTTTATGCTCATACGTTTTTTTATTACATAAAAACTGAAGTTAGTATGATGATTCAGATCGGATACTCTAAAGCTCTAGGTATGGATGGAAAACTATGGTTTGAACCTACTTTAGACTATAATATGGCTGGAGACGGTTCGTTAGGTTTAGGTGCTGGTTTTAGACTTGCATTCTAATAAATCCTTTTCAAAAAAAAAGAGAGCCAGCTGGCTCTCTTTTTTTTTGCTTAAAAATTATGATTGTAAAACTAGTTGTGGGGTTTTCTGGTGGTTTAACCCTTTATAAAGTATAATATGTAAAATTAAACAACTCAAAATATATATGTAGCTATTTATTTTATTACATTAGCAAAAGGGTCGATACGCTTGGATAGTAGAATTCTATATTTTAAGAGCGTGTAAATAGGCCTAAATGAAATAATTAACAGACTAATGAAAAAACTCCTCCACCTAATTGTAGTAGCCATTATTATTTTAAACGGCAGCTGCGAAACAGACCACACCAACAAAAAAGTATTTTTAAATCTAAGCAGCTACACCCTTCAAGTTAACTACCTAAACAGGCATTATCTAGAAGAATTAAAGGATGTAATACATCCAAAGGATTCTGTTGTGATTGATTACAGATGGGATTTTGGATGTTACAAGACCGAAGAAAACTTGCCGCCATGCGTTCTACAAGAAGAAGACTCAATTAAAATATATGTACCTGCTGACTCTACACTTGTATTTACAGGAAACTTAAGAGAAGAAACACGATGGTATTCAGATTTTTATGCCGGAAATTCTAGCAATCAAGTGTGTACATTTGTCTTTGTAAATGAAGACTTTGAACACTAGATAACTACGGTTATTTATAAAATTAATACTGCAAATTTGAGTTATTACTTCTTATTTTAAGGTATACTTTTACTGATATACCGTGCTTTTTTAACTCCTATTAGAGGATGTGGCCTATTTTAATTAATTTTACAGCATTGAAATTCGATTTTATAGGGTTCTTAAAATTCTTAAGCTAAATTTACCACTTGTAAGCACAAGAGTTGTGAGTGTTTTGATTTTTATGAAAAAAATAAATTAATAGGAGAAGAAAACTTACGCTAAGCCCTAAAATTGCACTGTTATATAAATTCATTTTATGAAGACCAAAAACTTAAGTACAGTAAAACAATTAAGGTACGATAAGGCTTATTTGAAGATGTCGTTGGAATGGGCTAATCTTTCTTACTGCGAACGCAAACAAGTTGGTGCCCTAATTGTAAAAGATCAGATGATTATTTCGGATGGGTATAACGGAACACCCTCTGGGTTTGAAAACGTCTGTGAAACGGATGAGGGAAACACAAAGTGGTATGTGCTTCATGCAGAGGCTAATGCAATTTCTAAGGTGGCAAGGTCCACACAAAGCACAGAAGGGGCAACACTTTACCAAACACTGTCACCGTGTAAGGATTGTAGTAAGTTGGTTTACCAATCAGGAATCAAAAGAGTGGTGTTTGTCCACAAATATAAAGACACTTCCGGTATCGATTTTTTAGAAAAAGCAGGTTTAGAGGTTGTGCACATACCTTTAGGTCAATTACATAATGATCAATAAAAAAACACTTTTGAAAAAATACTTTTTAATTCTATTCATCTTTACAGTTGGTTTGTATTTTGGAAAATTATTGCCAAATAAAACAGAGTATATTCAATTAAATTACACAACAGAGTTTCCAAAATTAGTGGAACTACTAAGTTTCTTAGATTATAATTATGTAGATAAAATAGATCTAGATAGTTTACAAGAAGAAATTATTTCGGCCACACTCGAAAGTTTAGACCCACACTCCACCTACATTAATGTTGATGAAATAAAGTCTGTAACTGAAGGCATGCAAGGTAACTTCGAAGGAATCGGGGTAGAATTTCAAATACAACACGATACGATTGTTGTTGTAAGCCCAATATCAGGAGGCCCTTCAGAACGCCAAGGCATACTATCGGGAGATCGTATCGTAAAAGTAGACACACTAAATGTTGCAGGAGTAGGTTTTACCAACGCAGATGTTGTAGATAACTTAAGAGGGGCTAAAGGAACAAAAGTAAACCTGACCATAAAAAGACCTTCACGAAATAAATTATTAGAATTTAAAATTACGAGAGCTAAAATTCCGCTCACCAGTGTTGATGTATCCTATATAATTGAGGATGAGATTGGGTATATAAAAGTAAACCGCTTTTCCGGAACTACAGATCAAGAATTTATAGAATCCATTGATAAATTAAAATCAAAAGGAATGCAAAGCCTTATACTAGACTTACGATCGAATCCTGGTGGGTATTTACACGCGGCTATTGCCATGGTCGATGAATTTTTAGAACAAGGCGAAATTGTATATACACAGGGAAACGCTCGTAGAAAAAAAGTATATGAGGCTTCTAAATATGGGGCTTTTAAACAACAAGAGATTGTAGTGCTTGTTGATGAAGGTTCTGCCTCTGCAAGCGAAATTGTTGCAGGTGCTTTGCAAGATCACGATAGAGCTTATATTGTGGGGCGAAGAACCTTTGGAAAAGGATTGGTGCAAGAACAAACTCAAATGAGTGACGGATCAGCATTCCGATTAACAACAGCTCGATATTATACGCCCTCAGGAAGATCCATTCAAAAAGCATACACCAAAGATGTAGAAGCGTATCACTTAGAATCCGCAAATAGATATGAAAATGGAGAGCTTTACTCTGAAGACAGTATAAAAATTGCCGATTCTCTAAAGTTTTTTACCAGTAACGGTAGGGTAGTTTATGGCGGTGGTGGTATTGTTCCTGATTACTTTATTCCAATAGACACTATGGGTCGTTCAGAATGGCTTTTTAAGGTGCTTGCAGCGAATGTTATTAGTGGTTTTGTGTTTGACTTTGTCGATAAAAACTCAAAGCTCTTAAACAGTTATTCTAGCCCAAAAGATTTCGCCAACAACTTTACAGTCTCAGAGGAGTTGTTTAAGTCTTTTATTCAAAAGGCTGAAGAAAATGGGGTTGAGTCAATTGCAGAAGAAATCTTACAGTCAAAAAAGTGGATGGTAAAAAGACTTAAAACAAGCATCGCCAGACAAAAGTGGAATGACTTGGGTTTCTTTACCGTATTTAATTACGATGACAAGTGTGTAAACAAAGGCTTAGAGTTGCTCAAAAAGTAATCTTGTAGACTTGGTTTAGCAGCATAAAAAAAGGCCGCCTCTAAAGAGGTGGCCTTTTTTTAAACGTATCCTGAAAAGAGCCCTAGTAAAACTTAGCTCTGTTATCTTCTATGTCAGTAAGTTCTCTTAAAGCGTTTGTAGCCTCAAAGTTAGCTCTTGGCTTTATCTGACCGTCTAATTGCTTCTTTAAAGAAGTTAAATCTTTAGGTACTTTTGAAGCAATAAAGTCATCTGCATATACCACATAAACACCGTTATTACCTATAACAGGTTTAGATAATTGACCTTTTTCAATACCGTAAAAAGCACCTACTACGTTAGGCTCAAAACCTCCAGGAATAGCGTTTGATGAAAATGACATTGTATTTACTTGTTCTGTTTTTAAATCCATTGCCGTTGCAACCTCTTCAATTGTTGTTGCAGAACCAATAGTTGTGTTAAACTCTTCTAGCAAAGCCTTCCCACTCTTCTCTTTTTTAAGCGCAATTTCTACTTGAGTTTTAACTTCTTCTAAAGGCTGAGTTCCTTCAGGAGTAATAGCTGCTAGCATCATAACAACAATTCGGTTGTTTTGATCGTCTAGTTTAACCATATTAACAGCTGTTTCAGTATTGTAAGCCCAAAAAACAAGGTTACGAGCTTCACCCAAACCTGCAATAGATCTATCAGCTTCTAAAACAGTCGCTGCTGTTAAAGCAATGTTTTTTTCATCAGCCAAAGTTTCAAACCCATCCATATCTTTAGCTACAGCCATTTCACTAGCTTGTGCGTAAATTTCATTTGCCGTTTCTTCACTTGCATCAATTGCAATAGAGATAATAGCTACCTGAACAGAATCGCCTCTTCGATCGTTTAATTTTGCTAATTTGTAGTTGTTATCTTCTTCATAGGGTCCAAACACATAACCTAATTCTGCCGTTCTCATTTCTAACTCTATAGCTGGAGACAATTGGCCATCGGCATAAAAAGTAGTGTCAAAACTAGCATCAGAATAAGTATTTACAAAAGAGATGGCGTCTAAAGTGTTACTAAAACCACTCACAACTTCATTCGCTTTTGAGGTTTTGTTGAACACTGTTTTGTCTTCAATTAAATCTGAAATTCTTGATTTTGTTGTGTTTTTATCTGCTTGAGTAGGTACTATTTCAAAAACAGCAATACTCAATTCACGACTGGCATTCTGAGGGTAATCTTCGTTATGAGCGTTGTAATAAGAAGAGATCTCTGCATCGCTTACTTCAATTTTTGTATCAAAGGCTTTAAAAATATAACGCCCACTTGCTTGAGTTCCTTGTTCTTGGTAATAGTTCTCAGCATCTACTGAAGAGGCGCTTAATCCCTGACGAATTGCATTTAAGTATTTTTGACCCAAACGTTCTTTGCGAATTACATTTTCAAAATACATCCATCTTTGTGGATCGTTATCGTGAATTTGTTGAATAACGCCAGCCAATTGAGCTGGTGTTACATCTTGACCGGTTATACCAAAAAACTGCTTAGCAGTAGTAGACATTTCACCTGATTTATACCCAAAAGCCAATCCTGCCAACTCTTCTGCGCTAATAGACAGACCAAGTTCACTATATTGTTTTCCCATAACAACATCGTTTACCTTGTCGTTCCATAAGTTGTCTCGCAATACGTTACGATCTTGGCGAGAGTTAAAAATTCGATCTAGGTTTTGTGCCTCAGTTTCAAATTCTCGGTATTCTATTACCTGATCGTCTACAACGCCTATTACGCCTTGCCCGCCGTTAAGTAGTGAGCTACCTGAGCTAAACAAATCTCCTAAAAGGAATGCTCCCATTGCAACTCCAATACCTCCCATAAGAAGGCCTGAACGTTTTCTTAAATTATCTAGTGATATCATTATACGTGTGTTTTTTCGTTTGTCAAGTCAGCGAATATACAACTTTATTGAAAAATTTACACGTTTTAAATTAATCGTAATAATTGTACTTTCTCAATCCTAGTTTTATTTACTTCTAATATTAAAAAATTGAAGCCTTCTAAAGTTATATTTTCATCTACTAAAGGAATACTTTGATGCTTAAAAAGAATTAATCCATTTAGGGTTTCATAGTCCTCAGATTCTGGTAAGTTGAGTTGGTATTTTTGATTTAAAAAATCAATTTCAAACCTGCCAGAGAAGATAAAGGTGTGCTCGTCAATTTTAGTCTCTTCTAAAATAATTGAATCGTGCTCGTCTTCTATTTCTCCAAAAATTTCTTCTACAACGTCCTCAACTGTCAATAAACCAGAGGTTCCTCCATATTCATCTACCACCAAGGCAACGCTTTTTCGCTCTTTGATAAATAAATTTAGAACCTCATTAGCCGTTATGGTTTCTGGAATTAGTGCAATTGGTAAAAGAATAGATTTAATATCTTTTGGTTGTTTAAAAAGCTCATATGAATGCGTAAAACCGATAACTTGATCAATGTTGTCTTTGTAAACAACAATTTTTGAAAAACCCGTTTCTATAAACTTCTCTTTAAGGTTTTCAATAGGTTCAAGTATTTCTATAGCAACAATTTCATTTCTAGGAATCATACACTCTCGAGCCTTTACCTTTGAAAAGTCAAGGGCATTTTGAAAAATTTGTATTTCAGGGTCTTGTTCGTCTTCTATCTTAAGGCCAGCGGTCTGCTCTTCAATGTATTTTTGTAAATCAATTCTTCCAAAAACAGGTTTTGTATCGGGCTGGCTTATTCCTAAAAAATGTTTAAGTATAAAATTAGAAAGGCTTATAACTAGTGAAACAATAAAATACAAACCGTAATAAAAAAGCAGTGCTGGAATAGCAAAAAGGCTCATAAATTTATTTGCGTTTAAGCCAAATACTATTTTTGGTATAAACTCTGCCGTAACCAAAACAAGTGCTGTAGAAATTAGGGTTTGAAGAAGTAATATAATGCTGTCAATTGAGCTTACGGTCCTTATAAAGGGTTCTAGTACTTGCGC
The DNA here is from genome assembly GCA_028110365.1 of Flavobacteriales bacterium. Lineage (GTDB taxonomy): Bacteria > Bacteroidota > Bacteroidia > Flavobacteriales > UBA7430 > UBA6772. The sequence continues at coordinate 42,601 of JAOGVT010000010.1, forward strand.
CATTTCAGTTCCGTAAACAACTAAGGCAATGTTGTTTCCAACTAACATAGTAGCAATAAACCTAGAGGGACTCTTTAAAAGTGGAGATAAAAGACGCGCGTTAAGCTCCCCTCTTTTTTTCATGAGCTCTATGTGCAGTTTATTAGATGCAACAAAAGCGATCTCCATGCCCGAAAAGAAGGCAGATAAAATTAATGAAATTACTATAATAGCTAAGCTAGTGGGGCTCATTTAGGTTTAATCTTCTTGCGTATATTGTTTTTTTCTTACCCTATGCATAATATAAGAAAGTACTGATGCGCCAAGGTACATAAGCCCTTCATTTAAATTGCCTAATCCAAATATATTATAGAGCGAGTCCACAAATAAGTATATCGAAAACAATAACCATAAAACTATAAAAACTTTTTGTAAACTATTCTGCATCTTCTATGTTTAGAATTCCTTTGCTTTTTTTAAGGGTATATTCAGTAAAATAAATGTCTGATTCAAAACCTTCACCCATAATAACTTGTTGTCCTTTTGTTATTTTAACGAACTCTTCAGTGAAAATAAGCTCGTTGGCTTCGTCCCAAATAAGAAATTCCGTTTCTAACTTATCGCCATCAATGTTTTGTAACAGAACACTTCCTTTGGCTTCTATAATCTTATCCTCTAAATACTTTATGGCATAATCGGCCTTTAGATAAGAGTCCTTTTCTCCTTTTTCTTGGAAGGATTGTAAAGAGATTCCGCTTGGAAACTCAAGATAAGGTTCTTCTCCTTCAAACCGAAACATTTTTGGCGAATTCAACTTAAACGAGGCTTCTCCGTTTTTTGTATAAAACCATTCTATGTGATCTGAAGAAACAACGGGTTCGATAAGTTCTTTGGAGAGCTCTTCCATTTTTACAGGGCTTGTTTTACATGAAAAAAGCATTACAACCCAAAGAAGTGTTGCAATGCTTTTGACTAGTTTGTTTTTTTCTTGCCTCATAGAAAAGTGAATTATTCTGGTACTTTGATGTTTACTGTTTCTGTATACCAACAATCTATCTTATACTCGGGAACGTCTATGAGGCCTTCAGTAAATATGTCGGTTTTACTTGGCATCTGTTCTGTGTATTTCACAATTCTTTTAGCGGCTTTTTCTGAAACAGATTTGTCTAGTTTAGCCGCAAACTCATACTTATCTATGGCTGCCCAATACCCTACTCGCTTGAGAAATTCTGTCTTTAATTCTCCACATTTACGAGATGTTTTAGCATACAAATCACCAATTAAAATGTAAGGATCGCCCCAACCATTTCTTAGTGAAGCGGCTTTTAGTGCATAAGTTTTAGCCGATTGGTTTTTGTTCATTGCACCGTAGGTTTGCGCAATACGGTAAGCAAATTGTGCTTTATTAAGGTTGTCTTTTTCGTTGTCAAGAGCATAAGAATAAAACTCTAAGGCCTTGGTATAATCTTTTCGTTTTAAAGATCGAATACCCATATTTGCTGCTGCAGAAGGACTCGGGTCAATTTCATAAAGAGCTTCAGAGATGTTAAAGAAAATATCGGTATCTGTACACTCCTTTTTATTAAGAAGTTTAGCCGATCTCTTTAACCAAAGGGGGTCAGCTTGGTTCACTTCAAAATCACGCGTATACATTTCAACTAACTTATCGCAGGTAGCATGAGGCGCTAAAGCTTTTTCTAAATTATTTTTTACATCCGATAACTTTTCTTTTTCATCTAAGTCTCTATTTAATTGCTTTTGCTCTTTTTTGGATAAAGATTCTTTTTCGTTTGCACTGAAAATGTCTTGCGAAAGTTTTGCCTCCTTGTAACTAATTACGGAAGATAAATCTGAAAATAAATTTAGTAAATCTTCAATCGTCAGTACTTTAGCGTTTAATAACTTGGTGGAAGCTACAAAGTAAGTACTTAACACCCTTGGTGAGGTTGTATTTCCGCCAAGGGTAAATGCTTGTCCTAAAACCGCGTAGGCTTCTTGTATTCCTTCTGTAGTTCCTTTTTTATACTTATACAGGTCAGCACCCTTATAGCCAAGCACTTTAGCCTCACTACCCGTGTAATACTTATTTCTTTGATCGTACACCATTATCAAGGAGTCTATTAGTGTTTCTGTTCGAGCTTGGTCGGTAACAGACTTTAATAAACCTTTGATAATTTTAGGTCCGTGTATGTAAATGTTTTTGGTTCGCTTTGGCGCGTTGTTAAACAAATAAACCCATGATGAATATGCGTCTACATAATTTTTTTGCTTGTAAAACTCTGTATAAATAGAGAGGTTTTGCTCACAAGTAGCTTTGTCAAGGCCATATTTTAATAGGTCTACGTCTTCTTGTGAGTATCCTGAAAACGTGACGAATAATAAAGTAAAAAATGTTACAATCTTAAGTCTCATAGTGTGTTGTATTAATCTATTTTGCGTTTGGTAAACCACTTATCGTTAAAAGTAAACGCTAAGTGAAATTTGATGTATTTCTCTTCAACTAAATTATTTTCGGCTGCGCCTCTTTTTCCAAACTGAGCACCAATATTTACAATGGTGTTTGAGCGTTTTAAAGGGAGAGCCATACCAAAGCTAAGGCTAAGGTCGTTTAATTTACTTTGAGCTGTGCCGATGGTGAGTTCTGAAGCTACAAGGTATCCTGTATTAAAGTTTAACCCCATTCTGTACTGTATGGTTTTCCAGTAGTGATGAACGTCTTTGTTGTTTGGTGTAATCCAAGCCCCTAATTTGATTTGAGAAGCATTCTGGAGTTTTAAATTTTGCTCTCCAAAGAGGCTTAACTGAGACCATTCTTTGAACTCATATTCACCTGAAACAAACCAATTATTTTCTTTTCCTAAGGATAGTCCCGCCGCATAAGACATTGGAAGCAATAAGCCTTGAGAAGAAGTTTCGTCTACAGAAATCGTATCTCTTATGTACACATAGTTGTTTACTGTATTGTATGTATAAATAGCGGCTTGGTTTGTGGCAGTTAAATTTGATTGTGGACTAAAGGTTGCTCCAAAAATAAGTTGTTTGCCTTTGATTGTTCTCAGGTACTGAAGCCCTAAATCTAGGGTAGCATCATTTACCGTATAAGTACTTTCGTCTCTTCTGTCTATTAAGTTTGGTTCTTCAAACCACAAATCTCTTTGCTCTTTCAGTGTTCCAAAAATTACATTTGCTGTAAACCCAATAGACAGACCTTCGTATACTGTAGCACCTAAATTAATATACGCCCTGTTTAAACCTCCAGAACCTATATATTCAGTATTCAACTCTAGAGAATCTATTCCATCGGTCCATTCAGTATTTTGCGTTAACTGATACCCCTTAAATGAAAAGGGGAGTAAACCTGCACTCACTCCTACGCCTTGGGTTAGAGGAAAACCTAAACTTAAATAACCTAAAGTTGAGGAAAATGATTCTTGTTCAAAATTAGCGTCTTTTAAAAATAAAGAAATCCCATTTGCCCCAACCTCAAAAGAGGTTAAGGTTAGAGCGCTTATCGATGCTGGGTTTAATAAGTTTAACTGCTTACTAGAGCGTAATGCAGCTCCAATCCCACCTAAATCGTTGTTTAAAGCAAAGCCTTGACTTTGAAATTGTCCAATCCCAAAAGATGAATAAGGAGAAGTTGTGTTTTGCTGAGCCAAGGTTAATAATGGATAACAAAAAAGGATAAATACTAATTTTTTAATTGTTCTCATGGGTATTGTGTTCCAGTATAAAATGCATTCCTTTAAAGAGAATATCTTCATCGGCAAAGATGCTATTTTTTAATTTCTTATCAAAGAAAGAGAGGTCTCCTCCCGTTAGGATTATATTAACCTGAGAATAACGCTGTTTATAGCTATCTATTGTACCGTCTATTTCTTTTTCAAGACCCCTAACAACTCCAGAAAGTATAGATTCTTCTGTGTTTTTTCCAATCAAATCTTTGGGTTCTTTTAATGTTACTAAAGGTAGTTTTCCTGTTTGAGTGAAGAGGGCCTTTAAACGCATTCTTAAACCTAAAGAGATAGCCCCCCCCCCAAGTAAACCCCTTCTTTTGATACAAAATCGAATGTTACGCAAGTACCCGCATCAATAACTAAAACATTCGAACTAGGAAACAATAAAACTCCTGCTGCAGCCAGAGCAAGTCGATCAGAGCCTAAAGTTTGCGGCGTTTCGTACTGGTTCTGGAAAGGCATTTTTAAAGATGAGCTTAAAGATAAGACGTGGTTGCTTGTTTTTTTAAATAGCGCTTTTTGCGCTTCACTAATAGGTTTTACTGAGCTGACCATCAAACTACTTATTTGACCGGATAGGCTGTTTAAAAACGCTTCCAGTTCAAGGTCAGAACAATACCCTTTAGCTATCTGTTTTTTGCCTTTAAGTTTTGCATACTTTATTCTTGTATTTCCTATGTCTAAAATCAGATTCATAAAGCTCAGTTGTTTGCAAAAATAGGAATAAAGTAAATTAATCTCTATTTTCTTTGTAAGATAAAATCCTAAGTCTATATTTGCATGCTCAATAATGGTGCTATAGCTCAGTTGGTAGAGCAATGGACTGAAAATCCATGTGTCCCTGGTTCGAATCCTGGTAGCACCACTTAAACGGAAACAACTCAAAATGAGTTTGTTTCCGTTTTTTATTTTGAATCTGGCTTACTTAAAATAGCTTCTTGTGTATTGATAGATTCTTGGTGAATTGCCTTAAAAATCATCATCACACTCTTTTCACTGAGCCCTAGGCTTAATCCTTGAGAGACTCTTGTTTTTAAAATAGAATCCCAACGCTTAAATTGTAAAATAGTCATATCGTTGTCTTTCTTATATTGGCCTATTTCTTTAACACACTTCATACGTTTCCCTAACATATTTAGTAATTCTTTGTCAAGGTTGTCTATACGATGGCGCAAATCCTCTAGATCTGTCAAAGAAACATTCATCGGTTTTACTTCCCTTTTAATAAGGTTGTCTATTATTTCTTTAAGCGTGTTGGGGGTTATTTGTTGTTTGGCATCACTCCAAGCAAGGTCGGGGGTGATGTGAGATTCGATCATTAAACCATCCATGTCCAGGTCTAACGCTTTTTGAGATAGGGGAGCAATAAGCGCGCGCGTACCTCCAATATGACTTGGATCGCATAAGATTGGAAGGTTTGGGATTCTGCGCTTCAACTCAATGGGAATTTGCCAATTGGGCGCATTTCTGTATTTAGTGGGTTCGTAACTTGAAAACCCTCGATGGATGGCAGCAATTTTATTGATACCAGCTAGGTTAATTCGCTCCACTGCTCCAATCCATAGATCTAAATCAGGATTAATCGGGTTTTTAACTAACACAGGAATGTCTTGGCCTACAAGGGCGTCAGCTATTTCTTGAACAGCAAATGGATTTACAGAGGTTCGGGCTCCTATCCATAAGATATCTATCCCAGCACTTAATGCCTGCTTCACGTGCTTTTCGTTAGCTACCTCTACGGCTACGAGCATTCCTGTTTCCTTCTGCACTTGTTGTAACCAACTTAAACTTTCAACTCCAACTCCTTCAAAAGAGTTTGGTCGAGTTCTAGGCTTCCAAACACCGGCCCTAAAAACAGATATGCCAGCAGCTTTTAGTTCGTGAGCTATAGCTAAAACCTGCTCCTTAGTTTCTGCACTACAAGGACCCGAAATAACAAAGGGCTTGTCGTTTGCAACTCCCCACTCTTTAATCGATTTTATTTTCATAGGTTCGTCGTTTTTAGTCTGTTTAAGGCTTCTTTTAATTGAGTTTGTGATGCGCACAAAGAAATTCTAATATATTGATCTCCATTAGAGCCAAAAACAAAACCAGGCGTCACAAAAACATTTGTTGAATACAATAATTGGTTTGATAGATTTTCACCGCTTAATTGGTTTGAGTTTACTTTTGCCCAAACAAACATTCCTGACTGGTTTTCTGTATAAGTACATTTTAAAAAATCCAATAATTCGTATACTATTTTAGCGCGCTCTTTGTATTCGCTGTTTAAACCATCAAACCACTCTTCTCCAAGGCTTAATGCTTTTGTTGCTGCTAATTGAATGGGTTTATACATACCAGAATCGAAATTACTTTTGATGTGTAAAATGTGTTTAATATTAATAGAACTGCCAGAAACAAAGCCAACTCTCCAACCCGACATGTTATGCGATTTGCTTAAAGAATTTAACTCTAAAACATTTTCGTAATTTCCAGAACACGAATGAACGCTTAATGGTGTCTTGTTTAAAACCATACTGTAAGGGTTGTCATTTACCAGTAATAGGTTGTTATGCTTTGCAAAATTAACCAAATCCGAGAGTTCTTTTTTTCCTACAACAGCTCCAGTTGGCATGTTGGGATAATTAACCCATAAAATCTTACAATTTCTAGTTACTTTTTGCTGTAGTTGGTCAATGCAAGCCATCCAGTTGTTAGATTCCTCCAAGTCGTAATACACTATCGTTAGGCCAAGAAGTTTAGCAGAGGCAGCGTAAGCTGGGTAGCCTGGGTTTGGAATAAGTATTGTATCACCTGGGTTGCAAAAGGCTAAATGGATGTGCATTACAGCCTCCTTAGAGCCTAATAATGGTAGTATTTCCGTCTCATGGTTTAAGGTTACATCAAAAACTCTTTTATACCAATCTGAAAAACCAATTCGCAATGCTGCTATTCCGTTGTAAGGCTGGTATTGGCTCGCCTCCTTATGAGATGCCGTCTCTTTAAGCGTGTCAATAACTAATTTTGGCGCAGCAATATCTGGACTTCCAATACCTAAGTTTAGGATGTCGTTACCTGCTGCTTGCATTTTTTTTAACTCCTTTAGCTTGTCTGCAAAATAGTAGGTACCACTCTTTGATATTCTGTTAGATGGTTTCATTAGAATTGTGCTTGTTTAGCTTCGGTTATGTTATTTTCAATGTAACACCCCAATTCAAATATGTTTTCTACGTGAATCTTTAATTCCATTTTCATCTTTTCGTAACCACCCGAATATAAAA
>JAOGVT010000011.1:0-39245 GCA_028110365.1 Flavobacteriales bacterium
AGGAAACTACCTCTGCAAAATTTGATGCAAGTGTAGATTTAGCGATTCGTTTAGGGGTTGATCCTCGAAAGGCGAATCAAATGGTTCGTGGTGTTGTTACACTTCCCCACGGAACAGGTAAAGACGTAAAAGTTCTCGTTCTTTGTACTCCTGATAAAGCCGAAGAAGCGAAAGCTGCTGGTGCTGATCATGTAGGTTTGGATGACTACGTTGCGAAAATCAAAGAAGGTTGGACTGACGTTGACGTTATTATTACCATGCCTAGTTGCATGGGGAAATTAGGTCCTTTAGGTCGTATCCTTGGGCCTCGTGGATTAATGCCAAACCCGAAAACTGGAACTGTAACTATGGATGTAGCGAAAGCTGTAACTGAAGTTAAATCTGGTAAGATCGACTTTAAAGTTGACAAATATGGAATTGTTCATGCTGGTGTAGCAAAGGCATCCTTTGATGCAGCAAAAATTGCTGACAATGCAAATGAACTAATTCAAACAATTGTCAAACTAAAACCAACCTCATCAAAAGGTGCTTACATTAAGAGTATTACAATGTCAAGTACAATGGGTGCAGGTGTAAAAGTTGATTTAAAGTCTTACTAGACTTAGCTAATCTAAATACCTTAGGGTTATGACAAGAGAAGAGAAAAAACAAGCCATCGATAAATTATCCGTTTTATTAGCCGAAAGTAAAAATGTTTACTTAGCTGATATCTCAGGTATGGATGCCGATCAAACTAGCAAGTTACGTAGACTTTGTTTTAGTAAAGGTGTTGCACTACAATTAGTGAAAAACACCCTATTAAGAAAAGCTATGGAATCTTGTGACAAAGATTACGACGAGTTGTATGATGTTCTCAAAGGGAACACTTCTATGATGCTTTCTGATACTGCTAACGCACCAGCTAAAGCCATTACAGAGTTTCTCAAAAAGAACAAAAATGCTGAAAAGCCCTTGTTTAAAGGTGCCTTCGTCGAAGAATCTGTTTACTCCGCAGATCAATTAGCAATTCTTGAGCAATTAAAGTCAAAAGAAGAGTTAATAGGAGACATCATCACGTTACTACAGTCACCAGCGAAAAACGTAATTTCAGGCCTACAATCAGGTGGAAATACGCTTGCTGGTCTAATGAAGACTTTAGAAGAACGTGCTCAATAATTAGTACGCACTCGATTTCCAAATAAACGAATTAACAAACAAAAACACATAATCATGGCAGATTTGAAAGATTTCGCTGAGCAATTAGTTAACCTAACTGTAAAAGAAGTTAACGAATTAGCAACTATTTTAAAAGACGAATACGGTATTGAGCCAGCAGCAGCAGCAGTTGCTGTAGCAGGTCCTGCAGCAGGTGGAGACGCCGCTGAAGAGCAAACTGAATTCGACGTTATCCTTAAGGCAGCAGGTAGCTCTAAGCTAGCTGTAGTAAAACTAGTTAAAGAATTAACTGGATCAGGTCTTAAAGAAGCTAAAGAAATGGTTGACAGTGCACCAGCTGCATTGAAAGAAGGTATTGCAAAAGACGAGGCTGATGCCCTTAAAGCTCAATTAGAAGCTGCAGGTGCTGAGGTAGAGTTGAAGTAATATTCCATACTCAAAAGACTCAAGGTTTAGGCTTCAAATTTCGATTTGAAGACTAAACCCTTTTGTGGTTAAGATTAGTCCATTTATTTTTCATTTAAATTTTTGTCCATTGGCTCAGACAAAATCAAGCGAAAGAATCAGTTTTGCATCCATCAAATCTCAATTAGAATATCCTGATTTTCTGGATATTCAATTAAAGTCATTTGAGGATTTTTTCCAGTTGGAAACAAAATCTGAAGACCGAGAAAACGAAGGTCTCTTTAAAGTTTTTAGTGAAAACTTTCCGATATCCGATACACGTAATAACTTTGTACTCGAGTTTCTGGACTACTTTGTAGATCCACCTCGTTATGTACTTGACGAATGTATTGAGAGAGGTTTAACTTTTAGTGTTCCGTTAAAAGCTCGATTAAAGCTCTACTGTACGGATCCTGAACACGAAGACTTTGAAACGATTGTACAAGACGTTTATCTTGGAACAATTCCTTATATGACTCCTAGAGGTACCTTTGTTATTAATGGTGCTGAGCGTGTTTGTGTTTCACAATTACACCGTTCTCCGGGAGTTTTCTTTGGACAAAGTTACCATGCAAATGGAACCAAATTATATTCTGCCAGAGTAATTCCTTTTAAAGGTTCTTGGATAGAATTCGCAACCGATATCAATTCTGTGATGTATGCTTACATCGATCGTAAAAAGAAGTTACCTGTAACTACGCTGTTGCGTGCAATTGGATATGAAAGCGATAAAGATATTTTAGAAATCTTCGATCTTGCTGACGAAATTAAAGTAAGTAAAGCAGGTTTAAAGAGAGTTTTAGGACGCAAGCTTGTCGCTCGTGTACTTAAAACTTGGTTCGAAGATTTTGTGGATGAAGATACGGGTGAAGTTGTATCTATTGAGCGTAACGAAGTTTTACTTGACCGTGATATCGTTCTAGAGAAAGAACATGTTGATATCGTTATTGAAGCTGGTGTTAAAACTATTTTGCTTCATAAGGAAAATGCTGAAGCTTCTGAGTACGCAATCATTCACAACACATTACAAAAAGATCCAACCAATTCAGAGAAAGAAGCTGTTGAGCATATTTACAGACAACTTCGTAATGCTGAGCCGCCTGATGAAGAAACAGCTCGTGGTATAATAGATAAGTTATTCTTCTCTGAAACAAGATATAGCTTAGGAGAAGTAGGTCGTTATAGAATCAACAAGAAATTAAATCTTGATCTTGGTCTTGACGAAGCTACACTTACCAAGTTAGACATAATTTTAATAATCAAGTACCTTATTGAACTTGTAAATTCTAAGGCTGAGGTTGATGATATTGACCACCTTAGTAATCGTAGAGTTCGTACAGTAGGAGAACAATTAAACAATCAATTTGGAGTTGGACTAGCACGTATGGCTAGAACCATTCGCGAGCGTATGAACGTTCGTGACAATGAAGTATTTACTCCTATTGATTTGATAAATGCTAAGACGTTGTCTTCGGTAATTAATTCCTTCTTTGGTACAAACCAACTTTCTCAGTTTATGGATCAAACCAATCCACTAGCTGAAATTACCCACAAACGTCGTTTATCAGCCCTTGGACCTGGAGGTTTATCTAGAGAACGTGCTGGTTTCGAAGTTCGTGATGTTCACTATACACACTATGGTAGATTGTGTCCGATTGAAACTCCTGAAGGACCGAATATTGGACTAATTTCTTCGCTATGTGTTTTCGCTAAGGTTAATAAAATGGGATTCATTGAAACACCTTACCGGAAAGTGGTAGATGGTGTTGTTGATTTGAAAACAATCCCTGCTTATCTTAGTGCAGAAGAAGAAGAAGATCAAGTTATCGCACAAGCTAATGCTCCGATAACTAAGACAGGTACTTACGTTAATGATTTCGTAAAAGCAAGAGATACTGGTGACTTCCCTGTTACTGAGCCTAAAAACTTGCATTTCATGGATGTTGCACCCAATCAAATTTCTTCTATTTCTGCATCTTTAATTCCATTCTTGGAACACGATGATGCAAACCGTGCATTGATGGGCTCAAATATGATGCGTCAAGCAGTTCCTTTGTTGAGACCAGAATCACCAATTGTAGGTACTGGATTAGAAGGACGTGTGGCATCAGATTCTAGAGTATTAGTAAACGCTAGAGATGCTGGTTTGGTTGAATATGTTGATGCTACTAGTATTGTCATCAAATACGATAGAACTGATTCAGAACGTTTGGTTAGTTTTGATGAAGATTCGGTTAAGTACAATTTAACTAAATTTCAAAAAACCAATCAAGGTACTAGTATAAATATCCGACCAATTGTTAAAGTTGGAGAAAGAGTTACCAAAGGTCAAGTTCTTTCCGAAGGTTATGCCACTCAAAATGGTGAATTAGCTTTAGGTAAAAACATGAAAGTAGCTTTCATGCCATGGAATGGGTATAACTTTGAGGATGCTATTGTGATTTCTGAACGTGTTGTAAGAGAAGATATTTTTACTTCTATACACATTGACGAATACACACTTGATGTAAGAGAAACTAAATTGGGCTCTGAAGAACTAACTCCAGACATCCCAAATGTTTCTGAAGAAGCAACAAAAGATTTAGATGAAAATGGTCTTATCAGAATTGGTGCTCATGTTACTCCTGGAGATATTCTTATTGGTAAAATAACTCCGAAAGGTGAGTCAGATCCTTCTCCAGAAGAGAAGTTATTAAGAGCTATTTTTGGAGAGAAGGCAGGAGATGTTAAAGATGCATCTCTTAAAGCTTCACCTTCTTTACATGGTGTTGTACTTACCAAAAAATTGTTCGCAAGATCTATCAAGGATAAAAAGTCTCGTATAGCCGATAAAGAAATTATTCTAGCTTTAGAAGCAGATTTTTCTGAAGATGCTGCCAAACTTAAAGTTATATTAATTGAAAAGTTAATAACCATTGTTGCAGGTAAAACTTGTCAAGGTGTTGTTAATGAATTGGGTGAAGTTGTTATACCAAAAGGTAAGAAGTTCTCTCAAAAGCAGTTAAACGCTATTGATGATTATTCTGTTATATCTACAGATGGATGGACTACTGAAAAGGAGAAAAATTCACTTGTAAACGATTTAATTCACAACTTCAACATCAAACTTAACGACCTTAAAGGTGTTTTAAGACGTAAGAAGTTTACACTTTCCGTAGGTGACGAGTTGCCTGCTGGAATACTTAAACTTGCTAAAGTTTACATCGCAAAGAAAAGAAAGTTAAAAGTTGGTGATAAAATGGCTGGTCGACACGGTAACAAAGGTATTGTTGCTCGTATCGTAAGAGATGAAGACATGCCTTTTCTTGAAGACGGAACACCTGTTGATATTGTTTTAAATCCTCTAGGTGTACCTTCCCGTATGAACATAGGTCAAATTTATGAAACCGTATTAGGCTGGGCTGGTCAAAAATTAGGAAAGAAATATGCTTCTCCAATATTTGATGGTGCCTCTCTTGATGAGATTACAGAATTGACTAAGGAAGCGGGTATTCCAGACTTTGGACATACCTATCTATACGATGGTGGTACCGGTGAGCGTTTTGATCAAGCTGCAACTGTTGGTGTAATTTATATGCTTAAATTAGGCCACATGGTAGATGATAAAATGCATGCTCGTTCTATCGGACCTTACTCACTTATTACGCAACAACCATTGGGTGGTAAAGCCCAATTTGGTGGTCAGCGTTTTGGTGAAATGGAGGTTTGGGCTCTTGAAGCTTACGGAGCATCTAATATCTTACGTGAAATACTCACAGTTAAGTCTGATGATGTTATTGGTAGAGCTAAGACATATGAAGCAATCGTGAAAGGAAAAGCGATGCCAGAACCAGGACTTCCTGAATCATTCAATGTACTTTTACATGAATTGAAAGGTTTAGGATTAAAAATCACTTTACAATAGTAATAATTTCAGAAGGAGTGTTCTATGAACACTCCTTATAAAAACTAATTTCTTCAGTATATGGCAATGAGAAGGAGAGACAATACACCAGAACCAAAACGCTTTACTAACATTACGATTAGTTTATCGTCTCCAGAATTTATTTTGGAAGAATCTAGTGGTGAGGTTTTAAAACCTGAAACTATTAATTACCGAACTTATAAACCAGAACGTGACGGATTATTCTGTGAACGTATTTTTGGACCGGTAAAAGATTATGAATGTCACTGTGGTAAATACAAGCGTATCCGATATAGAGGTATTGTTTGTGACCGATGTGGTGTTGAGGTAACAGAGAAAAAAGTACGTAGAGATCGTATGGGACATATCAATTTGGTAGTTCCTGTTGCGCACATCTGGTATTTCCGTTCGTTACCAAACAAAATTGGTTACCTTTTAGGTTTGCCTACTAAGAAACTTGACATGATTATCTACTACGAGCGTTATGTAGTAGTTCAAGCAGGTGGAGCAGTAGATAACGAAGGTACACCATTAGAGTATTTACAGTTCCTTACAGAAGAAGAATACTTAGATGCTCTTGAGCGTTTACCTCGTGAGAATCAGTATTTAGAAGATAATGATCCAACAAAATTTGTAGCCAAAATGGGTGCAGAGGCCTTGGAAGCATTACTTTCTGGACTTGATTTAGATGAGCTTTCTTATACTTTAAGACACAAGGCAAATACTGAAACTTCTCAACAAAGAAAAACAGAAGCTTTAAAAAGATTAGCTGTAGTTGAAGCATTCCGCGATGCAAATACACGTATCGAGAACAAACCAGAATGGATGATAATGAAAGTTGTTCCGGTGATTCCACCAGAATTACGTCCTCTAGTTCCTTTAGATGGTGGTCGTTTTGCAACTTCAGATTTAAATGATCTTTACCGCCGTGTTATAATTCGTAACAACCGTTTAAAGCGATTAATTGAAATTAAGGCTCCAGAAGTTATTTTACGTAACGAGAAGCGAATGCTTCAAGAATCTGTAGATTCTCTTTTGGATAATACACGTAAAGCATCTGCAGTAAAAACAGAATCTAATCGTGCATTAAAATCACTTTCAGATTCTTTAAAAGGTAAGCAAGGACGTTTTCGTCAAAACTTACTAGGTAAACGTGTTGACTATTCTGCACGTTCTGTAATTGTAGTTGGACCTAACTTACTTCTATCTGAGTGTGGTATACCTAAAAATATGGCTGCAGAATTATACAAACCTTTCATTGTGCGCAAGCTAATAGAAAGAGGTATTGTAAAAACAGTAAAGTCTGCCAAGAAAATTATCGATAAAAAAGATCCTGTAGTATGGGATATATTAGAAAATGTAATTAAAGGACATCCAGTATTATTGAATCGTGCTCCTACTCTTCACAGATTAGGAATACAAGCTTTCCAACCAAAATTAATTGAGGGTAAAGCAATTCAGTTACATCCATTAGCTTGTACGGCTTTTAACGCCGATTTTGATGGAGATCAAATGGCTGTTCACTTACCATTAAGTCCTGCGGCAATTTTAGAAGCCCAGTTGTTAATGTTAGGTTCTCACAATATTTTGAATCCTGCTAATGGGGCTCCTATTACGGTTCCATCTCAGGATATGGTATTGGGTTTATATTATATGACTAAGCCTCGTAAAACAGACAAGCAAAAAACTATTCTAGGTCAAGGTTTAACTTTTTATTCTTCAGAAGATGTAAGAATTGCTTACAACGAAAAGAAAGCAGAGTTAAATGCTGTTATCAAGGTTCGTACTCTTGTTAAAGAGGACGGCGTATTGGTAAAGAAAATTATTGAGTCTACTATAGGTAGAGTTTTATTTAATGATGTAGTTCCTCAGACGGTTGGTTTTGTAAACGAAACGCTAACAAAAAAAGCCCTTAGAAATATTATTGGTAAAATTCTAAAAGAAACAGACATCCCAACAACGGCCAAATTCCTTGACGACATGAAGTTGTTAGGTTACCACATGGCATTTAAAGGTGGTTTATCTTTCTCTTTAGGTGATATTATTGTTCCTGATCAAAAAGATACCATGATTAACAGTGCGAAGGATCAAGTTTCTTCAATTACTGATAGTTACAATATGGGGTTAATTACCAATAACGAACGTTACAATCAAGTTATTGATGTTTGGACCAAAACGAACTCAGAATTAACAGAGCATGCTATGGATCGTTTGATAAACGATCAACAAGGTTTCAACTCAGTTTATATGATGCTTGATTCTGGTGCCCGTGGTTCGAAAGAACAAATTCGTCAATTATCTGGTATGCGTGGATTGATGGCCAAGCCTCAAAAATCTGGATCTACAGGTGGTGCAATTATTGAAAATCCAATTACTTCAAATTTCAAGGAAGGTCTTTCAATTCTTGAGTACTTTATTTCTACTCACGGTGCTCGTAAAGGTCTTGCAGATACAGCACTTAAAACAGCCGATGCAGGTTACTTAACACGTCGATTGGTTGACGTAGCTCAAGATGTAATCGTATCTGAAGTTGATTGTGGTACACTACGTGGATTACAAGGTGTTGCTCTTAAGAAAAATGAAGATATTGTTGAAACACTCGCTGAGAGAATCATCGGTAGAACTTCTCTTCACGATGTTATTCATCCTCTTACAGGAGAATTACTAATTGCTTCGGGAGGAGAAATTACCGAGGAAATTGGTGAAGCTATAGGTAACTCACCTATAGAAATGGTTGAAATTCGATCTGCTCTAACTTGTGAAACCAAGAGAGGTATTTGTTCGAAATGTTACGGTCGTAACCTTGCAACCAACCGTATGGCTGGAGAAGGTGAAGCTGTTGGTGTTGTTGCTGCTCAGTCAATTGGTGAGCCAGGTACTCAATTAACACTTCGTACGTTCCACGTTGGGGGTACAGCATCTAATACTGCCGAGGAATCAACTCTTACAGCTAAATTTGATGGTACCTTAGAAATTGATGAGTTAAGAACTGTAAAAGGTAAAGATTCAGAAGGGAAGGATTCAATTATTGTTATTGGTAGAACTGCCGAAATGAAATTAATCGATCCTAAGACAGGAATTACACTAGCTACCAACAACATCCCTTACGGAGCAACAATGTTTGCTAAAGATGGCGATAAATTAAAGCAAGGAGCTGTAATTTGTGAATGGGATCCATACAACGCAGTACTATTATCTGAGACTGTTGGTAAAGTAGAATTTGAAAATTTAGCTCAGGGTATCACTTTTAGAGTTGAAATTGATGAACAAACTGGTTTCCAAGAAAAGGTTATTTCAGAAACTAGAGATAAAAAAATGATTCCTACTATACTTGTTAAGTCAACAGGTAAAGATGGTTCTGTTAAATCGTATAATTTACCTGTAGGTGCCCACATTGTGGTTAGCGAAGGTGATAAGATGGAGCCGGGTTCTATTATTGCAAAAATGCCTCGTAGTACTGCAAAAGCTGGTGATATTACTGGTGGACTTCCGCGTGTTACTGAGTTATTTGAAGCGCGTAACCCGTCTAATCCGGCTGTTGTGGCTGCCATCGATGGTATTGTGTCTTATGGCAAAATTAAGCGTGGTAATCGTGAGGTAATCATTGAGTCTAGAACGGGTGAAGTTAAAAAGTATTTAGTTTCTCTTTCTAAGCAAATCTTAGTTCAAGAAAACGATTTTGTAAAAGCAGGTACTTCTTTATCTGATGGAGCTATAACTCCAAAAACAATTCTTGCTATTAAAGGGCCAACTGCTGTTCAGCAGTACTTGGTAAATGAGATGCAGGAAGTTTATCGTCTTCAAGGTGTGAAGATTAACGATAAACACTTTGAAGTTGTTGTTCGTCAGATGATGCGTAAAGTTATGATCAACGATGCGGGTGATACTCGCTTCTTAGAAAATAATCTAGTTCATAAAAACGATTTCATTGAAGAAAACGATTGGATGTTTGGTAAAATGTATGTTGAGGAGTCTGGTGATTCTGAAAACTTAAAGGCTGGACAAATTATTCCTATTCGTAAACTAAGGGATGAAAACTCTATGTTAAAGCGTAAAGATCTTAAGACTGTAGTTGCTAGAGAGGCTATTCCTGCAACATCTACTTCTGTTCTTCAAGGTATAACTAGAGCTTCATTACAAACAAAGAGTTTCTTATCAGCTGCTTCTTTCCAAGAAACAACTAAAGTCTTAAATGAGGCTGCTGTTAATGGAAAGGTTGATTATTTACAAGGTCTTAAAGAAAATGTAATTGTTGGTCATAAAATCCCAGCTGGTACAGGTCTTAAGAAGTACGGCGAAATGGTTGTTGGTAACAAAATTCAGTTGGCTGCATTAACGTCATCTAAGGCTCAACAAAGTCAAGAAGAGTCCTTAGAAGTTGAAGAGGTAACTGAAACAATAGCTGACTAATGGTAGATAAAAAAGAAAATAAACAAGTTAGTATAGAACTCCCTGAGGAATTAGCTCAGGGTTTCTATTCTAATTTAGCAGTGGTGAATCATTCTCCAACTGAATTTGTTTTAGATTTTATTTCTATGATGCCAGGTATGCCAAAAGCTAAAGTGAAATCTCGAGTTATTTTAACTCCCCAACATGCTAAAAGATTACTTGCAGCTTTAAATGAAAATGTTAAAAAGTACCAGTCTCAATATGGTGACATCAAAGATACTGGAAAACAACAACAAGTTCCTTTATCATTTGGTGGGCCAAAAGCAGAAGCCTAAACAAAAAAAAAGCCTCGATTTTCGAGGCTTTTTTTTGTTTAAATCAATTGACTCATTTATTTAGTTTGATAATTTAGATTTACCAATATTAATAATGGTATGTTCATCAAATTGCCTGTTGTTTGCTACTTTAAAAATATAACTTAAATCAAATTTATTTAATAGAATACTTTCCTAATCCCAACAAATACAAATACCATTACGGTGTAGATTAAAAAGAAATTTAGGATATATGATATCAAGCCTGTAGCAAGCATGATTGCTATAATTAGTAGCTGAAATCCTAATCCAAAAGTTGAAACGGATGTCATTAGCCATTTTGGAAGAGTCTCTCCTTTGCTTGCTTTTGAATCTATAGCATATATTATTCGGTCAAAAACACCGTATAAGATTTTATACAGATTAAAAAGAATTGTGACAGATCTTTGCTTTTCACCTTTCAAGGCTTTAGGAGTTTCATTTTCAAACACACGACTTGTCGTATCTCCGTCAAATTTGTTTCTTAAAATCACATAATAATAATTGTAAAGTGTTCCTTGTATTTGCAATCCGCAGAATGCTAAAAAACAGATGATGAATGAAGCTTTTGTTAGGTAAGCTATTGTTATAAAAAACAATGCATTTAAAATTATATCTGCTACTGAATCTAAGTAACGACCTGTGTACGAAGGTGTGTTTTTAACTCTAGCTAATTCTCCATCTGCAGCATCTAAAATTGATTTTACAATTAAAAAAAATCCTGCTAGATAATAGTATCCATTTATCATACAGTATACGGCTGTTAGCCCAGCTATGATAAACCAAGTTGTAACGTGTATGGGAGTAAAACTTGTGTTTTTCAACGAAATCGCTATAACTCTTGCAATAGGTCTTCCGTAATCAGAAAGATCAATAAATTTATGTTCTTTTGGTAACTTAGACATGTTTTTACTTAAAAGCTATGAAGAGGTTATTATAGATTTTAGTCACGCAATTTACGTTTTATCTAAGTTTTAAAGATTACGGATTGGAACTAATGTGATCGTTGTTTTTATTAATCTAGTTGCAGATTTAGTTTGCTACAACTTTTGAGAATACATAATACATTTCAGTAGCAATTTGAATACTCCTTTCATTATACTTTTCTTTTTGGATAGGGGAATTGTCGTAAGCTTTAGGATCTTCATACGTTATTGGAACACGAATTTCAGCTCCTGTTACCATAGGACAATATTCGTTAGCTTCAGCACAAGTCATTACTGCACAAAATTCTGATTTTGGATTCCTCTTATCCTCTATTGTTTTGGAAAAGCAGTTTATTGGATTACTCTGATCTGAAAACTGTATTGCATAAACAGGGTTCTTTTCGCCTAACTTTACTTTAACTTTAAATCCACAGTCTTTTAGTGTTTCTATTACAATCGGATAAACTGACGTAGCTTCTGTGCCTGCTGAAAAACAAAATACATTTTTAATTAAAAAATGATGTGCAATTGTTTGTGCCCAAACTTGAGCTAAATGACTTCTTCGTGAATTATGGGTACATATAAATGTAAGACATACCTTTTTGTTTTGTGCTATTCTTAATTGAATATATTTTGTTAAATCATTTAATATTAATGTCCTTTTTTTAGATATTTTTTTAATATCTATTGTTGCAATTGTTTTAGCTATTTCTGAGAAGAGTTCATTTTGAGTTTCCGACATTTTATACAAAAGCTAGTTATAAAGTTTACTTAATTTTTCAAATGTAATTTTTATCTCACAAATAGCCTCATTGTTTGTCCTCAATATGATGATATACTGATCTGCTGACGCATTTAATTTTTGGTTTTATAGTTAACCCTTTAAAAATAATCTTTGGTTCAGTTAATTTTTAAAGTTTACAGTACTTTCAATTTTTATCTAAAGTCTTTTGAATAGCTTATTGTAAGAATTCTTTATTTTTCTTTTTTCTTGTGTTTCCTTAAACTTCAAAGATTTTGTTATCTTATTCAATACTATGTTGTTACCAGAAATATATAATATAGATAAATTCACAGTATTGTTTACTAGAATAATATTCTTATGTTGGTCAATTATCCCTATTTTTCTGATGTCTTTATCGAAGTGTTTTATATACTTAGATTTTAATAACTTGACGATGTTATTGTTGCTTTTTTCATGAGAAAAGTCATAGCTATAAAAAAACAGATGCTTTTTATAAAGGTGAAACTCTAGCTTTATTTTATGTGTGCCAATTTTCTTTTTGTAGTAGAGTATTTTTATGTTTAGTATTTCTTTTTCATCAATTATATAATTTGGTTGTCCGTAGAGTTTTACTATGTCATTTAATTTAGTGTTTTGAAGTTTTATTTTAGGAAGTAATTTTATTTCAGTAGACGTCTTAATAATTGTAATTTTTTTGATGCGTTCTTCAATTTTTTGATAAAACTTCCCATCTTTATATTTAGTTCTTAAAGCTCGATAATAGTTTTTTCTGTAGGAATAACATCTGGTCCATATTTTTGTCAATAGGGGGAAGATCATTTTTTAAAATTATTTCGCTATTATAATAAGCTATAAATATATATATATGTAAATATAAATCAAATATATGAAATATTTTTAATTCTATGTAAATTATACTTTCACCTAATATAGTAGCTTATTTCATGTTTTTTTATTTGAGTATTTAAATGATTCAATTCTACAATAGCGTATAATTATTTAACAATTCAATATTTTGATATTACATACATTCTTACTAATATTGTTTAAACATTTCTCATGAAAAATTCCCTTCTTTTATTCTGTTTAATTTTAGTTAGCCAATTAGTTCATGCTCAATGTGGAACGTTAGGGGGGCAGTTTGTAATTACCAGTCAAGTTGATTTAGATGAGTTATCCTCTTGCGAAGTATTTAATGGAGATTTGGTTATCAGTTCGGATAACATAACGAACGTTACGGCTCTTTCATCCTTATCTGTAGTTTCTGGAAACTTTTATCTATTGAATACTACTGTAACAGATTTAAGTCCACTTTCATCACTTAACAATGCAAGCCAGGTCATTATTCAGGGTAATTTAAATTTAGTTTCATGTTGCGAACTTATTCAATTCTCTACTGCGGCAGAATTAGGTAGTATTCAAACTATTTCCATATCTAATAATGGTAGTTTTTGTGATGATGCTAACGCTCTTATGCTAGAATGTCTTGGTTTTATTGAAGGTTGTTTAGATTCAGTAGCTGTAAATTTTAATCCTTTAGCGACTATAGATAATGGTTCTTGCGATTATCCATGTCCAGAATCTTTAAACGACATGCAAGACTATTCTTGTAGTGGAATAAGTTATCCTGAAACTTGTCAGGCAGTTATTGATAACAAATCAGGTATAGGTGCAGGGCATTTTGATAATCCAATTGGATTGTGTTACGACATGAATCCTCCCTCATCTGGTCCTCATAGACCTATGTGGGGTAGGTGGGGAGAGTATGAATATATGCCTCCACAACGTTACATTCATAATCTAGAACACGGTGGTATAACATTTTTATACAATCCTTGTGCAAGTCAAGACATTATAGATTCTCTTAGACTGCTTGCTTGTTCTAAAGCTGATGATGATGGCGGACCCTTCAGATGGATTTTAACCCCTTATGTAGGTTTGCCTACGAATATTGCAGTTGTTGCTTGGGAATGGTCTTACGCTAACAATTGTTTCGACTACCAAGGTATAACGGACTTTATTGACGACCATTACCGAAATGCACCTGAAGATTTTTATTACAATGGTAGCTACGATACTTTGTACTTAGGAAAGTGTGGTGCTTATGGTTGTAACGACCAAGCTGCTTTAAATTTTGAATCTATTAATCTTATTGATAATGGTTCTTGTATATATCCTGTTATAGATACTCAGCTCGTTTCTTTTGTAGAAGGATGGTCTATTTTTTCAACCTACATTCAACCTCAGTCCTTTTCTATGGATTCTGTTTTCCATCCTATTGTTGATCAGGTATTAATTGTTAAAGACAATTTAGGAGACGCTTTTTTACCATCCTATACTATTGATTTAGAAATGACTAATGGGGCTGGCTATTTATCGAAGCTCAGTACGGAATCAGATTTGTATATTACTGGCGCTCAATTGCAGCCAGAGTTAAATCCTATTACTTTAGATCAAGGATGGAATCTAATTGCATACTTAAGAGAACAACCCGCTGATTGTATTTCAGTATTTGAAGAGATCGTTGAGGATATAATTATTGTCAAAGACGGTTTCGGGAATGTATATTTTCCAGATTGGGCGTTTACTAATATTGATCAGATGTCACCTGGTCTTGGTTACCAAGTTAAAACACATAATGCATCAAGTTTATTGTATTTGGCTAATGACCAAGAGTATTAATTGTGTGTAAAGTATCGCTATGTATGGAGTGATCCCCATCATAGCTAATCCATGTTGCATCTAATTCTTTCATCTCTGTCTTATATTCTTTTATAGTTTTAACAGGGTAAAATTGATCTCTTGTTCCAAAAATAATGTAGTTGTTTGTGTTCGGGTGTTTTGATTTGTATTTATCAAAATCAAAGTCACTCGCAATTTTCCCGGCCCAAAGAACAAATGTGTTTACAGAATATTTTGTTTTTAAACTCCACCTACTTATTGTTGCAGCTCCTTGTGAAAAGCCCAATACATTTATTTTGCAATTTTTCGATGCAGAATGTATCAAATGATCAGATAGCTGTTCAAGAAAATTACAATGATCTGTAATTTCATCGTCTCTATTTTCTTTGGTCATCCAACTTGCACCAACTCTTCCAGAAAAGCCTTTTAAATAAAATTTATGAAAGCCTTGTGGTGCCACTATGTAGACGCCTTCTTTTTGGAGAATTTTAAATTTTCTAATAAAAAACTTAGCTAATTGTCCGTAGCCATGGCATACAATCCAAATTTCTTTTGTCCCTCTATTCAGCTCTCCTAATGAAACGTAGTGTGCTGTATTTTCTACCTTAATAGAATGCTCATTTACACCCATTATTTTTTGATGTCTAAAAATGCTTCCATTAAATCATTCGCTATAGTTACGGAAAGTTGGTAGTGTTCAAGTTTCCAATTCTCTCCATTATAGCCAAGTACTCCAGTAGCCCTACATTCTCCCATCCAGGTTTCAAGAACCTCATCAAACCAAGCAATTTTGTTAGATGGTGCCAGTTTAATTGTTCTTTCTATAGCTGTAAATTCCCATGCCTTACCGTTGTCAAAATAGGGTTTTGAAAATTCTGAAAATTCTTTTTTACTCCATCTTTCGGATACATCTGTTCCTATAAACACACCATCTGGTGAGATAAAGTTGAAGTAAGACTCAAAATTAGTATGGGCTGCATCTATATGCCATTGGTCTATTTTTTTATGAAGATGTGTGGTTAAGTCTTCTTTTTTCTCATGAGAACAAGAGAAGAATAAGAGCACAAATAGAAAGGCTATTGTTTGTTTCATTTGAACAATATTTTGCGTCCATATTTTGAGCATATTGGACAGGTTAACGGAGCATGTCCTCTTGCAGGACAATATTCTCTTCCATAAAAGATAATTTGTAAATGAAGTTTATTCCAAAGTTCTTTAGGGAATAATCTTTTTAAGTCTTTTTCTGTCTGTTCTACATTTTTCCCACTACTTAATTTCCATCGGTAAGCCAATCTATGAATGTGGGTGTCAACAGGAAAGGCTGGTACTCCAAATGATTGAGCCATAACAACCGAGGCTGTTTTATGTCCTACACCAGGTAATTCTTCAAGAAATTCAAAACTTTCGGGTACTTCTCCTTTGTGTTTAGCAATTAAAATTCCTGAGAGTTCATGGATTGCCTTAGATTTTCTAGGAGAGAGACCGCAAGGTCTTATAATCGCCCTTATTTCGTCTACACTTAACTTAATCATCTCGTAAGGAGTGTTTGCTAATGCAAACAACTTTGGCGTAACTGTATTTACCCTTGCATCTGTACACTGTGCAGACAATAATACTGCAATTAAAAGTGTGAAGGGATTGGTATGGTCAAGAGGAATAGGAGTCTCAGGATATAAAGACTCCAATGTCTTTGTGATGTCCTCTATTTTATACTGTTTTTCACTCAACATTGGCTTTTTTTTTCTAAAACACTCGTTCAATATTTAATCCAAGTTTACAATTTAATATGCTATATCTCTAATTTATTTAGCGCGTTATTTTTCAAAGCCAATTTTTAAGTTTTAAAAGTGGTTTCCATAGTTTAAATGTACTTATGGTCGTTTGGATTTCTGAATAGATTGATATTTAGTTATATTAGTGAAATAATAGTCTTTCAGTTATTGTCTAATCGTTTTAGTCATAAATTTATTAAATTACATCTAATGCAAAAAGTACTTTTATCATTAATGTTTCTATCACTTCTCGGTCTTGACCTTTTTTCTCAATCAGAATTTGATGGATATGTATTATACAATAGGCAAAATCAGAATACAACCTATCTCGTTGATAAAGAGGGTGATGTTGCCTATTCTTGGAATTGTAATTTACCTTGCAATTATACTGTTTTGTTAAAAAACAACGGAAATATTGTTAGAGGTGCAAAAAACCCCAATAATTCTCTAGGTGGAGCAGCAGAAGGAGGAAGAGTTCAGGAGATTGCACCAGACGGATCTATAGTTTGGGAATTTACCTATTCTGACAATACAAATTTGTCTCACCACGATATTACATTGGTTAATGACAATGTCTTGTTAACTGCTTGGGAAGTGAAATCATCAGCTGAACTTACTCAAGCTGGTTACGATGGCTCATCGAGTAAATGGCCAACACACTTTGTTGAAGTAGCAAACGATGGTTCAGGTGGAGGTCAAATTGTATGGGAATGGCATCTTTGGGATCATTTAATACAAGATTTTGACGCTACTAAAGATAATTTTGGCGTTGTTGCAGATCATCCAGAGTTGTTTGATATTAATATGTTACCTGAAATGGGCGGGGGGCCTGGCCCAGGAGGTAATAGTGGCGATTGGTTTCATGTAAATGGTGTGAATTACAACGCTGAACTAGATCAAATAGCCTTTTCTTCTCGTCATGCAAGCGAAGTATTTATCATTGATCATAGTACAACAAGTGCACAAGCAGCTTCTCATTCTGGAGGAAATTCAAACCTTGGAGGAGATCTACTTTACCGCTGGGGAAATCCGTCTAACTATGACGCTCCTGGCGCTCAACAAATTCCGTCTGCAGTGCATGATGTAAGGTGGATAACGAATGATGGTAGACCCAATTCAGGCTTTTTACAATTTTACAACAACGATGGTGGTGGTAACGTATCTTCTATAGATGCTATAAATACTCCGATAAATGGATTCAATTATGATTTAATACCTGGTCAAGCATACGGTCCTTCATCCTATACTTGGCGTCATACTTGCGAAGACTATGCTAGTGGTCAATCTTCCCACAATAGAATGAGCAACGGTAATGTTTTTGTTAACATGTCTGCCGGTCAGGGTGGTGCTGGTTACATGTATGAAGCTGATTCATTAGACAATGTAATTTGGCAATTTAATGCTGAAGGAACCCCAAAAGCTTTTAGATACGAATGTAAATACCCAGGCATTATTGCGCTTTTAGACAATCCATGTGCAATAAACGAAACGAGTATTGAAGAGCAAACTCAACTCAACCTAGTTATTTCTCCTAATCCTTCGGCTGGCATATTTACAATTTCAGGTATTCAAACTACTAATTTTACAGTAACGGTTGTTAATCCATACGGACAGTTAATTAAAAAACTTAATACAGCTCGAATAGATCTTACTGATTGTGAGGATGGAATTTATTTTATTACTATTGAAGATGGTAAAGGTGGTTCCTCTTTGAAAGTAGTATCGTTAAGAAAATAATTATGAACCTTAAATTAATAGGTTTTCTTTTGTCGTTATTATTTTCAATACATGCCATTGCTCAAGAATCTTTCTATAAAGGTGATGAAATCAGAGAAGTTAAACTTACGTTTTACCAAACCAATTGGGATGAGGTGCTGGATAGCCTCTACATAAAGGGGCATAAAGAACGAATTTTAGCCGATGTCTTTATCGATGGCACTAAGTACGATAGCGTAGGAGTTCGTTACAAAGGATACAGCTCCGCAAGTATCAATCGTGTTAAAAACCCGTTTAACATAAAATTAAATTATCGAATTAAGGGTCAAAAGCATTTAGGCATCGATAAGATAAAGTTGAGTAATGTTATTCAAGACCCTTCTTTTGTTCGCGAATTTTTATCTTATGAAATTGCTCGAAAATACATGCCTGCTTCCGAAGCTAATTTTGCTAATCTTTACATTAACGATACACTCATTGGACTTTATACGAATGTAGAAGCTGTAAATAATGAGTTTTTAAACAAGCATTTTACATCCTCTTCGAACGTTTTAGTGAAAGGAAATCCTGAAGAAGTTGACCTGTATGGTGAAAATTCAAATTTGAGTAACACACCTGGCATAGACAGTTCAAGTTACTTCTCACTTTACGCTATGCAATCTGTTTATGGTTGGGGCGATTTTTATGGTATGATTGATACCTTAAATAATTTTAAACATGCAATTAGCGATGTGTTGAATGTAGACAGAGTTTTATGGATGCATGCGCTAAATTATACACTTGTTAACTTTGATAGTTATATTGGCTATGCTCAAAACTATTATATGTATCAAGATGATCATGGAAGGTTCAATCCAATACTATGGGATTTAAACATGTCATTTGGTAGTTTTCGTTTAGCCGATGCCTCTTCCTATTATGATGGCTTTACCATTTCTCAAGCAAAGACAATTGACCCGTTAAGTCATTATTATGATTATTCAGTTTACCCTCGACCCTTACTAAGAAACCTATTTGAATACAGTCGTTACAGAAAAATGTATTTGGCACACATACGGACAATTATCGAAGAGAATTTTCTTGATGCCGATTTTGTAACGAGAGGTGAAGCTCTTTCTGAATTCATAGAAAATAGTGTTTTGGCTGATACCAACAAGTTTTATTCCAACGCTGATTTTCAAAACAATCTTTATACTACAGTAACAGATTTAGTTGAATACCCTGGACTTGTTGATCTTATGGAAGGTCGTACTGCTTATTTGTCTTCTTACTACGGGTACCAGGGTGCTCCATCTATAGATTCAATTTCTTACAATCCGCAAGTACCTTCAGCTGGAGACACACTTACCATTACAAGTAAAATAAACAACGCTACAGAAGTGCTTTTGTCTTTTAGATATGGAGGCAAGTCCTTATTCGAAACTGTATCAATGAACGACTCTGGACTTAATGGAGATGAATTCCCTTTAGATGGAATGTATACTGCACAGGTTGTTTATCATGGAGCCGATTTGGCTTATTATATTTTTGCCGAAAATGATTCTTCTGGCGTATTTTCTCCTCAAAGAGCAGCTTACGAATTCTATACAATAGCAGGGACTTTCTCTGAAGGTGATTTGGTTATTAATGAGCTAATGGCTTCTAATAAAACAAGCCAATCAGATGATGAAAATGAGTTTGACGATTGGATTGAATTGTACAATACTTCGGAAGCACCTATTGCACTTTTAGGTTTGTTTTTAAGTGACGACCTTTCAGATCTTAACAAATGGGCCTTGCCCGATATGTTTATTCAGCCAGACGATTATTTAATCGTTTGGGCAGATTCAGAAACGAGTCAATCGGGTGTTCACTCAAATTTTAAATTAAACGCTACTGGAGAACAACTATTTCTTTCTGATGCTGGTTCAACGATTCTGGATTCTTTAACTTTTCCCCAACAATTGGATGATGTTTCTTATGCTAGAAAACCCAATGGAACTGGTTCTTTCACTTTTTTATCTGCTACTTTTAACACCTCAAATGACAGTGCTACAATAATACCCAAAAAGGCCAGTTTAGTGTTGGATGTGCACCCAAACCCCGTTAATGAAACTCTATTTATTACGATTGAATCTCAAGCTAAATCAATGCTAAGTTTTTACGATGCAGTAGGGCGATTGCTTTATTCAAATTTGTTTACTGCTGGTATAATCCAAACCACTATTTCAACAAAAGGACTTAAACCTGGAGTTTATTTTAGTGTTTTAAGATCAAACGATTCTCTGGCCACTAAAAAAGTTATTAAATTTTAAATGTATTCTATGAAATTTCTCAATTTACTTCTCTTTATTATTGCTTCTTCACCCTTAATGGGTCAACAATTTACGCATTATACAGAGTCTGATGGCTTGGTGAATAATTTTGTTAACTGCCTATCTATTGATGACAATCAGTCTATTTGGTTTGGAACCAATAGAGGTTTAGCCATGTTTAATGGTGAGGATTGGATGTCAGACACCACTCATTTAATTAACAATTATGTGACTTCAATATATGCGGCAAGTTCTGGAGATATTTGGGTTGGAACAGATGATGGTATTAGTGTTTTATCTGGATCTACATGGTCATCTTTTACAGAAAATGATGGCTTGGGAGACAATAGAATTAGTTCTATTAATGAAGATGTAAATGGCCATATTTGGGTTGGAGAAAGAGCAGGTGTATCCGTTTATAATGGTACTTCTTGGATTTCCTACGGAACGTCAGATGGTTTGCCATTCGGAGGAATTAAGTATGTAACATTTGACTCTAATAATGATGCTTGGCTTGCGAGCAGCCTCAAAGGTTTAATTCATTTTAACGGTGTTGACTTTACTGTTTTCGATACATCCTCTGGTTTGATAAGTAAAAATATAACATCAATTGCCATCGATGAAAATGATACAAAGTGGGTGGGAACCTCTAAAGGGATCTCTGTGTTAGATCAAAATAATGAAGTGTTAGCTCAACACACTATTTTACTTACTTTACCTGAACCAGATACTTTAAATCCTGTAGTTGATGTTAAATTAGATTCTCAAGGCAATGTTTGGGCTGGTATATATGTTGATTATTTGGTTTCTGTTGGTGGAGTTGTTGCTTGGGATGGTTCTCTATGGACAGAATTTACAGATGAAAATGCTCTTGTAGGCCCTGGAGTAAGAGCACTAGCTGTAGACGTAGATGATAATATTTGGGTGGCCACGAGTACTGGAGTTACCAAAATGACTAATCCAACTTTAACTGTAAGTACGCTAGAGACAAATTTAGAAAGTGTGCTTTATCCTAACCCATCGTATAACTCAATAAATTTAGAATTAGCAGCGAGTTGTTCGCTAGGTATTTTTAATTCTTTAGGTCAATTGGTTCTCGATCTTGATCTCGAGAAAGGAAAAAATACTATTGATGTTTCTTCTTTAGTTGAAGGTATTTACTTTGTGAGTATTGAAAACCTATATTCACAGAAACTGATCATACAGCATTGATTTTAAAATTTTGCTAATGTGATAATATTTGCTGCCCTTTTTACTGTATTTATGGTGTCTTTTTTCCGTCTACAAAATCTTTTAGGTAATAGGGTTCAAAGTAGGCAACATCTTCAAATTCTTTGCTTTGGTATTTCAGTTCAACTAACTTAGCTACAGCTTTTGATGAAGGGTATATTTCTGGGTAAAAAAACTGATGTTCACCTTGGTATAAATTAGATGATTTTTCGGCCCCGTCACCTATAAAATGACAAGCAGAAGTTTCCAGAAACTGATCAAATGATGTGGGTTCAAGAATGAGTGCTTTTGTTTCTTCAAGTTTGGTAAAACGAGTGTTAAAAATTGCCGTATAAACTTCCATTCTTCGGGCATCTATCATCGGAATAAGAATGTCATTTTCATTAACGGAATGCTCTAAAAGAAACGTTCTGGTAAGTACCTCTAGTGTTTCTACGCTAATTAATGGTATACCTAGACCGAAGCATAATCCTTTTGCTGTAGATACGCCTATACGAAGTCCTGTATAAGAGCCAGGACCTTTGCTAACAGCAACAGCATCAAGTTCACTTAGCTTCTTTCCTGTGTTCGTAAAGAGTTCTTCTATAAAAACATGCAGTTTTTCAGAATGAGAAAAACTACCCTTATTGTGATCTATAGATTCTAAAATTATTCCATTATCACATAAAGCTAAAGAGCAGTTTTTGGTTGCTG
Organism: Flavobacteriales bacterium; assembly: GCA_028110365.1. GTDB lineage: Bacteria > Bacteroidota > Bacteroidia > Flavobacteriales > UBA7430 > UBA6772. Next base: position 22,304 of record JAOGVT010000011.1, read on the forward strand.
TATCTAAGGTGAGAATAAGAGCCATTTTTTATTGTTTCTTTTGTTTGCAATTTAAGACTAATTAAAAAGCGGAGTTTGCATTCGTTTAAATTTATTTAGTCCAACTTGCATTTTTCATTATCAAGTATTCAATGCTCTTTATTCGCTCTTTTAGTTCATCGGATATTCCACCTTTGTGTTTAATTTCAACAGTACTTGTATTGCTGTAAATTGATAAACTTGTCAATGGGAGATCTTGAGCTCTCATATTATATTCCCTAGATGATTTTAGTTCTTTGGTTTGAAGTAATTTAGTTACTTTATCAAAATCAGACCTATCCATATACCACTCAAAAGTTCCTTGCGATTCTACAAAGCGAATCCCATTGTATTTTACAGAACAATCTTCGAACAAACGAATTTGATAAATTGGACATGTCCCAAAGCAAGCCCCTTTTTTTAACGCTATTTTTAGCGCAGCGTTTGCTATTAATTTATTGTTTTCCTTTACACTGCTACAAGAAATAAGTAGTGTAATTAGCATGACCATAATTTTTTTCATTGCAAAACGATTTATTATCTTTCCTTTTTACAAATATAACACATGAAAGTACATTTTATTGCAATTGGAGGTGCGGCTATGCATAATTTAGCGCTTGCGCTAATGGAAAAGGGGTATCGTATCTCTGGGTCTGATGATGCTATTTTTAACCCCTCAAAATCGAGGTTAGAAAATGCAGGCATTTGTCCCGATACAATGGGCTGGTTTCCAGCTAAAATCACAACAGATCTTGATGCTGTTATCATAGGGATGCATGCTCGATCTGATAATCCTGAATTACTAAAAGCACAACAACTAAATTTACCTCTTTTCTCTTACCCAGAGTATTTATACGAACAATCTAAAGATAAAATCAGAATAGTTATTGGCGGTAGTCATGGTAAAACTACTATAACCTCTATGATTTTACATGTACTACAAAATGTTGGTATTGATTGTGATTATATGGTCGGTGCTCAACTTAAAGGTTTTAAAACCATGGTTAGACTTTCTGATGCTCCAATAATTGTATTGGAAGGTGATGAGTATCTGTCTTCTCCGCTAGATTTAAGGCCTAAATTTCATCTTTACAAGCCTCATATCGCTTTATTAAGTGGAATTGCCTGGGATCATATAAATGTTTTCCCAACATTTGAAAATTACATTGAGCAGTTCAAAGTTTTTATTGACAAAATCCAACCCAAAGGTTATCTAACTTACGCTTCCTCTGACGAGAATCTTAAGAATTTAGTTCATAATAATGATTCAGTAAATTTTGAATCTTATCAGTTGCCTGATCATAAAATTACAGAGGGTATAACCTATATCAAATCTGAAAATTCCTTAATTCCACTTGAGATTTTTGGAGACCACAATTTGATGAACATGATGGGCGCACTAAATATATGTAAACAACTAAAAGTTTCAGATCAGCAGTTTTATAATGCGATGTCTAGTTTTATGGGTGCATCTATGCGCTTAGAAAAGGTTTATCAACGAAAAGGTTTACAGGTCTTTAAAGATTTTGCGCATTCCCCTTCTAAAGTTAAAGCAACGGTTATGGCGGTTAAAACGCAATTTGAAGATTCTAAGGTAATTGCCGTTTTAGAATTGCATACTTTTAGTAGTTTAAATAAATCTTTTTTGACCGAATATAAAAACACTATGAATGGAGTAGAGGTAGCTTTGGTTTATTTTGACCCGAATGCTATTGTACATAAAAAACTAGAGGATTTATCCACAGCATTGGTTTTTAACTCCTTTAATAGGGCAGATTTAAAAGTGTTGACTACTCGAAATCAAATTTCCGAATCCATTGAGCGTGAAATTACAGCTAATACAATTGTTCTATTTATGAGTTCAGGTAATTTTGGAGGGTTAAATCTAGAAGTTTTTTCCAAGCAATTATAAGTTATTTACGAGCTGTTCAAGCTTCATACCTCTTGATCCTTTTATTAAAATAAATGCGTCTTTTATTTGAACTACATTTAAATTTGCATACAGTTCTTTTGTTGTTCGATAGGACTTGTAGCTTGTTTTATTTACCGCGCTAAATAGTTCACCTACTAACATAACATTAGAGAAGCCATGACTTAAACATAAGTTTATAATCTTGATGTGTTCTTTTTTTGACTCTTGCCCAAGCTCAAACATGTCTCCAAGAATGATCATTTTATTCTCATGTTCAAGACTACTCAAAGTTAGTATAGCCTTTTCTACACTCATAGGGTTCGCATTGTAGGCGTCTAGAAGTATAGTGTTTGCTGCTGTGTTTACTATTTGTGATCTGTTATTTGTTGGGACGTATAATTCTAACGCATTTTTTATATGCTCTTTATCCACTTTAAAATGAAGCCCAATAGCTATGCTTAAAGCGATATTATCGAAGTTGTAGTCTCCAATAAGCTGACTATTGATAAGTTTATTTTCATAGGAAACAACCACTTTTGGTTGCGCTTCAATAAATTTAATATTGTAAGTACTCTTTTCTAAAGAACCGTAGGTGAAAAATTTTGTACCCTCGGCTCTTTTTTCAAGTAGATTATTTTGATTGTCTTTAATAAATAGTACGCCATTTCTTTTATCAATGTACCTGTAAAGCTCTGTCTTTGCTTCTAAGACGCCTTCTAATGAACCAAAACCTTCCAGATGAGCTTTCCCTACGTTTGTGATTACGCCGTATTCTGGCATCGCTATATTACACAAAAAATCTATTTCACCTATGTGGTTTGCCCCCATTTCGATAATCGCAAACTCTGTATGAGCAGGTATAGAAAGTACCGACAGGGGAACTCCTATATGGTTGTTGTAGTTCCCTTTTGTAGCTGTAGTTATATATTTTTGTTGAAGGACTCTGTATAAGAGTTCTTTACTTGTTGTTTTTCCATTAGACCCTGTAATTGCAAGCACAGGGCATTTTATTCTTCTTCTGTGGTGTCTTGCTAATTCTTGTAATGTTTCTAATACATTATCAACTAAAATGCATCTTTCATCTAAAACAAACTTTTCTTCATCTACAATTGCATAGGCAGCTCCATTGCCAAGTGCGGTATGCGCAAATTCATTCGCGTTAAAATTATCTCCTTTTAACGCAAAGAAAATACAATCTTTAGAAATAGACCTTGTATCAATACTTATCTGTGGGTGCTTTAAGTATAATGAGTAAAGAGCTTCAATCATTTTCATCTCACATTTTGCATAAAAAAAGCCTCTACTAAGAGAGGCTTTTTGTTATCTATTTATTTTTCTTGCTTTCTTTTTATTGGGTTTTATTTTTTGAGAACCCATTCGATCCATAACACATCTGAAACCGATATAGTCTGTCCCAATATCACTATTCATATATCTTTTTGTACCAGGGTTTAACCAGTACGAACGATCTTTCCATGAACCACCTTTGTAAACGTGTACATTGTCGTTTATTAATGTTGTTTTACCATAATCGTATACAGCAGCTTCACCTTGTGAGTCTCCTTTTGAATAGTATATACTAGATTCTATGTCACCATCGTATCTATCGGAGTTTTTTGCGGTTTGATAGTTTCGTCTTAACATATCTGCTTCAGCTTCCACTGTTTTTAATCTTCCTAAAGAATCTGCTTCAAGATAATAACCTTCTTCATCCTTTGCTTTATCTGTAAATACATTACCTCTGAATGGCATAAAGTCATCTTGGTTGTCTGCATCATCTCTATATACATCTAAAACCCATTCTGCTACATTTCCACTCATGTCAAACAAGCCGTAGTCATTTGGAGGAAATGATCTGATTTCGGTAGTACGTGAACCTGCATCATTTAAAGACCCAGCAATTCCCATGTTATCTCCAGCTCCTCGCTTAAAGTTTGCTAAAATTTCGCCAGCAAATTTCTTTCTATTGTCTCTTAATGAGTTTCTATCCCATGGGTAATATCTACCGTCTGAAATATTTCCATCAATTGAGTTTCCGATCAAGCCCCATGCAGCAAATTCCCACTCAGCCTCTGTTGGTAATCTGAAACCCGGAGTTAATATCCCGTCTTCTTGAGTACCTCTTCTTCCCATTTTATCTTTTGGGTTTCTTAAATTCTTGTATCCTTGTCTTTTTCTTACTGCACCAGTATACTGTCCGGCTCTGTAAGTTTCTGTGTTAAAGTTGTCGTCGTCAAATTGTTCTGAATTGTGTTTCAGAGATTTTACTCCAATAAGAGCCAATTCATTTACTCGATCTGTTCTCCAAGCACAATAATCCTGTACTTGATCCCATGAAACGCCTACAACTGGGTAATGACTAAATCCGGCATGTCTTAAGTAATTATTTACCATTGGGTCATTAAAGCCCATTTCACTTCTCCATGCATTTGTATCTGGTAAGGAGTTCCAGTAAACTTCCGGATAACTTTCTCCAAAAACACGACTCAACCAAAACAAATACTCTCTGTAAGATACATTAGTTACTTCTGTTTCATCCATGTAAAATGAAGACACTGAAACTTGGCGTGAGTTTGCATTTTGATCCATCATTACATCTTCTTCCGTCTGACCCATGATAAAAGTTCCTCCTTCTACAAAAACCATCCCTACTGGAAGATCTTGTTTGTAGTTAAGCTCAGCTTCAAACCCACCATTAGATGAAGTGTTTACTTTCCATCCTGTTGTTTGAGATATACTTTTGTATTTATTTCCTCCACAAGATGAAATAAATAGTGCAAGTCCTACAAATACTAATCTAGTTAAAGAATTCCTCATTTTAAAAGTATGTAACGTGTTCATGTTGTTAAGGCTCTAATTTTGTCAAAAATACCTAAAATTTAGGGCATTTAATCGCTTTTAATTTTTTTCTTTTATTTCTGCAAGCTAATTGTATAGTTACGGATATTTCGTGTGATCCTCCAGATGCACCAGAAAGTTTTGAAACTGTGTAGTCATAGCTATATCCAAGACGAATTCCATTTTTTTCTACACCAATAACAGCTAAAATTGCATCAGGATTCGAGAAATTACTTCTGTAGTATAATCCACCAGATAAACTTTCATTTGTTAAAGATAGGCCTAAGTTAAGTTGTTCAGCTCCGGCTTGTTTTAAGTACATTAAGTTAGGTGTTATAAAAGGGCCATTCATGGCTATCCCCAATCGTTTGCTTCTACCCACTGCTATATTTGCACCAGTATGAATGGTGAATCGACTTGGTAAAAAACTTTTAGCAATGTAAGAGTCGTCTGGTTGTGTTATGTGATGTAATGCTAATCCAAAGAAATACTTTTTGGTGAATGCCATCATCCCAAGAGAAATATCAGAGTAACCAACGTTATCTGCAATAAGATCAGGGTTTTCTTGAGTTTCGTATATAAAACCGTAATTGGGATCAATTTGATCTCCAAAAAAGAGTTTCGATTTGTCTAATGTTTTTTGATGGTAACTGGCTTGAATACCTGTGAGAACTGTTATTTTTCTGGATACTTGAAGTTGGTATGAGTATATTGCATTTACCTGTGTTCCCTTTATGACTCCTTCTCCTTGTACATCGTTTACAATCTGTAACCCAATTCCTCCATTTAATGCTTCAACATTCCTGTCTATAGAAATACTGTTGGTTATAAATGAGCCTCTTAAGTTTGGCCATTGGTTTCGGTGGTTTAAAGATATTCGGGGGCAGTTAGCCGAACCCGCCATGGCTGGGTTTAAGTACATAGGGTTTGCATAAAATTGAGTAAATGCAGGATCCTGTGCTAACGCATCCGTTGTTATTCCTAAAGTTATAGCTGCCAGTAAGGCAAACAATCTGATTCTAATCATATTAGTTTTTGCGTTTCAAGACACAATAATACAATAATTTTTGAAATTGTAAACGTTCGATTTGCTTCAAAAGTTAATTCATTTAAGTTTTACAAAATAATTAGACCAATTCTTAGTATTTTTGACAATAGAATTAATTGTTTGACGTTATTTGTGATGTAAATCTAAACTGTTGGTTGATGCGTATTTATTTATCTATTTGTACTGTTTTATTTTTTCTAACTTTTGCTAAAATTCATGCCCAAAAGTCATCTGTTGTTGATGTTCTTTGGACTGGTGCACATTCTTACTTAGCGCAAGATACGCTTTCGCAAGCCATGTCCTTCAGAGGAGCTTATTACTCCTTTGAAACCCATAATTTACCTGTTTTTAAAAAGAAAATTAGACTCCCCGAAAATATTTCTTCTGTAGAATTGACTGTTAAATCTTTGGACAGTACTTTTTTAGAGTTTCATGAATTAGATTTAATTTCCTCAAATCAGTTTTTTGAAAAATTACAATGGCACATTTCATACGAGCGAAAGCAACCTTTTTTAGTGCTCTCCTACATTCCTCTCACATCTACTCATAAGATCACAAAGTTTAGCTTTTCTTTACATCTGTCATACACTGATTTTGATATAGATTTTAAGCAATCCTCTAATACGAATTCTGTACTAGATACGGGCGATTGGTTTCGTTTTAAAGTAGCTGATGACGGACTTTATAGAATTGATAAATCGATTCTTGAAGACCTCGGTTTATCTCTTGAGTCAATAGATCCACGTAAAATTCAAATTTATGGAAATGGTGGTGCAATGCTTCCAGAGTTTAATGGTACTTTTAGACATGAGGATCTGGTCCAAAATGCCATTTATGTTTCCGGTGAACAAGACGGGGTTTTTGATTCAAATGATTTTGCTGTATTCTTTGCTCAATCTCCACACAGATGGCTATACGATACACTTGATTTAGCTTTCAAACATCAATTAAATATTTACGATAACAACAATTATTACTACCTTCATATAGGTTCGGAAGACGGCAAAAGGATACAAACGATTGCACAAGATGAAGCGTCAAATTTTGAAGTCGATTTTTACACCAAACCCCTTTTCTACGAATGGGAAAATGTTAATTTAAAAAGTACGGGAAGAAAATGGTACGGAGAGTATTTTAGTTTTAACGAACAATACAATTTAAATTTTAATTTCCCTTCTAGATTAAAAAGTGAACCTGTTAGAATTAATGCTCAAGGGGTTGCTAGATCAAATGTCTCTACAAGTTTATTGTTTACTCTAGGCGGTGCAGAAGTGCTTAATGTACCCATTGGTAACGCTGTAAACTCGCAAGTTTATGTTGACGATGGTGTTGCTTCATCAGATTTTTTATCAAATCAAAATTCAATTAGTTTAAATGTGTCTTACCGTAAAAATGGAGATGCAGCTGCTTTTGCTTATCTTGATTTTATTGAGCTTCAAGCGAAGTGTGAATTAAGCTATTCAGGAGGTCAAATCCTTTTTAAAGAACCATCTACTGTTGCCAAAAATAGAATTACAAAATTTCTAATCAATTCTAACACACAAGACTTTGCTGTTTGGGATGTTACGGATCCAATGAATTGTAAGAACATCAGTCTTACTAATTATGATAGTTTTAATCTACAGACAGATACTTTAAAAGAATTTGTAATTCACGATTTAAACAAGTCTTCTTACAACAAGCCTTTGTTTGATAAACAAGTTGTTAATCAAAATTTACACGGTCAAGCACCGGCAGATTTGTTAATTATTACGGCAGAAGAGTTCTTAGAGGCTGCAGAACGTTTGGCTGAGTTTCATGTTCAACAAGACGCTATGACGGTAAATATTGCTACTACCGAACAGATTTACAATGAATTTAGTTCAGGTAAGCAAGATTTGATGGCGCTACGTGCTTATGTGAAAATGTTTTACGACAGAGCTCAAACTGAAAGTGATGTTCCCGAAAATGTTCTTCTATTTGGAGATGCGAGTTACGATTACAAAGGAATTACTTCTGCCAATGGTTTGTATGATGATGTTAATTTTGTGCCCACTTTTCAGTCGGAATATTCATTTAAAATTGGGCCCTCGTTTTGTACAGACGATTTTATTGCTTTTTTAGATGAGAGCGAAGGAGCTCAAAATACGATGAGCACTGATGGGATGGACCTAGGGGTTGGAAGAATTGTTTGTCAAACTATAAATGAAGCTCAAGCAGTAGTAGACAAAATAATAAACTACAATTCAAAAAATTCATTGGGAGATTGGAGGTCTAATATCTGCTTTGTTGCAGACGATGTGGACGATGAGAGCTGGGAGTTTAGGCTTCAACAAAATATTGATAAAATTGCAAGTACTCTCGATACTTCCTATCCTAATTACAACATCAATAAAATTTATTTAGACGCTTACCAGCAAAGTGCTTCTTCAGGAGGTCAGAGATATCCTGATGCGCGACAAGCAATTATTGATCAGGTAAATAAAGGAACTCTTATGATGCATTATTACGGTCATGGTGGAGAAGTGGGTTGGGCAGAAGAACGTGTATTGGAGTTAATTGATATAAATAATTGGACGAACATAGATAATTTAGCTGTTTTTATAACCGCTACATGCGAGTTTTCTAGATACGATGATGCTAAGAGAGTTTCCGCTGGAGAACAAATACTCTTAAATCCTAACGGAGCTGGGATTGCCTTATTTACCACCACCAGAACGATCACAGAAAGTGATGCTGAGAATTTATCTGAAACGTTTTACAAATATGCAATCCCAGAAAGCGCTGGAGAAACACTCAGTTTTGGCGCTATCATGAGAGCAATGAAGAACGATCTTAATTCAGCTGGAATTTCTTCCACCAACAAAATGAAGTTTACACTTTTAGGCGACCCATCTTTAAAATTCCCAATCCCTGAAACTAAAATTAGTGTTTTAGAAATTTTAGATGCAGAAACTTTTGAGCCTATTGATTCGGTAAAAGCCCTTTCTCGCGTTATTGTTAGAGGTGCAGTTGTAAATCAAGACGAATCTGTTAATACATCATTTAATGGGGCTGTTAACTCGAAAGTTTTCGACAAGCCTTCTCGACTTCAAACTCTTAATAACGACTACGAATTCTTAGACCCTTTTTATTTTGACCTGCAGCAAAACGTTCTTTATGCCGGAAATGCATCTGTAGATAGCGGTTTGTTTGAGTTTGAATTTGTTGTGCCCAAAGACATCTCATATGCTTATGGCCTAGGTAAAATTTCCTTTTATGCACAAGACAGTATATACGACGCAATTGGTGCAGATGCAGGTGTATTGATTGGTGGTTTCGACGAAAATGCATCGTCTGATGATTTTGGGCCTGAAATTCAGTTGTTCATGAATAGTAATAGCTTTAGGTCTGGAGGAATTACAAACTCCAATCCGAGCCTGTACGCTCAGGTTACCGATGATTCTGGTATCAATACTACCGGCAACGGAATCGGTCACGACATTATTGCTATTCTTGATCAGGACAGTCAGAATTCCATTGTTTTGAACCAATACTACGAATCTAATCTAGATTCTTACCAGTCGGGTACAGTGTCTTATCCTTTTACTGATTTATCCGAGGGTGTTCATACCCTAACCATTAAGGTATGGGATGTTCACAACAATTCTTCCGAGGACTTTACAGAGTTTTTAGTCGTTGCTGATGCGGGTTTAATCGTTAGCAATCTAATGAACTACCCGAACCCGTTTAGCGATTTCACCCGAATTCATTTTGAACACAACCAAGATGCCCAAGATTTGGAGGTGCAACTTGACATTTTCGATATTAATGGCCGATTGGTGAAGTCGATGCAAAACACCCTTTTAAGTACTTCATTTTCTAATACTGAGTTTGTTTGGAATGGAGAATCTACTAGCGGAAGTCCAGTTATCTCTGGTGTTTATTTTTGTAAATTGACCGCCTACAATCCTGTTAGTAAAAAAGAAAACACAATTAGTACACAAATGGTACTAATTAAATAAAATTCGCGTTAATAAATTCTTAAATTTGTTTCGTTAAAAATTTACCTCATGAAAAAAATTACGATTATAGCTTTTGCTTCTGTTTTATTTTCAACGCAATCATCAGCGCAAGATGATTTTGGTGGAAATGATTATTTAGATAACTTAAATACGATATCTACTTCGGTTCCCTTTTTGTTAATTGCTCCAGACTCCAGAGCAGGTGCTATGGGTGATGTAGGTGCTGCAACTACTCCAGACCAGAATTCCATTCACTGGAATGCCTCAAAATTAGCTTTTTTAGAAGAGGCGAATGGTTTTTCAATATCGTACACACCCTGGTTGCAAGATTTGGTTCCAGAAATTAGTTTGAGCTATTTATCCGGTTTTAAACGCATCAATAAAAGAAGTACCCTTGCAGCGAGTTTGCGTTATTTTTCTCTGGGTGAAATTCAATTTACCGATAATACAGGAGCACCAATGGGAAAATTTACGCCTAACGAATTCGCCATTGACGGCGCTTATGCGATGAAACTCTCAGAGAATTTTTCTTCTGGTTTGGCAATGCGCTATATCTACTCAAATTTAACGGGTGGTATTAGTACGCCTGGAGGAGGCGTTACAAAGCCAGGTACATCATTTGCCGTAGATTTGTCTTCTTACTACCAGAGTGATAATTTTCAGGTAGAGGATAAAGATGCTTACTGGGCAGCCGGTATAAATATTTCTAACCTGGGTAATAAAATTTCGTACACAGATGCTGGTGAAGAATTTTTTTTACCAACCAATGGCCGGTTAGGTGCTAGTTTTAATATGGAATTGGACAAGTACAATTCAGTTTCTTTTGCCGTAGATATAAATAAATTACTTGTGCCAACTCCACCAGAATATGCAGTAGATGAAGACAATGACCCTATCTACGATGAAAATGGCAACCAAGTTATTGAAGCTGGTCAAGATCCAAATGTGGGTACGGTACAAGGTGTATTTCAATCTTTTAACGATGCTCCTGGCGGAATGCAAGAAGAACTTAACGAACTGATGTATTCGGTTGGTATGGAATACTGGTATTTAAAACAATTTGCTTTTAGAGGCGGGTATTTTCATGAGCACGCTACAAAAGGGAACAGAAAGTACTTTACGGTTGGAGTTGGTTTACGAATGAATGTGTTCTCTTTAGATATGGCATTTTTACTTCCTGCCCAACAAGGCCAAAGAAGTCCATTAGCAAATACACTGCGCTTTACCATGTTGTTTGATATGGCTGCGCTTTATTCTACCGATAAAGAATAAATCATGAATATTAGAATAGGGTTTGGCTTTGATGTACATCAATTAGCTGCAGGTAAAGATTTTTGGCTTGGAGGTATATTAGTGCCCCATGTAAAAGGTGCGGTAGGCCATTCTGACGCAGATGTATTGATACATACTATTTGTGACGCTATTTTAGGTGCAGCAGATTTACGAGATATTGGTTTTCATTTTCCCGACACTGATGCTAAATACAAAGGTATAGACAGTAAGATACTGCTTAAAGATGTAATGGCCATTGTTAGAGAACATGGGTTTGAACTGGGTAATATAGACGCTACCATAGCACTCCAAAAGCCTAAAGTAAACCCTCATGTTCCCGAAATGAAAAAAGTCTTAGCAGGCGTAATGAATGTGTCTGTTGGACAACTGTCTATTAAAGCGACCACCACAGAGAAATTAAGTTTTGTTGGTAGAGAAGAGGGTGTTTCTGCTTATGCTGTAGCCTTGCTGCAAAAGTTGCGTTAATTCCTTTTTAGTTAAAACATAAAAAAACCCTAGGCTAAAAGCATAGGGTTTTTTTATGTTTTTAAACTTTGTACTGGTTTTGGAATTAACAGCTATTGGTAATGCTCTGTTACTATTCTTTGGTTTCTGTTCGGTAATGTTTTCTGAGTTATTTTGTTTCACCACAGGCTCTCAAACACTCTTTTTAGAGGTTGTTCTTTGCAAGAATGCAATTTACAACATGTAAATGTTAGCCACAAAAAAAAGCTTGTCTCAACGAGACAAGCCTTTTTTAAAATTGTAGTACTCTAATTTCTTAGAAGAATAAGCTAAAGTTAACACCTAAGTTAAAGTTAGTTCCTTTAAGATCGTTGTTTTCAATAAATTTGTTAACCTCATCGTATTTTTTACTCTCACCGTTCATGAAGGTTAGGTTCATAAATGGTTCAACTGCAAAGTGTTCTCTCCATACAATTGTGTAACCTAGACCTAAATTAAAGTTTAACGTTTTAGTAGAAGTTTCAACAACTTGTTCTAAATCGTAAGTAGCAAGTACTGGATCCCCATTTACATCGAATTGAGGAACTGCACCTGGTGTATTAGGTTGAACTGTTACACCGCCAAGTGTCCATAATTGAACATTATCTGTAGTAACTGCATCAAATTCTTCGTTACTTACATTTTTACTGCTTAAAGATACTTCAGTAAATAAGTTGTTTGATACGTAGTAACGTCCAAATACGCCTATTTCAGCTGTTTGGTCATTTAATTCATAAGTTGATTTGTCTACATTATCAGTTTGGAAATTTACCAACGCACCAATAGCAATACCGTCTTGTACAAAGTATCCTACTTTAGGGGTAATGGCAAGTGTGTTGATGTTTTGCTCAGAAAATTGGCTTCCTGCACCTAACAATACAGTACCTTTACGAGTTTGTGCATCAGTTGTTAGGGTAAATGCTAATACTGCTGCAAGTGAAAGAATAATTTTTTTCATAACTGTTTTTAAAATTTGTTTCCTTTAATTATCTTGACTTTGAAAGCGTGAATTTACTAAAAAATACACTATTTCAAAGGATTTGTTATATATTCTTTAGAGTAAACAAAGAATTTACTTTTAAAGAATACGATCGCAAAGAAAGTGAATTTTTTTTTAACCCTTTGCTTTACTTAGTTTTATTCTTAATTTTCGTTGCAACTTCCCCTTTGTTAAAATATTTGTAATTTTTCAGGAGTTTTAATTCTGTGGTTACATCCTTTATCGGATACATTGTGGCGGTAGGTTGTTCAAAAAATTTGATGTTTTGCAAACTATTTTCTTCCATTGTAATAAACATATTGCTGCATATGATTTTGTTAAGCCCTATATTATCATCTGTTTCATCGTCTACTACATAGTAAATACTTTCACCATTTCCCAAAACATTAATTGAGGTAAGTTTGTTGTTTTCAAAATTAGCTTTCATGTTTAAGCCACTAATTTGGTTTGCCGATACACTGTCTATACTTGAAAGTATAAATGCTTTAGAATTTAGCAAGGTTTGTTTAATTTTTTTGTCTTCAAGTATTAGCTTTATACTATCTGCAGTTAATTGAAATTCTTCCATCCATAATACCGGTTCATAGTTTAAGTTAATAATCTTTTGATCCGAATTGTAGGTTAAAGAGTCGCTTTGACCTGAAAGTGCTTCGCTTTTAAAGTATACCTTATAATAGGCTTTAATTGTATTTAAATTTTGATTACTTATTAAGGTGTCTGCAGTTAGGTGAAATGTATCTTCCTCAAATGGAAAATGTACCAATACATTACCGTAACTAATGCTTTTGTTCATGTCGTCACTAATAAGGCATGTGTCTGCATATAACTTAGTGCCATCTTTAAGCTGAGTTATCTCTACTGAATTACTTAATTTAGCCGTTCCTTTTAACCTGTTTATCCAACCGTTTTGGGCTTTTATTTCAAAATCTTCATTGGTAATTATTCCATTTGATGAAAATGTAGCAATTTCAGTGTTTAACCAGTATTCAAGACTGTCAGCGTCTAACGTTTCTTTTTCATCTAGGACGGTAACATCTCCATAAAAGTCAATTTTTTGCTCATTTGTATAGTAAATTCCTTTACGACTCGAAAGTGACTTGTTCTGATGAGTTATGGTTCCTCTTGTGTCGAAGTAGCCTTCGTTAGAGGTGAAATTAAAATTCAAATCTTCAGATTGAAGAGTCATTTCATTGTGCTTAAATTTAACGTTGTTCTGCATTTCTGCAAGGTGATGATTGCCATGGTAGATTAAATAGTCTCCTTCAAGCTCAAGCGTGTCTCCCTGCCAAATTTTAATCCTACTAAATGCTTCAATTCGATTGTCGTTTGCATAAAAGTAAGCACTGTCACAATTTAAATACCTGTCTTCATGTTTGGTTCTTACATTTCCGGTTAATACTTGTCTGTCTTCATTTATTTTCTTTTTGTAGACAATTTTATCAGCATTTATAATTTCAATTTGTGTTTGGGCTTGAGCTGTACTAAAAAGTAGAGCCAAGTTTATCAATAAGCAGTATGAGAGTTTTATTTTCATATAAAAAAACAGCCTCATTTATGAGGCTGTTTTACTATTGTTTGTTGTAAATAGTTTGTGTTCTGTCTGGCCCCACAGAGACAATTGATATCGGCGTTTCCAGCTCTTTTTCTAAGAAATCAATGTAGTTGGTGAGTTCTTTAGGTAATTCACTCATGAGCGTCTTGCCTGTCAAGTCTTCTTTCCAACAAGGGAATTCTTTGTAGATAGGCTCTACTTTTCCATCTTCTATATTGTAGGGTAAATAGTCAATTATAGTACCGTTGTATTTGTAATGTGTACATACTTTAATAGCTGGGAATTCACTTAAAACATCAGCTTTCATCATCATCAGTTCTGTAACCCCATTAACATTAATGGCGTATTTTAGCGCTGGTAAATCAATCCAACCGCACCTTCGAGGTCTTCCTGTGGTTGCACCAAATTCGTTTCCAGCTTTTTGAATTTCTGCACCCGTTTGGTCCAGTAATTCAGTAGGAAATGGCCCGCTACCAACTCTCGTTAAATACGCTTTAAATATACCAAATACAGCTTTTATTCTATTAGGTGCAATCCCTAATCCTGTACAAGCACCAGCAGCTACAGTATTTGATGAAGTTACAAATGGATAAGTTCCAAAATCGATGTCTAGTAAGGATCCTTGTGCCCCTTCTGCTAAAACTTTTTTACCATTTTTTCTAGCGTTGTCTAAGTAGTGTTCACTATCTATAAACGCTAGTTTTTTGAGTCTGTTTATAGCCTCAAACCACTCTGTCTCCATTCCATCAATGTCGTACTCAAAGTCAAAGTGGTTAAGTAGTTGTTTGTGTTTTGCTACCAGGTTGTTGTAACGTTCTTTAAAGTCAGGTAATTCAATATCCCCAATTCGAAGTCCATTACGGCCTGTTTTATCCATGTAAGTTGGGCCAATTCCTTTTAATGTAGATCCAATTTTAGCTTTTCCTTTGGCTTGTTCGGATGCTGCATCGAGCATTTTGTGGCTTGGTAATATAAGATGCGCTTTTCTAGAAATTAAGAGCTTGTCGTCAAATTTTACATTTAGTTTTTCAAGTCCTTCTAATTCTTTTTTAAATATGATAGGATCTATTACGACACCATTACCAATAACATTCATTGCTGTTGGATGAAATATTCCTGATGGTATGGTATGGAGTACGTGTTTTATTCCGTCAAATTCTAGCGTATGACCCGCATTTGGGCCTCCTTGGAAGCGTGCAATAATGTCATAGTTAGAAGTTAGTACGTCTACTATTTTACCTTTTCCTTCGTCTCCCCATTGAAGACCTAAGAGCACATCTACTGCCATTTTTTTGTTGCTTAGTTTTGTTTTTCGGCACACTCTTTACATGTACCATACATGTTTAATGCGTGGTGTACTACCTTAAATCCGAGAGCCTCTTCAACTCCATTTGTAATGTTTTGAATACGTGGGTCACAGAATTCTAAAACCTTTCTACATTCTGTACAAACCAAATGGTCGTGTTGTTTGTTGCTGAAACTTTTTTCGTATTGAGATTGGTTTTCACCAAATTGATGTTTGCGAACTAAATTGCAATCTAGTAACAATTCTATAGTGTTGTAGAGTGTTGCTCTACTGACTCTGTAGTTTTGATTTTTCATCTTTATATAGAGTGTTTCTATATCAAAATGAGCATTGTAGTCGTAAATTTCTTTGAGTATTGCGAAACGTTCGGGGGTTTTTCTTTGCCCGTTTTGTCCTAAATAGGTTGTGAAAACCTCTTTTACTTGATCTTGTATTTTTTTACTCATTTGTATAAATAGAAGTCAAAATATTGACGTAAAACTAAGAATTAATTTCTAATTCAGCTCAGTTATTACTTACTTTTAAATTTGCGCTTTACAGAGGTAATTCCTTCTGCTTTTTTTAGGGTTTCTATAACCGAATTTAAACTGTTTTTATCTTGGATTACAACTGTGATTAATCCGTCAAAAATACCATCTGCACTAGTCACATTAATGGATTGTATATTTATTTTTAAATTAGTAGATAGAATTTGAGTAACCTCGTTAATTAAGCCAACTCTATCTATCCCCTTTATGTTTAATATGGCTATTGATTTTCTATTGCTGCTGTCGATCCATTTTGCTTCGAGTATTCTGTAGGCGAAATTAGATCTTAAACGAACTGAATTTGGACATTCATGTCTATGAATTTTAATTCCTTCTCGTATGGTGGTAAATCCAAAAACTTGGTCGCCTGGAATTGGTGAACAGCATTTAGCAAAAGAGAATTCAAGTTTCTCTTCTGTTGATCCAAAGACTAATGTGTCGTATTTAACATCCTCTTTTAGCTCTATGCTTTTGGTAGATTTACGATATATTTTACTTTTTAGGTACTGGTACCAACTATTTTTGTTAGCAACAAACTCTTTTATGTTTGTATTGGTTAACTCTCCTGATCCAACTGCAAAAAACAAATCTAAACTAGTTTTAAATTTAAAATAGGCGCAAAGTTCATTAATTGTATTGTCAGTAAAACTAAGTTTAAGATGTTTTAATTTACGTTCAAGAATTTCTTTACCGTCTGCCGCAATTATTTTTTTCTCTTCTTTTAAGGAGCTGTTTATTTTATTTTTTGCTTTTGCTGAAATAACAAAATTTAACCAAGCCTTTTTTGGTTTTTGGTTTTTTGAGCTAATAACTTCTACTTGGTCCCCACTTTTAAGTTTGTGACTTAAAGGAACAAGTTTTCCGTTTGCTTTACACCCAAGACATGTGGCGCCCAACTGAGAGTGTATGTCAAATGCAAAGTCTAATACAGATGCTCCTTTTGGCAATGTTCTTAAGTCGCCATTTGGTGTAAAAACAAAAA
>JAOGVT010000012.1:0-38517 GCA_028110365.1 Flavobacteriales bacterium
TAACAGAAAAATAAATCAAATGAAAAAAATTAGACTTACTATAATCTCCATGCTATTTAGCACCTTCATATTTGCACAACAAGGTACTATAACTGGAACTGTAAAGAACGGCTCTGAAACCCTTATTGGAGCTTCAATAATAATAGCTAATACCAGTATAGGAACTATAACAGATAATAATGGAGTATATACCCTTAAACTAGACCCGGGCACTTATCAGTTAGTTGCCAGCTATATTGGGTACACTAATTCTAAACAAACAGTAAGAGTAACCGCAGGTAAAACTACATCACTAAACTTTCAAATGGTTAGTGGGTTAATGGTTGATGAAATCGTACTAAAAGGAACAAGGGCATTCGGAAGAACCAACACAGATTCACCGGTACCTATAGATGTGATAAATATTTCTGAAATTATTTCAAAAGGTGGACAAGTAACTATAAACGAAATTTTAAACGTTGTAGCTCCTTCATTTACCTCGCAAAGTCAAACGGTAGCTGATGGAACAGATCATATCGACCCTGCAGCCCTTAGAGGCCTCGGACCAGATCAAGTATTGGTTCTGATCAATGGAAAGAGAAGACACAATACTTCTCTCCTAAACATAAATGGTACAGTTGGGGCCGGGTCAGTTGGTACGGACATGAATGCCATCCCATCGGCGGCAATTAAAAGAATAGAAGTCTTAAGAGATGGAGCTTCGGCACAATATGGATCCGATGCAATCGCTGGTGTTATCAATATTGTACTAAAAGAAAAAACAGAAGGCTTAGAGTTTGGGATTACTACAGGAGCAAATTCAAGTAGCCTAGGAAACCATCAAGAAGGAGGAATGGATGGTGAGAAGATACAAATTGATGCAAGTTATGGATTGCCAATTGGAGAGAAGGGTGGATTCATAAATCTAACGGGATCTGTAGGCACTAGAAATCCTGCCTTGAGAAACGCCACCAATCTGGAGAAATTATTTGACATCGATAATACGGCAGAGAGAGTTTACCTTGAAAGCAACCCTTCTAATACAATCGCTGATATGACTGCAGATGACTATACTTCTATCATTGGTGGACTCCCTCAAAACTTTTTAGATGCTGCAGCAAATGAAGATTATAATGAATTGGATGACTTAGAATTGGCTGCTAGAGGGCAAACCAGAAGTGATTACCGATTCAAAGTAGGAACAGCAAAGCTGAGAGAAGGAAAAGGGTTCTTAAATATGGCAATTCCTTTTAATGAAACCTCAGAAGTATATGCTTTTGGCGGAATAAGTGCTCGACAAGGTCTTGCTTTTGGATTCTTGAGAGAACCGCACAGACCTAAGAGTAATACAGCGGCAAATATTAACGGATTTCTTCCTGGTATCCAATCTAATATTATCGATAAATCCTTAGCTTTTGGTCTGCGAGGAACTTATAATGAGTGGCATGTAGACATCTCTAACACCGTCGGGTCTAATCATATGAATATGACCGTAGTCAATTCTACAAATGCAAGTTTAGGAGCAGCATCTCCATCAGAATTTGAAGCAGGTGCATTTGGCTTTACTCAAAATACTTCAAATCTTGATTTCTCTAGAAAATTTGACGAGGTAATGTCCGGATTAAGAACTTCATTCGGAACTGAATTCAGGCTTGAGCAGTTTAGCATTACTTCCGGAGCTGAAAATTCGTATACAACCTACGACAATAATGGGCTTGCTACCATAGGTGGTGTTGGAGGTGCAACCAATGCACAAGGAGAATCACTTCCTGGAACAGCTCAAGTATTTGGAGGATTTACCCCACAAAATGCGCTCACCAAATCCAGAAATAGTATTGCAGGATACGCAGATTTCGAATTAGACGCCACAGACCGATTGCTATTTGCTTTAGCAAGCCGATACGAAGACTATTCTGATTTTGGAAGTACATTTAATTACAAATTAGGCTCCAGAGTTAAGGCGAATGATCATGTATCTATAAGAGCCGCATTTTCTACAGGATTTAGAGCCCCATCTTTACATCAGCAATATTTTAGTCGAAGTAGTACTATTTTTGATGCAGAAGGTGTTGCTCAAGAAGAAGGCTTATTTACGAACGAGAGTAGAGCTGCCCAGTTGATTGGGATCGATAAGCTGAAAGAAGAAACCTCACAAAATATTAGCATTGGTAGTACGGTTAAAAAAGGTGGATTTAGCTTAACCGTTGATGCTTACCAAATCACTATAATAGATCGAATTATTCTTTCGGGAGCTTTCGACGATGGTGATGATCCAGAATTGGCTAGCCTATTCAGTGCTGCAGGTGCCGGTAAAGCAAGATTTTTAGCCAATGCAATTGATACGAAAACACAAGGTATAGACATTGTCTTGGGCTACCAGTTAAAGATGAATAGTGGAGCGATATTGATCAATAACCTTGCGGCAACTTTCTCAGAAAATACTGTAGAAGACATAAAGGTGCCCGAAAAAATTGCAAATGCAGGACTTTCAGGTG
The DNA here is from genome assembly GCA_028110365.1 of Flavobacteriales bacterium. Taxonomy (GTDB): domain Bacteria; phylum Bacteroidota; class Bacteroidia; order Flavobacteriales; family UBA7430; genus UBA6772. Next base: position 2,475 of record JAOGVT010000012.1, read on the forward strand.
ATTTCTTTGACGGCCAAGAAGAGGCTTTCCTTACACTAGCTCAGCCTAGAAGTAAATTGTCCTTATCCAATACATTATCACTACCTAACGGTCTTGACATCTCCCTAAGAAATGTATGGTTTGGTTCTGTTACGGATCCAGATGAATTTTCAGGGAAGACGAGAGTCGAGGGGGCTGAAGTCTCAGAGGATGCTATTTACGATGCGAAAATAATAACAGATCTATCCATGAGTTATCCATTTAATGATAAATTAAGAATATCCATGGGAGCTAACAACTTGTTGGACATATACCCTACTGAAAATAGAATAGGAGGACAATCAAATGCCTCATTCCCATATTCAAGAAGAACATCTCAATTTGGATTTACAGGAAGGTACCTATTTATCAGAGCGAATTTCACACTTTAATCCTAACATGAGCTTGTCATAAATGGCCCAATTGAATCAGTTCTAGGCTCATAGAAATAAAATCAATTTTCAGAAACAGAAAAGAAAGTAGAGTAGTTAGCAAAGCAAATAACACAAAGATACATAGTACTTGTCGTCTTATTAGATCTGAGAATCCAACGAATTTAATTCTTGATTTAATAACAAATAAGCAATTTATTGATGTTGAAATTATAGCTAACCAAAAGATAATTCTTAGATGGATTGAGGGTTAAACTTTCGAAACAATAAAGCATATGACAAACTGATACTAATAGTAAGAATAAAATACTTTAAAACCCATTTATCTTATACAGTCAATATTCAGGAAAAATAAAAAAGTTCCTCTTAAATAAATTTGCAGATGCAAAAATTAATTAAAACATGTAAAAACATTAAAAAAGCAATTCTAATAGATTACTTAATTTTAATCAGTTATACGGTAAACGGACAATGTGTCTACTCCACCAATATCTATTCATTTGAATATAATGAAAAGACTTATGAAGTTGTTTAAGTAACTAGAACTTGGGTTGACGCCTCAGCATGCGCAATTTCAAGAGGAGGAGTCTTAGCTGAGATCTACAATCAAGCCGAACAAAAAGCTCTTATTTCAGAGGTATCAAATGCAGGTATCACTAACAGCAATACAATTTCACCAGATGGGTGCTAGTGGTTCCAATATCTGGCAGGATGAGAATGACTTATCTATTGAAAGAGATTGGATTTGGGATGGAGATAATAATAATGAAAGCAACCTTCTTAAAAATAGTAAAGGGTGTTTTTCATACAAAAAAATATGTACTACACAGATAAAACAATACTATTTCTAGACAATAAGTGGGTTAAATCTACAGACGGAAAAACAGATTTATACAGTCAAACGCTTCACTATGGCGCAGGGGTATTTGAGGGTATTAGATCATACAAAACGGAAAAAGGAACGAAGCTATTTAAAGCAAAAGAGCACTTTGAAAGATTGCAGTATTCCGCAAAAAAAATGCACATAAAAATACCCTACTCGATTGATGAGCTAACCTCTTTAAGTTATGAATTGCTTAAAAAAAACAATTTAGAAGATGCTTACATCCGTCCGTTGGTATTCTTAGGACAAAACATGACACTTCAACCAAGCGAAAGTTTACATGTAATGCTTTGTGCATGGGAATGGGGGAAATACTTAGGTAATTCAGCATTAAAAATAATGACCTCATCATTTCAAAGACCAAACCCAAAATCATGTTTTATTGAAGCTAAAGTAACAGGACATTATATCAATTCTATATTGGCAACTAAGGAAGCTAAACAAAAAGGATATGACGAATCATTATTACTGGATATGAATGGGTATGTAGCCGAAGGACCAGGAGCTAACTTTTTTTATGAGAAAGAAAACATATTATACACTGCACCTCATGGAAACATTCTCTCGGGAATAACAAGACAAACCATATTTGAAATAGCAAAAGAACTAAAGTACACAATTAAAGAAAAGCACTTTAAACCAAAAGATGTATATGCAGCAGATGGTGCTTTTTTCACAGGAACAGCAGCGGAGATTTCAGCTATTGAAAGTTTAGATAATCACTCATTTAAATTATCATGGGAAGAAACAATGGGCTATAAACTCGCTCTTGCATACCAAAAAAGAGTCCAAGAAGAATAAAATGGAATTAAATAAATACAGCAAAATCATTACCAATGACGAATCTCAACCAGCAGCAAAAGCAATGCTTCATGCTATAGGTTTAACAAAAGAAGATTTGAAAAAACCATTCGTCGGTATAGCGAGTACAGGCTATGAAGGCAACCCATGTAACATGCACTTAAACGACTTAGCCCTAAAAATAAAGCAAGGGACGAAAAACAAAAATTTAATCGGTTTAATTTTCAACACAATTGGGGTTAGTGATGGAATATCAATGGGTACATCTGGCATGAATTATTCCTTACCATCAAGAGATGTAATTGCAGATTCAATGGAAACCGTTGTTGAAGGTATGTCATATGATGCTTTAGTTACGGTTGTGGGTTGCGATAAAAATATGCCAGGTGCATTACTGGCCATGCTAAGAACTAATAGGCCTGGCATTTTAATTTATGGTGGTACAATAGCATCAGGTTTGTATAAAAATAAAAAATTGGATATCGTATCAACTTTTGAGGCTTGGGGTGAAAAAATAGCTGGGAAAATAGAGAACACAGAATACCATGAAATTATAGAAAAAGCATGTCCAGGTGCTGGAGCCTGTGGTGGAATGTACACAGCAAATACGATGGCATCAGCTATAGAAGCGCTAGGCATGACATTACCATACAACTCCTCTAATCCAGCTGTTAGTTTAGAGAAAAAAACAGAAAGCATAAAAGCTGGAGAAGCTGTTAAATTATTACTTAAAATAAACCTCAAACCAAAAGATATTGTTACAAGAAAATCTCTAGAGAATGCTGTTAGATTGGTTTATGTACTAGGTGGATCAACGAATGCTGTACTCCACTTCTTGGCAATTGCAAAAGCAGCAGAGGTTGATTTTTCGCTCGATGATTTCCAAAGAATTGCGGATACTACGCCATTATTGGCAGACCTTAAACCAAGTGGTCAATATCTAATGGAAGATTTGCATGAAATTGGAGGAATACCAGCTGTTTTAAAATACTTATTATCAAAAGATATGTTACATGGCGATTGTTTGACTGTTACAGGAAAAACATTAAGTGAAAACTTAGCAGATGTTCCTGAATTAAAAATTGGACAGAAAATTATCAAAACAATTGAAAATCCAATTAAAAAAACTGGACATATAAGGATACTCAAAGGAAATTTAGCGCCAAAAGGAGCCGTTGCTAAAATAACTGGAAAAGAAGGTATACAATTCACAGGAAAAGCCATCGTATTTGAATCAGAACAGACTGCAAATGAGGGGATAAAAAATAGTGAAGTTCAGAAAGGAGATGTTGTTGTGATAAGATATGAAGGACCCAAAGGTGGCCCAGGAATGCCTGAAATGTTAAAACCAACGGCTGCAATAATAGGCATTGGGTTGGGACATGATGTCGCTTTGATTACCGATGGAAGATTCTCGGGAGGTTCTCACGGTTTTGTTGTCGGTCATATCTCTCCAGAGGCTCATATTGGAGGACCTATAGCACTTGTTAAAAATGGCGATTGGATAACCATTGATGCAAATAACAACACATTAAGTATTGATGTCACTGACGAAGAATTAGCCTTAAGAAAGACCGAATGGATCAAACCACTTTTAAAGCATAAAAAAGGAGTTCTTTATAAATATGCGAGAAGTGTTTCATGTGCATCTGAAGGTTGCGTAACAGATGAATTTTAATACAAACAACGCAACACACAAAATCTGTTAGTAAGATTAAAACAAATAAAATAATGACAGGAGCTGAAGCAATTGTTCGATCGTTAATCGAGGAGGGAACCGAACTAATATTTGGATATCCAGGAGGTGCAATCATGCCACTTTATGATGCATTGCATGATTTTGAAGACCAACTTAAGCATATTTTAACCAGACATGAACAAGGTGCAACACACGCCGCGCAGGGCTATGCTAGAGCTTCTGGTAAAGTTGGTGTTTGTATAGCTACTTCAGGGCCAGGAGCAACAAACCTAATTACTGGCATCACAGATGCTCAAGTAGATTCAACACCTTTAGTATGCATTACCGGGCAAGTAACAAGCCATTTGTTAGGATCAGATGCATTTCAAGAAACTGACGTTATTGGAATTTCAACACCCGTTACAAAGTGGAATTTCCAGGTAACTAAAGCGGAGGAAATTCCTATGGCGATAGCGAAAGCATTTTATATCGCAAAAAGCGGAAGACCTGGCTCAGTACTAATTGACATTACAAAAGATGCTCAGTTTGGAGAGCTAGAATTTAAATATAAGCCCTTTAAAGGCATGAGAAGTTATATCCCAATACCTACAATAAATACAAATAAAATAATTGAAGCGGCTACTTGTATTAACAACGCAAAAAAGCCATTTGTTTTATTTGGACAAGGCGTAACAATTGGAGAAGCAGAAAAAGAGTTTAAGTGTTTCATTGAAAAATCAGGAATACCTGCAGCTTGGACCATACTTGGCATGTCAGCATTAGAAACTGATCATTACTTGAATGTTGGAATGTTGGGTATGCACGGGAATTATGCACCAAATATATTAACAAACGAATGTGATGTTTTAATTGCAATAGGGATGCGATTTGACGATAGAATAACTGGCGATTTAAAGCGATATGCTACTCAGGCTAAGGTTATTCATTTAGAAATAGACGCTTCAGAAGTGAATAAAAATGTTAAAGCTCATATACCTGTTGTTGGAGATGCAAAAGAGAGTTTAGTTAAACTATCAAAGTTGGTAACCAAAAAAAAACATAACCAATGGTTACAAAAATTTAGAGATTTAGAAAAAATAGAATTCGAACAAGTAATAAATGAAGAACTAAATCCAAGTTCAGATAGTATGAAAATGGGGGAAGTTATCCATAAAATAAATATTTATTCTGATCAAAATCACATTATTGTAACTGATGTGGGACAACACCAAATGACGGCCTGTAGATATGCGAAAATAAAAAACACTAGATCCATAATAACTTCTGGAGGATTGGGAACTATGGGCTTTTGTTTGCCTGCAGCTATTGGAGCAAAAATGGGTAAACCAAATTCCGAAGTTATTGCAGTTATTGGAGACGGAGGTTTGCAAATGACCATACAGGAATTAGGTACCATTTTTCAGTACAAAACAGCAATAAAAATTGTGGTTTTAAATAATGAATTTTTAGGAATGGTTAGGCAATGGCAAGAGATGTTTTTTCAGAAAAGATATGCATCAACCAAAATGATTAATCCAGATTTTCAAACCATTGTTAAAGGGTATGGAATAAAGAGTAAAAAGGTAGAAAAAAGAGAAAACTTAAATACTGCAATAAAAGAGATGTTAGCTCATGATGGTTCCTACTTCCTTGAAGTATTGGTTTGTAAAGAAAATAATATTTTCCCTATGACACCAACTGGATCTTCTGTTTCGGAAATAAGATTAAAATAAAAAAAATGGATGAAAAAAAAATAACCATATCCATATTCACAGAAAATGTTGTCGGGATATTGAATAGAGTTACCATAATCTTCACTAGAAGAAAAATCAATATTGAAAGTATTGCAGCATCGGAAAGTGAAATAGAAGGAATACATAGATATACAATTGTAGTAATAGATACTGAAGATCAAATTAAAAAAGTTATTGGTCAACTTGAAAAGCAAGTTGAAGTAGTTAAGGCTGTCTATCATCTAGAATCAGAAATAGTATATCAAGAAATTGCACTTTATAAAGTTAAAACAAGCGAACTGTTATCAGGAGGAGAAGCAGAGAAAATTGTTCGGGTTAACAATGCAAGAGTTCTATCAGCTGAGACAAAATTTACTGTTTTAGAAAAAACGGGACATCAAGATGAAACGAATAAGTTATTTAATGAATTAAAACCCTACGGCATACTAGAATTTGTACGATCCGGTAGGGTAGCAATTACAAAACCAATGAGAACATTATCATCCATAATAAGTGAATTAGAAAAAAAAATTAAGAAAAAATGAACAATTATTTTAATTCTCTAACTCTAAGGCAGCAATTAACAGAATTAGGAAAATGTGAGTTGTTAAATAGCAAAGAGTTTAAAAATGGAATACAAATCTTAAAAGGTAAAAAAATTGTGATCATTGGCTGCGGCTCTCAAGGTTTAAATCAAGGCTTAAACATGAGAGATTCTGGCTTAGATGTATCATATACACTAAGAGAAAGTGCCATAAGAGAGAAACGCCAATCTTATACAAATGTGATTGAAAACAACTTTAAACTTGGAATTTATAAAGATATGATTCCAAACGCTGATTTAGTCATAAATCTAACTCCTGATAAACAACACACTTCCGTTGTAAATAAAGTCATGCCATTAATGAAAAAAGGGGCTACATTATCTTACTCTCACGGATTTAATATTGTGGAAGAAGGTATTTCGATTAGGGAGGACATTACAGTAATTATGATGGCACCTAAATCTCCAGGCTCAGAGGTTAGACAAGAATATAAGAGAGGATTTGGCGTACCAACTTTAATTGCAGTACATTCAAAAAACGACCCTAAAAATAAAGGGTTTGAATTAGCTAAAGCTTATGCATTTGCAAATGGTGGAAATAAAGCGGGTGTTCTAAATTCCTCTTTTATAGCTGAGGTAAAATCAGACTTAATGGGAGAGCAGACTATTCTGTGTGGTGTATTACAGACAGGATCTCTTTTGTGCTTTAACAAAATGATTGAAAAAGGAATAGAGAAAGAGTATGCTGCTAAATTGGTTCAATATGGATGGGAAAATTTAACAGAGGCTCTAAAGCATGGTGGTTTAACTAATATGATGGACCGATTGTCTAACCCATCAAAGTTAAAAGTGTATGAACTTGCTGAAGAATTAAAAAAAATCATGACACCCTTGTTTACCAAACATATGGACGATATTATGTCTGGTAAATTCTCAGCATCTATGATGAAAGATTGGAGAAATAATGATGAAGATTTATTAAGGTGGAGAAAGAGTACAAGCGAGACCGTATTTGAACAAACACCAACATCAAACCTAGTAATTAGTGAACAAGAATTTTTTGACCACGGAACATTACTTGCTGCATTTATAAAAGCTGGTGTTGAATTAGCATTCGAAACAATGACCAGCGCGGGAATAAAGGCTGAATCTGCATACTATGAATCATTACATGAAGCACCATTAATTGCGAACACAATTGCACGTAAAAAACTTTATGAAATGAATCGTATCATTTCAGACACAGCAGAATATGGTTGTTATTTATTTAACAATAGCTGTATACCTTTGTTAACTCAATTCATGAATAAAATAGATACGTCTCTTATAGGAAAACCATACACGAAAAATAATCAAGTAAAAAACCAAAAATTAATCGCTGTAAACAAAGCAATAAGAAATCATCCAATAGAAATCATTGGCGCAAAACTAAGAGCATCGATGACGGCTATGAAATAATTCAAAACTCACTATTAAATGAATACATCGTAAATATGAATAAATCGATAAAATAAGCTCGATTTAGTAACCGTATTTATCTTTCCAGCGTATTTTTAAAAATTCACGCATAGCGGCTTCTCTAGGATTATTTCCAGGCTCAAAAAAAGTATGGCCTTTTAAACCTTCAGGTAAAAACTCTTGAGCCACAAAATTATTGGCATAATCATGCGCATACTTATAATCTTTGCCATAGTCCAAGTCTTTCATCAATTGAGTAGGTGCATTTCTTAAGTGCAGCGGAACCGATAATGAGCCCATCTGCTTAACTGCAACCATTGCTTTATTAATTGCGGCATAAGCAGCATTGCTTTTTTCTGAACTTGCTAAGTAGCTTGCGCATTGTGAAAGTATGATTCTACTTTCAGGCATACCTATAGTACTCACAGCATGAAAACAATTATTAGCCATAATAAGCGCTGTTGGATTGGCATTTCCAATATCCTCACTGGCAGAAATCAACAATCTTCGGGCAATAAACTTAGCATCTTCTCCCCCATCAATCATCCTGGCAAGCCAATATACAGCTGCATTTGGATCACTCCCTCTTATGGATTTTATTAAAGCAGAGGCTATATCGTAATGTTGTTCACCTCCTTTATCATAGGAGGTTAATACTTGTTGAGCATGTTTATTAACTAGTTCATCATCGATAACTATTTTAAGGGAACTCTGAGAGTTTACAATCAACTCAAAAACATTTAAGAGCTTACGAGCGTCACCACCAGATAATCTAAGTAGTGCTTTATCTTCTCGTATAGTAATGTCTTTATGAACTAACTTTTCATCCTCTGAAACAGCTCTTTGCAAGAGGTTTTGAAGATCTTCTTTAGAAAAGTGCTCAAGTGTATAAACCTGACATCTGGAAAGTAAAGCCGGAATAACTTCAAAGGAAGGGTTTTCTGTAGTTGCACCAATTAAAGTTACGATACCTGTTTCTACAGCACCTAAAAGAGAGTCTTGCTGAGACTTACTAAAACGGTGTATTTCGTCTATAAAAAGTACTGGACTTTCGGTTCCAAACAAACCTCTGTTCTTTGCTTTTTCGATAACCTCACGTACATCTTTAACGCCTGAATTTATGGCACTTAAAGTATAAATATCTCGCTTTAATTGTTGTGCAATAATTTGTGCAAGCGTTGTTTTACCAACACCTGGAGGCCCCCATAAAATTACAGAAGGTAAAACACCTGAATCCATGGCCTGACGAAAAACGGTTTGCTTTCCAACTAAATGAGATTGACCAATATAATCTTCAAGATTTTTAGGACGCAGTCGCTCGGCTAAAGGTATATTCATAACAACTAATTATAGGATTCAAATATAAGTTAAAAAACAAAAGCCTCATGATAACAGGAGGCTTTTGAAATAGGTTTACTTAAATTTTTTACTCAAACGCTGCAGCTTTAATTTTTTTGTTAACGACTACTTTGTCTAACTTCATATCTATAGATTGACCTGCAACATTTTGAATGGTTTGATGCGGAAAAGAATAGCCCTTTACATCTTGGTAATCTTTATACAGTGTACTCTGAGGCATGGCTCCTTGTGGGGTATCTACAACAGATTCCACTTTAACTAAGAATTTAGAATTTACACTGTAGTACTCGGTAGCCTTTTCACCGTTCAGGTCGGTACGAATAACCACATAAACCTCTTCATCATCTAGCATATCTACCCCAGCAACTTGGGCCGTATAATTATCGAAATAAGCTAATTCTGCTGCTATTTTATACTGCGTTTGTGCTTCTGCTAATTCATCGGGTGTCATTTCACTTTGTCCTTGCATTCCGTCACTAAAGCCTCCATTTCCATTTGAATATTGTCTTTGAACAGTCATACCCATCATTTGCATAGACATTGAAAAAGAATTGGGCAATTGTTGTAAAACATTCATCTGTAATTTTGCTGGAGCACCAGGTATTTCGGCAGCGTATGTAAACTGAAGACTGTTTAATTTCTTTAATTTTTTAACACCACCTATAGCGGCAATATAGTCGTTTACAATAGAGGTTGCGGACACACCATTTGGAACTGGTTTTAAATCCGATTTTTCGACACCATAATTATCTCTCACTGTTACAGGACCAAAAGCAGCTAACTTATCCTTTAATTCAGCTGCATCGCCCACTACTATAATATGTGCATTGTTTGGTTTAAGATACTTTTGAGCAACTTGAAATATATCTTCTACTGTAATAGAGGACAAACGCTTTAGGTAAGTAGCATAATGTTGCGCATCTAAACCTAGATAATCTGTATTGATTGCAAAACGAGCAACGGTAGATGCATTTTCGAGAGCTATTGCAAATTTTCCTGACATATTATTTACAACTCCTTGCAACTCCTCTTGCGTAACTTTTACAGTACGTAATTCATTAAGCTCTGAGAAAAAGGCTACAATGGCACTATCTGTAACCTCATTTCTAACTTTTGCTGATGCATTAAAAGTAGAACCCAATTCATCTATAGAAACAGCTGAGTAAGCTCCGTAGGTATACGCTTTGTCTTCTCTTAAATTTCTGAAAAGACGCGCAGAAGAACCACCTCCTAAAATATTGTTCATTACTTTCAACTTCAATACATCTTCTGAAGATGGGTGTATGTCAATTGGGTAAGTAATGTTTATTACAGACTGCACGGCACCCACCTTATTTACAAGTGAAACTTTATTTTCCGAGGGCGCCTTTGCACTAGTGTATACAGCATTCTCAAATTCTTCGGCATTCCAACCACTCATATACTTACGCATCATGGTTCTCACTTCCGGTAAAGTGATGTCTCCAACAACTGCTAGGTAAGCACTTTTTGGAGTAAAATAGGTTTGGTAAAATTGCTCACAATCCGCAAGCGTAATATTAGAGAGTGATTCCTCAGTCATTAGTTCGCCAAAGGTGTGAGAAGTTCCATAATTTAATACCGAATTCACATTGGCAGCTATAGCATCTGGACTGTCAGAAGCATTGGCTAAACCCGAAATGTTTTGAGTGATTAATTTAGCAAACTCTTCTTCTGTAAATTCAGAATTTATTAGAACATCCGAAAAAAGATCCATTAAACTAGGAAGATGCTTTTTTAATGAACTTGCATAAATACCGGAAGATGACGTTGTTAAATTTGCACCTATGTAATCTATGGAAGCATCTATTTGATCTTTAGACCGTGTGCTTGTTTTTGTACCAAGTAAATCGCCTGCAATAGAAGAAATACCCACAGACTCACCCTCAAGTTCGGGATGATACTTAAACTGCAGCGCTAGGGAAACCTTAGGTAATTTGTGGTTTTCTACCACAAATACTTTCAAACCATTTTCCATTACAAAAGACGCTGTAGATCCTAATTGAATTTCTGGAGCTGGAGCTGCTTGAGGTCGTATAGACCGATCTTGAGCTACCATATTTGTAGCTATTATTGTGCATAAAATAAATACTATATTTTTCATATCAACTATTATTTTTCTGTTTTAGGTAAATAATGTAAGGTTACTCTATTCGAAGGGCGTAAGTATTTTTTAGCAACTTCTAATATAGCTTCTCTAGTAACATTAAAATAACGTTCCAATTCTGTATTCACTAAATTTGTTTCGCCATTGTAATATAAGTAATAATCAGAAAGACTTTCTGCTATACCTGCCATGGAAGTGTTGCCACTAATAAAATCATTTTCAATTTGATTTCTTAGTTTTTCAAATTCTTCAATAGATATTAATTCTTCGGACATTCGAGAGACTTCAACATTCATGGCATCTTCAAGAGCTAAAACCTCTGTACCCATGTTGGCAATTCCAAACATCAACAACAAACCTGGATCTTCAGTAGGCATTGGGAAAGCTCCAGCATAAACTGCTTTTTGTTGTTTATCTACAACGTTTTTTTGTAATCTCGAGCTATTACCTTGAGATAAAATCATACTCATCATCTCTACAGCATAAGCATCTTCCGTTCCTTGAGCAGGGCCATGATAAGCTTGTACAACTGCCGGAAGCTGAATATTATCGTAAACAGTATCGCGAACTTCTGCAAACTTTTCAGGCTCAACTACCGTAGGTCTTGGTACAGCTGATGTACCTCTTGGAATGGTTCCAAAATATTTTTCAATCCACTCCTTTGATTGACTCAAAGAAATATCTCCTGCAATAGAAATACAAGCATTGTTTGGAACATAAAATGTTTTATAGAATTCCATAAACTCACTTAAATTCGCTTGATTAATATATTCAGGAGAACCACCAGGAGTCCATCGGTAAGGATGAGATTCAAAAGCATGTTCAAAAACCTCATTCATTATAGAGCCATAGGGCGTATTTTCATTTCGTTCTCGTAGTTCTTCTTTAACAACTTCTCTTTGCGTATTAACTCCTTCTTGATCTATTTTGGCGTGAAGCATACGTTCAGACTCCATCCACAAACCCAATTCTAATTGATTGGATGGCAATATTTCATAGTAAAAAGTTCTATCAAAACTAGTATTTGCATTGAGTACACCACCATTGTCTTGGACTAACTTCATGTATTCACCTCTTCCAATATTTTCTGACCCCTCAAAAAGTAAGTGCTCAAAAAAGTGAGCAAATCCTGTTCGACTCGGATCTTCGTTCTTAGAGCCTACATGATAAGAAACCGATACGGCAACGATTGGTGTACTGTGGTCTTCATGTAATATGACATGTAAGCCATTTGCCAAATCGTATTCTTCAAAAACGATTGGATTCATTTGAGCCCAAAGTAACAAGGGGCAAAAAGTTAAAGGGATGAGTAGTTTTTTCATTTTTTTATTATTTTACTAAACAAATATAAACATAAAAAAACCACCTAAATGGGTGGTTTTTTTATATATGGTTAAAAAAAGTTAATCCATTAACATACGCTCAATAATGGCAAAGAACGCTTTTTGATCATCTTTAGATAAATCGGATTTAGTAAGAGTCTCAAAAAAGACTTTCAATCCTAATTTAGAATCTAAATTTGACTTTTTTATAAACCTAACTATTCTCTTATTTCTAATGCCTGAAACTTTATCATTTTTGATTGACTTCCCTATTAACTTTGAGAGGTTTTCTATTTGAGATTGCACCTCTTCTTTTGTAAAAACTTTTGGTAAGCCTGAATAATCGAATTCATTATGAAGGATGTCGTAAATCTCGGACTTCTGAAGCTTTGACAAACTTGACTTTGAAATGGATCGAGATACAACATACATTGATCCTTCTTGATCTAATGGAGAATTTGCCATCAAACTAATAATTTTACCCCCAATTATCTTAGCCTCTTTTTCTTTTTCGATTGCCTTATTTACTAATTTAGACAGTCTTTCCAATTGATTGTTTAATTCTTCTTTTGAGAACTCTTTTGTTACCTCAAAATCAATTCCTTTTACCTGTGTGTTATCTTGACAAGATGTAAAGGTTAATATACCTGCTAAGGCTAAAACTATTTGAACTTTCATAATATCTTATTTTGTTTGAGCAATATTAGACAATATCGAGGATTAGTCAAAAAAAAACCGGCCAAAAAGCCGGTTTTTTTTTATTATTAAACTTTATTACTTTACTTCTTCAAAATCAACATCAGTTACATCCTCTTTTGCAGGCTCTGCTTCTGGAGCTTGGCCTTCGGCTCCAGCTTCGTTAGATTGCGCATACATTTCTTGAGATGCTGCTTGGAATATTTGATTTAGAGCTTCCATAGAAGTATCAATCGCAGCTATATCTTCAGCTTCATGAGCCTTTTTCAATTCTGCAATCGCAGCTTCAATAGGTTCTTTTTTGTCTGCAGGTAACTTATCGCCAAACTCAGCAATTTGTTTTTCAGTTTGGAAAATCATTTGATCAGCTGCATTTAGCTTGTCAACTTTTTCTTTCACTTCCTTATCTGCATCTTCGTTCGCTTTAGCTTCGTCGCGCATTTTTTGAATTTCTTCGTCTGTAAGACCAGAAGATGACTCAATATTTATGTGCTGCTCTTTACCTGTAGCTTTATCTTTTGCTGATACTTTCATAATCCCATTTGCATCAATATCAAAAGAAACTTCAATTTGAGGTGTTCCTCTTTGTGCTGGTGGAATATCTGTTAATTGGAAACGACCAATAGACTTATTATCATTAGCCATAGATCGCTCTCCTTGAAGTACGTGAATGTCTACCGCAGGTTGGTTGTCTGCTGCAGTAGAAAATACTTGAGACTTATTCGTAGGGATCGTTGTGTTTGCATCAATTAATTTGGTGAAAACGCCTCCCATAGTTTCAATACCTAACGAAAGTGGAGTAACATCTAATAAAAGAACATCTTTTACTTCTCCAGTTAAAACACCACCTTGGATAGCAGCACCAACAGCAACAACCTCATCAGGATTAACTCCTTTTGATGGTTTTTTACCGAAGAATTCTTCTACAATAGCTTGAATGGCTGGTATACGAGTAGAACCTCCTACTAAGATTACTTCATCAATTTCATTTTTATCTAATCCAGAATCAGCTAAAGCTTTTTTACAAGGTGCAATAGATCGTTGGATTAAGGAATCTGCAATTTGTTCAAATTTAGAACGTGTTAAAGTTCTAACCAAGTGTTTTGGTCCTGAAGCAGTAGCCGTTACATAAGGTAAGTTAATTTCTGTTTGTGCAGATGCAGACAATTCTACTTTTGCCTTTTCAGCAGCTTCCTTTAAGCGTTGAAGTGCCATTGGATCTTCACGTAAGTCAATGGACTCTTCTGCTTTAAATTCTTCTGCCAACCAGTCTATAATAACCTGATCAAAATCATCACCACCTAAATGTGTGTCACCGTTGGTAGACTTCACTTCAAAAACACCGTCACCTAATTCTAGGATAGAAATATCAAAAGTACCACCACCTAAATCAAATACAGCAATGTTTACATCTTTGTCTTTTTTATCTAATCCGTAAGCTAATGCCGCGGCAGTTGGTTCGTTAATAATTCTACGAACTTTTAAGCCTGCTATCTCCCCTGCTTCTTTCGTTGCATGTCTTTGAGAATCGTTAAAATAGGCAGGAACTGTAATTACGGCTTCAGTAACTTCTTGACCTAAATACTCCTCAGCCGTCTTCTTCATTTTTTGAAGAACCATTGCTGAAATTTCTTGAGGTGTGTACAAACGACCGTCAATATCTACACGAGGTGTGTCGTTATCGCCCTTAACAACAGTATAAGGTACGTTTTTAATTTCTTTTGCACATTTTGCAAAAGACTCTCCCATAAAACGTTTAATAGAAGAAATTGTTTTTGTAGGATTCGTGATTGCCTGACGTTTTGCAGGGTCACCAATTTTACGTTCGCCACCTTCAACAAAGGCAACAATAGATGGTGTGGTTCTTTTCCCTTCTGCGTTTGCAATAACGACAGGTTCATTACCTTCCATTACCGATACACAAGAGTTTGTTGTTCCCAAGTCAATTCCGATAATTTTACTCATATCTAAATGTATTTATTAGTTGTTTAATTTTTCTACAATCTCAATAGTCAATCTTTGTGCCATTAGATAAATGAATATTTAGGCCATAAAAAAAGTCATGTTTTGACAGAAAGACCCTCAAAACATGACAACACTAATGACAAAATGTCTAATTACCGTAGTTAATTTCTATTTCGTCTGTAATTAAATTAAGTGTAAAGTAACCGAAATTCAAATGCTTTGTCACTTCGCTTTTAGCAATTTCATCGTTCGTTTGGTTGCTAATTTTAACACCATTAACCGATTTAACAGTTCTAGAAGATAAAATACCAACTCCATTTTCTATGTTTGAGTACTCTGGTCGATCAAGAACTAAGGAGTTTGAATTTTCATTCAACACCAAATAAGTAGCTAAATCTTCGCCTGCAGCACTAAGGCTAAAATCTAAGCAGGCGTGTTTTATAGAAACTCCAGTTCCTATTGGCGAAGAATCAAAACCAACAACCAACCTTCTAACCGTTGGATCTTCGGGGATATTGGCAGCGATAAAACCTAAAAACTGATCGTACGACAAAGGGTAATCCATGTTATCGCCGCCATCAGTATCAATAGAAAAAATACTAGGGTAATTAATTTCTATAGATTTAAACAAGGTATCGCTTTCGCCGGAAATTGGAAACTCCATGTAATTAAATCGCATAGACAATTCATACATTTTACCACCAGAAACGCTTCTCCACTGTACTTTTGGAACATACGAGTTTGGCAGAATAACCAAAGGAGAGTATGTATTAGGATTGATCACTGATAGCGGAGAAAGAATAGGGATTAGGCCGTCTGTTTGAGCAATAATTGTGTCGTTAGATTTTCTGTAAACTTCTACGGAGTAATAAAAATCTTTATTTAAAGGGGCTGTTGTTTTATAAATTGTTTGCGTAGGAGAACTAAAAACTCCTTCGGGCCGAACAAATTCGTTTGTCGGCTCTAATTCATACGTATTTCGCGTTTGCCAGTTTGTACCATTTTGACTTGGAACATCGTCCTCTTCCTTCTCTAATAAGCGAATACCAACTTGATCAACTGAGAAATGAAGAGAATCAAACTCTTGAGCCATCATCATCACATCACCCTGTCCTAAAAATGCCTTGTTGAGTTTAATATAATGCACGGAATCTTGTGCATTAAGAATACCATACACAGCTGGAACAGCTTTCCAATCTGCAATAATTTTTAAATCGTTATCGCAAGACGTAAAAAGAGCGATTAAACTGAGTACTAAAAGTGTTTTTCTAATCATGGAACAAAGGTATAATATTTTATTACTTTTGTTAGGTAAATAATTTGTGACTGATGAAACAATTATCGTGCCTACCTATCTTATTCGTGGTATTAAGTTTTCAAGCAATTGGACAACAAACCGTTCATAAAAAGCTGAACCAACTAATGCTAGAGGAGTCTTTTAGCGAACTCAACAATCTTTGGCCTGTTTTAACCAACGATGACAACTTTTTTGTATTTGATGAGGGCGAATATTTCATGAACAGAACTAAAGCAGAAAGTCCTTATGCAGTAATGTCTGCCTGGGAAAACGACCTCACTAGTTTTAGTGTGCGTACCTCATTAATGCTTGGGCCTGTTGAAAATACAAACCAAAGCCTTGGCCTAATTATTAGAGCCAGCAACAGTGGCCAATCAGCCATTATATGTGAAATAAACAAATTTCATCGTTTTCGAATTCGTCAATTAATAGAAGGAAACTACGTTACTTTAACTTCAGAAGGGAAAGATGGATGGGTTAAAAATAGCGTTGTTAAAGGGGTTAACGAGTACAACGACCTAAATATAAAAACCAACGGTACCGATCATGACCTCTACATAAATGGAATTTTGGTACATAGTTTTAGAATAGAGGGACTAGAGGCAGGTAGTTTTGGCTTGTTTATAGGACCAGAAACAAAAGGTAGGGTAGATTTTTTGACTATTCATGCCGATGAGCTCTACCGAGACAAAACAAAAATTTACTTAAGCGACCAAGAAATTCGTGATCTAATAACAAAGAACGAAAAACTAAAGCAAGAGCTGGAACAATCTTTAGATGCTAGGGCTTTAGAATTAGAAAATGCGATTCGTATTCTAGAAAACCAATTAAGAACCATGCGCCTAATCAACGAGCAATTGGATAAAGAAAATTCAGAATATGCGGTGATTAAATCAGCCGTAGACACCAACCAGGTAAGCCTACTGGTAGACTTAAGCACAAAAGTAATAAATAATACCCTAGAAAACAGGCAACTAAAAATTGAGAACAAACTCATTACGGACTCATTGAATAATGTCAAATTACATTTCGAAGATTTAGAATTGGAATTGTTTCAAAAGGTACTAAACAAAGAACTAGAAGAGCAGTATTTTATTGATTCTATTTTAACCAACTTTTGCACTGCAGATACTGTTTACTTTAATCTAGACAGTACAATTACCGATACACTAAAAGACTTAAACCCCATACTTGAAAAGTAGAAATATGTCTGTTCATAAAAAAGAATTTAAAAAAATAACCACAAACGTACTTCTGGAAATGAAGCGTAATGGTGAAAAAATTGGAATGCTAACTGCTTACGACTATACCATGGCAAAAATGGTAGACAGAGCGGGTATAGATGTAATTTTAGTTGGAGATTCTGCCTCTAATGTGATGGCTGGACATGAAACAACGCTTCCGATAACATTAGATCAAATGATTTACCACGCAGCATCTGTGGTAAGAGCCGTTGATAGAGCTTTGGTTGTTGTTGACTTGCCTTTTGGAACCTACCAAGGAAACTCCAAAAAAGCACTTAGCTCGGCAGTTAGAGTGATGAAAGAATCAGGAGGGCATTCTGTTAAACTTGAAGGCGGAAGCGAAATTATAGAATCTATTCAACGTATTTTAAAGGCTGGAATTCCTGTTATGGGCCATCTTGGTTTAACACCTCAATCCATTTATAAATTTGGGACATACACAGTAAGAGCAAAAGAAGAAGAGGAAGCCAAAAAATTAATTAAAGATGCCAAATTATTAGAAGATACGGGTTGTTTTGCTTTGGTACTGGAAAAAGTACCTTCCAGCTTAGCTAAAAAAGTAGCCCAGAGTATATCCATACCTGTAATAGGAATTGGAGCAGGCGCTGGAGTAGACGGGCAAGTACTCGTTACCCACGATTTACTTGGCATGACGCATGAGTTTAGCCCACGCTTTTTAAGACGCTACTTATCCTTGTTCGATGAAATTACAGGCGCAATAAAAGCCTATGTTGATGATGTAAAATCGGTAGACTTTCCCAACGAAAAAGAACAGTATTAATGCTCGAAGTTCTTTACGAAGACAATCATATTATTGTTGTAAATAAAAAAGCGGGAGATTTGGTTCAAGGAGATAAAACCGGAGACAAGCCTTTGGGTGAGTTTGTAAAATCTTATTTACGCGAAAAATACAACAAGCCTGGCAACATCTTCTGTGGCGTTATTCATCGTTTAGACCGCCCTGTAAGTGGAGCTGTTATTTTTGCTAAAACGAGTAAGGCCTTAACTCGAATGAACAAATTGTTTAGAGAAAAGACCATCCAAAAAACCTACTGGGCTATTGTGGAAAAACCTCCGTTAAAAAAAGAAGACCGACTTGAACATTACCTGATAAAAAACCAACTAAGAAACAAGTCTAGAGCTTATAGTAAGCCTTACGAGGGAGCTTTAAAATCAGTTTTAGACTATGCAGTTCTAAAAACACTTGATCGTTACACCTTACTTAAAGTGGAGCCTATTTCTGGCAGACACCACCAAATTAGAGTTCAATTATCGACGATAGGTTGTTGTATTAAAGGAGATTTAAAATATGGAGCAAAACGCTCCAACAAAGACGCCTCAATTTCGTTACATGCTAGAGAAATTAGCTTTATTCATCCTGTAAAAAATGAAGCTATTACAGTAACTGCACCAACACCAAAAGATGCACTATGGAATGCTTGTAAGATCTAAAACTCAAATTAGTTCAGAATTTATTGCTCATCCCCCCTATCAAATTATCTTTGCCGTATGGGAAACAACAGAAACAAACGACTCTTTAGAAAAGGAGAGCGAATAGAGCTAAACATTATAGACTTGGCTTTTGGGGGTAAGGGAATTGCAAAAATCCCTACCGAAGATGGCGATTTTGTTTGTTTTGTTGACAACAGTCTACCTGGACAAAAGGTACTTGCATCGGTACATAAATGCAAAAAGAAGCACGCAGAATGTAAACTGGTTGAGGTTTTAGAAAAATCTAAAGAAGAGGTGGAAACTCCTTACCAAATGATTCCTGGTGCACCTTATGCCCAACTCCCTATTCAATTACAAGAACAAAACAAAAAAAACACCTGTTTCCAGCTTTTCAAAAGAATTGGAAAAATAGAGGACTTAGAGACCAAATATGATGAATTTATTAGTTCTCCTGAAGTCTGGCACTATCGTAATAAAATGGAATACTCGTTTTCGGCTATTCGTTATGATTTTGACGTAAAAGGCGATGTAGATGAGTTTGCTTTCGGATTTAAACACCGAGGAACTTGGTGGATGGTAGAAGATTTAGAAAAGGACTCTGGCTTATTTGATGCTGAATTAGAGAATGCATTCCCTTTATTGAAAGACTTTTTCATGAGGGCTAACCTTAGCCCATGGCATCCTCCAAAAAAAGAAGGGTTTTTACGTTTCTTGGTGGCTCGAAAATCTTATGCAGAGAACAAACTACTCCTTAATTTAGTTACTACATCAGCAGAACTAGACCGGTTTGATATGGATGCTTTTGTGAAACTGTTAAAAACCATTTTAGGAAATCGTTTTGCAGGCTTATTGCACACAATAAATGACAGTATTGGAGACCGTATTCAAGCAACAGATGGAAATTGCACTTTAATTTATGGAGAAGATAAAATTGTGGAGAACCTTTTGGGCTTGAATTTTGAAATTAGCATGCAAAGTTTCTTTCAAACCAACCCTAAATGTGCCGAAAAACTTTACACCAAGGTAATTGAGTATGTAAAATGCACGCAAGACAAACAAGAGGTTGTGTTAGATTTATTCTGTGGCACAGGAACAATTGGGCAACTAATAGCCGCGCAGTTACCAAACATAGAGGTAATAGGTGTAGATATTGTACCTGAAGCAATTACAGATGCAAAAAAGAATGCAAAACGAAACCATATAAATGGACTCAAATTCTTTGCTGCTGATGTAGGGAAATTTCTTCAAGAATACCCACAATACAAGGGCACAATTTCTACGGTAGTCCTAGACCCTCCCAGAGCTGGTATTTCGCCTAAAACCTTAAAAAAAGTAGTTCAATTAAATGCAAAGAGGTTGGTTTACGTTTCATGCAATCCAGCCACTCAAGCAAGAGATACAGAATATCTTGTAAACAGTGGTTATCAATTAATAAAGCTGAGCCTAGTTGATCAATTCCCTCATACATCTCATGTAGAAAGTATTGTATTATTTGAAAAACAGTAAACTTAATCCTGCGTAAAACTAAAATTAAGCATGGATTCATTCATGTATATAAGATAACCCATACCTGGTGTTAAATCGCCAAGCATGTTAACGCCAAATTCTGGCGCCCAAAACTGTCCAGCTACATTTTTAACAATTTGCAACGGAAATTCTGTACTCATTGCTGTGTTTTCAGTAACTGAAAGGAAGGATTCTTCAACACTCATGACCTGATTATGTGAGAAACCTATCATATTCCAACCCAAAACCAAATCAATGTATATAGGATCTGCGACACCACTTTCTATTATAGTACTTAAATTTTGAATGGTCGCTAAAGCATCTGTATAGTTTAATGAAATACCTTCAAAAGAACAGGAACCATCGTTAAAATTAGCACTCGATAAAAAGTTGTCTGCAAAATTAGAATTACAACCTTCAACTTTTATTACCTCACATGAATTATCGTTTGTATTGGCCAAAACACTAAACTCTAAATACAGCGGATTGGTACAACCGTATACAATTGTGTTCTCACAAGACCCATCAGCATAATCAGCCAGCTCATTGAATTCTAAGTAGTTTTCATCTGTACAACCTCCCAATAAATAGGCACATGAATTGTCATTTGAATTGGCTTCTATGTCGTAATTTTGAGCAGAGAAATCCGTACAACCCTCTATTTTTTCAATACAGGTACCATCATCAGTATTTGCAGAATAACTGTAGTTTAGAGACGATAAATTAGTACATCCATAAACAATACTCACACAAGAATAGTCGTCTGTATTTGCAAACTCATCGAAGTTGTATGCATAAGGATTTGTGCATCCGTAACTAATCTCAATACAAGAACCATCATCTTCGAGCGCTAATAAATTGAAGTTGAATGAATTAATATTGGTACAACCCAAAACCATTTCAACACAAGAATTATCGTACGTATTTGCGAAAGGATTGTAATTAAGAGCTGTAGAATCCAGGCAACCTAACACTTCATAAATACATGAAAAATCTGGGGAATT
The DNA here is from genome assembly GCA_028110365.1 of Flavobacteriales bacterium. GTDB lineage: Bacteria > Bacteroidota > Bacteroidia > Flavobacteriales > UBA7430 > UBA6772. Next base: position 23,952 of record JAOGVT010000012.1, read on the forward strand.
AAAAGCTGCAGCATAATTTAATGCTGAAGGATCTGTACACCCGCTATTGGTTGCAATGCAATAGCTGTCGTCTGTGTTGGCCGAGGAATTGTAGTTAAATGAAGTAGGATTAGTACATCCATATACAACTGGGATACAAGAAAAATCATCTGTGTTGGCCGAGGAATTGTAGTTAAAGGCATTGGCATTGGTACAACCATAAATAATTTGAATACAGTTGCCTGAATCTACATTTGCCAAAGAATTGTAATTCAATGCATTTATATCTGTACATCCCAAAAGAGGCATAACACATGATGCATCATCAATGGTCGCATTTTCGTTGTAGTTAATGGCTGAACTGTACATACATCCGTATACTTGTGCAAACAAGCACGAAGAATCACTTAAATTGGCTAATTCATTATAATTAATGGCATTTATATTGGTACAGCCAGCAACACTTAAGGTAATACACAAAGCTGAATTAGAAACTAAGACATCTTCATTAAACTCAAGATAAGCTTCATCAGCACATCCTATTGTAACTTCATCGTAATCTATACAAGAGCCGTCGTCTATATTCGCCTCAGCATCATAATTATATGCAGCTAAATCGGTACATCCATAAGTATACACACAAGAGGATGAATTGACAGCTATATTTGAGGAAATGAATTCGTTGTACTGCGCGCTTTGAGGATCTGCCATTGGAAAATAGTTACTCGCTATGGGATCAATACAAACCTCATTTAAAGATCTTCTTCCAAATGAATATGCACAAGGATCAGACAAGTCTGAATCACTTATCTGGTTTACAGTTGCTAGACTGTTGTAATTTGTAATAAATGAATAATTGAACGTACACCCGTATACAATATCAATACAAGATCCATTGTCTAAATTAGCCAATGGATTAAAATTTAGGGCTGCAGAATTCGTACAACCATAATAAGGATACACACAAGAATTATCGTCGGTATTTACAGTAGAATCAAAATTTACAGCTAGAGGATTTGCACAACCAAAAATGGGCAACACACAAGTAGCATTGTCCGTATTTGCTAATGGATTAAAGTTTACAGCACTTTCATCAGTACAGCCTAAAATTTGGATTTGACATGAAAAATCACTTTGATTGGCAAGAGGATTGAAGTTATAAGCAGAAGGGTTTGTACAACCCAAAACGATTGCTACACAAGAACCATTATCGGTATTTGCTTCGGCATCGTAATTTAAAGCCGATGCATCTGTACATCCATTTTGTACAGGAATACAACTTCCATTATTTTGATTCGCTAATGAATCAAAATTAAAAGCATAAGTAAGCGTACAACCAAAAACTTTAGCGATACAAGAACCATCATCTGTATTGGCTTGAGTCGTATAATTTAAAGCTGACGAATCCGTACATCCTAAAATTTTAGCGATACATGAGCCGTCGTTTGTATTGGCAAATTGATTGTAATTTACTGCAAGAGAATCAATACATCCCATAACAGCAGCTATACAAGAGGAATCATCGGTATTGGCGAGTCCATTGTAATTGAGAGCGCTTGTACTTGTACAACCTAAAACAATCGCTATACAAGAACCATTATCGGTATTGGCCTCAGCATCGTAGTTTAAAGCCGATGAATCCGTACATCCATTTCGTACAGGAATACAAGTTCCATTATTTTGGTTCGCTAATACATCAAAATTAAAAGCATAGGGAAGCGTACAACCAGAAACTATAGAAATACATGAACCGTCATCTGTATTGGCTTGCGTATTGTAATTAAAAGCCAAAGAATCTATACAACCTGGCTTAGGAAATATACAAGTGTTGTTGTTTACATTTACGGCTGGATCATAGTTTAAAGCAGTTTCATCAGCACAGCCCGTAATAATTTCAATACACGCATCATTAGACGTATTCGCATAAGGATTGTAATTGAGTGCAGATTCGTCGGTACAACCGTAAACAAAGGGAATACAAGAGCCGTTGTCTATATTGGCTTGAGCATCGTAATTTACGGACTCTAAAAAAGTACATCCTATTATTTTAGCAATACAAGGGTTGGTAGCATCTTGTTCAGAAACTTGATTAACGTTAGCGTTTACCTCAAAATTAAAAGCGGTAGGATCAGTACATCCATAAACAGGAAGTATACATGAGTTGTCATCAAACTCAGCTAAACCATCGTAATTCAAAGCAGAAGGATCAGTACAGCCCATATCATTACCACAATCAACAATCACATAATTAGCAGAAGAAATCAATTCAATATTGTTTGTTGTATACAACACATCATCAGTTACAATATCGTAGAGTACATTGGAATTTACCAACTTAAAACTTAAAAGCGAAAATGAGGTCGCACCGTCTAGTTCTGGAGTTGCAGTATCGTCTCCCCACACCGCAATTGTTCCATCAAAAACAGACATACGGATTGAGCCGACAACCATTTCATCACTCGATATTGCAACAATGTATGCATCGTTATTTGTTATGGGCAATGCTTCAATGGCTGCATCTAAAATACCAACAATCATATTACTTCCCGTATTACCTGTATACTCCAGAGGCAATTCACAGGCTGAATTATACATACAAGAACCATCATTCATTGATGCATATGCTTCATAATTTAAAGCCAATTGATCCATGCATCCATTGTAGAAACAAGAACCATCTTCTATACTGGCTTCAGGATTGAAATTAGATGCATCAGGAATCATACAGCCGTACACAATTAAAACCAAACAAGAGTTTTGATCTGTATTCGCTGCGGCATTAAACTCCATATAATCCGTATCCAAACAACCATAAACAATTGGAATACAAGAGGCATCAGATGTATTAGCTAATGCATCATAATTAAAAGATTGTTCATCTATACATCCGTAAGTTTTTGCAATGCAAGTACCATCATTTACATTGGCATTAGGTTCAAAGTTAAACGCAGTAGTATCATTGCACCCAAAAACCAAAGCAATACAGGAGCCATCGTCTACTTGAGCCATAGGATTGTAGTTTAACGAAAATGATTCTGTACAACCCACGGTGTAAACTGTACTACAAGAGCCATCATCTGTGTTTGCTAAAGCATTAAACTCCTCATAATTGCTATTGATACAACCCAATACAACAGGAACACAAGTTTCATTATTTGCGGTGGCATTTTCATTGTAATTGAATGCTGTTTCATCTGTACAACCATAAACAAGTACCATAGAACATGAAGAGTCGTCAAAATTTGCCAAAGGGTTATACTCCACGTACAACGAATTCATACAGCCTAAAACTTTTAGAGTAAAGCAAGTCTCATCATCTGTATTAGCCGTATTTACGTACTCTAAATAATCGCTATCGGTACAACCGTAAACAATAAAAGTGCTACAAGACTGGTTCTCTTGATTTGCCTGAGGATTGTATTCAACATAATTTGAATTGGTACAGCCCGAAACTATTAAATTTTGACAAGAACCATCGTCATTGTTAGCGACCAAAGAATACTCCAAATACGACGCATCAGTACATCCATTAACAGCAAGCGTAATACAAGAATTATCGAATACTGTAGCAATTGGATTGTACTCTACATAACCCGCAATTGTACAACCCGAAACTTCCCCTATTGTTTGGCAAGAACCATCATCAATAGTTGCTAAAGAATTGTATTCATCATAACTTTGATTGGTACAACCATAGAGACTCCCTAAATCATCGCAAACAGGAGTCATACTTAATGTTGAATTTAGAATCGTAATTCCATTAACAACAAAGGTTATAGTGGGAGCGTAAGTAATGTCGTATAAAACACCATTAGAATGGGCTTTTAAAACAACCTCATCCATAGCCATTAAACCGTCTTGGTAAAAGTTGTTTGCATCATTCCCCCAAATAGCTAAAGTTTGTTGCTGTTCTGTCCATTCAATTCCTCCAACACAAACCCACTGCTCATTAATATTCATAAAAGCACCTAAACTATCTCCAGCAACAAGCACCTCATTGGTTAAAGCATCTCCATTGATCATTATGATCATATTGGAACCCGTATTTTCAGGAGTATAATTCAAATCACAATTTTGAGCAAAACTCAAAAAAGGAATCAAGAATGAAAAAAGTAAGCGTAATTTAGGAGAGTTAGCTTTTATCATATCTACAGGGGATTTTATCAAATTTAATAAAATAACTGATAAAATAGGGCCTTAAAATTTATAAATTGAATTACCCTCCTAGATACCTAAAAAAGAAAGTGATAGAGAGCTATTAATCGACGGAAAAGGTCTTTTTACTTAGAAGCTGCTTCTCAGAAAACAACTCAACATCATAGGTATTAACTGGTAAATCTAAAGAATCTAAAAAGAAATGGAACCCTTGATCAAAAATTGTGTCAGATACTTCCAATACAATACCATCAAAAGAAGACACCTTAAAGGAGTGAATTCCTTTTGTGTCTGTGTAAAAAGAAAATACATTGAAATCACTCAAAACACTTTTAACATGATATGAAACTAAATTTTCTCTTTTAAAAACCTCAGGCTCTCCCATTGAAGAAACAATCGTAAAGCCGTCTTTAACGTAAGTTACGGTGCCTGTTTGAATTTCAAAATTCTTGTATGAATAATACACATTTGACTTCTTTGACCAATGTACAATTGTGAATCGTTCACCTAAAGAAATGCCATCTTTTTCTTTTGTAAGAGGGTCATCACCCCAAACGGCCATTCCATTATGTCCCACTAAAACAATGGAATTTCCAACTACATTCCCATCAGTGTCAAGAACGGCAATTTCATCTCCAGCAATAAGATTGTTAGACCAAGCGGTACCAAGTATTAGTAACGATAAGTTGCTATTTGTAAAAACAGGAATGGGAAAGTTCTCAACGGTTAATTCTCTTGTTTGACTAGTTTGAGAAAAAACGAGTTGAGACACTAGAAAAGCTAAAAAGAAGACTGTTTTACACATAATTTTAAGGTAATTGATTTGCAAAACTAACAAAAGCTAGTTGGTTTTAAGAGAATTAATTGCAATAAATGAAAGGGAAGCTACACCTACTTTAAGTGCTTGATGGTCAATGTTAAATTTAGGGTGATGAACACCGTGAATGATCCCAAGAGACGCATTACGTACCCCTAGTCTAAAAAAGCAAGCAGGAATAAGCTGACTGTAAAAAGAAAAGTCTTCGGCAGTCATTCGAATAGCCATTTCTTCAACATTTTTTTCACCTAAAATAGCCTGCGAGGCTGAAAAAGCTGCACTAGTTAGCTGTTTATTGTTGTTTAAAAAAGGGTAGCCTTTAATTATTTTGAGTTCACCTTTGGCATTTTTAGACTTTAAAAAGTCTTGTACAAAGGTTTTTAATTTAATATGAATTTCCGCTCGCCATTTCTCATTCATTGTCCGTAGAGTTCCCTTAGCATTTGCTTGTTTAGGAATTACGTTGGTTGCACCAGATGCATGTAAATCACCAAAAGCAAATACAAAAGGCTCGTCCTGTATGGAAATTGAATTTAGGTAAGAATGTAGCTTGGGTAATAGTTCGGCAATAATCATGATCGGATTATTGTATTGGTCTGGCAATGCTGCATGTCCGGCCTTACCAACAACAGATAGATACAACTCATCGCACGCAGCCATATATTTACCGGCTTTAAAACCAATTTTACCGGCATCCATATCAGGAAATACATGCAGTGCATAAATTTCATCTACACTTGGATTTTCTAAAACACCCTCTGAAATCATCATGGATGCTCCTCCGGGAAGAACCTCTTCTCCTGGTTGAAAAATCAACTTCACAGAGCCTTCAAAATTTGATTTTAGAGCATTTAAAACTTTTGCAGCACCTAACAAACAGGTCGTATGTACATCATGACCACAAGCATGCATTACGCCAGGAAAAGTTGATTTAAATGAAATTTCATTTTCCTCCTGAATTGGCAAAGCATCTAAATCTGCCCTAAGAGCAATACATTTACGAGATGGGTTTACACCTTCAATAAGAGCTACTAATCCTGTACCTGCAACACCTTTAATGTAATTGACACCCATTTCATCTAATTTATCAGCCACAAAATTGACTGTTTTGACTTCCTCAAAAGACAATTCGGGATTTGCGTGGATGTGTTTTCGCCAGCTAACAAATTCTTCAAAACTTTCTGAAACAATATGATTTATTTTAGCCTTCATTTTTTTTTATCATTCTACCGGCTATCAATATATTTAAACTTTCGGGCAAAACTCGCATTAAAAACAATAAAAATTTGGCTCCAATGCCAGGTACAATTGTTTTCTTTCCCTTTAACATAGAATTTACAATAAAATAAGAAACTCTACCCACGCTTAAACTGGTCCATTTGGCAATTATTCCACCCGATTTAATACGTTGTACAACATGAGGGTTTGTATATACTCCAGCCGGACAGGATACTGAAACTTGTACATTAGCACTCTTTAATTCTACAGACAATGCCTTAGAAAAAGAGTACACAAAGGCTTTAGAAGCAGCATACAATGCCTTGTACGGTATTGGAATGCAATACCCTAAACTACTCATATTCAACACATAAGAATTGTTGTGCCTTTTCAATGTGGGTAAAAACAATCTTGTTAAATGCAACATAGGAAAGAGGTTTAAACGAACTAAAGCTTCGTTTGATTTATCACAAGAATTCTCAAAACTACCCGAACAGCCAAGACCAATATTATTTATTAATATTTGAACATCTATCTTATTATCCATACACCAATTGTATATTTCAAGAGGAGATTCCTCATCAAGTAAATCTTTATTCAATATATAACAGTCAACATCGAAAACACTCGTAATTTCATTTTTCAACTTTATCAAAGCTCTTTTATCTTTAGATACTGCAACTATTGGAACACCTTTTGATGCAAACTCCAATGCGATAGCTTTTCCTATTCCACTACTAGAACCTGTAACTAAACAGTGCCCAGTAATATTAAATTTAAATTTTGACATTATTATTATATTAGTTTTTACATCTTCAAATATACATTAATACATGTAAAATTAAAAAACTCATTTTTCATTACAATTGTCTAATTTTGGAAGCTCCAAAAAATAAAAAAACCCAAAAAAAAATAATTATATTTGAACATTAATTAAAAAAAAATAATGCTTAAAAAATTACCTGTTCTAATACTCGTTTTACTTTGCCTAGCTGCCTGTAAAAAAGATCCTACTGTCTGTAATGATGAGAATGCCGTTAATTTTGGAATGGAAGACTCAAATGGAGGTGCAACTTGTGAATTCGCCATTAATATTGATGAGAATTTATACGACAAATGGAAAGTAAACTATTACGTAGTTTACAACTTACCCTCTAACCAAAAACTAAATTCCTTAATAGCTGAATACGCTACATTCACTTTTGTAGAATTCGAAGAATTTTACAACACAGACTATCCAATGAGTGAAATTGAATGGGCGAAGTTTATAACAGGGCAACTCGGTTTATCTTTTTATGAATATACAACACCAAATACGCAAACAAATTTTACGGAAATAGAATTTAGTATCGATAAAAAAGTAAAATACTACGAAAATGGCTCAATCGATGACGACCTTACCAACAAATGGATTCAATTTGACTTCGATCATCTAGCTTACTACACTGGAAATTACATTCCTGGAGACGAAACTGATTTGGTAGAAATAAGGCTATTAGATGCAACCAACTTTAATTACAACAGAGTTATCAGACAAGGGAACACCAAAATTGTAGAGTACCGAAGTATGACAAACAACTACTAAGATGATAACTATAAAAAGTTTCACTTTTAATCCTTTTCAGGAAAATACCTACATCGCTTTTGATGAAACGAATGAATGTATAATAGTGGATCCAGGTTGTTATGACCATGAAGAAAACAAAATACTAAAGAGTTATATTGAAGAAAACTACTTAAAACCTGTAGCTCTAATAAACACGCATTGTCACCTAGACCACGTATTTGGAAATAAATTTGTTTGTGATAGCTTCAATTTAAAACCGTTAATGCACAAGCTAGATTTACCTATGCTGGAATACGCTCCACTAGCAGCAAATAAGTATGGAGTTCAGTTAGCAGAGCTGCCAGAAGTAGAGGGTTTTATTGAAGAAGGAGATGTTGTAAAATTTGGTGATTCAGAATTTGAGATCATCTTCACTCCAGGTCATGCTCCAGGCCATATCTGTTTGATCAACAAAAAAGAAAATATCGCACTTTGTGCAGACGTTTTATTCCACTTAAGTATTGGAAGAACTGATCTACCTATGGGCGATCACGAAACCTTATTAAAATCGATACGAGAAAAATTATTCACCTTGGATGACAACACGATTGTGTACCCGGGACATGGACCTAAAACAAGTATTGGTTTTGAAAAAGAAAACAATCCGTTTTTAAAATAAGTACGCTCATCTCCCAAAAAATGAAAATACATTGCAACACACCCAATCTTTATTAACATAATGAACTGATATTAAGCGCGTTGACACACTTAACTTAAACAAAACTAACCCTTTACTCAACCATTTTAGAAGAAGAGTATGATAAGTCTTTTGAATTTGAAATAAAAATTTACCTTAGCAAACAATTACTTTACAGTAACTATTAATTAAACCCCCTCTAAAATGAGAAAAATTTCAATTTTAACAGTTCTTGCAGCAATTTTAACTTTTTCTTCTTGCGAAGAAGATGCGGTAATGGGATGTACAGACTCAACTGCAACTAACTACGATGCTGATGCAACTGAAAATGACAATTCGTGTGTATTCTCGATTACTGGATGTACAGACACGATGGCTTTAAACTACAACTCCTTGGCAACAGTAGATGACAATTCTTGTGAATACGGTGTCGCTTCAGTTTCAGATCAGATTCTTGGAAACTGGAATGTAGATTCATCTACAGTTGGCGTATTATTACCTCAAGATATGTTAACTATGTTAATCATGATGAGTTCAATGATGTCCCCAGAAGATTTTGAAGAAGAAATGGGTTTTCCAATGCCAAGCTCTCAAGCAGAATGGGATGAAATAGCCCTAAATGGTTTTACGCAAGATGCCGAGATTACTGGAACACTTTCCGTGACAAACACTATGTTCACTATAAACGATCCAGAAGAAACAATTGAGCTAGCTTATGAACTGGTAAACGACGATACAATTCAATTTACAAATCCGGATCCGGATGAAGGCTTTGAATATTTTACTATAGAAGAAGTAAGTGAAACCAATTTAACCTTAACTACTTCAATTATTGTAGAAGAAGAGGGAATGTCTATAGAATCAATAGTGAAGATTTATTTGAGTAAATAATTTAACTCTGATTATACGTAATAAAAAAAGCCTCCCAATTGGGAGGCTTTTTTTATTCTATCATAGCTAACATTAAACTTTCTACTTCTACAGAATCCCATTTGGTTTCTATGCCGGGTAGTTGAAGAACCTTCTGCATCATAGCTTCTTGTTTTTGCCCCAGAGACCATGCCTTGGCGTAAGGTATATTTGAGAAGGTTACCATGGAATAAAGAGGCAACCATTTGTCAGGGTATTTATCTGAAAAATGTTTTTCAATTTTCTTTTGCAACAAAAACTTAGGATCTGCTGTTTTATCTCTCATCACTATAAAATTATGCAAAGACAATTCTTGAATTGCATCTCCATTCGCTTTTCGCTCTAATTCATAAGCCTTAAAGCATGCAGTCCAATCGTCTCCATAGTGCTCCATAAATTGATTGAAAATAGTACAATCTTCAAAACCAGAATTCATTCCTTGCCCATAAAAGGGAACGGTTGCATGAGAGGCATCTCCAATAAGCATTACCTTATCTGAAACAGTCCATGGGAAACAACGAATAATCCCTAAAGATGCGGTAGGATTCTCTTTGTAGTCCTCTAAAAGAGTGGGCATTAATGGTACAGCATCCGGGAAAACTTTAGTAAAAAAATGAAGAATTTCTTCGTCTGTTTTTAAGCTGTTAAAAGAAAATGCTCCTTCGTATGGGAAAAATAAAGTACAGGTAAAGCTGCCGTCTAAATTAGGCAGCGCTATAAGCATATAATTTCCTCTAGGCCATATATGCAAGGCATTCACTTCGAGCTGATGAGTTCCATCTGCATTCGCAGGAATCACCAATTCTTTATACCCATGCTCTATGTACCTTTTTTCAAAATTAAAGCGATCTTGACGTTGCATTTTATTTCGAACTGCAGAGTAAACACCGTCTGCACCAACTAAATGGTCTGCTTTTACTTCTGTTATTTCCTTGGTTAGCGTATTTTCAAAAGTAGCTTGGGCTTCTTTTAGATCCACATCAATACATTTCTCATTAAAGTGAAAATTAATGTTTTCTTCACGCTCGGCTAAATCCATTAACAAGGCATTTAAACCTCCACGAGATACCGAATATATAGCTTCGCCATCTTTTCCATAAGGCTGATGCGTTAACGAACCGTCTAAAGCATGCATAATTCGTTTGTGCATTGGAATGCCCATTTTCTTGACATCCTCTTCGATACCAACACCAGCTAAAGCCTTCCAACCTCGGGTAGATAAAGATAAATTAATAGACTTTCCTGCACCTAATTTTACAGCACGCATGTCTTTTCTTCGTTCAAAAACGTCAACATGATGTCCCTTTCTTGCGAGGTATAAAGAAAACAAAGAACCTACTAACCCAGCACCGGCAACCGTAAACTTTTTTTCTAACATAAACTAGCTTCTAATTTTTTTCCAAATCTAAAAATATCTTCAAATGAATTGTATAAAGGTACTGGAGCCATACGAATTACATTGGGCTCTCTCCAATCGGCAAGCACACCTTTCTTAGTCAGTTTATCAAACAATTCTTTGCGCTGTCCGTGTAATAGAACAGATACTTGACAGCCTTTCTCCTCGGGATTGGTTGGTGTTATAGATTCAAAATTGCAATTGTCAAACTTTAATGCAACCTGAGTAAGTATATACTCTAAGTAGGCAACCAGCAGACGTGATTTAGCAATGAGTTGATCCATACCTACTTCTTCAAAAATTTCTAAGGAAGCTCTATGCGCAGCCATCCCAAATATTGGAGCATTACTTAACTGCCACCCTTCTGCCCCTTTGGAAGGCACAAAGCCTTTTTCCATTAAAAAACGATTTTCCTCATCATGACCCCACCAACCTGCAAATCGTGGTAAACTCGAATCTTCTCCATGACGTTTGTGAATAAAAACACCAGACACATTTCCGGGGCCAGAATTTAAATATTTGTACGAGCACCAAGCAGCAAAATCTACACCCCAATCATGAAGTTGTAACTTCACATTTCCGGCCGCATGCGCTAAATCAAATCCTACCTTTGCTCCAACACTATGTCCAGATTTCGTAATTGTTTCCATATCGAAAACCTGTCCGGTATAATAATTAACACCGCCCCAAAAAACCAAAGCAACTTCACTCCCTAATTCTTCAATTTTTGCAAGAATATCTTCGGTACGAATTGTGTATTCGCCATCACGAGGCGCAACTTCTACGATTGCATCATCAGGATTAAACCCATGAAATTTGGCTTGACTTTCCATTACATATTGATCGGATGGAAAGGCTTTTGCTTCGCATATGATTTTAAATCTACTTTTTGTTGGCTTGTAAAAAGAGGCCCATAAAAGATGTAAATTGGTGGTTAAACCGTTCATAACAACAACCTCAGAATCTAAAGCCCCCACAATTTTGGCATTGGTATTAGTCAACACTTTATGGTAATCGAACCAAGGTGTTTTTCCATGAAAATGACCTTCTACACCAAGTTCAGCCCAATCTTTTAATTCTTGTTGGATAAAAGAAGCTGTTGTTTTTGGTTGAAGCCCCAGAGAATTTCCTGTAAAATAAACAGCTTCTTCATTCGAAACTTTTGGTATAAAAAATCGATCTCTTAAAAAAGACAATGGATCTTCTTGATCCATTTTACGAGCAAAATCCTCTGAAAATTCCCAATTCATAGTTCCTATTTTAAAAAAGCAAAATTACAACAATTACAGAGCTCTACAATAAAAACTTTGAAAGGTAAAAAAACAAGCCGACAAGAATGGACATTCCCTCTACACCCATCGTAAAAAAGCGTTCAGGTAAATCAGCACGACTCTTATAAACCATGTATATAGAACACTCGTAGGACAAATAAATAAACAGCATCGCACTTAAAGAATATAGGTCTCTAAAAAAGTAATCATAAAAGAGAATTAATTCAGCAAGTACCAGAGCTGAAACGCCTAATATCTTCGACTTTTTTTGACCTAACAATTGAGGTAATGTAGCCAATCGCTCAGCATCAAAACTAAGGTCTCTAATATCAAAAGGAATGGTAATCGCAAATACAAAAAGAAAACGCTCCAACACCCTTGACCAGTCAATAGAGACCTCACAAACAAGCATAGGCAATAGCGATGTAGCAACTGTCCATACAAAAGAAATTAAAAATATTTTTAAGGACGGAATGTCTCTAAACCTATACCACAGATCACCTATTTTATATACTGGCAAAGAATACACAATAGATATGAGTCCTATAAAAAGTAGAGTATAAAAAGCATAATGGTAGATCTGACAAAAAAATAAAAAAGATAGGAGCGCAGAGATAAATGTAAAGATCCATAGAAATGGCTTGTAATAAAAAATATTTTTATGACGAAGAGAATCTCCCTCTTGCAACATTGGCCTAACCCGTAAGAGTCGCATAAAATTGTATGCAAACAAAGTCGAAAAAAACACAAACCACAACACATCTGTATTTGGGCAATCGTAAAACTGTAAAGTTAACCAAGTAAGAGCGTAAGTTCCGGTAGCAACATATAGATTACTCACAACCAGCAAATCAGCTATTTTAACAAGAATTCTCATACGCTCAAAAATAATCTATTTTTTTTGAGTAAAGATTTAAACCAACATTAATATTTTGTAATTTTGCACAATAAAATATTAAATAATTATAATGACTAAAACAGGTACTAAGCAATGAACACAAACTCGTTTTCACTTCGCCACATTGGACCTCGACTTCATGAGGTTAAAGAAATGTTAAACACCATAGGTGTAAATTCCGTTAACGAACTAATTGATCAAACCATCCCCACTTCAATAAGACTAAATGAAGAGTTAGACCTTCCAGAAGGGTTAAGCGAGCAAGAGTTTTTAATCCATATAAAAGAGCTTTCTCAGAAAAACAAACAGTTTAAAACATACATTGGGCTTGGTTACCACAACACCGTTTTACCAAGTGTAATCCAAAGAAATATTCTCGAAAATCCCGGCTGGTATACAGCTTACACACCCTATCAAGCTGAAATTGCGCAAGGAAGACTTGAAGCGCTGTTAAATTACCAAACGATGGTTATTGACCTAACTGGTATGGAAATAGCGAATGCATCCCTGCTGGATGAGTCTACAGCAGCTGCAGAAGCAATGATTTTACTATTTAACGGTAGATCTAAATCAAAACGTAAGAATAATGCCAATGTTTTTTTTGTTTCTGAAGAATGTTTGCCCCAAACCATTAGTCTTCTAGAAACCAGATCAGAACCTCTGGGCATTAAACTTATAATTGGAAACCACAGAGACTACAAATGTGACGAAGCAACTTTTGGAACTTTGTTACAGTACCCTTCAGCTACAGGTGAAATTTATAATTACAAAGCATTTACTGATACTGCTCATGAGCAAGGTGCAGGAGTAGCAGTTGCTGCAGATTTACTTTCGCTAACACTGCTAGAATCTCCAGGCTCTTGGGGAGCAGATATTGTTTGTGGAACTTCTCAGCGATTTGGAATACCACTTGGATATGGAGGTCCTCACGCGGCCTACTTTGCCACCAAAGAATTGTACAAAAGAAACTTGCCAGGACGCATTATAGGCTTATCAAAAGACTTAGACGGCAAACCCGCTTTACGCATGGCTCTTCAAACTCGAGAGCAACACATTAAAAGAGAAAAAGCAACCTCAAACATTTGTACAGCTCAGGTTCTTTTAGCTGTTATGGCAGGAATGTACGGGGTGTTTCATGGCCCACAAGGGTTAAAAAACATTGCAAAACGCATTCACAACAAAGCAAATGCATTGGCATCTGGAATCAAAGAACTTGGCTTTGATCAAGTGAACAGTCAGTACTTTGATACACTTTTAATTGACTTAAAATCTGTACCAGCTGAAGTCGTTAATGAAATCGCTTTAGCCGCGCATATAAATTTCCTTTATCTTGATGAACATTCTATTTGCATTAGTCTAAATGAAACAACAACCACTCAAGATTTAAATGATATACTAGCAGTTTTAGGTGCTGCAAAAAAAATAGAGTACAATAGAATTATTGATGTTTACGACTCTTCTACCCTTGACGATTCATTGGCCAGAACTACAGATTTTATGACTCATGAGGTCTTTAATTCTTACCATTCGGAAACAGAAATGATGCGGTACATAAAACGCTTAGAGCGCAAAGATTTATCTTTAAATCATTCGATGATTGCTCTAGGCTCATGCACAATGAAACTTAATGCCGCATCAGAGATGCTTCCATTAAACGAAAGTAACTTCAGTTCTTTACAC
>JAOGVT010000013.1:0-37811 GCA_028110365.1 Flavobacteriales bacterium
TATGTAATTAGCTAAAGGTTTTTGTTCTCTAATGAATATGAAATCTTCATTCCAGTATCCTTTTACTTTTAAGTATGCTGAAGGTGAAAATCCATAAGAAATTTCTACAATTTTAGGTGATTTATTTAAGTAAACAAAATCATAAGATAGGCAGTCTGTTTCAAGAACTTTACTCACATTAAAAGCTATTTCGATACAATCTTTTGGAATATCCTTAATATCGTAACTGATTTTACCACAAGAATTATTTTTTGTTTTAGAGTATTGGGAAGCTCGTTTTTACGGCACATTTAATAATCCAAACGTTGGTGCAATGGCTTTTGTTTTTTCTTTTTTGTTTGCAGATTATGAATTAAAAAATAAAATAAAATCAAATATTTATTTTTATTTTTTAGTCACAATAATTTTAATTTCAATAGTTCTAGTTTTTGCAACACTTTCTAAAAAAGGTTTGGTATTGGTAATTTTCTACTTATTAAGTAAACTATATTTAAAAAAAGCGAGCTCATTATTCACAAAAAGAAGATTAATAGTTTTCTCTTTATTTCTATTGATTATGAATTTTATTCCTTCAGGATTCATAAGCGATCTCTCAGATAATTTATTAATCAGAGTAAATACTTTTTTAGCTCAATCTAATTCCAATTTTGAGTCTGAAACAGGTAGTACCTCAGAAAGACTTTATTATATAGACAGGGGAATTAATGGTTTCTTTGACGCTCCATTTTTTGGTCACGGCTTCAAGTCTTTTGAATCAAAATTCACTCAATACTCCCACAATAATTATATAGAATTTTTATATTCATTTGGATTATTTGGCTTTTTCCTTTACTATTCAATATATTTCAAAATTTACAAGATGGCATTTAATGTGGACACCAATACTAAAGTGCTGTTTCTATTTTCATTATTGTGCTTCTCCTTTATCGATATTGCAGCTGTAACTTACGCAACTAAAATTATTCAATATTTTATCTGTGTATTGTTTATTCTATTTGAAAATCAACAACATAAAGTTAATAATAATGGGCAAAAATATAGTTTGTTTAATTGATTCGTTTAATAGTGGGGGAGCTCAAAAACAGATGGTAATGTTAGTAAATGGCTTGTGTGAGTCAAACAAAGTTAAAACATTACAATACCATGATATAAATTTCTTTTCTGACTTGTTAAATAAAAGTGTTTTTCAACACAAAGTTTTAAAGTCTAATAAACTTTCGAGGATATTTCACATTTTAAAAGTGTTATATAAAGAAAGACCAGATATTATTATTTCTTTCTTAACGAGTCCTAATAATTATGCTGCTTTATATAAAATGATTTTCTTTTGGAGAAAAACGACATTAATTGTAGGAGAAAGAAATCTTAATATAAATAAATTAACCACTAGAGATTTAATTACAAGGTTTAGTCATTTTATTGCAAATTTTATTGTTTGTAATTCAGATGCACAAAAAAACAACCTACAAAAGATTTTTGGAGAAAAAGTACGTTTTTTCCCTAATGGAACATTTATTGATAAAATTGAGTTTAAAAATATTACTAATAGAAATTACCACTTAATAGTGTCTGCAAGATTTGTTAATCAAAAAAACCCTATGGGGCTTTTAAAGGCTTTAAAAAATTTATCTAACATACATGTATACTGGTATGGGGAAATATTTAAAGAACATGATATTTATAAAGAGAGCATTGAATTTATAAAAAACAATAATCTAAAAAATTTCCATTTTAAAGCGCCTACCAAAGATATACTTAGTGAAATGTTAAAATATGATGCTCTAATACTTCCATCCTTTTATGAAGGTTGCCCTAATGCAATTATTGACGCAATGTTAGTAGGTTTGCCTGTTTTAGCAAGTAATGTGTCAGATAACCAGATTTACTTAGAACATCAAAAAGAATTTTTGTTTGATCCTAATAACACAGACGATATTCAGAGAACAATCAAGTTGTTTTACAATACAGATATAAAAAGAATAAAAGCAATTAGTGAAAATAATATAACACAAGCTAAAATATTTTTTGACCCTAAAAAAATGATTTTAAATTATATAAGATTATTCTAATGAATCCTGTCTACCTTCAAAGATTTTCACACAAAATTCGTTTAATTCCAATTTTGCCCAAACTTATAACTTATTTTATAAGGTTTGTATTCTCAGCATATTTACCCTATAAGTTGAAACTGGGTAGGGAATTTGTATTGGGTTATGGTGGTCTGGGAGTTGTTATTCACGAAAGAACATCCATTGGCGATAATTGCCATATTGATCAAAATGTTACCATTGGAGGAACTTCTAAAAAATATGGTGTTCCAATATTAGGAAATCATGTATATGTTGGTGCAGGGGCTAAAATTATTGGTCCAATTGTTATTGGAGATAATGTGGTTGTTGGTGCAAATGCGGTTGTAGTAAATGATATTCCCTCTGGCTCTTTAGTTGTTGGGATCCCGGGAAAGGTGATTAAATCTAACATCAAAAAATCAGAATACGTTTAAAATATGTCTAATAAAGTTCTGTTAATTGGACCATATCCTTATAACCACAGGCCTAAAGCAGTGGGTGGTGCAAGTATTTTATTTAAAGAGATGATTGATTTTTTTAAAACAAAAAAAAATGATTGTCAAATTATACCATCAAATAAATATAATAGTAAAATTAAATCTCTAATCTATGTTGTAATAAACATTATACGAAGATTAAATTATAATATTGTAATACTTAATTTATCTCAAAAGGGTATAATTTATTTATTTCCGGTACTATTTATTCTTTTAAAAACGTTCAATTTTAATATTCACGTAAGATTCTTCGGAGCTCATGGATATGACATGATTACTAGTGCAAAACATAAAAGACTATTAACTTATTTTTTAAAAAAATCGAATAATGTCTTTGTTGAGACTAAGTATTTGGTAAACGCTTTTCAAGGAATTGGTGTTCATGCAAAATGGTTTCCAAATGTTCGTAAAAGGAATAAATATTTAGAAAGAACTATATGTTTTAAGAAAAGATTTTTATTTTTAGGACATTTAAAGAAAAGTAAAGGCATTCTTGAATTGATTGATGTTTTTGAGGAATTAGGAAATGATTATTCATTGGAAATTTATGGGCATATTCAAGAGGTCGAATTGAGTTTTATAAAAGACCATAGGTTTTATAAAGGTTTTGTTGAACAGGATGAAATAAATAAAATTTTTAAAAACAATGATGTTTTAGTTCTACCAACATATTACGAAGGAGAAGGATATCCTGGAGTTATAATTGAAGCATTTATGAATTCTTTACCAGTAATAAGTACAAAATGGAGGAATATTCCAGAAATTGTAGACAATAATGTGGATGGGATATTAATAATGCCCATGTCAAAAAAAGAGTTAAAAGAGGCTGTCCTATTTTTTAATGAAGAGAATTATCAAAATTTTGCTAAATCCACTTTCATAAAAAGTTCTGAATTTGATAGTTATCAAGTTCATAGCAGAATTATATCTAAGTTAATATAGCTCAAAAGAAAATTTAAAGAATATGTTTAAAATATTTAATTTAGATGTGGAGTAAATTTCTTTTGCTCTTTTATACTTTGATTCATTTGAAAGTTATTCAGTTGTTTTATCAGTTGTGGTATCGACTAAAATCCAAGTGGCCTATTAAACCTAATTACGGTTATTCATATAATAATGAAGTCAAATTGAAATGGGTTGACAGTATCTTTAATCTACAAACGTATATAGGTGATCATAAGTTCCGGTTTTTGAATATTGAACATCAATTTAAGCCTTCAATTGACTGGAATTTTAACGTGCACAAAAAACTATGGACTTATAATTTGAATTATTTTGATTTTCTCAATCAAGAGAATATATCCAAAGAAACTGGTCTACAATTAATTCAAGATTTTATAAAAAATGACGCTTTATTAAAAGATGGGAAAGAACCGTATCCAATTTCTTTAAGAGGAATAAATTGGGTGAAGTTTTTGAGTAATTATCAAGTTAAAGATGAATTAATTAATACTACTCTTTATTTTCATTATTTTATTTTATTTAAAAACTTAGAATATCATTTGCTAGGAAATCATTTACTAGAAAATGCATTTTCATTATTATTTGGGGCTTACTATTTTCAGGACGAAAAATTATACAATAAGTCCAAAGATCTTCTTATTTCTGAATTAAACGAACAAATTCTGAAAGATGGTGCTCATTTTGAATTGTCTCCAATGTATCATCAGATTATTTTATCAAGATTATTAGATGGTATTCAGCTAATTAAATTAAATAGCGAATGGAAAAAAGATGATTTGTTATTATTTTTGGAATCTAAGGCTAGTTCGATGATTTCTTGGCTTCATAATATAACTTATAAAAATGGAAAGATTCCAATGGTAAATGATTCAACTGATACGATTGCACCAAAATCAATTGAATTGTTTGACTATGCAAAAAAACTAGGAATTACTCATCAGCAAATTCCATTATCAGATTCTGGTTACAGAAAATTTATATTAGACGATTATGAATTCTTAATAGATGTTGGAAATATAGGATCCTCTTATCAACCAGGTCATGCTCATAGTGATACATTTAATTTCGAACTAATTAAAGAAGATAATCCTGTTATTGTCGATACAGGGATATCAACATATGAAAAGAATGCTACTCGACAATGTGAAAGGTCTACATCTTCACATAATACAGTAAAAATAGGATCTAAAGAACAAACTCAAGTTTGGGGAGGGTTTCGTGTAGCTAAAAGAGCCGAAATTACTCATCTAATAGAAAAACCTAACTTTATTGAAGCTAGTCATGATGGATATCTTAGTGATGGATACGCTCATACAAGGTCTTTTTTATGGGGTAAAGAAAATCTAATTATAACAGATAAAATAAATAAAACCACGGGTAATAAAGCTAAGGCATTTTTTCATTTTCATTCTTCAGTAACAAAACCAATAGTAAAAGGTAATTATATTACACTAGAATCTTTAGGAGTGTCCATTGAATTTGAGAGAGCATCTACTATTAATGTCGAAGAATATCAATTATCAGAAGGATTTAATAAAACTACTTTGGCACATAAAATTGTAGTAGTTTTTGATCAATCACTTAAAACTAAAATCTCTTTATGAGAATTCTTTTTTTAACAGATAATTTCCCTCCGGAGACCAACGCACCAGCAACAAGAACTTATGAGCATTGTATAAAGTGGATTAATATGGGTTATCGAGTAACTATTATTACTTGTTTTCCAAATTTTCCGAAGGGAAAAGTATTTGAAGGATATACTAACAAGTTATATCAAAAAGAGAATATTGATGGAATTACTGTAATTAGAGTTTGGTCTTATATATCAGAAAACAATGGTTTTTTAAAGCGTATAATCGATTATGTTAGTTATGCCGTAACCTCTTTTTTATTTGGGCTATTTGTAAAGACAGATTTGATTATAGCAACAAGCCCACAGTTTTTTACAGCGATATCTGGAAGAATGTTAAGTTTTTTCAAGAGAATTCCTTGGGTAATGGAAGTAAGAGATTTATGGCCAGATTCAATTGCCGCTGTTGGTTCAATGAATAAAAGTTCAATACCTTTTAAGGTACTCAAAAAAATAGAACATCATTTATATTTAAGTGCATCAAAAATAATAGTAGTCACAGATAGTTTTAAGAAATATTTAATCGAAAAGCATCAAATTAATCAATATAAAATAGGTGTATTTAAAAACGGTGTTCTAGTAAGTAATTTCAAGACTCCCCAAGCAAATGCGGTAACGGCTTTAAAAAAATCTTTAGGTTTACAAAACAAAACTATTGTTTCTTATATAGGTACCCATGGATTAGCTCATGGATTAAAATTTATTTTTGAGAGTATAT
This sequence comes from Flavobacteriales bacterium, assembly GCA_028110365.1. Lineage (GTDB taxonomy): Bacteria > Bacteroidota > Bacteroidia > Flavobacteriales > UBA7430 > UBA6772. The sequence goes on from JAOGVT010000013.1 coordinate 5,878, forward strand.
CAAAAATATCAAATCCAACACTACATTTTTTGTTTATTGGGGATGGTGCTGAAAAACAAAATTTAATAGAATACTCAAAAACCCTAAAATTAAAAAACTATACTTTTCTTGACAGCATAACTAAAAGAGAGATTCCGTTATATATTGATTTGTCAGATTATTCTTTGGTGAATTTAAAAAAGTCAGATGAGTTTAAGAATGTAATCCCTTCTAAGATATTTGAAAACATTGCAATGTATAAACCAATTTTATTGGGAGTTGAAGGAGAGTCTAAAAAACTAATTGAAAACTATAAAGTTGGTGTTTGTTTTGAACCAGACAATACAAAATCTTTTATCGATGCTGTTTCTAAAATTCAATTTATTGATGATTTTAGTTTTAAGGAAAATTGCAATAAAATGTTAAATGATTTTAATAGAGATAAAATTGCCGAAGATTTAATTAAATACATCGAAGAATAAATCAATCAAATACTTGTTATAGTAGGCCTATTTAATCCAACTTGAATTAGAGTTTCGAAATTATTGTTAATAAAGAAATTACTTTATGATAATTTTGTTAAATCTCAAAATAAAAAATCAGATATTTTTTTTTAACTAGATTGATTAATTTTAACTCAATACATATGCCCCACATCTCTATAAACTCCATAATCGTTTTCATTATAGCTTCTGCAGTTACCAGTATTTGTGTTCCCTTGGTTATTAAGCTAGCCATAAAAAAACGCCTTCTCGGCGAATTTGGTGAAGGCCGGCACGTTCATAAGGGCTATGTACCAAGGCTTGGTGGTGTTGCTATATACATTGGTTTTTTATTTTCTCAGTTGTACTTTTTTATTTCAGATTCATCTTCCATAGAAAACCCTAAAAACTACCTGTTATTGCTCTTTGGGGTGCTCTTGCTTTTTGTATTGGGTATTCTAGACGATTTGGTCGATTTGAAAGCACATTTAAAATTCTACGTTCAGCTTCTTGTAGCTGTTATCTTGGTGTGGAACGCAGACATAAGAGTCGAATCTTTTCACGGAGTTTTAGGATTTAACACATTACCCATTTGGTTCTCGTATCTGTTCTCTATTCTGATCATTACCTTTTTCATCAATGCCTACAATTTAATAGATGGTATTGACACCTTATCCTCGAGTATAGGGATGTTTGTATTGGTATGTTTTGGCTTGGTATTTTTATACAATGGCGCTTATTTAGAAACCGTATTGGCATTTTCCGTTTTTGGGGCACTACTTGGCTTTTGGTTTTACAACAAGCCTCCTGCAAAAATATTCATGGGAGATAGTGGCACCTTGAGCATGGGTTTGTTAATGGCCTATTTTGCCATACGAGTAACAGACCTCCCGCTCGATGCTGAGGGAACTATAAGTCCCGTTTTTGCTTTCGTTGTACTTTCTTATCCTGCAATAGATACGCTTCGTGTATTTACAGTTAGAATTCTGAATGGAAAATCTCCTTTCTCACCAGATAGAAACCACATACACCATTTATTATTGGATATGGGTTACAGTCATGGAAAATCCACTCGAATTATTATTTTGATTACACTACTACTTTCTGTTGCTGCCTACCTCTTGCGCACAATGCCTACTACCTCTTTTTGTGTTATGATTGTATCGACAGTCGTTTTAGCTAACGTTCCTTTTTTGATTTTGAAATACCGAAATAAATAAATTTTATTTTTAAAATACATAGTATTAAAACCGACCAATGCGTCGGTTTTTTTTATGCTTTATAATTAGAGAAATCCCTAACACAAAGAGGCTTTTAAATTTTAGTATATTTAACAAGATTTAGACCTATGAAGAAGATAAACAGTATCGAGCAGTACCAATCAGCCTATAAACAGAGTGTTTCGCATCCAGAAGCATTTTGGGCAGAGCTCGCCCATTCGTTTGTTTGGAAAAAGAAGTGGGATACCGTTCTCAAGTGGGACTTTGATACTCCATCTGTAAAATGGTTTGAGGGAGGGAAACTAAACATTACCGAAAACTGCTTAGACCGTCATCTTGAAGCATTAGGAGAAAAAACGGCTATTTTATGGGAACCCAACAACCCTGAAGAAGCCGCAAAGCACATTTCGTACAAAGAATTGCACCAGCGCGTTTCTCAATTCTCCAATGTTTTAAAATCCTTAGGGATAAAAAAGGGCGATAGAGTATGCTTGTACATGCCTATGGTGCCCGAGTTAACCATTGCAGTATTGGCTTGCGCTCGCATTGGAGCCATTCATTCGGTGGTTTTTGCAGGCTTTTCTGCTAAATCTTTAGCCGATAGAATTAACGATGCCGCTTGCAATTTGATTATTACGGCAGACGGTTCTTTTAGAGGAAACAAAGTACTCGACTTAAAGTCTATTGTTGATACAGCACTCGAAAGTTGTCCTTCTATTCTCCATTGCATCGTGTTGGAACGCACAAAAGGTACGGTTACCATGAAAGCGGGTAGAGACCTTTGGTGGTCTGAAATTATCGAAGGTGTTTCTTCAGTTTGTGCTGCAGAAGCCATGGATGCAGAAGACGAATTGTTTGTTTTATACACCTCAGGTTCTACCGGTAAACCTAAAGGAGTAGTGCACAGTACAGCAGGTTATATGGTTTACGCCGAATATTCTTTTAGAAATGTATTTCAATACGAGCAGGGCGACTTATTTTGGTGTACTGCCGATATTGGATGGATAACCGGTCATTCTTATGTAATTTACGGCCCTCTTTTAGCCGGTGCCACAAGTTTAATGTTCGAGGGCGTACCTACCTTTCCAGATGCTGGAAGGTTTTGGGAGGTAGTTGACAAACACCAGGTCAATATATTTTATACAGCGCCAACGGCAATTAGAGCGCTCGAAGCAAAAGGCTTGGCCTATGTAAAACCCTATAAGTTGGATTCCTTAAAAGTACTGGGTTCTGTAGGCGAGCCTATAAATGAGGAAGCCTGGCAATGGTACCACAAAAACATAGGAAAAGAAAAATGCCCTATTGTAGATACCTGGTGGCAAACAGAAACCGGTGGAATGATGATTGCGCCTTTGGCCGGAATAACAAAATTAAAACCCACCTATGCGAGTTTGCCCTTGCCTGGTATTCAGCCTTGTTTGGTAGATGCCAAAGGAAATGAACTAGAAGGCAACGACGTGGAAGGCAACCTGTGTATAAAGTATCCTTGGCCCGCTATGATTCGAACAACGTATGGCGATCATAAAAGGTGTAAAGACGTTTATTTTAGTACCTACCCAGGAAAGTATTTTACCGGCGATGGTTGTAAAAGAGATGCCGATGGCTTCTACAAAATAACCGGTCGTGTGGATGATGTAATTAACATTTCTGGCCATCGTATTGGTACTGCAGAAGTAGAAGATGCCATCAATACACATGCAGCTGTAGTAGAATCTGCAGTGGTTGATTTTCCTCACCCCATTAAAGGACAAGGCATTTATGCTTTTGTAATTGCCGACCAAACGCGCATTACCGACCAGCTAAAAGAACAAATACAAGTCGAGGTGAGTGATCATATTGGAGCGATTGCCCGATTGGAGCAAATTCAACTAGTGAAGGGTTTGCCAAAAACCCGCTCTGGAAAAATAATGCGCAGAATACTGCGTAAAATTGCAAGTGGCGAAACAGAAAATTTTGGCGATACCAGTACACTTTTAGACCCTACTGTAGTACATCAAATTGTGAGCGGTAAAGAATAAACCAATTTCAGAATCATTCCTTACCTTAGCCAAATGAATAAAGAACTGGGATACCAAGCGCATGCGTCTGCTGTAATAGATCCAAATTGCACGATAGGAAAAGGGACACAAATATGGCACTTCTCTCATATTATGTCTGGAGCAAGCATTGGCGAGTCTTGCAATATTGGGCAAAATGTAGTGGTATCTCCAGCGGTTGTTTTAGGAAACCATGTAAAGGTGCAAAACAATGTTTCTATCTATTCGGGCGTTGTGTGTGAAGATGCTGTTTTTTTAGGACCTTCATGTGTGTTTACCAATGTAAACAACCCACGAGCAGAGGTAAATAGAAGAGGTGAGTACCTAAAAACAACGGTTCGTAAAGGAGCCACAATAGGCGCAAACGCAACCATAGTTTGTGGCATTACTTTAGGCAATTATTGTTTTATAGGTGCTGGCGCAGTGGTTACCAAAAGTGTTGCACCTTATGCCTTAGTTGTTGGCAATCCGTCCAAGCAAATAGGTTGGATGAGTGCATACGGTGAGCGTTTGCAATTTGATGAAAAAGGAATGGCTGTGTGTAAGGGATCTGGTCAGCAGTATATTTTAGAAAAGAATCAAGTAAGAAAAGGATGAAGCAGTTTTCTATCATAGGTTTGTCCGGTTATATTTCGCCCAGACATGTAAAAGCTATTAAAGAGACCCATAATCATTTAAGGGCAGCTACAGATCCTCATGACAATGTAGGCTTTATAGATGCTACTTTTCCCGAAGCCTCTTTTTTTACAGAATTTGAACGCTTTGATCGTTACATGGATAAATTGCAAAATCAAGCAGCCGGAATAGATTACGTTTCTGTTTGTTCGCCCAATTACTTACACGACTCTCATATTAAAGCGGCTTTAAGGTGGAATGCCGACGCTATTTGCGAAAAACCCCTCGTACTAAACCCATGGAATTTAGACAGCTTAGAGCGCTTAGAAAAAGAAACGGGTAAAAGGGTTTGGAACATTCTTCAATTGCGCTTACACCCAAGTATAATTGCTTTAAAAAAGAAAATAGACAGCAGTCCTAAAGATGTGATCCACGATATTGATTTAACTTACATAACGGCTCGTGGATTGTGGTATTATGCCTCCTGGAAAGGGGACGTTTCTAAATCTGGTGGTGTGGCTACCAATATTGGAATTCATTTTTTTGACATGCTCACTTGGATTTTTGGTGCGGTAAAGAAAAATACGGTACAACTGAACAGTCACGATAGAGCTGCAGGTTTTTTACAGTTGGAAAAAGCCAATGTACGATGGTTTTTATCAATCAATGCGGCAACTCTACCCGATTCCATTAAAGCAAAAGGGCAAACCACCTATCGTTCCATAGAAGTAGATGGTCAAGAACTAGAGTTTTCTCACGGCTTTACCGACCTTCATACGGAGTCTTACAAGCAAATAATTGCAGGAAATGGTTTTGGTATCGAAGAGGCGCGAACCTCAATTGAAATTGTTCATGCTATACGAACTCAAAAGCCGATCGGTTTAGTTGGAACGTATCATCCGCTTGCGAAATTAAAGCCTAGCAGTCATCCTTTTGGCATTTAAGACCCTCTTTTAGCTTCTTTCTTTGTTGAGAATTTTAGTCAATTCGGCTACACATTTTTTGGTCTGCTCCAATGGAAATAAATGCCCACCGTTGAAAGCAATAAACGTTGTGTTTGGGAACAAGGGCTGTACTTTTTCTATAGGTCTAGTATTTGCGATGTCTCCAGAAGTAGCGTAGAGGTAATAGCTCGGAACTTTGAGCTTTATTTTTTTATAAAAAGGTGGGGTAAGGGCAAATATTTTTGTTTCAATGTCTTTTTTAAATCGCAAGTTCATTCCACCTTCAGCTTCATAAAACCCGTATTTTATATAGTTTTCGAATGCGTTTTTTGTAAAATTTTTAAACAAAAATTTGTTTTTGAATTTTGATGCAATAAAGGCACGAGATGGAAACTTAGCTGAGCGTTTATTTGATTTTTTAGCCAAAGGCATAACGTACTTAGAAATTTTTAACCACTGTGTAATCGCCAAAAAGATTCTTATTTTTTTTGAAAGGACGGGTGGATCCATCAACACAACTCCTTTGAAAAGTTCAGGTCTTTGTTGCGCTGCTAAAGCCAAACAAACGGCTCCAAACGAATGCCCAATTGCCCATACAGGTGCTGTATAATGTTCTTCGAAATAGGTAATTATTTCAGGTACGATGTCTTGCCAACTGTTTTTTATCTTGTAGTTGCCGTGCGCCAGCATTGGTATAAAATCTACCTCGTACTCTTTAAGCTGAACAAACAAGTCACTGTATACTTCTGCAGGAAAACCATTTGCATGCGCAAAAAATACTTTTTCTTTCATTTGATAAAAATAGCTTTAGTAAAAAGCAAACCAATGTTTAATTTACTTTAATGTCTTTTACGCCTAGTTGTATACTTGTTTTACCCTGCCACACATTTTCTTGAATGGCATAGCATATATCAAAAGGCAAGCCTTTAGAGATGTATGAGGCGTGTTGGCCCATTTTAAAAGCAATTCCATTCATTTCCGAAAGGCGTTCTTTTTCCGAACATAGGTGGAGTTTTAGATGCTCTTTTTCGCTACCCACAGCTTTGGTGTACCCTCTATCTAAGGCGTTTTTAGTGCAAAATAACGGCGCCATATTTTCGGGTCCAAAAGGCTCAAATTGTTTTAGTATGTTGTTAAAACTATCAGTGATGTCCGCAAAATCTAGCTCTGCATCAATAGCTAACACCTCTGTTTTTTGCGCCTCAGTAATTCTTTCAGACACTACTTTTTCAAAAGCCTCTTTAAAAGATTCGTAGTTTTCTTCTTTTAGTGTTAGTCCTGCAGCATACATATGTCCGCCAAACTGTTCTATATGTTCTTTGCAAGCCTCCAAGGCTTGGTATACATCAAACCCTTTTACAGAGCGAACAGATGCTGCTAGTAGGTTTTTACTTTTGGTAAACACTACGGTAGGCCTGTAATAGGTTTCTATAAGTCTAGAGGCTACAATGCCAATAACACCTTTGTGCCAGCTTGGATCGTAAACAACCGACGAAGCACGATTTTCTTCATTATTTTCAATAATTTGTGTTAGGGCTTCTTTGGCAATTTGCTGGTCTTTTGCTCGTCTCTCTGTGTTGTATTCTTCAATTTCATTTGCTGTTTTAATTGCTTCAGCCTCGCTTTCTTCAATTAACAAGCGTACAGCATTGTGTGCATGTTTCATCCTTCCCGCTGCATTTATTCGAGGAGCAATGGTAAAAACTACGTCTGTAATGGTCATAGCGCCAACTCGCTTGTGCTCTTTCATCAGCGCAAGCATTCCCATGCGTGGTTTTTCGTTTAATATTTTTAAGCCATAGTAAGCCAAAACTCTGTTTTCGTCTACTATGGGAACGATGTCTGCTCCAATGGCAACGGCAACATAATCCAAGTATTTAAACGCAATATTTTCCTCGAGTCCTTTTTGTTTTAGGTAGGCTTGCACCAGTTTAAAGCCAACGCCACATCCACACAATTCTTTAAATGGGTAGTTGCAGTCCGCTCTTTTTGGGTCTAATACAGCAAAGGCATTTGGCAATATTTCTCCTGGTCGGTGATGGTCGCATACGATAACATCCAGACCTTTCGATTGGGCATAATTTAGTTTCTCTACTGCCTTTACGCCACAGTCTAGGGTAATAAGCAAACCAACTCCTTTTGCGATGGCATCCTCAATGCCTTTTTCAGAAACGCCATAACCCTCATCGTATCGATCGGGTATGTAATAATCGCACACAGCATCTTGACTTTTTAAGAAACTATACATCAAACTAACGGATGTAGTTCCATCTACATCGTAATCGCCATATACTCGAATAGCTTCTTTATTGGCAACAGCTTCAATAAGTCTTTGCGTAGCCTTGTCCATATCTTTCATCAAGAACGGATCGTGAAGCATGGCTAGTTGCGGACGGAAAAATGTTTTTGCTTTTTCGAATGTATCGATCTCTCTACTTACCAATAGGGAGCATATTGCTTTTGAAACCCCCAACGCTTTGCTAAGCTTAAATACTTTTTGCTCCGCTGGCTTGTCTTTATACTTCCATATTTTTTGAGTCATCATTTTTGTATTTCCCGCTCAAATGTGAGCTGTGTTTTTAGCACTCGAGCTATTTATGTCCTTCTATAACAACAACAAATTCTCCTTTAGGGGCTTTGTTTTCAAAATGCTCAATTACCTCGTCAACACTTCCTCGGACGGTTTCTTCAAACATTTTTGAAAGTTCTCTGCTCACCGCAATTTTTCTGTGCCCACCTAAAAACGTTTTAAGTTGCAAAAGCGTTTTACTCATTTTATGAGGCGATTCATAAAAGACGATTGTTTTGGGTTCCTCAGCCCATTGTTTTAAGCGTGTTTGCCTTCCTTTTTTAGGCGGTAAAAAGCCTTCAAAAACAAAACGATCTGAAGGAAACCCAGATTGAACCAATGCTGGAATTAGCGCGGTGGCACCGGGTAAGCATTCTGTAGGGATTTCACTTTCTACACAAGCTCTTACCAAAAGAAAACCTGGGTCAGATATGCCCGGCGTTCCGGCATCGGAGATTAGGGCTATCTGGCTTCCTAGTTTTAGCTTTTCTAGAATTCTATCGAGCATTTTATGCTCATTGTGCATGTGGTAAGACTGCATTGGCGTAGCTACGCCCAAATGCTTTAATAACTTGCCTGATGTACGGGTGTCTTCGGCAAGAATTAGGTCAGACTCTTTGAGAATACGTATCGCACGAAGCGTAATATCTTCTAAGTTTCCAATGGGTGTAGGTACCAAAATTAGTTTCGACATGTTCATTTTTTACACAAACAAATTAAGTAAAAATAGCGGTGTGAGCACGTATTTTATTAGATTTGTTTATCAAATAAAACGGAATGTTTTTAGAAACCCCAGACAGTAATAAAAGAAGTAAAGGTTGGATAGAGGTTATCTGCGGTTCCATGTTTTCAGGTAAAACGGAGGAACTTATACGAAGACTCAAACGCGCTCAGTATGCCCAGCAAAAGATTGAGATTTTTAAGCCTGCCATAGACGTTCGTTACGACGAAGAAAAAGTAGTTTCGCACGATGCAAACGAGGTAAATTCTACTCCAGTTCCCAGCTCTGCTAATATTTTACTTCTCGCAAACGATGTGGATGTCATCGGTATTGACGAAGCCCAATTTTTTGACGAAGAATTGCCCGCTGTATGTAGTGCATTAGCCAACAGAGGTATTCGAGTAATTGTAGCGGGTTTAGATATGGATTACCTTGGGAAGCCTTTTGGGCCTATTCCTAACCTTATGGCCATGGCAGAATACGTTACTAAAGTGCACGCAATTTGTGTAGATTGTGGCGATTTAGCCAACCATTCAAACCGTATCGTTAGTTCAGATAAGTTGGTTCATTTAGGAGAACAAGAGGAATATCAGGCGCTGTGTCGCTTTTGTTTTCGATCAAAAAACCCCTGATATGAATAGCTTTTCGTATACTTTAAATCAATTAGGGCTTTTTTGCAAGGCTCGGTTTGTTGGCGTATCCAAACTAGCGTCCATTAAAGAACTATTAATTGACAGTAGAAAAGCAAAGAATCCCAATCAGCTATTATTTATTGCTATAAAAGGCATACACCACAACGGACATTTATTTATAGAAGAACTTTACTTAAAAGGGGTACGAAATTTTTTAATTAGTGAAGCTAATTTTGATTTTGGAGCTTTCCCTAAAGCAAATTTTTTAATTGTAGATAATAGCTTGCTTGCCTTTCAGCAAATAGCACAACACCACCGGCAACACTTTAACATTCCTGTTATTGGGATAACGGGTAGTAACGGTAAAACAATCGTTAAAGAATGGTTGAGTTCGTGTTTACAGCCTACTATGAATGTTTGTAAAAGCCCAAAGAGTTACAACTCTCAAGTAGGGGTTCCTTTATCTGTTATAGGGTTAAACGCCACCGCAGAGGTTGCTCTATTTGAAGCAGGTATTTCTCAGCAGAACGAAATGCTTCATCTGCAAAAAATAATACAACCTAACATTGGCGTGTTTACGAATATTGGTCAGGCACATTCAGAAAATTTTAACTCCATAGCAGCGAAGGTTAAAGAAAAATTTGTTCTTTTTTCTGACGTAGAAAAACTCATTTATTGCAAAGATTATCAAGAGATAGACCGTGTCGTTTTAAGTGAATTTAAGGGTGTTGTTTATGCTTGGTCGAGACAAGACACTAAGGCTTTTATTTATGTTAAACAGGTGCTTGTTTGTGCCGATAAAACCACAATTACCCTATGTAATGGTGGAGTTGAACACGTTTTTAATGTTCCTTTTAAAGACGAAGCCTCTATAGAGAATAGCTTGCATGTAATTGCTGTGCTTTTTGTGTTAAATACTCCTTTTAGCACGATTCAACAAAACTTAAATAAATTACGACCCCTAGCCATGCGTCTTGAATTGAAAGAAGCAAAAGGCAATAGCTTGTTGATAAATGATGCGTACAGTTCGGATCTAGATTCTTTAAAAATAGCACTTGATTTTTTACACCAACAAAGTGGAAATGCAAAAAAAATTGCGATTTTGTCTGATTTGGATGAAACAGGGATTTCAAAAAAAGAACTGTTTCCAAAGTTGATACAATTGCTCAACAGGTACAAGGTAGAACAAGTGATTGGGGTAGGAGCTCATTTTAAAGAATTTGAATCCATTTTCCCAAACGGCTCCTGTTACGCATCAACCGATGCTTTTATAAGCAACTTACCTTCGTTTAATTTTAATGACGCAGCCATACTTTTAAAAGGAGCTCGAAGGTTTAGGTTTGAGAAAATTGGAACTCTTTTGGAGCAAAAGGTTCATGAAACGGTACTCGAGGTCAATTTAAATGCGATTTCTGACAACTTTCACTTTTACAAAAGCAAACTGCGAAAGGAAACCAAAGTTATGGTGATGGTTAAAGCCTTCTCCTACGGCAACGGTTCCTATGAAATTGCACATCATTTAGAATACCACAATGCCGATTATTTAGCTGTTGCCTATGTAGACGAAGGAATTGCACTGCGTAAAAAAGGAATTCGAATTCCAGTTATGGTCTTAAATTCCGACACATCCCAGTTCAATCAATTGATTAAAAATAATTTAGAGCCTGAGATCTATAGTTTTAGACAATTAAAAGTATTGCATCAGGAGTTGCTTAAGACGGGTAGAACTGCTTATCCAATTCACTTAAAATTGGACACAGGTATGCGCCGATTAGGCTTTCAAATGAATGAAATTAAGCAAGTTATTGAATGGGTTTCTGCGCAAAAAGAAATTAAAATTGCATCCGTTTTTAGTCATTTGGCGAGCACCAAAGATGTTGACTTTACGCAGCAACAGGTTCAGGAGTTTGACGCCATTTGTACACGTATTTCTCAAACGATAAAAACACCCTTTTTAAAGCATATTTTAAATTCATCTGGCATACTAAACTTTCCAGAGGCACAGTTTGATATGGTTCGTTTAGGTATTGGTTTGTATGGTATAGGAGCTGAGGGCTTGTTAAACTGCAGTGCTCTAAAAACAGTAATTTCTCAAATAAAGGAGGTGTTTCCAGGTGAAAGTGTAGGTTACAATCGTTCTTTTTACTGCGAAACCAACATGCGGATTGCCATTGTTCCAATTGGTTATGCCGATGGTTTAAACAGAGCTTTAAGTAATGGAGTTGGTCACTTTTACATCAACGGATCCACTGCTAAGATAATTGGTCATATTTGTATGGATATGTGTATGGTAGATGTAACGAATATTCATGCGCAGGAAGGAGATCAGGTAATTGTTTGGTCAGCTCAGCGCCATATTAATGCAATTGCTAAAAGTTTGGATACCATTACCTACGAAGTGCTAACCAATGTATCACAAAGAGTAAAAAGAGTTTTTGTAAAAGAGTAATTCTGTTGGAGCAATTTGATGTTTTTACGCCTCTTTTTTACCTTCCTCTAAGCTGTACAGTAAAGGGTACATGAAAGCTAGAAATACCACACCTGCTTGACGTTCGAGCATGCTTTCGGTAAGAAAACCAAAAAATGTGAGCCCAACAAATATTAAAAATAACGGGTGTTTGTTTTTTAGAAAGAAAGGTTTTATCAGTAAGAACACCAAGAGTAAAAAGCCCAGAACACCAACTTCTGCCCAGGTTTGCAAAAATTGATTGTGGAAATTTAACACCTTTTTATTTAAAAGTACATTTTCAGTCCCATTCCAAAATAAGGCATCACAATCTTGAAGTGCTTTATTGAGCTCTATTTTTGCATCGCCAATGCCCAAACCTAAAATTGGGTCAGCTAAAATAAGTTTTCCCGCATACTGCCATATATAGACCCTAGGGTTGGTTTGCCGCTGCTCTTTTTGGTCAAAGAGTTTGTTAACTTCAGCAACGGTATCTGTTAATCGAGCTCGTGTATTTGGAATAAGTAAGCCCAAACTCAAAACAAAGCCAAAAGGAATCAGTAGTCTTAAAATAGATTTGGTAGAAATAGTGTTTGATCTTACAGAAGAGATGCCAGAGATAACAGCTACAATGATAAAGGCAAACAGATAAGCCCTACTTGATAATAAAAGTAAGGATATGAGTAGAACGATAGCTCCAAGTATCCAACCTATTTTATAGTTTGTTTGACGGGTAATTTCGTAAAAGCCAATAAACAATGCAAACGAATAATACCAGGCTGCATAGTGTGGTTTTGCGAAAAGTAAATGCGGTAAGTTTTTGTAATAAAAAACGCTTAAATTTTCACTAATTAGGTAAGCTGTGTAAGAAAAATAGAGATCGAAAATTGCCATACCAACCATGAGTATAAAATAGAGGTAGAGTAGTTTTTTTTTCCAAGCATAGCTAAACAAGGAGGTGCTCAACATAAATAAGGGCAGCAGAAATAAGGTAATTTTTAGCCTTAAGTCATTTAAAGCAACTGGAGTATTGGTGGAGTAAAGTAAACTGATTAGGTGAAGTACGTATAAAGCAATAAGTGCCAATGCGATTGGCTTTGCAAGTAGAGTCTTAAATTTAGCTTTAAACTTCAAAGTAAAAATCCAAGTCAAGCCCAAAACAATAATCCCACCTGTAAGTGGGATCTTGAAGAAGTCTTGCAACACCAGACCTACGATAAAACTAATGCAGGCACTAAAATAAAAAAGGGAAATTTTAGTATCCTTATTCTCCATCTAGTTGACCTGCTAATATCTTATTATAGTTCTCTGTATCATTTAGCACCTCAATTGCTTTGTCAATTACTAGATCTTCTACCAATGCAGCTTTTACTCTTCCTTCTTGGTAGAAGTAACGAGACATCAATTCGCTTAGTATTAGTTCTGCTATTTGTTTTTGATATTTATGAATGTCGTCTTCTTTGTACGAAACCAATTTAGCTTGTAAAGCCTCAAGGTCTGTTTTAAAATCAGTATAATTCTCTTCACCTGCTTGATCTATCAACTTGGTTAAGTCTTTTTCTGTATTCGTTTCATATTCGTAATCTTTGTCAGATACAAAGGCTACAAAGTCTTCATAAATTTTGTCTGTTATTTTAAAAACACCAGGTTGATCTATCGTGTCATTAGCCAAAACGAATTCGGTTGCGAAATCAAAAATAAGCTGTTTCGATAAGATACTTCCTACAATTTCTGCATATGCATCTCGATCAACGGTAATGTCTGGGTCAACGCCTCCACCATCGTAAACAGTTCTACCGTTCAGTGTTTTAAAGGCTGTTTTTAGAGAGTCAGGGACTTTACCTACACTTCCGTCGTCATTTCTATTTCCATAGTCTAGCGCTTGGATACATCTTCCGCTAGGAGTATAGTATTTAGCAACAGTAACTTTTAGTTGCGAATTGTAACTTAGCTTTCTGGTTTGTTGTACCAGTCCTTTTCCAAAACTTTTTTTACCAATCACAACGCCTCTATCTAGGTCTTGCATTGTTCCTGAAACAATTTCTGACGCAGAAGCAGAGCTTTGGTTGATCAGCACTACCAGTGGTATTTCTGAATCTAAAGGATTGTTACGAGTTTTGTATGATTTTTCCCATTCTTTTATTTTTCCTTTGGTAGAAACCACTTCTTGTCCTTTCTCGATGAATAGGTTACACAAGTTAACAGATTCGTTTAACAAGCCACCAGGGTTGCCTCTCAGGTCTAAAATCAAACTTTGCACTTCATTTTCTTCTTTCAGCTTGGTAATGGCATCTTTCACTTCATTGGTGCAGTTTCGCGTAAAACTTCTCAACCTTAAATAGGCAATACCTTCGGCTACCATACCTGCATAAGGAATGGACTTTACTTTAACCTCTTCTCGTGTAAATGTTTTCTTAAGCGGTTTTTTTAGCCCAGGTCGTTCTATTAAAAGTTCTACCTCTACACCAGGCTGACCTTTTAAAACAGAACTTACATCTTGTGTTGATTTTCCTTTTACAGATTTGCCATCAATTTCTAGTAGCTTATCACCTGCTTTTAATCCTGCATTGTCTGCAGGGAAACCTTTGTAGGGCTCTGCAATAACTACGTAATCTCCTTTTTTACGTATCATCGCACCAATACCACCATACTGCCCTGTAGTTTGAAATCTAAAATCTTCAATATCAGATTCCGGAATATAGGTTGTATATGGGTCTAGATCGTCAAGCATGGCGTTTATCGCCTTTTCAATCATTTCTCCTGGTTTTGTTTCATCCACATAGTAAATGTTTACCTCTCGAAACAAGGTTGTAAAAATATCTAGGTTTTTACTTACCTCAAAGTAGCCCGAAACAAAGGCAAAAGAAGAAAGTGAAGCAATTCCGATTAAAGAGCAGAAGGTTATTTTTCTGAATGTTTTATTCATCGTTTGTAATTTTAAGGTACTGGATCGTATCCGCTGCCGCCCCATGGATGACAACTTCCAATTCGTTTTAGTAGTAAGTAACACCCTTTTAGCAAGCCGTGTTTTTTTAACGCCAAAATGGCGTAAGATGAACAGGTTGGATTGTACCTACATGTTGCAGGTGTCCAAGGTGAGATTATTTTCTGATACATTTCAATCAGCGTAATAAAAATAGTTTTAACAATTCGGTTCAGCATGGCTTAGAAAAAGGTCAAATACTTTTTTTAATTGGGTCTCCATTTCAGCAGTTTTACGCTTTTCATTTGAAGTATAAATGAGTAAAACAGCATAATTGGCATCTAATTTTGCATACCAATTGTTTTTATTTAATCTGTATATCTCACGTATTTTTCGTTTCATAGCATTTCTATCAACAGCAAGTGGAAAGCGTTTTTTTGAAACAGAAAAGGCGATTCTTAAAGGGAACTCTTGCGAATTTTCCATTTTTTTCCAGAGCAATACAAAAGGGTATTTTTTTGTAGATGCTCCTTTTTGTACCAACTCGCCAAATACTGTTTTGCTTTTTAATATTTCTGTTTTCTGAAAGGTTTGACTCATCTCTTGTAAATGTAGATAAAATCGCTAAAAAAAGGGCGATTTAAATCGCCCTTTAAAGTTAAAAAATGTAAAAAATTATTTTTTGTTTGTATTTTTAATGTATTGCTCTAATGCCATGGACATTGAGGGTGCTTTAACGGATGGTGCTTCAATATTAACTTTAAGTCCAGCTTCAGCTACAGCTTTAACCGTTGTTTGCCCAAATGCAGCAATTCGTGTATTTTTTTGTTCGAATTCCGGAAAGTTTTGAAACAATGATTTTATTCCAGACGGACTGAAGAAAACCAAGATGTCATAAAAAACATCTTCTAAGTCAGACAAATCACTACAGACCGTTTTGTAAAGTATAGCTCTTGTGTAATCAATTTTGTTATCATCTAACAACTGTGGGATTACGGGTTTTAGTAGGTCTGAAGATGGCAATAAAAACTTTTCACTTTTATGCTTTTTAATAGTGTCAATAAGGTCTACAAAGCGTTGTTTTCCAAAGTAAATTTTTCGTTTTCGGTAGGTAATGTATTTTTGAAGGTAAAATGCGATTGCTTCCGACATACAAAAGTATTTCATGGAGGTAGGCACTTCAAAGCGCATTTCCTCACAGACTCTAAAGTAATGATCAACAGCATTTCTACTTGTTAAAATAACGGCTGTATGGTCTGTTATCGATACTTTTTGTTGACGTACATCGGCTCCATCTACTCCTTCAACATGAATAAAAGGACGAAAGTCTACTTTTACCTTTTGTTTTCGAGCTAACTCGTGGTAAGGTGACGCATCGCTCTTTGGCTCTGGTTGCGAAACAAGAATTGTTTTTACTTTCAAATCTTAATCGTTTTTAGGTTTTATTTTGCACGAAACTTTCGTAAAACTTTAGAATGCTAATAATCAACAGTCTAAACCGATAAGTATCCACAATATGGGTACTATTTCGAAAATGCAAAGATACAAAATAAAATAAAACACATCCATCAATTTTTCTTTTCTCATGTAATTGTATGTGCTTAGCTTGGCAAACACGGATACAGACACAAGTACATTCATTAATTTAGCGACTGTTTCTATGCTGTATCCATAGTTTAGGTATACGAATAGACACAAAACGGCAAAAGGTGCTAAGAATAAATTTGCTGTTTTAGCCGATTTTGTGCTAAAAAGATGAAAAGCACGCTCGTTTTTAAACAAAACGGAAACGCCATAAAGACTTACCCATTTTACAGTTAAATAGCCTAAAATACCCACAAAACTTAACGCAAACAAGTGCGTATTAGTAAGGTAATTAGAGCAATACTCGAGATAACGTGCTAGTAGATGTGAAACGACAAGTATGGACTGGACTGATAGCAATACTATAAAATTATGTGTCAGTCTTAAATGTCTTCCGTAGCTAATTTCGAATTGTTTGTTGTAGAATGATTTGTAATAATAGAGGAAGCGTTTGCCATCTCTGTTGTACAATAAAACAGAGATTAAAATGAGCACTAAAAAGAGCAGTAAGTCAAAGTTATTTTGGGGGATTTTTCGTAAAATCTCATTCATTTACACAGTAGATTAAAAAAGGAGCCTAAGCAGGCTCCTTCCTTTTTAATACCTTTATTTTCGTTTTAGTTAAGCAATACTTTTTTTGAAGTTTGCCCTTTTGGCGAGCTAATGGTTAGCGTGTACATCCCTTTAGCCAAATATTGTGGTAGGCTAAAAGCGTAACTCTTTTGCGTTAAGTTTCCGCTAATTAAAGTGGTAAAAGCGCCTTTTGCATCACACAACGAAATGCTTGTATTTTCTCCTGGGATGCTTTTTAAATTGAGGTTTAATTGTGCTGAAGCAGGATTTGGAAACACTGAAAAATCAAATGCATTAATCGTTTCCAAGCCAAGTCCAACATTAAACGGGTAACTACTGGTTACCTGCGTATCTCCGGAGTTCATTCCATTCGAATTGGTGAGCATTGCAGCAGCATAAACGGTTGCTTCTCCATTAAAATCAGCGGGTGCGCTCCAGTTAAAACTCCAGGAATGATGCGTTCCAGATACTTCTGGTGAAGCGGCAGTTCCAGCCGATTTATGGGTTATGTGACTACCCCCGCCAATAATTTTTGTAAGTTCTTCAGATAGGGTAGCGAGTGCTCCAATTTTAGTTCCGGAAGCATCTTCTACACAGGCTTGAAAACCTGCCTTACTGTATTGATTTGGTGTATTGCTTTTAGCTTCTACAGAAATGGTGTATTCTCTTGGGGAGTTTTCTACCATAGTAATGTTTAAACTTTGGTCTGTTACACTTGGCCCAGAATGGCAGTAACCGGTATTGCAGGTCGTATTGTTGTCTCCAGGAGAACCTGTTTTTCCTGCAGGCGCTCCACCTGTATTTGTATGTGCGTCTTTTCCTGTGCTAAAAAAAACAGCCAAACTGATGCCGAGGATGGTAAATAGTTGTTTCATAATTTCGTTTTTAGTTTTGTTTGATCATTTTTATTGTTTTCACTACTTTATTGTTGCAAGCCCAAATTACGGTATAAATTCCATTGGGTAAATCTGCTGCTTGCCAATTAAGTTCGTATCGACCTTTTGGTAATTCTTGGTTGATGAGCGTTTTTACAAGTGCACCTTTTTGATTAAATATATCAATACGCGTGTCTGAATTCTTATTTTGCACCAAATGCAAGCGGGTATTACTGCCAAACGGATTTGGGTAATTCTGGCTTAAATCGCCAAATTCTTTTTGAAGTTCGCTAATGCCAACTCCTCCTCCAATTTGTGGTAAAACGATGTCGAACGTTCCAAACCAATCGCCCGCAAAACCAGCATTTAAATTAATGATTCTATTTTCAGCCGAGGGGTTACTCGCCCATGGATCGGCTGCAATGTCTGTATCTCCCCTAAAGTAAATTTGAGTAACGAGCTCCTCGTAGCCTTCGGCTTGTACTTTTAAATGAATGTGGGCGGGTCTGTAGGAAGAGCCGTTTAAATATTTCCCTGGTACAATGGTTTCTAAATTGTATTGACCATTCGCATCCGTTAGTAGTTTGCCTCTAAAAATAAACCCTTCGTTATCGTATGCGCCTTGTTCATCGGCTTGCCAAAAGTCTACTACTGCGTTGGCAATTGGTGTTTCACAATCGGTAGCGCTTACGCTGCCCGATAAAAACAATCGATCTCCTTGGTAACTCGATGGAACAATGGTGTTTGTTTGAGGAGCACCTTCAGAAAAAAAAGGACCCATAATATCGGTTGTTGTTGGTTCGCATGCTTCTGTTTTGGATGCCTTTGCTTTAAAAGGGAGCAAAGATGCAGCCATTAAACTTAAGGCTCCTTTCTTTAAAAAATCGCGTCTGTTTGAACTCATACAATAAAATTATCCTATAAATATACATTTTTTCGTGTAGAAAGCTTCCCCCTTTTTTTTAATCAGCTATTTAGCTCATTTTACAATCACTTTAATTGCCCTCTAAAAATTTGTGAGGGATTTAAATCGTACTAAAAAAAGCAATATCTTTGCAATCTAATTAAATATTAAATTATGGCTACGGATTTATTTCAAGCACCTGATTATTACAATTTAGACGATTTATTTACAGAAGAACATTTAATGGTTCGTGATGCAGCAAGAGACTGGGTCAAACGAGCGGTATCTCCGATTATAGAAGAAGCCTGTCAAAAGGCAGAGTTTCCAAAACAAATTGTTCCTGGCCTAGGCGAAATTGGTGCATTTGGACCCTACATTCCAGAAGAATATGGAGGAGCCGGATTGGATCAAATTTCTTACGGATTGATAATGCAAGAGTTGGAAAGAGGAGATTCGGGAATACGATCAACTGCATCGGTTCAATCCTCTTTAGTGATGTACCCAATTTACCAATATGGAACGGAAGAACAGCGTAAAAAATATTTACCAAAATTAGCGAGTGGAGAACACTTGGGTTGTTTTGGTTTAACAGAGCCCAACCACGGATCTAATCCAAGTGGTATGGAAACCAACTTTAAGGACATGGGCGACCATTACCTTTTAAATGGGGCTAAAATGTGGATTTCTAATTCTCCTTTTGCAGACGTTGCTGTGGTTTGGGCAAAAAGTGAAGAAGGAAGAATTCACGGTTTAATAGTAGAGCGCGGCATGGAGGGTTTTACCACTCCTGAAACGCATGGAAAATGGTCGCTACGTGCTTCGGCAACAGGTGAGTTGGTTTTTGACAATGTAAAGGTTCCTAAAGAAAATTTATTACCTAACAAAAGTGGTTTAGGAGCGCCTTTAGGCTGTTTAGATTCTGCACGATACGGAATTGCATGGGGCGCAATTGGAGCGGCTATGGATTGTTACGATACCGCTTTACGTTACGCCAAAGAGCGTGTTCAATTTGGCAAACCGATTGGAGGTTTTCAATTGCAACAAAAGAAATTAGCCGAAATGATTACGGAAATCACCAAGGCACAAACGCTTACACTTCGCTTAGGTCAGCTTAAAAATGAAGGACGAGCTACTTCGGCACAAATTTCGATGGCCAAGCGTAATAATGTAGACATGGCTTTAACAATTTGTAGAGATGCTCGACAAATGTTAGGAGGTATGGGAATTACAGGGGAGTACCCAATTATGCGTCATATGATGAATTTGGAATCTGTTGTGACTTACGAAGGAACACACGATATACATTTACTCATTACCGGTTTAGATATTACAGGCTTAAACGCTTTTAAATAAGTTAGAAGATTCCTTATAAAAAAGACTCGATTAGTTAATCGGGTCTTTTTTTTTCTGCACCTTCTGTTTGCCTATCTTCTGCCCTCAAGGCCATTTTACGCTTTTCCATAACCTATGGCGCGCAGAACAAGGTTTTGATGCCATAAAACAATAACACGAAACACTTTATTTTTATATAAGTATGGGACTCACAAACAACGATATTTTTAAAAAACTTCGGGTAGCTCATAAATTGCGAGACGAGGATATAGTTGCCATTTGTAAATTGGCAGATTTTAGAATAAGCAAATCTGAATTAGGCGCTTTCTTTAGAAATGAAAACCACCCAAAGTACAAGGAATGTGGCGATCAATTACTGCGCAATTTTTTGGATGGTTTGGTTATTCATTTAAGAGGTCCCATGGATAAAAAACCGACCTAATTTAATAAAATTGTTTCAAACCTACCTGTGTTACCCAAATGGCGGTTTAGTTGATCAAACCTACCGTATGCGACTATTAAAATTAGTATTGTGGCTTAGGTGTCTTTTGTGTGAAGCTGGTTGCTAATGGAATACTGTAAATTTTTTAGGCCTTCCTTTATTGAATTAGTTTAAACCACGTTCCTTTTTAATGTTTTCGTAAGCTTCTTGAACTTTCAAGAACTTTTCTTTCCCCATTTTTTGTTGGGCCTCACTTAGGTCGCTCAACTTATCTGGGTGGTGCTTCATCGCCATTTTACGGAAGGCTTTTTTCAATTCTGTATCCGAACAAGTCGATTCCAATTCCAATATTTTATAATACTGCTCGGGTTCTTTGTAGAACATCGCTTTTATGGAAGAAAGGTCGTGTACATTGATGTACATGTAGCCTCCAATTTTCTCGATCATAGTTACCTCTGTCGCGTCTAAATGGCCATCTGCCATAGAAATTCCGTACAAGAAGTGAATCAGTTGCAAACGCTGTGCATGGGGCAGTTGCTTGTCAATTTGCAAACAAATTTGACGCAGTGAAACCTGATTTCCGTTGATGATGTGTTTGAATACCTTAAAACTTTCTTCCGCCCTCTTTTCTCCAAACATTTGTTTGAATTGCGCTCTTACGTAATCCAACTCACGTTGGTCAACTTTTCCGTCTGCTTTAATTACATAAGCAGCTAAAACCAGCAAACTAATTTCAAAATTAGCTGCCGGCTGGCTCATGTTTTTGTAATGGGTTTGAAACTTTTCTTGCTCGTCTGCTTTACTAAACAAAGAGCCTAAAGAGTAGCCTAATAAAGCCCCCATTGGGCCGCCAAACATCCAGCCTAAGCCTCCTGTAATCCATTTTAATTTCATTGCTTTAATTTTACGTGAAGATGCTAAATATAAACGCAATTACAAAACCTACATTTTGTATTTTTATGCCAGATGCAACTAAAATTTAAACATAAATTGGTTAGAGATTTGGCTTGGGTTTTACAGTCCGCAAATCTTTTGGACGATCCTTTAGCCACAGACACGTCTCCTTTTATAGAAGCGTTTAGTATAGAGGCTCATTTAAAAGAATTGGACCAAAACCCCAAACCGCTTACAGCTTTTTTAGCTGCCCGAAATACGCACAGGCTAGGGCATTATTTTGAGGCTTTGGTTTATTACGGCTTTGATTATGTTGCAAACTATCGAAGGGTAGCCACTAATATTCCTATACGAACCCAAAAGGGGATAAGCATTGGCGAAGCAGATTTAGTGGTGTACAACAAGAGTACGTCTGAAAACGAGCACTGGGAACTGGCTGTAAAGTTTTTCTTGGCGCATACATCAGCAGCAGAAACGACTTATATTGGCCCCAACGCCAACGATTATTTGCATTTAAAATTAAAAAAGCTCAAAGAGCATCAGTGTAAAATTTTCGATTGTCCAGAGGGCAAATTAGTCCTCAATGATTTATCCATTCCATGTGTAACTTCTAAGCTGTATGTAAAAGGCATCCTTTTTTACCATCCAAATCAGCCTTACAATATTCCTCCTTACCTCCACCAAAAGCACCTTTCATCTTGGTGGATTTATGCAAAGGAGGCTTCTCAATTTTTTAAGCAGGAAAATCGGTTTGCCTTGCTGCATAAAAAGCAATGGTTGAGCACTCCGGAAGCTCCAACAGAAACACTGGACAAGTACTCTTTTTTAGAGCTCTTGGACGCAACATTTTTGGAAAGCCCGAGGAGTTTGTACGTGTCTGTTTACAAAGGAGGTGTTCTTCAGTCTCAGGGTTTTGTGGTGCACAATGCCTGGCCTGTTATTTAAACAAAAAAAAGCCCCTTACAATAAAGTAAGAGGCTTTTGTTAGCATAAGTTTTGGCTTACAATTTAAATTTAATTCCTTGTGCCAAAGGCAAAGAAGTAGAGTAGTTAATGGTATTGGTTTGACGACGCATGTAGCCTTTCCAAGCATCGGAACCCGACTCGCGTCCGCCACCGGTTTCTTTTTCGCCGCCAAAAGCACCCCCAATTTCAGCTCCAGAAGTACCAATGTTTACATTGGCAATACCACAGTCAGAACCGGCATGAGATAAGAAACGCTCTGCTTCTCTTAAGTTTGTAGTCATTATCGCTGAAGACAAACCTTGAGGTACGTCGTTTTGCATTTCTATCGCTTCTTCTAAAGTAGCATACTTCATTAGGTATAAAATAGGTGCAAAAGTTTCGTGCTGTACAATAGCGAAGTTGTTTTTAGCTTCGGCAATAGCGGGTTTAACATAACAGCCACTCTCGTATCCTTTTCCTGTTAAAACACCACCTTCAACCACAATGTTTCCACCTTCTTCTACCACTCTTGTTAATGCAGAATTGTACATTCCAACGGCATCGGTATCGATAAGTGGCCCAACGTGGTTGTTTTCATCCAGAGGGTTCCCAATACTTAATTGCTTATAAGCATCCGCTAATTTTTCTTTAAGCGTATCGTAAATACTCTCGTGTATAATTAAACGACGTGTAGAGGTACACCTTTGTCCGGCGGTACCAACGGCACCAAATACAGCCCCAATAATGGTCATTTCTAAATCGGCATCTGGCGTTACAATAATCGCATTGTTTCCACCCAATTCCAAGATTGATTTACCAAAACGTTGTGCTACGGTAGCACCAACAATTCTACCCATACGCGTAGATCCGGTTGCAGAAATTAAAGGCACACGCTTGTCGTTTGTCATCCATTCGCCCACATTAAAGTCTCCGTTTACCAAGGCACAAATACCTTCTGGTAAGTCGTTGTCTTTTAATACCTCAGCCATAATGTTTTGGCAAGCCACACCACACATAGGAGCTTTTTCAGAAGGCTTCCAGATGCACACATTTCCACAAATCCATGCCAAAGCTGTGTTCCAAGCCCAAACGGCTACCGGGAAGTTAAATGCAGAAATAATTCCTACAATTCCCAAGGGGTGGTATTGGTCGTACATTCTGTGTCCTGGACGTTCAGAGTGCATGGTCATCCCATTTAACTGGCGCGAAAGACCTACAGCAAAATCACAGATATCGATCATTTCTTGCACTTCGCCCAAGCCTTCTTGGTACGATTTCCCCATTTCGTAAGAAACAAGTTTTCCTAAAGGCTCTTTGTAGGCACGTAATTTATTTCCAAACTGACGAACAATTTCACCACGTTGCGGTGCTGGCATAATTCTCCAATCTTTATAGGCATCTTGACCCGCAGCAACAATGGCTTCGTAGTCTTCTTTAGTAGTTGCAGCGACCTTACCAATTAACTTTCCATCTACCGGAGAGTACGATTCGATTAAGTCTGTAGTACTACCCAACCAAGCATTTCCGGTTGAGCTACCTTTGTTTGTTTCTGCAAGACCTAAGGCTTTTAGGGCTTCTTGTATTCCAAATTGATCCATTTTGTATTGTATTAAAATTATGCTGTAAAATTACAAAAATGCACTTAATTAAAAAGGTTTAAAATATCGTTTCCATTGGCTAAAACCAACAGGCTTAGCAGGATTATAAACCCGAACATTTGAGCGTACTCTAAAAATTTATCTGAGGGAGTTTTGCCTGTAATTAGTTCCCAGAGTAGGAACATGACATGCCCACCATCTAAAGCCGGTATAGGTAAAATATTCATAAAGGCTAAAACGATCGAAAGGAAAGCAGTAAAGTTCCAAAAGTGGTACCAGTCCCAAACGGGTTTAAATTGTTTTCCCATGGTAATAAAACCACCCAAACCTTTCCAGGCCCCTGTTTCTGGATTTAAAATGAGTTTGAATTGCTGTACATAAGAATCCAGCTTGTCAATAGCCATAGCAGTACCTGCCGGGAAAGACTCGAAAAAGCCGTACTCTTTTTTGTCGTAGGTAATCAGTTCGTTTGGTTGAACAAAGTAAACACCCATTTTACCAGAACTTCCTAAGATGAAATTAAAATTCAAGGTATCCAGCCCTCTTAAAACAGAAAGGGTAACTTTTTGATCAATTAGGCTAGGTAGCCTCTTAACATAATCAGTAAAATACAAAGCCTCTTCACCATTTAGGGCAATTAATTGATCGCCTACTTTTACACCAGCAGCTTCTGCTACTGAGCCATCTTCAAAGTCTTTTGCAAAGTATGGAAAAGCAACGCCAATAAAACCAGTTTCGCTTTTCGTTTCTATAAACTGTGCCACAATGTCTTTCGGTATGGCAATATTGGTTTTTACGCCTCTTCGTTCTACCAGAACATTTTCTGCTCCAGAGATTAAAATAGCTTCGGGTAGATCTGCAAAGTTCTCGAAGTAAATGCCGTCTACAGTTAAAATTTTATCTCCGTTTTGGAAGCCCATTTCTTTGGCAAATTCCGAGCATTCAATACCGTATTTTACATTTTCGGTTTTCAATACCTGTCCGCCCCAAGTAAACAAAATCATGGCGTAAATACCCATGGCTAAAAACAGATTTACAGTTACCCCACCCAACATAATAATTAGGCGTTGCCATGCCGGTTTAGAGCGAAATTCCCAGGGCTGAGGTTCCGCACTTAGCTGCTCGGTATCCATAGACTCGTCTATCATACCAGAGATTTTTACATAGCCTCCTAAGGGCAACCAGCCAATTCCGTATTCGGTACCGCCAATTTTTTTCTTGAAAAGAGAAAAGTACGGATCAAAGAATAGGTAGAATTTCTCTACACGTGTTTTGAACAATTTAGCAGGAATAAAGTGTCCCAATTCGTGCAATACGATTAAAAAGGAAAGGCTCAAGAAAAATTGAGCCGCTTTGATTAAAGTTTCAGTCATTGTATTTTATGTTGTCTGTTGTTATTTTGCGCGCTTCGGCATCCGAAGCGATAAAATCGTTGAGTGTTGGATTGGCCACAAAAGTACTCTTTTGTAGGGTATGCTCAATAAGGTCTGACATTTGTAAAAACCCAACTTTATCTTTCAAAAAAGCATCTACAACCACTTCGTTGGCCGCATTTAAAATACAGGCTGCATTTCCGCCCTTATTCATAGCATCAAAAGCCAATTGAAGGTTTCTAAATGTTTTAAGATCTGGTTGCTCAAAGGTTAAATTTGGGTAATCCATAAAATTGAATCGTTCAAATTTATTGGGCAATCTATCGGGGTACGCCATGGCGTATTGTATCGGTAGTTTCATATCGGGCAAACCCAATTGTGCTTTCATCGATCCGTCTTGAAATTGCACCAAGGAATGCACTATAGATTGTGGGTGTACAATGACTTCAATTTGTTCGGGTTTTAAACCAAACAACCACTTGGCTTCAATAACCTCCAAGCCCTTGTTCATCATACTGGCCGAGTCGATGGTAATTTTAGCGCCCATTTCCCAATTTGGGTGTTTTAAAGCCTGTGCTTTGGTCACTATTTCTAGTTGCTTGCGGTTCATTCCTCTAAAAGGACCTCCCGAAGCGGTTAACACAATTTTTTCTATTGGGTTGTGGAACTCGCCCGTTAAACATTGGAATATTGCAGAATGCTCAGAGTCTACTGGAAAGATGTTAACGCCTTTTTCTTTGGCTCTTTGGGTAACCAATTCGCCCGCTACCACCAAGGTTTCTTTGTTGGCTAAAGCGATGTTTTTACCGGCATCTATAGCGGCTAAGGTTGGTATTAAGCCCGCATAGCCTACCAAAGCGGTAAGAACGAGGTCTACTGTTTCCATTTGCACTACCTGAGAAAGTGCTTCTGCTCCAGCATAAACTTTTATAGGATGCGCATCTAGTGCAGTACATACCTTATTGTACAAAGTTTCTTCGCCAATGACTACAACGTTGGGTTTGTGCACAATGGCTTGTTCGATTAATAAATCGGCATTGCGGTGCGCGGTTAAAACCTCAACTTCAAAACGGTCTTTTTGCTCCAGAACTACTTCCAAAGCTTGCGTTCCAATGGAACCTGTAGACCCTAATATGGCTAAGCGTTTTTTTGTCATAAGGGCAAAGATACTTTTTTAGTTGATTGTGAATTAAATTGTCGCTTGGATTCTTGTAAAATGTAATTTTTTGTGAAGGATTATACCCAATCTTTAGGATTCATAAGTACTTCAATTAATTTGGCCTCGTCACTTCCTTTTTCGGTTTTAAAATCGTAATCCCATCGCACGGTAGCTGGAAGGCTCATGAGAATAGACTCTGTTCGGCCTTTGGTTTTAATGCCAAAGTGTGTTCCTCTATCGTGCAGTAAATTAAACTCTACGTAACGGCCCCGTCTAATTTCTTGCCAGTATTTTTGTTCTTTGGTGTACGTTTCGGTCTTGTGTTTTTCCACCAGCGGAAGGTAAGCCTCTTCAAAACACTTTCCTGCATCCAATTGGAAGGCTAAAAGGGCTTCCCAAGTCATGCGATCGTCTTGTTGCATGTAATCGTAAAATATACCGCCTATTCCTCGGGTTTCATCTCGGTGCGAATTAAAGAAATAAGCGTCGCAGGCTTTTTTAAATTTCGGATAGTAAGAACTGTTGTGTTGGTCGCACATGTTTTTTATTGTATTATGAAAGTGCTGTGCATCTTCTTCTACCAAATAATAGGGGGTAAGGTCAGTTCCTCCACCAAACCATCTTTTTATAATTTCGCCCGCAGCATTGTACATTTCAAAATAGCGCCAGTTGGCATGTACGGTAGGTATTTTTGGGCTCGTTGGATGAATAACCAAGGAAAGCCCACAAGCGTAAAAACGCGCTTCGTTTACGCCAAATTTTTCTTTAAATACGTCGGGCAATTCTCCGTGAACCGTAGAGGTGTTTACACCGCCTTTTTCAAATATATTTCCATGGGTAATGATACGAGTTTTACCACCTCCACCTCCAGGTCGTTCCCAGGAATCTTCTACAAACTTTGCTTTTCCATCTGCTTTTTCTAAAGCAGTGCAAATGCGGTTTTGCAACTCGAATATATGTTTTGTAAAAGCCTCCTTTATGTTCATTTAGCTGTAGTTTTTTACAGCGTTAATAAACGCTCTGGCATGGTCAACGGGTACGTCGGGTAAAATTCCATGTCCTAGGTTAACAATGTAACGGTCTTTGCCAAAACGGTCTATCATTTCTTTGGTCCATTGTTCTATTTTTGGAATTGGGGCATAGAGTCTAGAAGGATCAAAGTTACCTTGTATGGTTACATCGTGTCCTAAAACTTTACGAGCCATTTCTGGCGTAACAGCCCAGTCTATACCAATACCATTAGCTCCAGTAGCTTTTAACTCTTCTAAAGCGTACCAAGACCCTTTGGCAAACAAAATGTTGGGAACCGTACAAGCGGCAACAATTTGTTTTAAATAGGGGTAAGAGAACTCCATAAAATCATCTGGGCTTAATAAGCCTGCCCAAGAGTCGAACAATTGAAAGGCTTGCGCACCAGCATTAATTTGCGCTTTCATGTAAGCTATGGTGGTGTCGGTAATTTTTTGAAGCAATAATTTGGCGGCTTCTGGCTGTTCAAAGCAGAAACGTTTGGCCTCAGAAAAATCTTTCGATCCTTTTCCTTGAACCATGTAACAAAGTAAGGTCCAGGGAGCTCCTGCAAATCCAATTAAGGGAACCTGTCCTTTCAAATCCATTCGGGTTTGTTTAATCCCTTCCATTACATAACCAAGCGTAGTATTTACATCTGGCACTACAATGGCTTCGGCATCTGCCAATGTTTTTACGGTTTTGGGTAAGCGAGGCCCAACGCCAGGCACCATATCTACGTGGTAGCCCATGGCCATTGGAACCACAAGAATGTCGCAAAATAAAATGGCAGCATCGGTTCCCACTTGCCAAATCGGCATGGTGGTAATTTCAGAAACCAAATGTGGTGTTTCACACCTTTCGAAAAACGTATATTTTTCTCTTAATACTCTGTAGTCTGGTAAAAATCGTCCAGCCTGACGCATCATCCATACAGGTGGTCTTTCAACAATCTCGCCTTTTAAGGCTCTTAGTAGCAGGTCGTTTTTTAATTTTGGAAACTCCATGTGCTGTTTTTTTAGGATGTGTATTTTTTGAGCATCGCTTCAAAAGAAGCTTCTGCTGCAGTATTAATTTTTTTTACGCCCTTATTTCTTAGGGCTTCTGCTGTTGTTTCTCCAATGCTGTAATAGTTTATTTCAGAATGAAATTCGTTTTTCATGGCAAAAGACTCAACTGCTGAGGGGCTCATAAAAAAGAGGGCATCTCCTTTATGGATTTGTAGGCTCTTTGGACTTAAAATTGTTTGGTAAACAACGATTTCTGTGAGCTCAATATTGTTTTGAGCTAAATATTCTGGTAATTCGTTTCTACGCATGTTTCCACAAAAAAATACGACCGATTGCACGCCATCTTCTGTGATTTTTTTTGCCAAACTAAGTGCGGTTTCATTGGCGCCTAATTTTGCTTCAAACCCTTTTTTCATGAGCGCTTTCGCCGTTTGATTTCCGGAAGCATATACAGGTCCCGAGAAGGAGATTTTAGGGAGGTTTTTCACTGCATTTTGTGAGGTAAATACCCAAGCACTTGCAGCAGGGATACGTTCAGGAAAATGATTGAATTTGAGGGTACTCAGTGGAATTTCTTTTACGCTAAGTCCAAAATTTTGAACACAGACTCTTTGTCGCTCATTTAGCGATTTGGTAATCCATATTTGTCCATTTTGTTGCATTTAGTGTAAACGCTTTTCTTTGGGTAATTTATCAATAATGTCTTTAGCTCCTCTACTAAGGGCATATTTGGCAGCTTCAATGCCCAAGTTATGCGCCAACAATGCATCTTTTTCTAACTTCACTTCTATTTTAAGCTCTGCATCAGGATCCATAACAATGGCATCCAGTTTAAGGATTCCATCTTCAATTTTTGCATAAGCGCCTATAGGTGCAGAGCATCCACCATTTAATTGGTTTAAGAAATCTCTCTCTATTTGAGTGCACAAGGCCGTTTCAGTGTGATGAAATCCTTGGCATGTTTTTGCTGTTTCGGCATCATTTTCTCTACAAACAACGGCTACTGCACCCTGTGCTGGCGCAGGAATCATCCAGTCTAAAACCAATGCTATTTCATGGTCTAGTTCTAAGCGTTGTAGCCCTGCAGCTGCAAATATAGCGCCGTCCCAGTTGCTTTCTCTTAATTTTTTAATGCGAGTTTGCACGTTTCCACGGATGTCGCATGTGTTGTGTTTTTGGTAACGATCGAGCCACTGCGATTTTCGTCTGTTGGAACTTGTAGCAATTAGACCAGCGTAGTCTTCAACGTCTAAAAAATCGGTATTTTTTCGCACCACCAAAACATCATAAGGGTTTGCGCGTTCCATAACAGAACACAGCTGTATGCCTTCTGGCAAATCTGTAGGTATGTCTTTGTGAGAATGAACGGCTATGTCTATTTCTCCTGCTACAAGAGCATCATCTAAAGCTTTGGTAAACACTCCTTTTCCGCCCATAAGTGGGAGTGGCGTATCGAGAACCTTATCGCCTTCAGATTCAATTAACACCAGTTTAGAGGCCTGTCCTAGTAACTGGAGTTCCTCTTGTACTTTATTGGCTTGCCATAATGCGAGCTTGCTTTTTCTGGTTCCTATGCGAATCATGGCTTCAATTTAAACATTTCTTCGACCATTTTAACTACATCGTCGGATTGACGGTATTTTAATTTGATGAATTCTGTAGCTTGATTGGCTATTTTATTGACCACACTGCTTGCTAATTTTTCTGCTTTATCTAATTCTTCTGGAGACAAACGAAATTTTTGCTGTTCCAGTTCGTCTGCTGTAAACGAATGAAGTTTGTCACGCAAAGATTGGATGGTTGGCGATAATTCGCGCATTAAAACCCAATCGTAAAACTCGTTTTTATGTAGATTAATAATGGTACGTGCTTTGGGTATGTTTTTGCGTCGTCTAGCTAATGTTTCATCTTGTATGTTATTGAGCTGATCCATGTCTATGAGCTCTAATTCTTTTAGAGCGTCTACGCTTGTATCTATATTTCTTGGAACCGATAAATCGATTAAAAGCATTTTTTTGTTTGTATCTTTAAAATGTTCTGGTCCAACTGTTGGTTCAGGTGCGCCAGTTGCTACAATAAAAATATCGGTTGTTTTTAGTTCTTCTTCTAAGTTTTCAATAGCGGCTACACGCACTCCTATCGTTTTAGCAAGCGCTTCTGCTTTGGCGCGCGTTCTATTCACCAAAACCATTTCTTTGTAGTTGTGTTTCTGAAGATTTTTAACGGTAGTCTCTCCAATTTCTCCTGTTCCAAAAAGCACGATCTTTTTTTCGGTAAGGCTTTTAAAACGTTCTTTGATAAACAATACAGCTCCATGCGCAACAGAAGCAGGCCCTTCGTTTATTTCTGTATGTGTACGTACATCTTTATAGGCTTGCAGTACATACTGCATTAAGCGATGCGAGTAGCCATCTAACATGTCCTTTTGGTTGGCGTATTTAGTGGCTTCTTTAATTTGGTTTACAATTTGTAAATCGCCTAACATCATAGAGTCCACCCCACAACACAGTTCGAAAAGTTGATGAACTGCTTCGTCTTCTGTTGTTGTAAAATGATATTTTTCAAACTCTTCTGCTGAGGCTTTGGTGTGTTTTACAAAAAGTTCTTTTAAAATATAAGCGTTGTGGTGGTAGGCAAAAAACTGAGTTCTGTTACAAGTAGACACCACAAAAAGACTTTTGACACCCAGTAGTTTTGCCTCTTCTAAAATAGCGTCAATAGCATCTGCAGAAAAGTTAAATTTTCCACGTATGTCTATTGGAGTTTTCCAGTGAGAAATCCCTAGGCTTATGAATTTTTGTTTGTGATCGCTCAAAATCCTTAGAATTGATTTTTGCAAAAATACGAGCCTTTTCTCAATTATGAGATACAATTGCCTAAGACTTTTGTGTGCCGGCAATTAATACTAAGCATCTAGTGCTGCTACACACTATTTATCTTGTTTAAATTGGGTACATTTGTATCAAATTAGTTGGGTAAAAAAGGACTAGAAAAAATGAAAATATTAGTTACACTGTTCATTATTATAGGAAGTAGTTTTTCCATGATCGCTCAGGAAGTAAATCCTAACCAAAACAAGCAAGGCGATTTTTTTCTTTATTGGGGTTGGAATAGAAGTGCTTACACGAATTCAGACATTCGTTTTTACGGCGATAACTACGACTTTACGATTGATAACGCAGTTGCTCGAGACAGACAAACTCCTTTTAGCGCTTACGATTATTTTAATCCGACTCGAATTACGATTCCCCAGTTTAACGCTCGAGTTGGTTATTTTGTTACAGACAGGTATAGTATTTCCATAGGGTCAGATCATATGAAATATGTTGTAGACTCTAACCAAGTTGTTAACATGAACGGTTACATCGAAAGAACGGGTACCGATTACGATGGTGTTTATTCCGATACATCAGTCGTTTTAGCAACCGATTTAGTTCGTTTGGAACACACTGATGGGTTGAATTATATCAATGTAGAATTCCGGAGAGTTGACGATCTAAAATTTTACAATAAAGTTTCCTTACATCTTATTGAAGGTATAGGCGCTGGTATTATGATCCCTAAAACCAACGCAACTTTATTGAACAATGAACGACATGACGATTTTCATGTCTCCGGCTACGGATTAAATGCGATGTTGGGTTTGCAGGTAAATATTGGAAAGCACTTT
>JAOGVT010000014.1:0-37529 GCA_028110365.1 Flavobacteriales bacterium
TGGTTGGTTACAATTACTAAAATAAAAATGAGATGAAACAGCTTCTAATCCTAGTATCAGTACTACTCATTTCGTGTGCTTCAAAATCGTCTAAAGAAGTTTTGGTTCGAAATTACGGATATACCCAGGGTACTACTTACCATATAAGCTACATGAGTTCTAATGCACGAACTTATCAGTCAGATATAGATAGTGTATTGCATGCAGTCGATAGGTCAATGTCTACTTATATAGACAGTTCCATGATAAGTAAAATCAACAGAAACGAATCTTATGAAGTAGATACATTGTTTATACGTGTATTTGAAACGGCCCAAATGATTGCACAAAAAACGCAGGGAGCCTTCGACCCTACTATTGCACCAATGGTAAATTATTGGGGTTTTGGATTTGATGAATTGTCTAAAAAAAACAAAGAAGATTTTGCGAGTCTTAAAAATTCAGTAGGCTATAAAAAGGTTTCAATCGAAAAAGGGAAAGTTAAAAAACTAGATTTGAATACGCAGCTAGATTTTAATGCAATAGCTCAGGGTTTTACTGTAGACCTTGTTGCTGAACACTTAGAGAAAGTTGGTATTGCCAATTATATGGTAGAAATTGGTGGAGAAGTAAAATGCAAAGGCCTTAATGCAGATGCTAAACTTTGGCAAATTGGAGTAGACAAAACATCAGAAACCATACTAGAAGATCGATTCGAAGCAATTATTGAAGTTGAAAATACAGCTGTAGCTAGCTCTGGAAATTACAGAAAATTTAAGGTTGACGAAACAACTGGTATGAAATATGCGCATACCATAAACCCCTATACAGGCAAACCCGCTAAAAGTAATTTGCTAGGCGTAACCATCGTAACGGAATCCTGCATGATAGCAGATGCTACCGCTACAGCATTTATGGTAATGGGCTTAAAGGCAAGTAAAAAATACTTAGAAAAAAATCCAGAAATAGAGGCACTACTTATTTATTCTGATCCAAATGGAGAATTAAAAAAACACACAACAAAAGGCTTTAAAAAAATCCAAACATACAGTAGTAACTAATACATTTACAGTAGCTTAAATCCTGTTACTTAAAGTGTTTTCATCTAGAGAGAATCACTAAAAAAATCATATCTAATATCGAAACCCATAATATGAAAATCGTATTTGCCACCAATAACCCAAATAAACTTGAAGAAATTCAAATGTTAATGCCTAAGGGAATCGAAATTGTAAGCCTAGAAGACATTGGGTGTACTGAAGATATTCCAGAAACAGGTAACACATTAGAAGCAAATGCTTTTCAAAAAGCACATTACCTAAAAGAACACTACGGATTTGATTGTTTTGCGGACGATACTGGTTTAGAAGTGGAGGCTTTAGAAGGTGCACCAGGAGTTTACTCTGCACGCTACGCAGGTCCCGAAAGATCAGCAGAAGCAAATATGAACAAAATTTTACGAGAACTTAAAGGGCACGAAAATCGAAAAGCAGAGTTTAGGACAGCAATTGCACTCATTCTTAATGGTGAAGAGCACCTTTTTGAAGGTGCTGTAGCCGGATCAATTAATGAAACTAAATTAGGAGAAGATGGCTTCGGCTACGACCCCATATTTATACCAGAAAAGCAAGAAAAAAGTTTTGCTCAAATGAGTTTGGTAGCTAAAGGTAAAATAAGTCATCGAGGGAGAGCCGTTCGGAAATTGATTGAATTTTTAAAACAAGTTTAAAAATAATAAGGATAAGTAGCATCCATTTTTTCGCTAAAAATAGTATATCATTTACCTCAGACAAACTCATGAACAATAAGCAGACAATTGAGGTTAAATTGTTAATATCTTAAAGCTACAAAAAAGGTGAAATTTCAAAACATCTTTTATATTTGAATCAATTCAAAAGAAACTGCATTATCCATGGGAAACTTCATTGTATCGGCCAGAAAATATAGACCCCAAACCTTCGACACCGTTGTAGGGCAAAAGTCTATTACCAATACTTTGAAAAATGCAATCCTAAACAACCACTTAGCACAAGCATTTTTGTTTTGTGGTCCTCGAGGTGTAGGTAAAACAACTTGTGCGCGTATTTTAGCTAAAACCATAAACTGTTTTAACATAAGCGAACAAACAGAAGCCTGCAACACCTGTGAGTCTTGTACCTCATTTAATGAGCAGCATTCTTTTAATATTCACGAATTGGATGCAGCATCAAACAATTCGGTAGATGACATTCGAAGTCTAGTAGATCAAGTTCGAATTCCACCACAAGTTGGAGATCGAAAAATCTATATTATAGATGAGGTACACATGTTGTCTCAAGCAGCATTTAATGCTTTTTTAAAAACATTAGAAGAACCACCAGTACACGCAATTTTTATTTTAGCTACAACCGAAAAGCATAAAATCATCCCAACCATTCTTTCTCGTTGTCAAATTTTTGACTTCAAAAGAATACAGGTAGAAGACGTAGCAAACCATCTAGCCGAAATATGTGAAAAAGAATCCATTGAATTTGAATCAGACGCACTCCACATAATCGGACAAAAAGCAGATGGAGCTTTGAGAGATGGACTTTCCATATTTGATAGAATGGTGAGCTTTAACCAAGCTAAAATAACCTATAAAGACACCCTAGAAAACCTTAATATTCTTGATTATGACTATTACTTTAAAGTAGTAGATCAGGCCTTAAAACAAGACATACCCTCTACTCTACTTACATTTAACGAAATTCTTAAAAAAGGATTTGACGGACATAATTTTATGAACGGACTCGCTGAGCATTTACGCAATGTATTGGTTTGTAAAAATCCTCAAACCATAGAACTTCTTGAAGTTGGCGATACCATCAAAACGAAGTACCTGGAACAGTCTCAAAGCTGCCACCAAGATTTTATTTTAGCTGCACTAGAAATTTGCAACGAATGCGATGTTAATTACAAATCAAGTAGAAACCAACGCCTCCTGGCAGAACTAAGTTTAATGCAAATCTGCTCTCTATCTTCCGAAGGTGGATTAAAAAAAAAACGCCGTAAGTCATTCATCTTAGCACATACAGCTTATACAAATGCAACTACGGAGGTAAATAAAGTAGCACCTAAAAGCGTAAAAGAGCACATTAACAAAAGTCATACGCAAACCCCCGAAATAACCGAGCCTGCAAAAGCTCAAAAAGCTGTGCTAAAAAAAGCCAATCCTGTATTTATTAATAAGCTAAAGAAAGGAGGAATAGCTGGACTCTCTATCAATAAATTCCTCAACAAAAAAGAGGAAAACCAAGAAGATCAGGAATACGTCGTTGCAACTGGAGAAGCAAGGTCAGACTTTCACCAAGATCAATTGAACCCTCTTTGGTTAGAATTTGCTAAAACTATAGAAGCTAAAGGAAAAGTCTCTCTATTTCGATTGTTTTCAGATCAATTTCCAAAGATTGACACCAATTTTCTACTACACTTCCCTGTAGAGAGCCAAGCACTTGCAGACGACCTACAGGTTGAAAAACCAGAGTTGCTTTCTTTCTTACGCAAAAAACTAAACAACTTTGGTATCAATATTGATTTTCCACTCATTGAAGCTGAAAACACCAAAATGCTGTATACACCTCAAGACAAGTTTAAGCACATGGTAGAAAAGAATCAGCAATTACAGATCCTAAAGAAATCGCTCGATTTAGATTTACTCTAAAACATATCTAGTGCTCACCTAAAGAATGCAGGAATTTATTCTTGTGAATACAAACTAATGGAATTGTTCAACGAATCCTCAGATGGCATGCAAAATATCCTACCTAAAGAAGGAGAGGTAAATTATTTTGGAGCAATTATAAGTGCAGTAAAAGCAAAAAACTACCGCGAACAATTGTTAACTACAATTGATTGGCAAAATGATGTAATTCATATGTTTGGCAAAACAATAACAACCAAACGAAAAGTAGCCTGGTATGGAGATAAACCCTATAAGTACTCCTACTCAAATACAACAAAAGAGGCCCTACCGTGGACAAAAGAATTGATGGAACTCAAAAGCAAAATTGAAGAAATTACAAACGAATCCTACAATTCTTGCTTACTCAACTTATACCATAACGGAAACGAAGGAATGGGATGGCATACGGATGCAGAAAAAGAATTGAAAAAAAAACGGTACTATAGCATCAATGAGTATAGGAGCAGATCGTAAGTTTGTTTTTAAACATAAAATAAGTAAAGAGAAAGTTGCCCTAATTTTAAAAAATGGAAGTCTTTTGGTTATGAAAAACCAAACTCAAGACTATTGGTTACACAGTCTGCCAACAACTAAATTGGTAAGTAAACCAAGAATAAATCTGACCTTTAGAACAATCATCGACAAGAAACTTTCTAGTAAACACGCTATGTAAATTAATATAATTGCCTAATTTTATACAAGTCACTAGTATATAATATGTAAAAAAAGTGGCTTTCGTCTTTGTACTTATAAAAAACACATCATGATTCAAAAATTAATCTGCGCACTAATGATGACGTCTCTATTAACGCCAAAAATACTTTTCGATTTCAATAAAAAAGCAGACATACAACAATGGTTTATTGTAGATGATGGAGTTATGGGCGGAAGATCTTCGGGTAATTTTAGTTTGAGTAACGAAGGTTATGGTGTTTTTGAAGGGGATATTTCATTAGATAATAACGGAGGTTTTTCCTCCTTACGTTACAACATACAAAAAACTTCCGTTAAAGAATTCACCAAAATTAGCCTTAAACTGAAAGGTGACGGAAAGAAATATCAGCTTAGGATTAAAGCGAGTAACCAAGACTACCATTCCTATATTATGCCATTTGAAACGTCAGGAGAATGGGAAGAAATAGAAATCTCATTACAAGAGATGTACCCGTCATACCGTGGAAGAATATTAGACATGCCAACCTTTGCTAATGAATACATCGAAGAGCTTAACTTTTTAATCGGAAATAAAAAGAAAGAAAAGTTTAAACTCTTATTGGATAAAATTGAATTAAAATAAATAAAGATACATTGCCTTATCTATATTATTGTATATATATTTACTACTGTCGTATTATTAAATAAAATACAGATGACAAAATAAAAGTGTCACTACCACCTAAACCGAATATATTTAAAACTCATTTTATATAAAACTAGTGTAAAAAACATGTTATGAAAAAAAAAAGTTAGAATTTTATCAATTGATGGAGGAGGAATAAGAGGTATAATACCAGCATATATAATTAAATATGCAGAAAGTTATCTTCAAAAAAAAGCACCGGGAACTAGCATTGCCGATCACTTTGATTTTATTGCCGGAACAAGTACCGGAGGTATATTAACTGGGCTATATTTAACCCCAGAAGATGAAACAAACAAAAAAAGTAAATACACAGCAACAGAAGCCTTAGATTTTTATGTAAAAAATGGAGACCATATTTTTAATAAATCAAAAGTTAAAAACTGGAAAAGATTGTGGGGAGTAATAAATGCCACTGAATACGATTCTAAAAATTTAGAGCAATTATTAATGGCTAAATTTGGCAACCTTTTAATGAGTAAATTATTGAAGCCATGCTTAATTACAACCTACAATCTAAACACAAAATCAGCTTTCTTTTTTACAAGTACTGAAAATACGGAGGAGAGAGAATTCTATGTTCGAGATGTGTTAAGATCTACATCTGCGGCACCAACCTATTTTACACCTGCAAAAATTAAAAATATTTCAACAAACTGTATAAGAAATCCAAAACTTTCGAATATGATTAATTTGGATGGTGGAGTATTTGCAAATAACCCAACGATGTGTGCATATGCAGAAGCCAGAAACACCAATTTTAAGGATAGAAATAATAACGAACCCTCTGCAAATGATTTGTTAATTCTATCATTAGGAACTGGAGGTCGAGGATATAATATTGCGAATAAAGAAAAGAGTAATAGCTGGGGGCTTTTAAAATGGGCTAAACTAGTACCTGATATAATGATGGATGCAAGTATTGATACTGTAGCCTACCAAATGAATGAAATATTTCACTCACTAGGACCCAGTAAATCTAAAAATTACTTAAGAATTAATACTCCAGATAAAGATAGAAATTACGCCGTCGATATGTCTGATGCTTCTTCAGGAAATATACAAGAACTTTTAAAAGCAGGACAAAAAACACTTGAACATGCTAAAATAAACGGTTTAGATGAGTTTCTAGATGGACTTATAGATGTATAACTCTAGTTTCATAAACAATTAAATACCCTAAAATTTTGAGCAAATTCAAAAAACAAGAATTTTTTTATCTTTTTTGACTAATCATCTAAACAAAATCGAAAAATTAAATTTCATTAAAAAAGGTGCTTAATCCTTGTGCATTTTTATGAAAAAAACGAACTATTAATATACTGATAGAGTATCTATTTAGTTTGTATTTTACTAAATTGGTTGAGTAAAATATTCACCCTATTCTAGTCGATTTAAAAATATGATTCCGAAAATAATTCATCAAACCTGGAAGACAGATATTCCACCGTCCAAGTGGATTCCTTTTATTGAAAAGGTTAAAAAATTAAATCCAGAATGGGAATATATATTATGGACAGATGCTGATAATGATGAATTTGTAAAAACCAATTTTCCAGATTTTTACAATGTATTTAATAACTTCTCAAGAGGCGTAATGAGAGCTGATGTAATTAGATATTTAATCATGTATAAAATCGGAGGTGTTTATCTTGACTTGGATTATGAGGTTTTGAAACCTTTTGAATTTGGAGACCACAAACTAATTCTTCCTTTAAATAGAAGCCTTCAATTTGGCGATAAAGAAAATACAATCGGAAACTGTTTTTTTGCATCAACACCAAATCATAAATTTTGGGCAGACGTTATTTATGACTTGCAACACAACACGCCAGTGGTAACCGATTATTCTCAAATTGTACAAGCAACTGGCCCAAGACTCCTTAATAGAATTCATTTAAAAAAACAAGTATCAAGACATCTATTTACCTGAAAGGTTGCTATACCATCCTCCATCTCCTAATAATCAGAAACAAATTAATACTATTAAAAACAATGGTGTTTCGTTAGGAATTCATCACCATTGGGGCAGCTAGAAAGAAAGATGGACTATGACTTATATTAAAATTAAAGATATGTTCTAAGTAAAGATTAATTTAAATGAAAAAAACAAATAATTATTGTGTGCTCTAGTTGAAAGTAATATACTTGTTTAAATATCTTAAAACATGTTAACTATCTTTAATACCCTAATTATGCTGTTTAAACTTCATCAAAATTTACAACATTTACAAAGTGGTAAAGTAAAACTACATTTCAGTTAAAAGGAAAAAATGGATGAATACAAAAACAAAATAATTGAAGGGAATTGTGTTACTGTCATGAGGGAATTTAAAGAAAATTCAATTGACCTTACATTGACATCACCACCCTATGATAACTTAAGAGCTTACAAAGGTTATGTCTTTCCTTTTAATGCTATTGTAAAAGAATTGTATCGTATAACAAAAGAAGGAGGAATTGTAGTTTGGGTAGTAAACGATGCAACAATTAATGGAAGCGAAACAGGAACGAGCTTCAAACAGGCTTTAAAATTTATAGAAGTAGGTTTCAATTTACATGATACAATGATATTTCAAAAAACGAATCCGATACCACAAATTTATAGGAAGAGGTACAATGGTATTTTTGAGTATATGTTTGTATTCAGTAAAGGGAAAGTTAAAACACATAATCCATTAAAAATTGACTGTTTACATGCAGGACTTCAACTTAACAGTACTACGTATAAAAACTATTCTAAGGGTGACCAAAAAAGAACTAAAATGGCAAATCCTGTAAAAAAGCAAAAAATAAAAGGAAATATATGGACGTATGTAGTTGGTAAAAAGAAGGAAGACCAAAAAGCAAAAGGACACCCCGCGCCCTTTCCTTGTCAATTAGCTCAAGATCACATAAATTCATGGACAAATAGCGGAGATATAGTTCTTGATCCTATGAATGGAAGTGGAACTACTTGTATTTCTGCATTACAATTAGGTCGACAATATATTGGAATTGATATGAGTAAAGAATATTGTGATTTAGCTCGAACTAGAATAGCAAATTACAAAATAGAGAATTAATTTAGAAATTACATTCTATTTAAAAAAACGTCATCTAATTAGATGACGTTTTTAGTTAAAAATAAATAATTATGAAAAAAATAAAATGTTAAATATTAAAATGTAGATAAGGCAGCTCTTTGCCATGTGTCTGTTGCAACACAAACATAAATAAACCCATTTACAATTCTAATTTCTCCTAATGACCCAGTATCAGATGCACTTGCTGGAGCAGTATTTAATGCGCTTAATTTAAATGATTGGGCTTCTGATTGACCCGATACTTTCAAATTATTTGATACATTGACATCACGATTTTGATCCAGATTCATAACAACACCACCACCAGCATACATATCAACTTCTCCTGTATCGTCATTATTCCCAAGTTCGAGAATATCTGTATTATTATTATGTCTAAAAAATGCTTCGAGATCGCTTCCATCAAACAACTCTAGAGCAGTATGCGCAACATCAGTGTCATGGAATGTATTGTCTATGCGAATTGCTGTGGTGGCCTCTTGATCTTTGGTTATGTGTAAAATATCTCTTGGCGAATTTTCATCATCCCCTATTGAAATATCACCTGATCTAGTAATTCGGAAGTATGAATCACTTGCATTCGATGCTGTACTGATATAAAAATCTGAGTCTCCAGAACTCGATTGATCGTCAACAGCTACATACCATAAATCTGATTCCTCTTTAATAGATAAAGAGCCCGTACTACCATCAAAAATACTGATCCATGATGACCCGTCCCAATAGTAAAACCCTTTTCCAGTTGAAGTATTTGTATTGTAAACAAATAAACCTTCGGTACTTCCATCGGTTACGGGGTCAATAGTCGAAAGATCGACAATATCTAATCTGGGTATAAGCATACCTTTATCAGAACTAACAATATCAAAAATACTCCCTGCAGAAGGGTTAGCTGTGTTGATGCCCACCTGAGCTATAGAAACTGAGGTACAAAGAATGAAAATTAAATTTGCAAATCTTTTGATTGTCTTTAAAAATATCATGTGTATTATTTTGGTTTAAATATTTAGTATTTTATATGATAAAACTAATTTTAATTCTTAATAATGTTTTAAATTATATTTCTACTTTATAATCATATAAAGAAACTTTCAATTTCAAATGTTATTTTAATCTCATATATTTAATCTAAGAGATTATAAATATATAATTAATTAATGACATATTTATGTAAATATATAATATAAATTTATAAAAAAATCTTCTTTAAATAATTAAATAATGCACGATGGTTTAACTATGTTTATTTCATAAATTTGAATGTCTAAAAATAAAAAGATGCCTATACAACCTAAACTAACACGTTTTAATGAGAATGTATTGTCTAAATATCAGATATACAACAGTCTATTTATGACGCTTCCTTTTGATAGTGTTAGTAATACGGGACTTCTTCTACCACTCTTCCATGATATATGTGAAAGAGGCTTCACTGAAGGAAAAAACCCGACAGAAATCGTTGATAGTTTTTTGGAGAAGCATCATGAAAAAAGTTCAGAGAAAATAAAAATAGACCTATTATTTCGTTTTATCCAATACATTGAGCGACAGGTTGTTTTATTTGACGCAATAGAAGATGCATCTTTTCCTATTGTAAACAATATGGATGGTATAGGGACTCTTAGAAATTCAAAAGAAATTGCTCATACAAAAGATAAGAAAGAAGAATTAAAGAAGCACCTAAGAGATTTTAAACTAAGATTGGTATTAACAGCTCACCCAACACAATTTTATCCTGGTGAAGTACTAGGAATAATTACAGACTTAGACAGTGCAATTCAAAATAATGATTTATTATTAATAAAAAATCTACTTTCTCAACTAGGAAAAACACCTTTCTTCCAAAAACAAAAACCCTCGCCTTATGATGAAGCTGTGAGTTTAATTTGGTATTTAGAAAATGTTTTTTATCACTCCGTTAGTAAAATACACAACTATATTGAAAATAATATTTTTGATGGTGAAAGTATAGATAATCAAATTATTGATCTTGGATTTTGGCCCGGAGGTGATAGAGATGGAAATCCATTTGTTACAACTAAAATTACATTGGATGTTGCAGAGAAATTGCGACAAACACTATTAAAAAATTATCATAAAGATGTAAAACGACTAAAAAGACGTTTCACATTTAGCGGTGTTCTTGAAATTTTGTCCGATCTAGAAGACAAACTATATAAACATGTTATTCGTAGTTATAAAACAATAGACTTGTCTCAAGAAATAGTTTTAAACGAATTGTATAAGGCCAAAGAAATTGTTGTGAATGAACATCAATCATTATTTATTGATGAACTAAATGATTTTATTACTAAAGTAAAAATCTTTGGATTTCACTTTGCTTGCTTAGATATAAGGCAAGACAGTAGAGTTCATCATGATGCATTTAGCCAAATGGTTAATGAGCTCTTACAAAAAGAAGACAAAACATTCCCAGAAAATTATCAAACGCTTACTGAGATCGAACAAATTGAAGTTTTGTCAAACGTAAAAGGGGAAATTGACCCAGCCAATTTAATGCACGAGATATCAGTTAAAACTATGGAATCTATGCATGCGATAAAAACCATTCAAGAAAGAAATGGAGAACTGGGAGCCAATCGATATATTATTAGTAACAACCAATCGGCATTAAACATAATGCAGACCTTTGCAATGCTTAATTTATGTGGATTTTCAAAACCATTACCTGTTGATGTTATTCCACTTTTTGAAACGGTAGAAGATCTTCAAAATGCGGAGACAATTATGCGAACTGTGTATTCCAATACGAGCTACAGAAAACATTTAACCGAAAGAAAAAACAAACAAACCATAATGTTGGGTTTCTCTGATGGGACAAAAGATGGAGGCTATTTAATGGCCAACTGGGGTATATTTAAAGCAAAAGAATCACTAACAAAAATATCAAGAGAATTCGAAATAGATGTTATTTTCTTTGACGGACGTGGTGGCCCACCTGCAAGAGGTGGCGGAAAGACACATCAATTTTACGCATCGTTGGGTCCAACAATAGAAGATAAAGAAATTCAATTAACTATTCAAGGCCAAACTATTAGCTCAAATTTTGGGACTTTAAATTCATCTCAATTTAATATAGAACAATTACTTAGTTCAGGTATTAAAAATGATGTGTTTACTAAAAATCAGTTGAATGATAAACATAGAACTATTATAAATGATTTAGCTCAAACCAGCTATAATAACTATGTAGACTTCAAAAATCACCCTCAATTTTTACCCTATCTAGAAGAGATGAGTACACTTAAATATTATGCTAAAACAAATATAGGTAGTAGACCCAGTAAACGTTCATCTGCTGATACAAAACTTGATTTTTCAGCTTTAAGAGCCATTCCATTTGTTGGAAGTTGGAGTCAGTTAAAACAAAATGTTCCAGGTTTTTATGGTGTAGGTTCAGCACTAAAGATTTATGAAGATTCAAACAGATTTGATGAACTTATTGAGTTTTATAATTCATCTGATTTCTTTAAAACATTATTAGAAAATAGTATGATGAGCTTGACTAAATCCTTTTTTGGTTTAACTTCATACATGTCTCAGGATCCTGTTTATGGTAACTTTTGGAATTTAATTTTCGAAGAATATAAGACAACAAAACGATTACTTTTGAAAATTTCTGGGCAAACGGAATTGATGGAGAATATACCAGAAGGTAAAGCATCAATTGAAGTTAGAGAACGAATTGTTTTGCCCCTATTAACCATTCAGCAATATGCTTTAAAAAAGATTCAAGAACTTCAAAAAGAAACCGGAAACCAAACGAAAATCTCAGTTTATGAGAAAATAGTTACTCGATCTTTATTTGGGAATATTAATGCAAGTAGAAACTCAGCTTAATTCCTAAAATATTCATTCCTAAAATTCTTATTGTATTCGATTTATTTAAATCTATAGAAAAAATAGTTCTATTGTATTTTTTTTATTCAAAATCACATTAAATAGTATTTACTATTTGTATGTTTATTACTAGTCATAGAAAACTCGTCTGTCATATATATATTGTAGTTGAAAACATTCCTATTCTAACAGCTATCGTACATTTCTAATTTTTGTATTCGTAGTGCCTATTCATTATTTTTCAATTATTTACAATTCTTACTATATTTAATGTATATATGTATATATTTGAATAAATATATACATATAAGAAGAAAATGAAAAAGTTCAAATTAATTCTAGCAGTTTTATTTGCTACACAATCATCCTATTCTCAACAACCAGACCATTCAAAATTAGTTGTTGGGTATTATGCACAATGGTCCATTTATGCAAGAGACTATAATGTACTTGATATAGAAGGAGATAAGTTAACACATATTATGTATGCGTTTTTTAATGCAACCTACGATAGTAGCACGGATGAGGCAAAAATAGAAAGTCTTGATGAATATGCAGACTTTCAACATAATGAAAGTGGAGAACACTCTTGGGAAGTTGAAACAAAGGGTAACATAGGTGATTTAAGACTATTAAAGGAAAAATACCCACACCTAAAAATATTGATATCGGTGGGCGGTTGGACAAAATCACAAAACCTACCAGCTATCGCTGAAAGCTCTAATGCTAGAATAACTTTAGCCGAAAGTATGGTTGAATTTATGAATTTATACCCTTGGATAGATGGATTCGATATTGACTGGGAATTCCCGATCACAGGAGGAACAGATGGTAATGAAATCATAAATGGAAATC
This sequence comes from Flavobacteriales bacterium, assembly GCA_028110365.1. Taxonomy (GTDB): domain Bacteria; phylum Bacteroidota; class Bacteroidia; order Flavobacteriales; family UBA7430; genus UBA6772. The sequence continues at coordinate 12,845 of JAOGVT010000014.1, forward strand.
TAATACCAGCGCAACCGCATACTGTAAATGATCATAAAAACTTTGTTTATCTACTAAGAGATATGAAAGAAGTTTTTCACACAAATGGAATGCAAGACAAAGAGATTTCTATTTCAATGGGAAATAATGTAATGAATGCTGCTAGCCAATTTATTGGCCCTGGAAATCAAGCTGCTAATGGAATGGAAAATAACATAATGGATTATTGTGATTTTGTTTCATTTTTTGGTTATGATTTTGGAGGGAATTGGAACGATAAAACCTGTTACAATGCACCATTATTTGGAGGAGACAATGTAAATGATCCGTTAAATAATCCAACGGGACGAAATCAAGTATTAGGACAATTAATTGATGTTTATATGAATGAAGTTGGAATTCCCGTAAACAAATTGGTTATGGGATTACCATTCTATGGGAAATTATTTGAGGGCGTAGCTTCAACTGGAGCAGTTTCTGGAAGTCCTGGCTTATACGAAAGTGCTCCAAGAAATGTTGTTTCAGCTTGTGAAATTCCGCAACCACCTTTAGGTTCATGGGATGTAAATCCTTGTGAAAATAGTGGCTCAATTGAGTTCTGTGATCTCTTTCAGGGAACAGCTACAAATGTACACCATTATTTAGACCCAAATGACCCGTCAAATGTCTCAAATACTGCTGCTGCTGATGGCTGGGTTAGATACTGGGATGATATAGCTAAAGTCCCTTACTTGTATAATGATCAACAAAACAAGTTTATTTCTTATGATGATAGCCAATCAATAGACATAAAAGTAAAATATGCAAAATCGCTAAATTTAGCTGGTGTAATGATTTGGGAGCTGTCTCAAGATGCTCGAGATACCGATCAAGGACTTCTTGATGTAGTAGCTACTTCTTTAATTAGTGAGCCTGAATATTTCGATATGACTATTAATTTTAAAGATCAAAATGATACTGGTATACAAGGTGTTAGCGTAAACTTAAAAGATGAAAATGGAGCAGTCTTGGAAACTATAAACTCTAATACAGATGGGCAAGTAGTATTTTCAGAAAAAGAATCTTTAGTAGCCTATTCAATTGAGTATTCTTTAACCGATTTTGGTTTCTCGCCAAGTAGCATAAGTTTTGAATCTTCGGAATTTGATGGAGATAAGGTAATGAATATTTTGGGGTCTAATGAACTTTCTCAAATTGAGGGAACCGTCATTGAGAATGGACAATCTCTTTTGAACGTAAATGTTGTTCTTCTAAATAGTGAATTTGAAGAAATAGAAAGATTGTATTCTACAGACGGAAGTTATGCATTTAGTTCACTAATAAATAATCAGAACTACAGTGTAACCCTAGCCGAAGATTATTTTACTTCAGATACATTGTTTTATTTAAATCTAAGCTCAAATCAAACAAATCAAGAAATTAATGCATCTAGAGATACCTATAGTGTAACAGGAAATTTAAATACAACAAGTACAGAAATTGAAACTGCTTCAGTTAGTTTAACTGGAAATAATGAGAACTACATTTCAACTGTAAATTCTGAAGGAAATTATTCATTTGAAAATATACCCGCTGGATATACCTATCAAATTACACCCAGTTTAAGTGGTATCGCTTTTAATCCACAAACTAAGGAAACTACTATACTTGGCAGTAATATCATAATTGATTTCCAAGAAAATACAGGACTTATTTTCGGTTCTATAAAAACTGGACAATCCCCTATTCCTGGTGCAAAAATAACTTTAACACTACCATGGACAGATAGCGATCATCCGTATTTAGTGATTCCGAAAATAGCTGATTCTAATGGAAATTATTTCTATACGGAAACAGAATTGAGTGGATACAATAAAATTCATACGTTAAAACTAGAGACGTGGGAAAACAACAGTATTACATTCTACCCTACTGATTTAGCAAACATACCAATAATACTAAGCCCACAAGAATTTAATTTTAATTCTTTACCAGTTGGTCCAGCAATCGAAATAAATAGTCCAAATCAGGACCAAATAGCGAATACTTTTGGTGCCGATGTATTATTTGAGTGCTTTATCTCATTAACCTACCAAGATGAAACAACAACCATAAGTAGTGTCGTATTTGAGGTAGATGGAACAACAGTAACCACATCCGATGATCAAGATATATATACAGGCTTTTGGACTCCAGAAGATTCGGATTATGGTGTTTCACATACCTTTAAAGTAACAGCTGAAAGTAGTAATGGAGGTAACTTAGAAGAAACGTTCCAATTTATACTTAATTGTTCAGGAGCAGACTGCCCTAATTTGAATCCCGCTTTGAGCTTATCCAATACAAACACAAATGTGAACCAAAATTCAGGCTTTGAAAGTTTCCCGATAGAGGTATCTGCATCAGACGCTGATGGTTCAATTACTTCAGTTACAATTACTATTGATGGAGAAACGAACGCGATGACAGAAGGTCAATACAATAATTATACATTTAATTTCACACCTACAAATCATCAACAATATCCATTTACAATAACTGCTTCTGATAATACAAATGGAGAAAGTACTATTAATGGTAGTTTTAATGTTACAAATTCAGAATTCATTCCGCTTCCTAGTGGTAATATAGTTCTCGGTTACGCACATTCATGGGAAAATTCAGGAGCTCCATTTCTCTATTTTAATGAGATGTTAAATACGAATTACAATGTAATTATGTATTCGTTTATAGAAACTATTGGACAAAATGGCTATTCCCCTCAATTAACTGTTAACTCAAATAGATATCTTACAGATGGGGTGTACAATAGTCAACTTCTAAAAGATGATATTAATAGCTTAAGAGATCAAGGCATACCAGTTATCGTATCAATAGGCGGTCAAAATGGACATGTAGAACTGGGAACAGAAGCTGAAAAAGATGAATTTGTAGAAGGTCTTATTGAAATTGTTGATGAGTTCGGATTCGATGGTATAGATCTAGACTTTGAAGGGGGTTCAATGAATTTTGATGCTGGTTCGTTAACTGACTTTTCATACACAGGTATTTCTGGCTATCCAAAACTAAAAAATGTTGTTGATGCCTTTAAAGAAATTAAACAACACTATGGAGAAAACTTTATTTTAACATGTGCACCAGAGACCTATTATGTTCAAGTAGGTAAACAAATTTATAATAATTTGGCTGGATCTTTTTTACCCGTTATTCATAATCTTAGAAATGAGTTAGACCTTATAATGGTTCAACTCTACAATACGGGCTCTATAGTAGGATTAGATGGCGTAGCATATTCTCAAGCGAGCTCTGACTTTTTAACTTCAATGACTGACATGTTGATTACTGGTTTTGATGTAGCTAATACAGGATTTAATTTCTCTGGTTTACCTGCATCTAAAATACTTGTTGGAATACCTTCATGCCCAAGTGCAGCTCCTGCAGGTGGGTATTTAGAACCTTCAGAAGTCATCAAATCTTTAAACTATTTAACATTTGGAACTGATTTTTCTGGAAGAAATTATTCACTTCAAAATAGCCATAGTCCAAACTTACGTGGTGTAATGACATGGTCTGTTAATTGGGATGCTGCAGCCAATTGTGCATCGTCTTATGAGTTTGCTGACAGTTATTCTTCATATTTTAATCAAACAGAACTGTTAATTAGTGGCTGTACAGATCCTTTAGGATGTAATTACAATACAATAGCTACAAATGATGACGGATCTTGTGAATTTGCTGATGAAAATTATGAGTGTGACGGATCTTGTACAACAGATACGAATGCTAATGATATATGTGATGAACTGGAAGTGCAGGGTTGCACCGATTCTAGTGCATTAAATTACGATGCATCAGCAAATATAGATGACAATTCGTGTACTTTCGAAAACAATAATGATGATTGCATTATACGTGTACAAGAGGAAAACATACCGATGTATTTCCCTCAAGGATGGGTTCTGTTTGGATATACATGTATTGAACCAATGGATGTTGAAGAAGCCCTAAGTAGTATATCAGAAAAAGTAATTGTAGTAAAGAACACATTAGGTAATGTATATTTACCTGATTATCAATTTAATGGGGTTGGTCAATTTGAATTCTCAAAAGGATACCAAATTAAAACAACTGAAGAAATAACTGATTTTTACTTCTGTCCAACTTATATAAGACAGGATGAGTAAATAATAGGCGATACATATAGTGTGATCATAACTTGATACTAAATAAATTCAAACACCTATTACTTCAATAATTAAAGTAATAGGTGTTTTTTTTGCTTTAAATAACACAGACTAATTAAAATTTACGAACATAAATTTGATAAACTAATAGTAAAGACCATTGTTATTTCCTTAAAAGGATTTGTAACTTCGCTAGGTAAAATACATTGCCATGCTTATGCCCGATTCTTGTTTTATTCGATTTAAAAGAAAGATTAAATCAAAAGAAAAACCACTAAAATTCACCTATCCTTTTTATTATGAGCCAAATGAACTGAGTAAAATTGCTAGTTTAGAATTGCAAGAATATCTGAATAAAAATCACAATTGGACGCATAATTTTGGTTTAACTAAAGACGAAGAAAATCCAACTGGAAAAATGTTTGGTGTTCTAGTTGTAGAAAATGAATCAAATGAAATCGGTTATTTAGCAGCTTTTTCTGGTAAAATAGCTGGTGTAAATCTTATCGATAATTTTGTACCTCCAGTATACGACATGCTAAACAATGAAGGCTTTTTCATGAAAGGGCAAGAAGAAATAACTAAAATAAATAAGCGAGTAAGAGAATTAGAACTTGATCCAAAGATAAAAGCAATTGAGAAAGAACTTAAATTAAAAGAGACTCAATTTGAAAATGAAATTAAAATTCAGAAAGATCAAAATGTTGAACTCAAAAAGCGAAGAAAAAACAAAAGAGAGAAGGCTGCAGTTAATCTGAGTACTGAAGACTATGTAAAAGTAAATGAGACGCTGAGTAAGGAAAGTATTTTACAAAAAAACCGATTACGAGATCTAAGGATTGATTGGAAAAAAAAGATTGAGAAAATAAGAGCTAAACAAAATGAACTCACGCTAGAACTTAGACTTTTAAAAGAAAATAGAAAAACTTTATCCGCAGGATTACAAAACAGACTTTTTGATGAATACCATTTTATAAATACTGAAGGAACAAAAAGAAGTTTACGTTCTATATTTAAAGAAACTCCACAAGGCATTCCTCCTTCCGCAGCAGGAGAATGTGCAGCTCCAAAACTATTACAGTACGCATTTTTAAATAAATTAAAACCAATTACTATGGCAGAATTCTGGTGGGGAGCTGAACCTAAATCTGCCATTCGAAAGCACAAACACTTCTACCCTTCGTGTCAGGGTAAGTGCTTTCCCATATTAAATCATATGCTAACTGGATTAGCAGTGGATGAAAATCCACTGCTTAAAAACCTTGCAAAAGAAAAAGAAATTGAGATTGTTTATGAAGATGATGTTCTGGTTGTATTAAATAAACCAAGTGATTTATTATCAGTACCAGGAAAGAACATTAAAGATTGTGTGTTAAATAGAATGATAAGTAGGTATCCGAATGCTTCTGGTCCACTAATCGTTCACCGATTAGATATGGCAACCTCAGGCATCATGCTAATTGCAAAGACAAAAGAAGCGCACGACCATCTACAACAACAATTTATAAAACGTACTATAACTAAAAGATATACAGCAATTTTAGATGGTGTAATAGATAAAAGTAGCGGTATTATTGACTTACCATTACGCGTAGATTTAGATGATAGACCCAGACAGCTAGTATGCTATAAATATGGAAAATCTTCTAGAACAAGATTTGAAGTTGTAGGTATCGAAAATGAGAAAACTAGAATTCATTTTTATCCTATAACAGGTAGAACCCATCAATTAAGGGTGCACGCCTCACATTTTAAAGGATTAAACACGCCTATAATTGGAGATGATTTGTATGGAACAAAAGAAACTAGATTAAAGTTACACGCAGCATATATAGCCTTCAAGCATCCTAAAACGAATAAACAAGTTAGGTACAATGCAACAGAAAATTTCTAAATAAAATTAGTGATCAACTCTAATAATATTTAAATCTTCGTATTTAATAATTTGTACGGATTGATTTCTGGAACCATTGTCTTGATTTCTCTGGTAGTTAAAATCAAAATTTAAATTAAGCAGCTCCATTGGTTCCATATATAAATTTGAAGCTATACCTCCATAATTCATAAGTTGCGTAAGGAAGTAAAAAGTAACATCGAAACCTAAAAAAGAGAACTTCTGACTTGGATCTGAATCTGTTTGTTCTTGATAGGTATCCACAAAAAATTTGGTTAGAGAATCAGAATAAGATAGAACGCCACTAGTAGGCATGTGAACATTTAAATTCATTAAATAATCGTAATCTAATGTATTAAAATGATACCAGTCTGGCATACCAAAAACAACGATAGAAGTATCACGCGTAGCATTTAATTTTGTGAGTAAATCTGTTATAAAGTCTTTTTCTAAAGACGGAACCAATATAACATTTGTTTCAGCCATTGAGTCTAGTTCGTGGTAAATGGAGTCTATTACAGATTGTTTTGAATCTACCAATATTTCTTTAAAATTTAGTGAATCAATAGTCAAGGAAGACAACATCCAATCACTGTAGATTTTCTCCTCAGAAGAATCCTTACGAACAAGCAAAATATTTGATTCTGAATACTTTTCTAGTATATACTCTGACATGTAAGAAACTTGTCTCTTTTTGGTAGGTTGAACCTGAAAGGAATTGGGTATTTTTTCGAGCAAATTACCTTTAGTAGACAAAGGCGCTACAGTTGGAACCCCTCTTCTACTGAGTATTTCTGAAGCTATTTTAAAGTTTTTAGAGTAAAATGGACCTATGACTAAATCCATAGAATCAAATTGTTTTTGGGTGACAATATCATAGGTCTCTTGGGCGTTGTTCTTTGTGTCGTGAACATGAACATTTAATGCTAAACCTAAATTAACGAGACTGTCTATCGCAATTTTTGCTCCTGAGTAAAACTCTAAAGCATAGGGTGTTTTTTTAAATAATTCGTCTACCTTATTTAAATTCTGAAAGGTTTCTATAGTGTCGTTTTTATCTAAATAAAGTGGGAGTAAAAAAGCAATATTATAGACTTCTTTCTTTTTAAATTTAGATTTTCTTTCTTTTAACTCATCTATATAGGAAACAGCTTCATTTTCTGGAGTTGATTCAATTTTTTCAGTTACATCAACTTCTTCAAATTGAGGGATTTTTATGGACATCCCAGATCGAAATCCATCAACTAATTGTGGGTTAAACTCCAATAAAACCTCTTGAGTTGTACCGTATTTATTTTTAATCGAATAAAAAGACTCCAAAGGTCTCACCGAGTGCAAAATGTAGATTACCGTATCAATACTTTCGTGAAGTATAGGAATTACAATACTCATCCCTCTTCTGAGTCCTCTTTTTGCAGAAGGGTTAGCTTTAATTATTTCGCTTGTAGAAACATTGTATTGTTTAGATACACTGTAAAGTGTTTCTCCATTTTTAACTTCATGTGTTTCTTGAGCGAGGGAAACAACAAAACAAAACACTGAAAATAAAAAGGTAACAAATAAATTTTTACACATATCGGATTTTATATAGTCAAACAAAAATAAACAAATTAAATGATGATGTAAACATGTTAAACCTAATTATACAACAAAACAATTAAAACAAAGTACAGACAGATCTCATTTACACAATTTTAGTGATGAGGTTGTTTACAACTGTCATTAGAATAGCTAGCATAAAAATTCGATAACTCGTTTCAGAAGATTTTTTTAATCGAATGTTGCCTTTATCTCAGTAAGATGTTAATGAGATTAAAAGGTATTAAAATCTATAATGAGCACCAATATTTAAACATCTGGAAGTAATTAAACTGTGTTGCCAAAATTCGATATTATTGTTTAATAAATTAAGTCCTTCTATATAAAAACCTAGTTTAGTGTTTAAGGAATAGTTCAGTTTCACATTAATATCAACAAAAGGATTTATAGCAAATGGAGTTAAATAGGAGTCTAAGTCACTAGCTAACATCATGTACTCTCTAGCACCTGTATAACGAATGGAACTGATGAGAGAATACTGATTATTTAGCTTTAGATTAGAGTACAAACCGATATTTGATTCTGGAACAAAAGACAAAAACCGATTAAAACTTCTAAGTTCTCCTTTTAATGAAAGTTGCCACTTTTCATTAATTTTAGCATCCGCTTGAGCATTTAAGTTTACCATATTAACCGATGTAAATCGGGGAAGCAAACTCCTGTTAGAGCCATTAGATGGCAAATCAGCTCTAACAAAATCTAAAAAGCCATCCTGTTTATTTCCTTCAATACTTATTTGATAACTAACGCCTTTAAAAAGAGTTCCGTTAATACCAATGCGAGCAAAGTATTTAGTATTTGACGGTATATCATTATTTTCAAAAAGTAAAGATCTATTGGAAAAAGGATTTTCCGAATAAATACGATTTAGTGTGTATAGAACTCTGTCCCCTCCTACTTCAGTGTAAACAAACAAAGCTTTACTGAGCAGTTCATATTGAACGCGAACTTCTGGAAAAAGTTTAAAATCACTATTTAATAAATCTGATTGTAAACCATAACTAAATAGAGTACGCTTACGTTTTTTAGAGCTTGTTAGCTCTGACTCCCAATGAACAGCATTTAAATTAGAGGATTGCTGTAGGGTTAAATCATTTGAAAACGACCAATTTAAATGTTGATTGGAGTTTTTATGGTACAATGACAAGGCCAATTTTGATTCAACATATTCAGTAGCTTGAAAGAACGTTTCTGAGCTCACATTAACATGCTTAGGAATTAAAACAGAAGATGTATCGGTTAAATAAAAGGTGGAATTGAAATCGATGAGTGTATTCCTGTAGGATGTATCTAATGAATCAAATCTAAAATCATCAGTGAAGAACAAATCTGATTCTATTGAAAACTTATCAAATACTCTTTTGTAAAAACCCCCAAAGTTTAAAAAACTGAATATATCTTGTGGGTCTTGAAGTTTAGAAAAGGCACCATCGTAATTTAGATAAACTTGGTAAAGACTTTTTGTGTTTAAGCCATTACTAATATCGAAAGCTAAATGGGGATTCAACAGAGTACCTAAACCCAATTCTACATGTTTGTTAAACAACTTACTAAATTCGTTTCTTTTTAAAATAAGAGCTCCTAGGGAGTCTAACTTTTGAGTAACCTTAAAATTTTCAAACCTCAGCTTGTATTGTAAGTTTTCAGTCACCTTGGAAGTATCTATAAACTGAGGCTGAGATTTGATTTTATGAGCCTGCATAATTTTTGGCCTAAAATCTTTTATTACATCAATGATTTCAGGATTTAAATTTTCTTGAGCGAAAGTACTTGTTGCGAAACAAACGAATATAAAAACTACTAACTTTTTCATCGGTTTATTTTTCTATTAGTTTAAGAGAATCTATTTGAATAGTATCATCAGATGGTGCGGTTAGGTCTAGATCTAAACTTAATTCTGCTACACTATTTTCATTAGCCATTATCTCAGCTTTTAAACTTTTTGCAGATTTTAAAATAGACTGGTCTTCTAGGTTTAACAACAATTGATCTAATGTATGAATGGCTTGAAATACATCTTCTTCTACCACGTAATTTCTAGCTAAAATAACAAAGGATTTGCCAAGCCAATTTTTATAACGTGGAAGCAATCGTGACTGCTCAAAAATTATTTTCTTAGACGCTTCGTAATCGCCACTGTAAAAAGCTACGTAAGCTAGATGATACATTGCCTCAGCTTTTAAATCACCCTGACTCTTCAGTTCAATTATTGTGTACTTTTCGCGAGCTAAATTTAAATCTAAATTCAAAAAGGCTGAACGGGCAATAAATGTATTCAGTTCTAAAATTAAACTTTCATCTACGCGTCCTGAATTTAATACAATCTCGGCTTGCTCTATGGCTTTATCAAACGCTCCTAATTCGTAATAGCAATCCATTAAGCCTTGTTTGGCATACAATTGCTCTTCCACTGTTTCGGCTATCAGATCCAGTTTCTCAAATTTTATAAGCGCACTTGAATACTGTTGAAGTGACATGTATAATAGTGCAGATTCTTTTATAGAAGATTGAGAAAACTTATTAGAATTAGCTGAATTTATATATTCGTAAGAAGCAATAGCTTGGTCTAAACTATCTATTTCTGTTGCAGATTTAGCTAAATAATAATGAGCAGGCAACAAAAATGCACCTTCCGGATAATTTTGCAAGTACGATAGGAAATTTGAATATGCACTAGCATTATCACCTTTTAAATACTGTAATTCGGCAGATTCGTAAGAGGTCGAATCTAAAGCAGAAGAACTCACATTAACAAAACTTAAGGTTTCCAACCATGTAGCATAAGCAGCAACGCTTCCTATATCAACATATACACTTCTGGCATTAGTAATAGCTTCTTTAGCTGTACTTGAAGATGGGTAATCGGCAACCAAACGTTTAAACGCTGAAATACTCTGTTCAAATTCACCGATATTGTAAAGAACCAGACCTACTTTCATACGAGCATCGGCAACAAAAACACTGGATGGATAGAGTTCTTCAATTGCTCTGAAACAGGAAATAGCTTGGTCCGTTTCGTTTAATTTAATGTGTGATTCACCCATTCTATATAAGGCATCGTCTTTATACGTTGAAGAAGCATATTGTACATCAAATTCAGAAAGATGTGTTATCACATTTTGATGTTGTTCCATTTGATGGTAAGCCAATGCTATTTGGTAAGCAGCATAATCGGAGTCGACACCCCATAAATCTATAGCTTTCTGATAACTAGCTATTGATAGATCATATTCCTTAAGCATGTAATAAGCATCTCCCATACGAGAAAAAGCATCGTGTAAGCGAATGTCAGAGCTACTCGCATTTTTAGTGAAGGATTTAAAATATTTGATTGAATTAGAAAACTTAAATAATTTAAAGTTCGCATAAGCCATATGATAAGAAGCTACTACATACTCGGGCGAAGAAATAGCCAAAGCAACATTCTGAAAATCAATAAAAGATTCAATACTTTTCTCGAACTCACCTATGTTATAAAAAGCCTCGCCACACCAAAAAGAAGCCAAGTATTGATACGTAATTGAATGCGAATATTTCAAAGATTTATTAAAATTTAAAATTGAATTAGTGTAATCACCATCGTTAAATAATTGTACGGCTCGATAGTAAGAAACTTCTTGGTAGGCTTGTTGTAAACGCTTATTCTCTAAACCATTACTTTCCATAGATTTAATAGCTTTGGAATAATCTTTATGGGTCAAAAAAGAGTTCACCAAATAAGAATAAGTTTCATCTAAATATTCTGATTTTGGAAAATCATTTATGAAATCTTGAAGAATCATTGTAGGATCAGCATATGGATAACCCAATTCGTAACACAACTTAGCGAAGTTGAAGTTGGAGTGCTCAGTAATGGCCTTGTTGAAATTAAAATTAGAAGCTGATTCAAATGCATTTTGAGCTGATTTTTTATCTCCCAATTCTAAATAACAATCACCTAAATAATAGTATGCATTTTGTGCCAAACTATCATCAGCAGCAATAATTTTGTTAAAAGCAGAACTAGCTAAAGAATATTCTTTAGTTCGGTAATAAGATTGACCTAAAATATAATAGCCCTGAGCGTCTAGATGGTTTTGATCTGCTAAGTATTTGGTGTTAAAATAATAGATAGCATTCGCGTAATCATTGGTATGATAGTAGGCTTCTGCTATCAATTTATACAGTTCTGAGGATGAAGTAGAAATAGAGTCCACATAAGCTAAACTAAAATCTAAAAGTTTCTGGTACTCTAGTTGCTTATGATAAATTTGGCTTATGTAAAGCGGGATTTGTTTTGAATATAGATGACGATCTAACAGGTCTTGAAAAAACTTTTTTGAAGTAGCATAATTACCATTTGCATAGGCGATGTATGCATAATAGTATTTTGCATCGTCTTGAAAAGGGTTATCGTAAATGATCAATTCTTTGAATAAAATGGAAGATTGATTTAAATCTCCTAAGGAAAATAAACAGTATGCATAGTTAAATGTATAGTGTGAAACTTCTTTTGTTTGCAATTCAAATTTATCTATTAGCTCATAATATACTAACGATTCGTTGTAAGCTCGTTTACTAAAATAAAAATCGGCTAAATTAAGACATATGTCATAATACAAGCTGCTGTTTGGATAGTCATCAAGGAATTTCTTAAGTAAAAATTCGGCATCATTCGTATACAAATACATTGCAGACAAGGCTTTGTAATAATCTGTTTGAATCGCTAAAAGACAATTCTTATCCTCAATCATCTCATCTAATTGACTAAAGGTTTTATAGGCAGATGCGTAAGAAGCTGTATTGTAAAAATCCAGTGCTATTTGATAGGTCTCCATACCTGGATCAACTGAAATCTGTTGAGCTTGGACTCTAAAACTATTTAAAAACAGCAGCGTAAAAAGGAATAGGGTTATTCTCATAATCATTTATTTAATACATAAAAATAGAGAAACTAATGTTTAGAAGAACAGAAGTCTGATGAACTTATGAACGTTAAGAAGTTAATTGCTAAAAGCTCATTAGCAAATCAGGATAGTATTATAACTGCGATAAACAGTATTTATTTCATGGAAATTAAAAAAGGGTAATCTGATGAGATTACCCTTTTAAAAATATGGTAGTATTTATTTTTTATTTTTGAGCTCTTGTTGTTCTTTCATCATTTTCTCTAACCTAGCTTGAAACTTAGACTTCCCTTTTTTAGGAGTGGTTTCTTTATGAGCCTCTAGCTTAGCTAATAACGCATTGTCATCCGTCATAGATTCAATTAATTTTTGTTGCCCAAATGTAATTAAGTTGGCCAAAAAGTAGTAATAACTTAATGCTGCTGCATAGTTGTTCATCACACCCAAGAAAATAACAGGCATAAAGTACATCATATACTTCATTTGAGGCATTTGAGCATTTGACGAAGACATACTATTGCTAAATTTCATTTGTAAAACTGTCGTTAATGTCATCAACAAAGTGAACAAACTAATATGATCACCATAAAAAGGAATAGAAAATCCTAAATCATAAATTGAATCGTAAGTGGATAAATCATTAGCCCACAAAAAGCCTTGCTGACGCAATTCTATAGAAGCAGGAAAGAAACGAAATAAGGCAAAGAGAATAGGCATTTGAAATAACATTGGAATACAACCTCCCAATGGACTTACACTAGTTTGTTTGTACAAAGACATCGTCTCTTGTTGACGCTTCATTTGATCCTCATACTTTTCATTTATAGCATCAATTTGGGGTTTAAGAACCCGCATTTTAGCCATAGAAGTATAAGACTTGTAGGTAAAAGGAAATAAAACCAATTTAATTAGCAAAGCCATCAATAAGATAATAATACCGTAATTAAAACCCCAATTTTCAAAAGCATTAAAAATATTTATTACGATGTATTTATTGATCCATCCGATGAAACTCCAACCTAAAGGAACCAGCTCTTCTAGACCAATTTCGTAAGATTTTAAAGTTTTAACATGGTTGGGCACAAAATACCAATCCATATTGTAAGAACTCGTAGCTCCCTGATAATTTAGTGAAGCTGAAGACGATAGGGTTTTCAAATAATTTATTGAGCCATTATGAGCCTTTGAAGAAAGCTCTATCTCAGTATTTAAGTCATTGGATACTAATACAGAAGAAAAATATTGTGATTTAAAGGCAATCCATTCTGGATTTAAAACACGTTCAACATCATCAGAGGTAGAAGATAAATAATCAACTTCACCGTCTACATAGTAATAAGCCGAAGTATTTAAAGATTCGTTTTCAATATTTTTTTCTTGACGTGGAACAGAAACAGACCAATCTAATTCTATAGGGTTGTCCGATTGTATTAAGCCATCTAAACCAACAAAATTAACACTTTGATTAACTTTATAGGAATTGGGTGCTAAACGGTATAGAAACTCAAGATATTTACCTTCTTGGACGTTCAAACGCATGGAAACAACTTGCATGTCCCCTTGCATATATTGGTTGGTTTCAAAAACAAAATTATTGGTCTGCAAACGTCTATTTTGAGACCAGAACGTTAGGTTGAATAAAGAAGAATCTTCTCGAACTAAATTTACAGGAAGTGAATCATGAGTAGAATATTGCTTAAGGAATACACTACTCACTCGACCGCCTTTTGACGCTAATTCAACCTTAACAAGATCGTTTTCTAAATACGTTTTAGCCGAAAAATCTTGCTTACTTGCTGCATTAGAAAATGCACCAAATGCCTCAACTAATTCTGCAGATGATGATGAATCTGATTCAAAGACGGAAACAGAACTTGAAGGAGCTGCGACACTTTCATTATTTACTAAGGGTTCTTCAGTAGTAGGAGAAATCTTAGATTCTTCAAGTTGAGCTTGGTTATTTAAAAACCAAAATAAGATCATGCCGATAAGTGCAAAACCTATAACCGAATTAAAATCGGTTTTCTTTTCTTGTTGTAACATGTCTTAGTGTTTATTCTTTAAAGCTGCTTTTACAAAACTCACAAATAATGGATGTGGGTTGGCAACGGTACTTTTATACTCTGGATGAAACTGAACTCCAACGAACCACGGATGAGATTGTATTTCTACAATTTCCACCAAACCTGTTTCAGGATTAATTCCCGTAGCCATCATTCCTGATGATTCAAAATCCGTAAGATATTTACTATTAAACTCATAGCGATGGCGATGGCGTTCATTGATGCTGTCATTACCATATACTGCATGTGCAATAGAGCCCTTTTTTAAATCGCAAGCGCAAGAGCCCAAACGCATCGTACCACCTAAATTTGTAATTCTTTTCTGCTCTTCCATTATGTCTATTACAGGAAAAGAACTTAGATTATTCATTTCTGTAGAGTCAGCATCATCAAAATTAAGAACATTTCTAGCAAATTCTATAACGGACACTTGCATACCTAAACAAATCCCTAAAAAGGGAATCTTATTTTCACGAGCATAGCGAACCGCATGTAATTTACCATCAATTCCTCTTGAACCAAATCCTGGAGCAACAAGAACAGCATTCATACCTTCAAGTAAAGTACTCGTAGTTGTATCTGTTAACTTTTCTGAGTGAATCCAATGTAAATTTACTTTACAAAGTGTGGTAGAGCTTGCATGAATGAAAGCTTCGGATATGGATTTGTACGAATCCTTAAGCTCTACGTATTTTCCAACAAGTGCAATTTCTACAGATTTCTTGGGATTGTTTAGATTAAATACAAATTCTTCCCAATGAGATATATCAACTTCACCTTGGGGTTTAAGACCCAACTTGGACAAAACTACCTTGTCTAATTGCTCGTCTTTCATTAAACGAGGAACATCATAAATTGTTTCAGCGTCAATAGATTGTATTACAGCATCAGGCTGAACATTACAAAAAAGAGCCAATTTTCTTCGTATAGCTTGAGATATTTCGTGTTCTGTTCTACAAACCAAAACATCAGGAAAAACACCTGATTCTTGAAGTTGTTTAACGGAGTGTTGAGTTGGTTTGGTTTTCAACTCACCCGCTGCAGATAAATAAGGTACTAACGTTAAATGAACTACGGCACAATCGATGGGTTTTTCCCAACACATTTGGCGCACAGTTTCTACGTAAGGTAAGGATTCAATATCACCAACGGTCCCACCTATTTCAGTAATAATAACATCATAATCCCCAGAATTACCAAGGATTTGCATGCGCTCTTTAATTTCATTTGTAATGTGAGGTATTACCTGAACCGTTTTACCTAAAAAATCGCCTCTTCTTTCCTTTTGAATAACAGATTGGTATACTCTACCTGTTGTAACGTTATTGGCTTGCGAAGTTGGATGATTCATAAAACGCTCGTAATGCCCAAGATCTAAATCAGTTTCTGCACCATCTTCGGTTACAAAACACTCTCCGTGCTCGTATGGGTTTAGCGTTCCAGGATCTACGTTTAAATAAGGATCAAACTTTTGAATGGTCACCCGGTAGCCTCTGCTTTGAAGAAGCGTTGCTAAGGAAGCCGATATAATACCCTTTCCTAGAGACGAAGTAACTCCGCCTGTTACAAATACATACTTAGCTGAGGCCATTAAATGAAACGATTATCACTGGTTAATTTGGTCAATAAAATAACTTTGTAAAACTAGAAATATTCATGCATTAGAAAAAGGAATTTCGTGTTTTTTAAAATTGCCAATTTGCGCCGATACTTGGCATAAATGGAAGTTGATTAATTCTAGAATCCGTTAGCTGATCGTAGTAAAAAATATTGGCTCTGTCGTATAAATTACTTATACTCAAAGTAGTTTCTATTATACTGTTTTTAGAAAAAGTAATTTTCTTTTTGATAGAAACATCCAATCGATGATAATCGGGCATTTGCCCTCTGTTGTAATCGGCATAATAAATGCCTAAGTCTCCGTTAGATTGAGTTATATCGGTATTGATACCATCTTCAAAATTAATATTTTCGTAATAGCCTTGTGTTTCTGTAAATGGAAATCCAGAACCGTAATTCCAACGCATATCAAAGGTCCATGATTTGTCTTCACCAAATATCCTTGATGCAACAATGTTGAAATTATGACGACGATCAAAATGAGGAGCATAGGTTTCAAATGCATCTGTTTTGGTTACTTTACCTAAAGAATAAACCATCCATAAACTAGTCGTTTGATTGTTGTATTTAATTAAAAAATCAATCCCTTTTGCCAAACCACTTTCTACAACAAAGTCTTTTTTAAGCTCATCGGCAATCGCATCATTTTGTGTATCGTCTTCGTAGATCTTATTTCTATTTAAATTTATTAATTGACCAAAATCTTTTACATAACCTTCAATATTAACGGTCCATTTTTCGTTTAAATCAAGTTCTAAACCTACAATCAAATGCTTGGCTTTTTGGAGGTATGATGTTCGCTCTTCTCCATTTAAGTTGGCCGGTAAATTAGTAGTACTGGATATAAAGCCTTGAAATAAATTTACAACTTCTCTTCCAGTAGTAACTGCTACAAGGTTTTGAGAGAATAATCCAGCGGAAGATTTTAATCGTAAACGCTCTGTAATATTATACTTTAAGCCAAAACGTGGTTCTAAAGAGGATTCACCTAATGAAGTGTAAGAATGGTATCTAATACTCGGTTCAAAAAGCAATCGAGTACCGACGTGCTTGTACTTGGCAAATACAGCAAATTCAGTTGTATTGTCATTGTGCGCTAATTCAATATTGGATGGATTGAAAAAACTTAATGAATTTGAAAAACCGAGGACTTCCAAACCGTATTTCATTTGATTGTCTCCTGAAAGAAAGGAAGTGAAATCTAGCCCCATATTAAAACCTCCGATAGCACTCTTTTTTGGTCTAGTAGATGGATTTGATTGCTCTGTTTTGTAATTAGAATAAGCAAAATTACCTTCTACCAGCATAGTTGAACCGCTGGGGATAAGAACAAAATTAGAACCAAAACCAGTAGACTTCCAATTGAAATTGGTTAACGAAGTATAGGCGACATCGTCGCCATAATTAAAACCAAACAGGTTAATTTTACTACCGTTGGAACCAGAAAAAGAAACTTTACCGTAAATATCCAAAAAGCTGTAAGGTAAGCCCTCATCTCCAATGTAAGAGTAAATAGATTGAGAAGTTTGATCGATGTAAGATGTTTTGGCAGAAAGAATAAATGAACTTCCTGCGCCATTTTCTTTTTGTTTAAACAAAGGACCTTCTAGTAATAATTTTGCTCCAAATGTTGATGCAGCTACTTTACCCGTGAGTCGTTTTTTATTACCGTCTCTTGTTTTTATATCAACAACAGAAGATATACGACCGCCATATTCGGCACTAAAACCTCCCGTATAAACATCTGCAGTTTTAATAACATCGGTATCGAATACAGAAAACAATCCTATGGAGTGAAAAGCATTGTAGAGTATCATACCGTCTAACAAAACAGCATTATGAATTGGAGCTCCTCCTCTTATATACAATTGTCCACCTTGGTCACCCGTAAATACAACTCCAGGAATTACTTGTAAAAATTGAGCTATATCTGGCTCCCCACCAATTGAAGGGAGTTTCTTTAAGGATTTTGACGTTAGTTTTACTACCGATGTATTTACACTCGTCTTTGCCTCCTGACGTTCTGCAGAAAGCTGAATTGTGTTTAACTGAATACTCGACTCTTTTAAATAAAACTTTTCGTTGTTTATTTTATTTGGTACAACTTCTACTGAAGAGGAAATAGCATCAAACCCAATGTAGGAAACATTAATTGTATAAGTACCAACTGGAACCTGAGATAAATTGAAAAAACCATTGGCATCAGTTACTGTACCAATTTTAGTTCCATCTAAAACAACATTAGAGAACATAGCCGGTTCCCCAGAACTTTCTTCGTAAACAAAGCCGCGAATAGAACCAACTTGAGCAAAAATCTGAAATGTACTTACTAAACTAAATATTAAAAATACTGCTTTATGCATTGTTGCTTTTTTTTATGGCGCAAATATAATTATTAGACCTTAAATATCTTGCAACATCAGAGCAAGTTTCATTCCAAAACAAAATAAAAAAACAAAAGAGCTCAAAAAGAACTCTTTAAATCTTAATTGGTGGAAAATCTAGCTCCCACAAGCCTCACATTCAGGATCATCAATAGAACAAGCCTGTGGTTGATCTTTGTCTTCTAAATCGATTAACCAAGAGTCAAAAGACTCTTCTTTAGGGTTTAATGAAGCCGAATCTGGTTTGTTGTTTTCTTTTAATTCTGACATAATCTATCTTTTATAGTTTTTTAGCATTACTAATCTAAAAAAATATAAAACTGTATTTAATAATTTCAAAATTTGTTATGAACAGCATAAAGACATTTGTAAATAAGGCTTTAGAAGAGTTATTAACTAATTTCTCCGCACAAAATAATGGAACGTTATTGTAAAAATGTCAAACACTTTAAAATCCACAAAAAAAATTAATAAAAATGATGTCTAAATTTGTTTTGTCGACGTCGTTTTAAAATCCTACTTACATTCCTTTATTAAAGGGACTTCTATAATTAAGTCAACATCATCCCAGGTTACCCCTTTGTGTAGGTCAAAACATTTAAGATGAATGCTGTTGTAGGCTTTAATCGCACCAAAATCTTTAATAGAAAGGGTTCCTTTCATCTTTAAGATGTCATTTTTTAAACTGTGAACTAATTTAACCGACTGATCAAAACCAAGAATAGATAATGAAGCAGTTACAGAATCCTTAGAAAAGGCATCCAATGAGCCATTAATTTCGAAGTTATCTGTAAATAAATTGAAAAAATGCTCTTTGAGATTTAGATCACGTATTTCATCACCCGAAGCAGAACTTAAAGTATTAATTGAGAATTTGGTTCCATTAACCAATTCGGTTAAGGAGGAAAACTTTTGCAAAGAACGATCCGTTGTTTGTTCTTTAAACTGCCCTATAACTTTCAGTTTATCTTCCGTTTTGTAACCAGCCCAAAAGACTCTTATTGAAGCATCGTCATAACTGTAAACACAAGCTGTGTCTTTTGTAACAACTACAGTTTCTGAGGTCTTTTTAGTGCTTGATTCTGAACAGGCAGAAAATAAACTGAGAATACTTATAATAGCGAGACTGTATTTTAAAGAAGTAAACATAATTTGCTGATTTTAAAGATGAAAAGAAGTTTAATAGAGCTTTTTTTAACTTGTGTAAATTTACGGAAACCAAATGTAAAAATAGAATATACTTAATTTAATGTAACATTTAATTAACAGTGTTAAAATGTGAAATTTTGCAGTTAAAATACTTTTAATTGAGTAAATCTTAAAGCATTTGTTTACTTGTCTTTAAATTCCATTGACAATGAGTTAACACAATATCTCACACCTGTCTTGGTTGGTCCGTCATTAAATACATGTCCTAAATGGCCATCACAATTGGCACATAAAATTTCAGTTCGAATCATTCCTAAGGAAACATCTCTCTTTTCTTTTACATTAGATGCCACGGAAGCATCAAAAGCTGGCCAACCACAGGAACTTTGAAATTTTGAATCTGAAGTAAACAATTCTTGATTACAGGAAGCACAAACATACATACCCTGTTCAAAATGTGTATTGTAAACACCAGAAAAAGGACGTTCGGTACCTTTATTAATTAAGACATCATAGGCATCCTTACTTAGTTTATTTCTATGTGATCTATTCATTGTAATGGTGTCTAAATTGGTTAAAGTATTAATTAATTCTAGAGGACCTGGACACATCGATTGATGACAAGATTTACAAGAGGTTATAACATTGTCTAAATGTTCAATAGTAGGTATAGAATCAAAACGTTTTGAGTGGAATAGAAAGGACTGAGCCATAGGGTTAAAAACAGGCTTGAAAAATGATGAATCTGTAAAATGAAAATTTGTAAAATCATCAAAATTTAAAGCAACGGGAGTACCATTAGCAATACTTTTACGTGACTCTTTTATACCTAAAACCATTTTTTGCATGGCCACAGCCATTTCACTCTTTTCAATGTTTGGCTTGTATATAAGCGTATTCTGCTGACATGAAAAAGCAAAAACAATAATTACAAAAAGTAGGCTAAATGCTCTCATTGCTCTATAAGTACGCCATCGGCAATAAATTCTAATACGTACTTTGGTTCCGTAATTTTCAATATTTCTTCTTCAGAATCCCCCGCATCTTCTGCATAATGTCTAAGCATTTCAACAGAAATAGTATCCATTTTGGCTTTTCCTTTCACAACGGTTCTCAAGCCCTCAACTCCTTCTTTTGGCACAAAAAAACCGTAGTCTTTAAAACGAACCATAAGGGTATCCTGCTCTGATACTTTTACGTCCATCCAACAACCTTTTTTAGCGCAAGTTTGGGTAATTTCTCCTTCTAAAACAATATTTTTTACTTCGCCATTTTGGGCCAAATCGTAAATAGTATTAAAGCTATGAGTTGGTTGATCTGAAATTTCTTCACCAAAACTAGTGTAGGTTTTAGAATTACAAGCTACAAGAATGAAAACTATAGCAGTAAGAAGTAACTTTTTCATGGGCAACATTTAATTAATTATAATCTCGTTAAAAAAAATTGAGTTAAAATTCAGTCGAAATTTAACCAAAAATATTAATAGGATAAGATCGTTTTTTTAATGATTTGGGTACATTCCATTAATTGAGCCTCCGTTATAACTAAAGGTGGTGCAAAACGAATAATGTCTCCATGAGTAGGCTTAGCTAAAAGACCGTTGTCGCGCAGTTTTAAACACACATCCCATGCCTCAATCCCATCTTTAGGTTTAATAACAATTGCATTTAACAAGCCCTTTCCTCTTACTAAAGATATCATATCACTTTCGATGGCTTCCATCTCGGCTCTAAAAATTTCACCAAGTCTGAGTGCATTCTCTGCTAATTTCTCATCAATAACAACCTCTAAGGCCGCTTTAGCCACCATACAAGCCAAAGGATTTCCACCGAAAGTAGATCCGTGCTCTCCTGGCTTGATGCAGAGCATTACCTCATCATCTGCTAACACAGCTGAAACCGGAAAAACACCACCTGAAAGTGCTTTACCTAATATAAGAATATCGGGTCTAGCATCTTCATAATCTGTAGCCAACATTTTTCCTGTACGTGCAATACCTGTTTGAACCTCATCGGCAATAAACAATACGTTGTATTTGGAGCAAAGTTTACGAACGCCTGCTAAGTAACCTTCATCAGGAACCATTACACCAGCTTCTCCTTGAATAGGCTCAACCATAAATGCACATACATTTGGATCTTTTAGTTCTTGTTCTAAACTAGCAAGATCATTGTACGGAATTAAATCATAGCCAGGCATGTAAGGACCAAAACCTTCGTAAGATGATGGATCATCAGAACTAGATATTGCTGCTAAAGTACGTCCCCAAAAATTACCTTTAGCAAAAATAATTCTTGCCTTATTATTCGGAATACCTTTCTTTGTGTACCCCCATTTTCTTGCCAATTTATTTGCGGTTTCACCACCCTCTACTCCGGTATTCATAGGAAGAACCTTATCATAACCGAAAAGATTACTTATAAATTTCTCATATTCGCCCAATACATTATTGTGGAAGGCTCTTGAAGTTAAGGTTAATGTTGAGGCTTGTTTGGTTAAAGCCTCAATTATTTTTGGATGACAGTGACCTTGATTTACAGCTGAATACGCCGATAAAAAATCGAAATATTTCTTTCCATCAACATCCCATACAAATACACCTTCTCCTTTAGATAAAACCACTGGAAGTGGGTGGTAATTGTGCGCTCCGTATTTATCTTCTAATGCTATTATTTCTTGTGATGTCATCTTTTTACTTTAAATTTTACACAAAAATAATCTATTTTGGTGGCTAGACAAAACCTAAATTACAGAAGGTTACTAAGAAAAATACAAGACCCATAAATAGACGCTTGTTTTCTTAGAATTCAACTACATTAGCATTTTTAAAATCCAACGCAATTATGTCCTTTACATCCTTAGGTTTATCTAAAAGTTTACTTTCAATTCTTGAAGCGCAAAAGTTAAACAAAGCATTTGCTATTCAAGAAAAAGCCATCCCTGCGGTACTGGCAAAAAAAGATGTTTTAGGAATTGCCAAAACAGGTTCTGGTAAAACAGGTTCTTATGTATTGCCAATTTTAAATCAATTACAAAGAGCTTCTGTTCCAAAAAACAGGCATGTAGATGTGTTAGTTCTTGTACCCACAAGAGAATTAGCGGTTCAAGTAAAAGAGGTGTTTCAGCAATTTAGTGCAGCCTTACCCGAACGTATAAAATGTTTGGCTGTTTTTGGTGGGGTTTCTATAAACCCACAAATGAAAGCGCTTAACAATGTAAATATATTGGTTGCTACGCCTGGTAGGTTATTAGATTTAGTTGATTCAAAAGCTGTGCACCTTTCAGAAATTAAAACATTAGTTCTAGACGAAGCGGATAAGCTATTGAGCATGGGCTTTAAAGATGAAGTAGATCGAATCTTTAAATTACTTCCTAAAAAGCGTCAGAATTTACTTTTTTCGGCCACTCTAAACGATGATGTAGAAAAGATCCATCAATTGGTATTGGTAAATCCTGTTTTAATTAAGATAGAAGATAAACAAGATACATTTGACTTAATAAAACAAAGAGGATACTGGGTAAGCGAAGAGAAAAAAGGGCCTCTTTTAAGGTATTTGATCAAAAAAGATGACATGAAGCAGGTTTTAATATTTACAGCTTCAACCTATAAGGCTGATAATGTAGCCGATAAATTGAGAAATAATGGAATTGATGCTTCAGCCATTCACAGTAAAAAATCTCAAACAGCTCGACTTAATGCATTGGCTAGATTTAAATCAGGTTCACTTAAAGTTTTGGTAGCCACAGATTTATTGGCACGTGGTATAGATATAGAATTTCTACCCTTTGTTATTAATTATGAGCTACCCCGCTCACCGAAAGATTACATACACCGAATTGGTAGAACAGGTAGAGCTGAAAACCCAGGTGAAGCAATTTCTTTAATCACTCCAGAGGAAGAGCATCACTTTAAAGTGATCCAAAAGAAAATGAAAAAATGGGTAGATATGGTGGATAGTGATCACTTTGACCTAAAAGGTAAGTAAACAAAAAACTTTATTCTCGAATTCTTTCGAAGCTAATGCCCAACGTTTTTTCGTAGTCCATTAATTTTTTGCGTTCAAATGCAGTTACAAAAGCCATGGAAACACCTTCCCTACCTGCCCGAGCGGTTCTACCAGATCTATGGGTATAGTACGCTTCACTTTCTGGTAGCTGAAAATGTACTACGTAGGATAAGGCATCGATATCTAAACCTCTTGCAGCAATATCCGTAGCAACAATTAATTGAAGATTCCCTTTCTTAAAAGCCCTCAAAACCTTTTCGCGTTCCTTTTGGTATAGATCTCCATGGATGGCGTCTACAGCAATATTTTTAGCAATTAATTGCTTGGATAAGTACTGAGTAGCCTTCTTGGTTTTGCAAAAAATAATACCTCTGTTTTTATGCTGTGATTTTAGAAACTGAACGAGTACATGAAGTTTCTCTTCTTCGTCGCAAACAAAGTATTTGTGCTGAATATTTTCGTTTACTAATTTTTTACTGCTCGCTTCAATACGAGGAGCATCTGCAGACATGTGTTCTTTTATGATTTCTTTTAAAGTATGTGGCATGGTTGCAGAAAACAACCACTTGTTTGCATCTTGAGGAACAAAATCTAAAATTTGATCGAGTTCCTTTTTAAAGCCCATGCTCAACATCTCGTCTGCTTCGTCTAAAACAACAGTATCTACTTTAGACAAAGACAAGGCTTTGCGCTTGAGCAAATCTATTAAACGACCAGGTGTAGCAACTACAATGTGCGTTGGCCTTCTTAAGGATCCAATTTGCCGATCAATTTTTTCGCCACCATAGACAGCTTCCGTAAAAATTTTGTCAGAAAATTTAGTAAAACGAAAAAGCTGTTTGGCTATTTGTTGCCCCAACTCTCTTGTTGGGCATAAAATTAGAGCTTGTATTTCCTTTCGTGAAGGATCTACAGAATGTAACAAAGGCAGACCAAAAGCA
>JAOGVT010000015.1:0-33313 GCA_028110365.1 Flavobacteriales bacterium
ATACGGGAAACTAAGTGTTAATTTTTTATGATAAAGAACGATTTAATAATTCAGTGATAGTTGCATCTATTGCATCTATTTCTTTTTCGAGTTCAGGCGAATCTATTACAGTTTTACCTTTCGTGTTTTCTACTTTGCTCGAGAGTTGCAGTGCGCACATTGCCAACAAGTCTTGCTTGTCTTTAACGGCGTAATTAGACTCAAATTGTTTTACAATTACTTCAATTTTAGAAGCAGCTTTACGAATATTCTCCTCTTCATCTCTGTTAATAGTCAACGGATAGATTCTTCCAGCTATTGAGACTTTGATTTTGAGCTTATTCATTTGAGCTGTATCATTGATTTAATTGCGCTATGCATTTGTCAATTCCCCGTACAAGTTCATTAATTTTATGCCTCGCTTCGTTGCTGCTTAATCCTACGTCTTTTAGCGATTTGGCATTTATAATTAAATCTCTTTCTTCTTTTAGTGTCTTAATTCTAAGTAATTTTTGTTCAAGTTTTTCTTGAAGTCTTTTGTTTTCGGTAACTAAATTTTCGTTTTTAAGTCTAAGCTCGTTGAACGTTTTGTCCAATTGCTGAACTTGAGAACGTAAATTAGTTAATTTTTTTGATAAATTATTCATTAATTAAGTCCACATAATTCACAAATATAGTTAATACCATTTTAATTTTCCGATTTAAAGAAGACTAAAATACGCTTTGTTTCGTTTTGTTAAAATATTTATTAAATCGCCTTTTTTACTATACTTTTGCATCAAATATAAATCTTTGAGATAGAATGAATTACTTATTAAATTTTCTTTTTTTATGTTGTGCACTGTTGCATTGTCCTTACCTGCTCCCTGCGCAAAATTCATATGCTCAAACTAATTTCGGACCTCCCTTGACTATTCCTTTAGTTCTGGCAGGAACATTTGGTGAGTTGCGCTCCAATCATTTCCACGCGGGTATTGATATCAAAACAAAAAATAAAGAAGGATTTCCTGTTTTAGCTATTGATAGTGGTTATGTATCTAGAGTCAAAGTACGCCCTGGGGGCTATGGTAAAGCCATTTATTTAAAACATTACAATGGTTTTGTATCCGTTTATGCTCATCTAAAAAAATTTCATGAATCTCTTGGTTCTTATGTCCTAAAAACACAGTACAATAAAAAACAATTTTCTGTTGACATAACCCCTGAGGTAGAGTTGTTTAAGTTTTATAAAGGGGATACTATTGCATGGTCGGGTAATTCTGGTAGCTCTACCGCTCCACATTTGCATTTTGAGATTAGAGATGCTGTTACTCAGGAAACTATAAATCCGTTGTTGTTTGGCTTTGACATAAAAGATACCACGCCTCCGACACTTAAAAATTTGATGATTTATCCTTTGGACTTAAATGCGTCTATTAACGGTAGCAACGATACATTGAGATTACCCATAACTAAAGTCTCCAAACGATCTTACACTATAAATTCTAAGGAAATTGTTTTAAATGGAATGGTTGGTTTTGGAATTGATGTATTTGATAGACTCGATAATGCTCCCAATAAAAATGGTGTATTCAGTATTGAATTCTTTATTGATTCTTTGTTGATTTACAAGCATAAAATGGATCGTTTTTCTTTTTCTGAAACGCGTTACATAAATTCTTTTATGGATTATCATGCCAAGAAAAATTATTTTATAAAGCCCCAAAAGTCCTTTGTAGATTTTAACAATGAGCTAAGTGTCTATGATTTTCTTGTAAATGATGGTCGCGTTAATTTTGAGTCTAAAGGTATTCATGATGCTTACTATTTAATTAGTGATGCTGTAGGGAATTCCTCTAAGTTGAGTTTTACTTTTTTGAGTGACACTGCAACTGTTTTAGCTGAAGAAAATGATTGTACTGATTTATTCAAATACAATCAAGACTCTAGCTTCGAGGAGGGAGGTTTATCGCTATTTATTCCCAAAAACAGCTTGTACAATGATTTGGATTTTAGTTATAAAAAGTTAGAAATTGATGGTGATTTTTTAACAGATTTACATTGCATTCATAAAGATGACACACCTTTGCATAGTCCATTTTCTATTGGTATGATTATAGCGAATGTGAACGAGAAGTTAAGGTCAAAAGCTCAAATATGTTCCGTTGGTAGTTCTGGTGATTTATCATGTCTGTCAAGTGTATGGAAAGGTGATAAACTGACGGCTAAATCAAAATATTTTGGAAATTTCACTGCAATTATTGATTCTGTGGCTCCAGCATTAAAAATTAAATCTTTTCATTATGATATGTCTCAAGATTCCCTAATGAGTTTTGAGGTAGACGATGCTTTAAGTGGTGTATTTTCTTACAATGCATACGTTGATGATGTATGGGTTTTGTTAGAATACGATCCTAAAAATAATTGTTTAACTCATTATTTTGATCAGAAAATAGGTGTAGGTAAACATCATCTTGAGATTGTAGTTTTAGATGCTGTCAATAATGAAAATCGACTTCAATTAGAATTTGTTCGATAAAAATATTTTTATCTTCGCGATCTATGTATAAAATTAGTTTAAAAATAGTTGCTCTCTTGTTTTTCTTATTGGTTAGCCAATTACTTCTTGGGCAGTCAGTTCGTGTTTTTGGTGTTGTATCTAATCAAAACGATGAAGTTGTAGAGGGTGTGAGTATTGAGCACAAGAGAAATGGTACCATTACAGATGCAAAAGGGTATTACTCCATAACTATTCCAGGTGGAAAGAAATCAAGTCTTGTTTTTACACATTTATCTTACGAAAATCAGGTGATTAATTTTCCATCGTCTTTAAATAACGAGCATCGTTTTGATATTACTTTAAAAAAAGAAATAACTCAAATATCAGAAGTTGAATTGATTGACGAGGTTTTGCGCAATCAAAATGTTACAACTCTCGATAAAAAAAATATTAATGTAATTACAGGGCCAACTGGAGGGGTGGAAGGTTTAATTTCTACTTTGGCTGGTGTTAGTACTAAAAATGAAATGAGTTCTCAGTATTCTGTAAGGGGGGGTAATTTTGATGAAAATTTAGTTTACGTAAATGGCTTTGAAATTTACAGGCCCTTTTTGGTTAGAGGTGGAGAACAAGAGGGTTTGAGTTTTGTGAATTCTGATATGGTAGAAAATATAACCTTTTCCTCGGGTGGATTTGATGCCAAATACGGTGATAAATTGTCTTCTGTGTTGGATATTCAGTACAAAGACCCAAAAGAATGGCGGAGTCATTTAACACTTAGTTTTTTAGGTGTAAATGCAACGGTAGAGGGGATTAGTAAATCCAAACGTTGGTCTCACATAACTAGTTACAGGCAAAAAACAAATCAGTTTTTACTAAATAGTTTAGATACTGAATCTAATTATCTGCCTAGATTTAGAGATTTTCAGACGCTGAATATCTTTCATTTTAATTCTTCTATAAAGTTGAGTTTACTTGCTCATTATTCGTCCAACACTTACCAATCCAATCCTCAAACCAGACAGAGTGATTTTGGAACAGTAGACAAACCTTTACGTTTGAATATTTACTTTGAAGGACAAGAGAAAGATGCATATGAAAGTGGAATGGCTGCCGCGAGATTTGATTACCAAATTCACGACAGTTTAAAAATGAGTCTGTCTGCGTCAATATTTCAAACTTTAGAAGAAGAGTATTATGACGTAGAAGCCCAATATTTTTTGGGTTCTTTAGACAATAGTTTGAGCTCAGATAATTTTGGTGAGGTGGTAGATAATAGAGGTGTGGGTGGTTATTTAAGGCATGCAAGAAATGATCTTTTTGCGCAAGTTTACAATGCTCAATACAGAGGTAAGTTTTACAAAAAGAAGTCTAACCTTGAGTGGGGAGTAAAGTACCAGCACGAACTAATTGACGATCGTTTAAAAGAGTGGCAGTTGATAGATTCTTCTGGATTTTCAACACCTCAAGGTTTAGATACCCTACTAGAGCTTTTTGAGTTTGTGCAGGCAGAAAATGAGCTTAACTCAAGTCGATACAGTGCTTTTGTTCAGCAAGTCGGCTATTTTGATGCTTACAATGCCCGTTTTACCTATTCTTTAGGAGTTCGTTCCCTTTATTGGGCATTAAATGACGAGGTTTTTTTGTCTCCAAGAGCTTCATTAAGTTACCTTCCTAACTGGAAGAGAGATGTTCTTTTTAGAGCTTCAATTGGTTCTTACAATCAGTCTCCATTTTACAGAGAGTTAAGGAATAAGAAGGGGGTTTTGTTTACAGATTTAAATTCTCAAAAATCTACGCATTTTGTTCTCTCTACAGATTACAACTTTAAATCATGGGATAGACCTTTCAAATTTGTAGGTGAGCTTTACTATAAAAGATTGACCGATATAATTCCCTATGAAATAGAAAATCTTCGCATTCGGTATTTGCCAGAACTTTCTGCTTCAGGCTATACAGTGGGAGTTGATTTGCGGGTAAACGGTGAGTTTGTACCTGGTGTAGAGTCTTGGGCTAGTATGTCTTTGTTGTCTTCTAGAGAAGATATTGAAAATGACGGTCATGGTTACATTCCTCGTCCAACCGATCAAAGGTTTGGTTTTTCGATGTTTTTCCAAGATTACCTGCCTAACCGTCCATCCTACAAGATGAATTTGAAGTTGCATTACAGTTCAGGTTTGCCAACTGGAGCATTGAACTCCGAAAGACATGAGCAATTGTTTCGAATTCCTTCCTACAAACGAGTCGATATTGGTTTTTCAAAGATTGTTAAACAAGGTGGTATTGGCTCTTCGTCTAAATATCTAAAGCATTTTGATTCTCTTGTTTTAAGTTTGGAAATATTTAATTTATTAGGCATTCGAAATACAATATCCTATCTGTGGGTTACCGATGTAGTTCAAAATCAATATGCTGTACCTAATTATCTGACTTCAAGATTGCTTAATGTTAAAATTCAAGCTAAATTTTAACGCGTAACTTCCATTTTTTCTACTATTTATTCGTGTTTTGACATGTGTTTTGACATTTTGACATGTAATCTCATATGGCACAACAATTGTCTAGTATTGCACATATAAAAACTAAACAAATACGCTTATGGCTACGGGTAAAATTAATGTAACAGCAGATAATATTTTTCCAATTATCAAAAAGTTCTTGTATTCTGATCATGAAATATTCTTAAGGGAATTGGTTTCGAATGCTGTAGATGCGAGTTCTAAGTTGAAAACTCTTTCTTCGTTAGGAGAAGTTAAAGGTGATGTTGGTAATCTTCGGGTAGAGGTTAAGTTGGATAAAGAATCCAAAACAATAACGATCTCTGACAATGGAATCGGAATGAGTTCTGATGAGGTAGAGAAGTATATCAATCAATTGGCTTTTTCTGGTGCTGAAGAGTTTTTAAGCAAGTACGAAGATAAGTCTGACGGAGCCGGTATAATTGGTCATTTTGGTTTAGGGTTTTATTCGGCGTTTATGGTCGCTGAAAGGGTAGAGATTTTCACAAAATCTCATCAAGATACTCCTGCAATGCGATGGGAATGTGACGGCTCTCCAGAATTTACATTAGAAGAAACGCAGAAGGAAGGAAGAGGAACAGATATTGTTCTCCATATTGCCGAAGATTCTTTAGAGTTCCTTGAAGATTCGCGAATTTCTGAACTTTTAAATAAATACTGTAAGTTTTTACCAGTAGAGATTAAATATGGAACCAAAGAACTTACCTCTAAAGATGGTGAGGGAGACGATGCTAAAGAAGTGAAGGAAACCGTTGATAACATAATCAACAATCCTACCCCTGCCTGGACTAAGTCACCATCTGAGCTCAAAGATGAGGATTACAAGGATTTTCATAAAGAGTTATACCCAATGAACTTTGAAGATCCTCTTTTTCATATTCATTTAAATGTTGATTACCCTTTCAACTTGACAGGAGTTTTGTATTTCCCTAAGTTGAAGCAAAATATGGATATGAATAAAAATCGTATTCAGTTATACTGCAATCAAGTATATGTAACAGACTCTGTGGAGGGAATCGTTCCTGAGTTTTTAACAATGTTACAAGGTGTCTTAGACTCTCCTGATATTCCATTAAATGTATCAAGGTCTTATTTGCAGTCAGATGCCAATGTCAAAAAAATATCTTCTCATATTAGCAAAAAGGTAGCTGATAAGTTAAACGATATGTTTAAATCTGACCGAAAGGCTTTTGAGCAGAAGTGGGAAGATATGAAGGTTATCGTTGAGTATGGAATGCTTTCTGAAAAGAAATTCTTTGACAAGGCCGAAAAGTTTGCTTTGTACCAAAACGTAGAGGGTGTTTTTACTACATGGAATGAGTATATAGAAAAAATCAAAGTAAATCAGGTTGATAAAGACGGGAAAACAGTTGTTCTTTATACAAATGATAAAGAAGTTCAGCATAGCTATATAGCAGAAGCCAAAGATAAGTCTTATGACGTTCTCATTTTAGATGGACCTATCATAAGTCATTTAATCCAGAAACTAGAAGCTGAAAAAGAAAATATTTCTTTTGTACGAGTTGATGCAGATTCTATTGATAAATTAATAAAAAAAGGCGATGATATTCCGTCTGTTCTATCAGAATCGGATGAGAAATCTTTAAAAGAAATGATAGAAAGTATCGTTTCAAAGGATCAATATGCTGTTCAGTTTGAAAGTCTCAGTCCTGATTCCACTCCTTTTGTAATCACTCGTTCTGAGTTTATGCGACGTATGAAGGAGATGAGTGCTTCAGGTGGAGGTGGTATGTTCGGTATGGAGAATATGCCTGAAATGTACAACCTAGTAGTTAATGCAAATCATCCTCTGGTTTCAAAAGTTTTGTCTGAAAAGAAATCAGATAATCAAAAGTCAATGCTTAAAGCAGCAACAGATCTTGCGAAACTCTCTCAAGGCCTTTTGAAAGGTGAAGAGCTTACAGCTTTTATTAAAACCAGGTACAACGATTTATTTTAGGGTTCTATTAATTTGAGAAAAAAAAGACTGCAAAACTGCAGTCTTTTTTTTTAATATCCTTACTTGGTTTAGTGTACTGGGTTTTATGAAACTAATTTAACTAAAAAGAGGTCTACGATGAAATGTAGACCTCTTTAGAACTATAAATCCCCCCCAGGATAAATCGATAAGCAAATATATACATATTTAAATAAATAAAAAAATATCATCAATTATTTTTACCTAATTTCCCGATTTTTTTTAGGTATTCATTTGAAAAGTAAAGTTGATTTTGGTTTGAATTCATGAGATTGCAATTTAATTTTTACAATTAAAAAGAGGTCTACGATGAAATGTAGACCTCTTTAGAACTATAAATCCCCCCCCAGGATAAATCGATAGTCAAATATATGTATAATTATATTAGTATAAAATAGGTAATGTTACTCATTTTTCACTTTTTTATCTTACTATTAGTTTTCTTAGGCTTTTATTGAAAGAGTAAATCCTATTTGTTTTAATCTTCTAAACTAAAAATTCAATTCTCAAATAACTACTGTTACTCACATTTATATGTTTTACGATATAACTCCTGAGCCTAATAGTTCGTCTTTTATATACCATGCTATAAATTGTCCTGCAGCTATTCCTCTTTGTTCATTCTCGAAAACAACAAATAAACCGTCTTCTCTTTGATGAATTACTGCTTTTTCTAATTTCTGTCTGTAACGAATCCGAGACAATACTTTTAGTGAACACCCACTTTCAAGTTTTAGGTCATTGCGAACCCAATGAACGTCAGTGTTAAGAACCTTGAGTCCAGGCCTGAACAGACCTGGGTGATTTGTTCCTTGCCCAACGTAAATTGTATTCGATACTGTGTCTGTGTCTATAACAAATAGCGGTTCTAATTTTCCGCCAATATTTATCCCTTTTCGTTGTCCGATGGTAAAGTAATGTGCTCCATTATGAATCCCTACCTCGGTTCCCATTTCAGGTGAGTATTCGTATTTACTGCTTAAGGTGTTTAATGTTTCGGGTAAAGAATCGTCTTTATTTAGTACTTTTTTTATAAAGAGTGGATGATCTTTGTTAATCTCAACAACAGCTCCTTTTTTTGGTTTAAGCTGCTGTTGCAGAAAATCAGGTAGTTTTACTTTTCCAATAAAACAGAGGCCTTGAGAATCTTTTTTCTCTGCTGTAACTAATCCTGCCTCCTGAGCAATTTTTCTAACTTCTGATTTTTCAAGAGTTCCAATAGGAAATAGTGCTTTTGAGAGCTGCTCTTGATTAAGTTGACATAAGAAATAACTTTGGTCTTTATTTTTATCTATCCCTGCTTTTAATTGGTAGGTTGAACTTCCGTTTGTTTTAATGATGTCTTTTCTGCAATAATGACCTGTAGCAACAAAGTCTGCGTTAAGTTTTAGTGCTGCTTTAAGGAAAATGTCAAATTTAATCTCACGATTGCATAGTATGTCAGGGTTAGGAGTTCTTCCTCTTTTGTATTCTTTGAACATGTAGTCTACAATTCTTTCTTTGTAGTCTTTACTTAGGTCTATGGTTTGAAAAGGGATTTCAAGAGTTTCGGCTACCGACATAGCATCGTTACTGTCTTCTACCCACGGACATTCTTTTGATATGGTAACAGAGGTGTCGTGCCAGTTTTTCATAAATAAGCCTATTACCTCAAAACCTTCTTTTTTGAGAAGATAAGCTGCAACACTCGAGTCTACACCTCCTGAAAGGCCTACTACAACTCTTTTCATTTTAATTGGTGTGTTTAGGTTTCTTGTTGTAAAAAGTCATGTTATTTTTCAATAAAAAAGTTTATGCAACCACTTTTGTCTAAATTTGAGCGCATAATGTGGGTTTTATTATATCCTTCGTATTGTATGTTAACCGCAGAGGTATTCGGAGGAATTGATCCTAAGTTCTCTGCAAAAAATACGAGTTGATTGATTTGATTTTGGATCAGGTTAACCTCAAATTCATATTTTTCTTTTACAATTTCATGATTTCTCAAAATCCATTTTCCATTAAGACTTAAAGAGATTTTATCGCCATCCACTCGCTCATTATCCCAAACGGCTATTTGTAGAGTTTCAGTATCTACGGTTATGATTTTTTGGATTTCAATTTCTCGTTTTTGAAGTGATAGTGGCTTAATACCATCTCCACCCTTAACTTGCATTAATCTGTGTCTTCCTTCTTCGCTTGAGCTTACCATAAATTGATTTGACTCATTTGTAAGATATGTGTTTACAAGTTGAATGTTTTCATCCAGTTCTCGTTCTAAATCTAGATTTGTCAAATCGAATAGCAAGGCTTTGTCTTTGTAATAGCCTGTCAGCAAAACTTTACTGTATTGATTAATAGAAAGCTCATGAAAATCATTTTTTGAGCGCAATTCACGTATTATTTTTTTCCTTTTTAAATCCCAAAAACTTACAATGCCATTTTTGCTCCAAGTCATTAAAACTTCAGGTGAATAATACCTCGATTTTACAAAATAACTCGAGTAAGGATTCTGAATTTCAAAATCGATATTATCATGGTTATTTAAGTCGATTATTTTTATTGATTTTTCATCCGTTAAGACCAGTATGTTATCCCTTTTGTTGTAGAGTGCATCGTATGCTGTTGCTGAGTTTTTGTATAGTAAAGAGTCTTGCTCTGGAGTGAAGAAATTGCGGTGGTAAATTGCCCCTGATTCTTCGCCAATTAGCACGGAATTTTCGTCGTAAAAAATAGCGAAATGTGGCTTTGATTTTAGGGTATAATCAATGAGTGTGTCTTGACCTGAAAAGCTCCAAACTTTGACATGCATGTCTTGTTTTGAAAATGTTATGAAGTACTCCCCATTTTCGCTAAATTCTATTCGGTTAATTTTACCATTATGAGCCTTAATTGAATTGATTAGAGCTTGATTTGGAACATCCCAATAATTAATGTATCCAGAGAAATCGCCACTTATCAAAATTTCATCCTGAGGAGTAAAACTTATTATTTCAGACTTTTGCGAATTTCCTATGAACGACTTTATCAGCTCAACACCCTGACATTTAGAGTTCTCTGAGCTTAAAAGAAGGATTAGAGTAAGTATGTTTTTTAGGGCTTTCAACAGCTTTAGTTTAAGTCTGCTAAAATAAAGATTTTAATGCATTTTGACTGTTTTTAGGGGGCAGTTTTTAGAGTTTAAGTACTTTATGTCGCCAAACTTACTTTAAGCCCTTATTTGTTGTAGGTATTTTGGTGGTAAATTTCTATAAAATGCTTATATTAGCAGGCTATAGTATACTTATCTATCCCCTCAATTATGAATAAGACTTATTGTATGCCTTTTTTAATAGCTGCTATCCTCTGTTTTAGTAGCTCTAGTGCAGTCGTTCATGCACAGTCTGTTGTTGATTTTTCTTTCAATCGTACAGGGCCAAACCATTCCGTTTTGGTTTTGCCAATTTGGCATCCAGTGATAAAAGAAATGCAGCAACTAGATGATTTGCCTTCTGATTTTATCCTAGGATTTGAAAAGGATTCATTAGAAACAGGTGATTTAGTAGGTGTTTTTTATACAGATAAATCTGGGGATTATAAATGTGCCAGTTCCGTAACATGGAAATCAAATGATTTTAACATGCTTCCCGTTTGGGGTAGCTATCCTCCAGAAGCCGATAATGGTATGGAAATGGGGGAAAAATTGACTTGGCTTGCTCAAAAACAAGACAATTCTATTTATGAAATCGAATGCTCTTATCAAAAGCCACTAATGGCAATTTACATAAAAGATGGCACCTCAGCTGTTTTAGGGATGAAGCTTGTGAAAAGTAAATCCTTGACTGCTTTATCGCCTTTAAAAAAACAAAATTAAGTTTAACTTAATTCCAGATAGTTATGAAAAACGCTCTATTTTATTCATTATTTGTTTCTATTATCTGTGTTTCGTTTCAAGTTTCTGCGCAATGTGAATTTCCAGAAACTTATGAGGGGAATACGGGTTCAAATATGACCGTGATGCTCACTGAATCTCTCCTTACTTCATTAGAGATTACAGACGAAAACGCCTACTTAGTTGCCTTAAGCCAAGATGGTTTAGTGGTGGGGTCTGAAGATTTGTTCGGCCTAACACAGACGTCTCTAGCTATTTGGGGAAACGATACTAACACATCAGAGACTGATGGAGCTGCAGCCAATGAAGTTATAAGTTTTCAACTGGTAAATGGAACTGAATTGTTTGATGTTTCAATGCCTTCCTCTGTGGCTTTTGTTGCCAATGGATTAGTTGTTCAGCCTGCTGCTGCAACACTTTTGTTAAATTGTGAAGTTGTAGTTGAATCTTGTGACTTGCCTCCTTTATTTGAGGGGAATACGGGTTCAAACATGACCATAATGCTTTTGCCCAATCTAATCAGTTCCCTTGGTGATGTTGGAGAAAACGCCTATTTGGTTGCGCTTAATCAAAATGGTTTAGTGGTGGGTTCTGTGGTTGTGTCTGGACAGACTCAAACTTCTTTAGCTGCATGGGGAGACGATACGCAAACACCTGAAGTTGACGGCGCTCTATCAAACGAACTATTAGCCTTTCAATTGGTTGATGGGACGAGTATTTACGATGTTACTCTTGCTACTTCTGTTTCTTTTGTAGCAAACGGTTTAAGTCCTCAGGCTAGTCCTGCAACTGTAGTATTTAAATGTGGTATAGTAGAAGGCTGTACGGATGAAACTGCGATTAATTTTAACGATTTAGCAGCTTCAGATGATGGGTCTTGTATCGCTGCCATTCCGGGTTGTACAGATTCCGAATTTGTTAATTACAATGCTGAGGCGAATCAAGACGATGGTTCATGCGTCGGTTATTGTGAGACTTGGTATCTTGAGTTTGATGGTTCTCAGTGGACAGGTGCAAACATGCAGGTCGCTTTTACCAGCGCTTTTATGAATTCTTTTTCAGTAACAGATGAAAATGCCTATTTAGTTGCGGTTACTGAAGCTAATCTTGTAGTGGGGTCTGCTAAAATATTTGGTGAGAGCTCTGTTCAAATGTCTATTTATGGAGATGATGTTACGGGTGAGGGAATTAATGGTGCACAAGAAAATGAAGAAGTATCGTTTTTTATTGTAGACGGGACAGATATGTATTCGACTAGTGAAAATGTTGCTTACCTCACAAATAATACATCTTTTGTATCATCAGAATCTAATGCATCATTGCTTTGTGTTGCAAACGAACCTCTTGGATGTACAAACATAGATGCTTGCAATTACGATGCATCTTTTAATACAGAAGATGGAAGTTGTGAGTTTGCCGCAGAATTTTATGATTGTGATGATCTGTGTACTAATGATGCCGATTCCGATGGTGTTTGCGACGAATTGGAAGTGTCAGGTTGTACAAACCCTGTTGCTTGTAATTATATAGAAAGTGCAACAGATGACGATGACTCTTGTGTTATTGCTCAGCTTTATTACAATTGTGAAGGTTTGTGTGTTAATGATGCTGATTCAGATGGTATTTGCGACGAATTGGAAGTTTTAGGTTGTACAGATTCTATTGCTTGTAACTACTACGATGCTGCAACCGATTCAGATGATTGTATTTATGCAGCTGATCTTGATGATTGCGCTACCTGCTCGGGAGAAACTGATGGAACAGGTTCTGTTTTAGATAATGATTTGGATGACGATGGTATTTGTGATTCGGATGAGATTATTGGCTGTCAAAATGAAATTGCATGTAATTATAACGAACAAGCTACGGATGCTGCAGATTGTACTTTTACGGATGGTGTTTGTGAAACATGCTTAAATGGGGCAGTCATAGATAACGACATGGACGATGATGCTGTTTGTGATGCGGACGAAATTTCGGGTTGTTCAGATACCCAAGCTTGTAATTACGACTCCAGACCGACTACGGATACCGATAATTCATTGTGTGTTTATATCAATGGTTGTCAAGAATGCTCTGGTGAAACTGATGGTTCTGGAACGGTGTTGGATATAGACCCAAGTATTTGTGCTTTTACCATCGAAGATTCCTTAACGCTTAGTTATGACCAAGTATCTTTTCAGAACTCTGAAGAAGACTCGCTCATTTTTGTTTCAAACGTAAGCAACTTACTAGAGACACAGTTAAATCTTCCAAATGAAACGGTACAAATTATAGAAATTATTATAACTGAAACTAGAGCTTTTAATGTTCGTGTTATTTATGAAATAATACTAAATCAAGAGCAACTTTCAGTTTTAAACATAAGTACAGAACAACTTTCTCAGAATATTGAACTTTCGCTTGCAGAATTAGAAACAGAATTAGAAAATTCTGAAAGTACTTTTGAGTTTATTGACGGTTGTACAAACCCGGAAGCAAATAATTATGACACTGCAGCTAACATAGACGACGATTCTTGTGAATTTACAGATCCAGGTTGTGGAGTGGCAGGTGCCTGTAATTATAATGCTGATCTTGAAGATGAATATTCAGATGTTACGCTATGTGTTTTTGTGCCAATTTATCATTCGTGTTCCCAAACCATTCAAGGAGATTCTATTATTTATGCTGATGGAGGCTGTTATAACGATTCAAACGATGACAGTATTTGTGATGAGATACAAGAAAATGGATGTACAGATCAAAGCGCATTTAAT
The DNA here is from genome assembly GCA_028110365.1 of Flavobacteriales bacterium. Classification (GTDB taxonomy): domain Bacteria; phylum Bacteroidota; class Bacteroidia; order Flavobacteriales; family UBA7430; genus UBA6772. Next base: position 13,565 of record JAOGVT010000015.1, read on the forward strand.
TATTCCATTTCAGCAGTTATCGATGACGCCTCTTGTATAGATAGAGTATATGGATGTATCGATAATACGGCGTGTAATTATAGTGTAACCGCAAACACAGAGAGTGATGATTGTGTATATCCTTTAGAATATTTCGATTGTTCTGGAGTTTGTTTGCTAGATGCTGATGCCGATGGCGTTTGTGACGAATTGGAAATTGACGGATGTACAGATCCAATTGCAAATAACTATAATATACTTGCAACAGAAGATAATAACAGTTGTGAAATTATTGAGGCTTGTGGAGATTCAAATTATACTGAATACAGTTTTAGTGCAAATATTTTTAACAACAACCTGTGTTTAACACTAATCGTACAGGGATGTATGAATGCCAATGCCTGTAATTTTAACCCTTTAGCCAATGTGTCTCTTGTCTTATACGATTCTCTGGGAGTTTATTTGGGCTCTAATTGTGAGTTGCCCAAAGAGAACTTGAACTGTAATGATGATTGTATAAATGATGCTGATTATGACGGCATTTGTGATGAAGATGAAATTATTGGATGTGCAGATTCAATCGCATGCAATTACAATGAGAATGCCACAGACATTGGGGAATGTATTTTTGCATTAGATTTTTACGACTGTGAGCAACTTTGTTTAAATGATGTAAATGAAAATAGCGTCTGTGATGAGCTTGAAGTTTTAGGTTGTATAGATCAGAATGCTTGTAATTATGACGAGCTAGCCTCAATTACAGATACACTTTATTGTGAATATCCAAAAGCTAGTTATTTAGATTGTGATGATCAGTGTTTACTTGATGTTGACGCCGACGGTGTGTGTGATCCATTAGAAATAGAGGCTTGTGCGGATTCATCTGCAATTAATTACAATCCACTAGCTACCAATAATATAGAAAGTTCTTGTACGTTTTTAGTTGGTTGTGGTGATGCCTCCATGTATAACTACAATCCATTAGCTGTAATTGTTGACAATTCTACTTGTATCCCGAATGTTTTTGGATGCATCAACTCATTATTTGTCGAATACAATTCACTCGCAAATCAAGATGATGGCTCATGTATACAAGTTGTTATTCCAGGTTGTTCGGATGCAAATGCTTTGAATTACAACAGTTTTGCCAATTTTCAAGATTACTCTTGTCTTTATGCAACAGTGGTCGGATGTATGGATCCACTGTATTTAAATTTCTCGCCCTTGGCAGAACTTTCAGATCCGAGTATGTGTGGCGATTTAATTGTTTACGGTTGTACAAATTCAGATTATATTGAGTTTGACTCTCAGGCAAATGTAGAAAATGGAACTTGTTTGCAATTCCCATTTGAAGGTTGTACCGATGATAATTACTTAGAATACAATTCTTATTATAATGTTTCGTTAGAAGGAGCATGTATTACTATTCATGTGGAGGGATGTATGGATAGTAATGCCTTTAATTACAATCCTGATGCAACCATTTACATTGAAGAGGAAGAACCTTGTATTTTATTTGGTTGTTCAAGCAGTAGTTATGCAGAGTTTTATACGCAGGGATATGTTGCAACAAATAGTTTAAATGGCGCATGTGTTCAGCCAGTAGTATTCGGTTGTACCAATCCAGTTGCAACTGTAGACTCCTATAATTCTCTTGCGAACGTTAATCAAGTAAGTGCGGAAAACACAGAATCGCCATGTGAATACAATGTTGGTGCTACGATTAATTTTGATGCTTCAAATACTGGGGTTAATATGTCCGTTCTTATTCCTTATTCAATAGTACTATCTGGTGATTTCTCTGAGGGTAGCGAAATACCTGATGGCTCCTTAATTGGTGCTTTTTATTCTGTTGATGGCGAAGTGATTTGTGGAGGAGCAGAAGAATGGAAGAGAGTAGAAGATTTAAGCAATTCAGTTTCAAGTATCGGTGTAGAGGTTTACGGTGATGATGAACTGACAAACGATGTTGATGGTTTTCAAATTGGAGAGAGTCTTCAATGGTATCTTCTTACTCCTGAAGGTTTTCTTTATTCGTTCAGTCCTGTTTACAATACAAATGCTTCCAGTGGAAGTGGAAGTGGTAATTCTTTTGAAATTAATGCTTTCTCAGCAATGATTCAAATGGATGTAAATTTCTTGTACCAAATACCTGTAGTTGGATGTAGAAATGCGTTATTCTTAGATTACAACCCGTATGCTACAGTTGACGGGATTGGTGGTTATGACAACGGAGAACCATTTACGGATCTTGTAAACAATGCAACTTTAGTAGCTGGCTCTGATGGGTTAGACGATGACTTTACGTACGATTTGAATAACGATGGTCTGGCAAATCCGGGTTGTTTCGTTCTCAGCTCATATGGTTGTACAGATCCAACTGCCTTAAACTTTAATGCATCAGCTACAATTCCTGACGACTCATGTATTCCTGTTATTGAAGGATGTATAGATCCAACAGCATTTAATTACATTGCCCCTTTAGGAAACGAAAATGTAGACGTTAATACAAGTAATCCAGAATTGTGTATTCCAATTATTAAAGGATGTATTGATGATGTTTATGCCTATAATTACCAAGCTCCTATCGGAGATCCATTCATTGATGCGAATACAGAAGAACAATGCATCCCAGTTATTGAGGGTTGTACGGATCCTTTAGCGTTTAACTTTAACTATATATTAAGTGAAGAATCAATTGTATTTGCAACAGGAAATCCCTTTACTACAGCAAATACTGAGTTAAACCCTTCTTTATGTATACCTCGTGTGTACGGATGTATTGACCCTTCTGCATTTAATTTTAATTCAAATGCAAATACCGTTAGTATTCATTCCCAAACTGGATCGAGTACCTGCTACCCTTTAATAAAGGGTTGTACAGATCCTTCAGCGCTCAATTACCAAGCAGATGTTAACAATGAATTTATTGATGTTAATACACCCGATATTACATTGTGTGTATTTGAAGTATTTGGTTGTACAGATCCTACTGCTTTGAATTTTAATAACGAAGCTAACTTTGATGACAATTCATGTATAGCCTTCGAATATGGTTGTATGGATCCTACTCAGTTTAACTTTAATCCATCTGCAAATACTACCTATTCTGGTGCTTGTGTTCCTTTTATTTATGGATGTTTAAACGACGAAAGTGCCTTCAATTATACAACTCCCTTAGCGAATCCATATTTAGATGTTAACACACAATCTGAATGTCTTCCAATTGTATTAGGATGTAATAATATATCTGCTCACCCAAGTTCTTATGACCCCAATGCAAATACAGATGACGGTACCTGTTTCTTCAATCCAGGTTGTACGGATGCTAATTATTTAACCTATTGGACACAGGGTTCTGTGGCAGATTTTGATGACGGTTCTTGTGGTCAAGACTCTGTAGAACTTTATTGTTCTGACGATTGGTATTTAGAATTCTACTTAGAGCCATTTTCAGGATCAGATACTGCTTTTGGAAACTTTGCTCACATTTCTGCTTGTCAACAAGAGTTAATTCCTTTTTGTAATAACAGTGCTTCGATTAGTTTTTACCCTACGGGTAATGTCTCAGATGGTAATTCTCAAGCCGTGCTAAATGCTAATTTTGCATCAGATCAATCGGATGTATGTAGTGAAGATCAAATACAGACCTTCTGTAATGATCCAGATTATTTTGAGTATTACGGGTCTAGCGGAAATATACAAGGCGATAACGCTAGGGAAGAGGGTGGTAATGTTATTGATAACAGCCTCTGTTTAACTCCTGTTGATTTTTATTGTAACGATACTAATTATCTTTCCTATTATGCTGTAGATGAGCAATTAAACGATTACAATGTTCTATTAGTAGATAGTGGGAACATCTTGGATCTATCTTTATGTAAAGAATTAATCATACCTTATTGTAATGACTCACTTAATACAAGTTATTACGCTGGTATTAATGTGGAAGATGGAATTGCCAAAGATTTTGCAAATATTGTTGACAACAGTTTGTGTGAAGGCTCTGGAGTTGTTTTCTACTGTAACGATTCAACTAAGATTAATTACTACGATTTAGAGGCAAACAGTACAAATGGTTCTGTTCTTCAAAATGTCGGAACAATTATTAATGATGCTGAAGTTTGTGGAGGTGAAGTCATTGCTCATTGTAACGATTCTACGTTTGTAGAATATTACTTTGATCTTGAAAGTTTAACACCTTTTGAACAGAGTTCATGGAATTTAATTGACAATTCATTGTGTTTAAATGAGGTGGTATTCGGTTGTATGGATTCCACTCAGTTTAATTTTAATTTATCTGCAAACGTAAATGCTGTAAGTTATGAAGATTTAAATTCACCTTGTTATCCTATCATACTTGGATGTACCGATGCGACAGCTTTTAACTTTAATGACTACGATAATAATGGGTTTGCAAATGAACTCAACACAGAAGATTCAAATTTAAATGTAAATACAAATGATTTGGACCTTTGTGTTCCAGTTATTGAAGGTTGTCTTAGCGATCCATCTGCATTTAATTACCCATTATTTACAGGTAATACTTTCACAGATGTAAATACCAATAACGATGATTTATGTGAAGCGGTTCTTGAGGGATGTACCGATATATCCGCATTTAATTTTGAAGCTAATGCAAATACATTTTTACCTGGTTCTTGTATTGAGGTTCTTATGGGTTGTTTAGATACTGAAGCATTTAATTATGACAGTAATGCCAATACTGAAGGTGAATGTATCCCTGTTGTTTTTGGATGTACAAATTCTATAGCATTAAACTACAACGCAAATGCAAATACCGATGAAGGAAATTGTGCTGATGTTGTTTTTGGATGTAACGATAACGGAGAGCCATTCCTTGATTCAATTATAAATTCTACAGGTGCTGAGGGTCAAGATGGTATAGATGACGATTATCAATACGATTTAAATAATGACAATTTACCTGCATTTAATTATTTCGAAAATGCAACAATAACCCTTAATTGTATTTCAATTATTGAAGGTTGTATCAATCCAATTGCCTTTAATTTTAATCCTCAAGCCAATACCTCAGATGCTTCTTGTACTCCAAAGGTTGAAGGTTGTACAAACCCTGATGCGATTAACTTTGAGCCAGAGGCGAATACAGAATTTGTTCCTTCTTCTTGTTTGGATGGCGTTTTTGGTTGTACTGACTTGAATGCATTAAATTACAACTGTCGAAGTAATGAATACCCTGTTTGTTACCCGAACTGTTCTATAGACGATGATTTGTTCTGTGCCGACTCAGAAGTTAACTCTCCTGATCAAAGTATTTGTGAGCCTGTAATTTTGGGTTGTACAGATTATACGTCTATAAATTACATTCCTGGTTTGGGAGCAAATGTCGACAATGGCTCTTGTGTTCCTATTGTTTTTGGTTGTATATACACAGGTAATATTAATTACGATCCAGAAGCCAATGCAGATGACTTTTCATGTTTACCAGAAGTAGAAGGCTGTATTGACAATGGACAAGAATTTTTAGATATAGTTAATAACCTTACTGGTGAGGAAATTCCAGATGGTTTAGACGATGATTATCAGTGGGATCAAGACGGTGATGGATTACAGTCTTTTAATTACAATCCTAATGCGAATGTTTACAATTATACAGGTGTAGATTATGAATTTGCTTGTACTCAAAAGATATTTGGATGTACGAATGAACTTGCTATAAATTACAATCCTAATGCTACTATTTCTAATGGTTCATGCCTGTCAATAGTCATAGGTTGTAACGACAACGGAACACCTTTCCTTGATGCGTTTAATAATTCGACTGGTGAAGAAATTCCAGATGGTTTAGATGATGATTACCAATACGATTTGGATGAAGATGGTGTACAAGCATTAAATTTTAATCCTTTGGCTAATCAAAATGATGGAAGTTGTGTTGCATTAACTTATGGGTGTGACAATCCTTTAGCATTTAATTACAATCCAAACACTACCCTTTCAGACGGTTCGTGTATTCCTGTAGTGATTGGTTGTACAGATCCTTCAGCTTCAAATTACAACGCAAATGCAAATACTGAGGCAACTATTTCTACTTGTGTTCCTATTGTATATGGATGTAGAAATGAGTTGGCCGATAATTACGATCCTAACGCAACTGTTTCAGATGGCTCTTGTGTTATACTTATCTCTGGGTGTACAGATCCTACTTCATTTAACTTTAATCCTTTAGCTACTTATGATAATGGTACGTGTATTCCAATTATATACGGCTGTATGAATGAGTTGGCTGATAATTACAATGCAAATGCAATTGTGCCAGACGGCTCTTGTGAAATTGTTGTTTTAGGATGTACTGCTGAATCAGCATTTAATTATAATCCAGCTGCTACGACAGATAACGGGACCTGTGAAACTTTAGTCTCAGGTTGTACGAATCCTTTTGCATTTAACTTTGATGCAAATGCAAATTTAGCTGATGGTTCTTGTTATCCTATAATAGTAGGTTGTACAGACTCATTGTCATCCAATTACAATAGTAATGCTAATGTAGAGTCAGATCCTTCGAGTTGTATTTCTACAGTGAATGGTTGTAACGTCCCTTCTATGTTCAATTACAACCCACTTGCTACCACTAACGATGGTTCTTGTATACCGGTAATAGAAGGTTGTACAGATTCAACTGCAGCCAATTTCGTTGCCAATGCTAATACCGAATTTGAGCCTTCTAATTGTGAGCAAGTTGTGTTTGGTTGTATGCTCGACCTTCCATTTATTTGCAATTACAATCCACTAGCAAATGTAGACGACAACTCTTGTGAGTCTACTTCATGTTCAAGAAGAGACGATAGAAGAAATCTTGCGTCTGCGGTTTGTATAGATCCTATTTCTGAAAATTACTTCCCACTTTTAGATTCGGTTACTCCTTCAAGCCAATGGGCTACAAGTTACTTCAACTCCGAAGCCGATAACTACCAAGCGGCATGGGTTGCCCAGTTTTATGTTGATGAGGCTGTATGTGAGTATATCCAGGGTTGTACCGATGCAACTCAGTTTGGTTACAATTCCTCTGCAACACAAGACGACGGCTCGTGTACTCCTTTTGTATACGGATGTTTAAATATAGAATATGTTGAGTACGATGAAGAGGTGAATACCTCTGACAATTCTTGCGCTACTTTAAAAGTATTTGGATGTGATGATGTCAATTCTTTTAACTACAACAATCTTGTAACGGTTAATGGAGTTGATGCAAATAACGACTTCCTTCCAGACTCTTTGAATGCTGAACTCATCAATCCGTGTCAAGACATTTTGGTTGGTTGTACTGATGCTACATTTGTAGAATATTGGGATTCTTACGATACAGAAAGTGAATCGCTCGTGGCTGTAAGTCCATTACCGAATACTCAATCTTTTGATTCCGAAGGGAATTCTTTGAATTGTTTAACTACTTTAATTCTAGGGTGTACCGACCCTCTGTATATTAACTATTGGACTCTAGATGACAATACTCAAATTGTTGAACCGAACCCAACACCTAATTTTCCCAATGGTTCTTGTACAGACTCCCTTGTATTGGGTTGTGTAGATGATTCTTATGTAGAGTTTAATAGCAATGCCAATGCGGATATTTCTACGAGTACTCAAGAATCAATGTGTATTACTAATGTGGTTTTAGGTTGTTTAAGCTCAGATTATTTGGAATACAATGCTGAAGCCAATACTGATGACGGTAGTTGTAATGTAATTGCTGTTGAAGGATGTACAGATGCTACTTATCTCGAGTACTGGACTTACAGTGCACTAGCTGAGAATAGTAGTCAATATGAATTATTTACACCTACTAATATTCCTAATATTGACAATGGTACTTGTTTAACTTTACTTAATAAAGGATGTAATAATCCCAACGCTAATAATTACTACTTAGATAACGCTGAAACGTCTGCGGATGTTAATGTATTAGACGATGCTGTTTGTGAAGGAATTAGTGGTTGTATGAATAACAACGCATCTAATTACAATGAAGATGCGGTTGAGCCTGCTGCTTGTGCAGGTTGTACGAATGAGAATGCGCTTAACTTTAACGATTGGGCAAGTATTGACGACGGTTCTTGTCAGGTACTTGGCTGTACTGATGATGGCTCGGATTTCTTAGATGAAGTTAATAATAATGACGGTTCAGTTGGTTCAGATGGATTGGATGATGATGGCATATATGATCTTGATCAAGATGGTGAACAGGCTGGGAATTACAACGCAAACGCAACGATTAATGATTTTTCTTGTTTGTCAGTTGTTGTTCAGGGTTGTACAGATGTATTAGCCTTTAACTACATTTTAGAGGCCAATAGTGATGATGGTTCTTGTATTCCAGTTGTTAATGGTTGTTCAGACTCCTCATTTGTAGAGTATTTTGATTGGACTTACAATATCGATACACTATACCAGATATCTAATTACGATATAAACCCAAATACAGATGATGGTTCTTGTTCAGACTCTCTTGTTAAAGGTTGTACTCTTTTTGAGTATCTTGATTTCAATGATGATGCAACGGTTTATAAGGCAGATGAGTGTATAACTCTAAAAGTATTTGGTTGTATGGATACTTTATTCATAGAGTCTCAACTTGGAACGTTTAATTCTACAGTTTACAATATCCAGCAAGCAACTCAAGAAGATGTTGACTATGGTTTGGCTTCTCAGGTTGGTGATGATTTCCAAGCAGACTTATTCTGTGTTACCTTTAGAATTGATGGCTGTAATGATCAAAATTATATTGAATACGATGCGAATGCTAACTTTAATGATGGCAGCTGTTTGACACTGAAAGTTTTTGGCTGTACGGCATCAAATTCTATCAATTTTGATGAAGATGCAAGTGTAGATGATGGCTCATGTATTTTAGCAGTTTCAGGTTGTACTGATTTATTTGCATTTAACTACTTATCGTCTGCAAATACAGACGATGGTTCTTGTATTGATATTATATTAGGTTGTCCAGATCCTAATTATTTAGAACACTACAATTACAATCAAACAACCTTCCTTTTAGATACACTCCCTGCATCTCAAGTTTACAATACAGATGCATATTCGGGTGATTCCTATTGTGTAACACCAATTATTGAAGGATGTACCGACAACGATTTCCTAGAATATTACGATTACGATTCCACAAACCTATCTGTAACATTTAAGGCTGATATACCCAACGTAAATGATGGTAGTTGCAACATTCTACTTGGTCAAGGTTGTATGGACGATTCTTATTTAGAGTATGAATCATCTTTCAATGTAAGTGTTCCTAGTGATTGTAATACCCTAAAGATAGAAGGTTGTACGGATCAAGATTATATAGAATATTGGAACTACGATGGTGTAAATTATGTGATTTCTACTCCTAACGAACAAGCAAACACTGATGACGGCTCTTGTTCAACCCTTATTGTAGAAGGTTGTTTAAATGAGTTTGCTGAGAATTATCTTGATTACCTAGAGTTATCCAATGTGAATAATGTAAGCTTGTGCGATGGTGGTTTTGGATGTTTGTTACCTCAATATGTAGAGTACAACTCCTCTTATATCGGTTTAGATGCAGATTCGTGTATTGATCTTAAGGTATTTGGATGTGTCGATTCCACTGCATTTAATTTTGATGAAAGCGCCAATATAAATGGTGTTGATACCTTAGGGGGTTCCGATTTTTTCGCTGATTTAAATCAAGCAGGAGAAGAGATTAATACTTGTTATCCTTTTATTTTAGGTTGTACCGATACTACTTCTTACAATTTCATTCCTTCATCGAATTCTAATTTGATTGATGTGAATACAGAGGATGGTTCTTGTTATCCTATAATAGTAGGTTGTACAGATTCTACTGCATTTAACTATATTCAGCTTGTAAATGATTTATTTGTTGATGTAAATACAGATGACAATTCTTGTTATCAAATTAAAGAAGGTTGTTTGGATTTAGATGCTTTTAATTACAACGACTGGAATGGCGATGGAGTAGCGGATGTATTTGTTTCTGCGGTGAGTCAAAACATCAATACTAATATTGATTCTTTGTGTGTGGCTAAAGAATTTGGCTGTATGGATCCATCAGCATTTAATTACGATTCGTTGGCGAATACTCAGGAAACAAGTCTGATAGATTCAAGTGATCCGTGTATCCCATATATTTATGGTTGTACAGATGCTTCTCAGTTTAATTACGATGCAACTGCAAATACGAATCAAATTTCTGAAACCGATACAATAAGTCCGTGTTATGCTATTATATATGGTTGTACTGATGCTTTAGCTGATAACTTTATTCCGCTAGTAAACGATTCTTTAGTTGATGTAAATACGAACAACGGAACCTGTGAATTTTTGGGTTGTATAAACCAAACAGCAACTAATTTTAATCCAACTGCCAATACCGATGACGGTTCTTGTATTATATCAGGTTGTACAATTGATTTATACTCTAACTACAATCCAGTTGCTTCTATAGATGACGGTACATGTAGTAATGCAATAGTTGAAGTTTACGGATGTTCCGATAATAATTATTTAGAATTTTACAATTACAATTCAGCTGATTTATCTATTTCTTTAGTAGATCCATTAGTAACAAATGACAACGGAACTTGTTTTACGCCACTTATTTCTGGTTGTAGCTTAGTTGGGATGTTTAATTACGATAGCCTAGTAAATGTGGCAGACAATGCAATTTGCCAAGAAGTTGTAAATGGTTGTACAGATTCACTCTTTATAGAGTACTGGTCTTACGATACTTCAACTTCAACAATCACAATGCTAAATTCACCAGCAAATACAGATGATGGTTCTTGTTCAACTTCAGTCGTTACTGGTTGTACTCTAGTGGGTGACAATCAATTCGATGCGCTGGCAAATGTGTACGATACATTAGCTTGTTTGGTTGAGGGTTGCGCTGATGAAGCATATTTAGAGTATGATATGGCTGTTACTTTAGTTAACACGGACTTTTGTATAACACCTGTAGTCTTTGGTTGTTCTGATCCTACTTATTTAGAGTTCTACGATCTTGAAGCTCTTTTTGACGATCAAGACGTCTACTTCCTAACTGAAAAAAATGATGTGCCAAATAGTAACGATGGCTCTTGTATTACTAAAATTGTTACCGGTTGCTTTTATTCAGATTTTGTAAATTACAATGAAAGTGTTAACGTTTACAATTTTTACGATGTACCAAATTCGTATGAATCCGATACTACAGTAAGTGATCTATGTGGGGCTCCTTTGGTTACAGGTTGTACAGATTCCATTGCCACTAATTTTGATCCTACAGCTAATATTGATGCAGAATGTTTCTACACAGGTTGTACTTTGCCATTTGCCTTTAATTACAATGCAATTGCCGATGTTGATGATGGTTCATGTGTTCCTTCTGTTAGTGGATGTACAGTGAACTTGTTTGCCAATTTCAATCCGTTAGCAAATATTGATGACGGGACTTGTTCAAATGCTACACAAGTAATATACGGCTGTAAAGATTCGTTGTATTTTGAGTTTAATAGTTTTGCTACGCTTGACGCCTCTCCTTCAACTTGTATAACTTTAAATGCAATTGGTTGTATGGATGTAAATGCAGAAACGTGGAACGCTCAAGCAACAATTCACGACAATACTCTTTGTACCAATGAAGTTATTTCTGGTTGTACTTCAGACTTTTACCTAGAATACAATCCCTTAGCAACTATTAGTGACATTACAGCTTGTATCATCCCAAAAATTCTTGGTTGTACAAACGAGAATTCTACGAACTTTAATGCTGATGCCAATCAAGATGACGACTCTTGTATTGAAATTATTCTTGGTTGTACCAATCCTGAATACATCGAATATTGGAACTACGATTCTGAATTCAAGACGCTTTCTAGTCTGAGTCAAATTGCCAATACGGATACAGAACAAACCAGTTGTTTAAATCTTATTAACGAGGGATGTACTAATTTAGATTACATTGAAACGTATAACTTTAATTTATTTAATGGCTTTTATACTCTAAATGATGTTAATTCATCTATTAATGTAACCAACTCTTCAGCTTGTCAAAACCTTATTGTAAGTGGTTGTATATACGATACATTTAGCGAATTTAATCCTCAAGCAAATGTGTTAAATCAAGCTGATTGTATAAATGTTATTGATAATGTTTGTGCTGATCCATTGGCTGATGTATTTGTAGACTTAACAATAACTAGCATCTATTACACAATAGAATCATCAAGTTACGCTTACCAAGAGGATAATTCTTTATGTGACTACACCGGTTGTAAAAATCCTGCATTTTTAGAATACCAAGAGAACTTTACAATTTCAGATGAGAGTGCTTGTGAGACTTATAAAGTTGTGGGTTGTAACGATACCTCTTTTATAGAAAGTTACCTTGATGTTTTGTATGACGCTGAATCGGATACTTACACTGTTGGTGAGCTAAATCCTATTGTAAACTTTAACGATTATTCTTATTGTTTAACTCCAATAGTACAGTCGTGTGCTATTTGGTATTACCAAGAGTTTAATCCTGCGACCAATATTGTAGACAATTCTAAATGTCTTGCTATTGCTATTTACGAATGCAGTGATTCGTTAGCTGATAACTTCAATCCTAATGCAAACTTTGTTTTATCTGGTCATCCTGTAAATCTAAGTTACAATCAAGAGAACTGCGAATACCAAGGTTGTATTGATTCAACTTACATAGAGTATTGGGATTATAATGAGGTGTCAAATGAAATTAGCGCTCCAGCAAGGGTTGCAAATATTGATGATGGCTCATGTAACACAAGTATTGTCTTTGGATGTACTATGGAGGGAATGCTAAATTATGATGAAGCTGCAAATGCAAATCATGTGAGTTTTGAAGATATGTCATCACCATGTATAGAAAAAGTATACGGGTGTACAGATGAATTGTATATAGAATTTAATCAAGATGCAAATATTGAAAATGGCTCTTGTAGTGAGTTAGTTTATTTAGGATGTTTAAACTCCTTATCCATCAATTACGATCCGCTAGCCAATAAAAATGATGGCTCATGTGTTCAGAAAATTCAAGGTTGTGCGGATAACGGCTCTGTATTTGAAGATCTTATTAATAATCTAACCGGTGAGCAATTACCAGATGGGGTAGATGACGACTACCAATACGATTATGATGGTGATGGATTGGCTGCATTTAACTACAACTCACAAGCCAATATAAATTTATTATGTGAGCCTATTGTGTATGGTTGTATCTTCTCAGATCAGTTTAATTACAACTCAAATGCAAATATTGACGATGGCTCTTGTTATCCAGTGATAGAAGGTTGTTTAAACGAATCGTTTTACAATTACAACGATTATGATTACGACGGCGCACCCAATGAATTTACTAATGACGTGTTTGTTGATATAAATACCGACAATGTTATTTATTGTGAACAACAACAACTTGGATGTACTGATGATAAAGCTATTGCAATTGACGGTACTCCAGTTGCAGATAATTTAGACCCTAATGCAAATACTGATAATGGATCATGTATCTATTATGGATGTACGGATGCAGATGCGGATAATTTCCAAGAGTGGGCTACCAATACTGGTATTGTTAACAGTTGTATTTACTTTGGATGTACAGATGTGAATTCATTTAACTACGACTCACAAGCAAACTCAGATATTGGGTGTATACCTAATGTGGAAGGTTGTGTGAATAGTTCGTTCCTTGAATATTGGGAGTTCAACGCAACATCAAATACAATTACCCTGATGGAAACTCCAGCAAATGTTAACAACGGTAGTTGTTTAAACTTTATAAAGTTTGGTTGTACACTTGAAACAGCTTTAAATTATGATGCTTCTGCAAATATTAATCAGGTCGGTTTTGAGGATGAATCAACCCCATGTATCCCCTATATTTTTGGTTGTACGGACTCATTAGCATTTAATTTTAATGAATTAGCCAATACTGATAGTGAATTGTGTGTTCCTTATGTTGAGGGCTGTTTAAATCCTTTGGCTTTAAATTATAACGAAGATGCTAATGTAAATTCTGGTTGTATACTTCCTAATTATGGATGTACAGATCAATCCTCTTTTAATTATGATGATGAAGCTCAAGTTGACGACGGATCCTGTTATCCTATTGTTGAAGGTTGTGTTAATCCATTTGCAGTTAATTACAATTCCAGTGCGAATACCAACAACGGATCTTGTTTAGCGTTTGTTGCGGGATGTACAGACATTACAGCACTTAATTATTACTCTTTTGCTACATTTGACGACGGTAGTTGTATAACTGCTGTCCCAGGTTGTACTAATATTTATGCTGTAAACTACGATGAAAATGCCAACCAATATTTAGAAGGTTCGTGTAGTTATCAAGTTATAGAAGTTGAAGGTTGTATGTTTGCATTCGCTTCTAATTACAATCCTTTAGCTACTATTGATGACGGTTCTTGTAGTTTCAATAGAGCTGATTCTAGAGAAATTCAATTGATTTGTACCGATTCAACTGCAATAGCCGGTTCTTACTTCCCTTATGGGGATGTTGAAAGTAATTTGTATGTAGGAGATTTAGCTTTTACTGCCAATGAATGGCTTGTTGATAACAGCACTTGTTTGTATCCTCAAGTAATTCAAGGTTGTACCGATCCTACTGCGATTAATTACAACCCGAATGCTACAGAAGATGATCAATCATGTATTTTAAATGCAATTTATGGGTGTTTAGATTCCACTTATTTAGAATACAATGATTTGGCGACTCTAGATACTGATCCTTCTTCTTGTGTGAATGTAAAAATTGAAGGTTGTTTCGACATCACTGCTTCAAATTACGATCCACAAGTAAATACCAATCTGTCAGATTTTAGTACATGTGAATACAATACCGTTCTTGGATGTACAGATGCCAACTATATTGAATATTGGGAGTACGATGTTGCAAGTCAATTGATTTCATTCTTTGACACTATTCCAAACCAAGACGATGGTAGTTGTTTAACTGAAATCCAATTTGGTTGCACAGACAGTTCGGCCTTTAATTTTGAGAGCAATGCCAATGTTAATCAAACAAATGCTCAAAATCAAACGTCTACTTGTGTCTCAATTGTTTTGGGTTGTACAGATGCTTCAAAGTTCAATTTTGATGAAAATGCGAACACAGACGATGGCTCTTGTATCGATATCATCTATGGATGTATGAATACTGAATACACTGAGTACAATGAATTCGCAAATCAAGATACTGAGCCTTCTTCATGTAGTATTGCGCATACAAACGGTTGTACGGATGTTTCTGCAACCAATTATAATGCAGAGGCTACGTTAGACGACGCGACTTGCCAATACGCTGTATTAGGCTGTACCGATGTAACCGCGTCAAACTTTAATGAGCTAGCTGATGTTGATGATAATTCATGTGTCTATCCAATATTGGGTTGTACTGATGTAAATGCATCAAATTACAATGCCGCTGCTACGACAGATGACAATTCTTGCTCAGGTTGTACGGTTTCTATTGCATCAAACTATTGTTCTGGCTGTGATGAAATTGACGATTCTATTTGTGAAATTGAAGGTTGTATGGATGTAAATGCTCCCAACTACAATTCTATTGCTACTCTAGATGACGGAACCTTCTGTTCACCGTTTGATACTGAGGTATATGGTTGTACCGATCCTTTATATATAGAATACTATACTTATACTGGAGAAGAGATATACGTGTTATCTGGTGTTGCGACTCATTTAGGTCAAGTGATCACTTCAGATAATGGTACTTGTGAAACTCTTATCTTAATGGATTGTACCAACAGTGATGCATGTAATTACAATATTCAGGCAAATGTTGATTTAGGTACTTGCAATGTGCCAGTTGATTGTGAAACCTGTACAGGTGAGCAAGATGGCACAGGAACTGTAGTAGATAATGATTCTGATAACGATGGTTTGTGTAATGTTCTTGATGTAGTATTTGGATGTACAGATCCAACGGCTTGTAACTTCAATTCATCCTCCACCATTAATTCAGACAATACTACTTGTATCTTTACTGATGCTGTTTGTGAAACCTGTTCAGGCGAGCAAGATGGAACAGGAACAATAGTAGATAATGATTCTGATAACGATGCTTTGTGTGATGTTCTTGATGTAGTATCTGGATGTACAGATGCAACGGCTTGTAACTTCAATTCATCATCCACTATTAATTCAGATAATACCATCTGTATCTTTACTGATGGTGTTTGTGAATCGTGTTCAGGTGAACAAGATGGAACAGGTACAATAGTAGATAATGATTCTGATAACGATGGTGTATGTAATACGCTGGAGGTTGTTGGCTGTATTGATCAGACTGCATGTAATTATAATGCTGCAGCAACCGATGCTGCCGATTGCGTTTATTCAACAGATCTTGATGCATGTGCAAGCTGTTCTGGCGAGCAAGATGGAACAGGAACTGTAGTAGACAACGATACTGATAACGATGGTATTTGCTTATTAGATGAAGTTGCAGGATGTTTGGATGAAACTGCTTGTAACTATAACTCTACTGCAACCGATTCAGATGATTGTTTTTTCACTGATGGTGTTTGTGAAACCTGTTCAGGCGAGCAAGATGGAACAGGTACAATAGTAGATAATGATTCTGATAACGATGGTTTGTGTAATGTGCTTGACGTAGTGTCTGGTTGTACTGATGCATCTGCTTGTAACTATAACTCATCTTCCACTATTAATTCGGATAATTCTATTTGTATTCTTACAGATGGTGTTTGTGAATCATGTTCAGGCGAGCAAGATGGAACAGGAACATTAGTAGATAACGATTCAGACTCCGATGGTGTATGTAATACGCTGGAGGTTGTTGGCTGTATTGATCAGACTGCATGTAATTATAATGCTGCAGCAACCGATGCTGCCGATTGCGTTTATTCAACAGATCTTGATGCATGTGCAAGCTGTTCGGGTGAACAAGATGGAACTGGAACTGTAGTAGACAATGATACTGATAATGACGGGTTATGTAATGCACTCGAAGTTTTAGGATGTACAAATGCATCTGCATGTAACTATAATTCTGCAGCAACCGATTCAGATGTATGTATTTATTCATCAGATCTTGATGCATGTGCAAGCTGTTCGGGTGAACAAGATGGAACTGGAACAGTAGTAGACAATGATACTGATAATGACGGGTTATGTAATGCACTCGAAATTTTAGGTTGTACAAATGCTTCTGCATGTAACTATAATTCTGCAGCAACCGATTCAGATCTATGTATTTATTCAACAGATCTTGATGATTGTGCAACCTGTTCCGGTGAAACAGACGGTACAGGAACTATAGTAGATAATGATACCGATAATGACGGTGTTTGTGATGCAGATGAAATTGAAGGTTGTACTTTAGTATGGGCTGATAACTTTTTAGAGAATGCTACTGATAGTAACGATCAGCTGTGTGTCAGAGAAGGTTGTATGGTTGTTAATATGTTCAATTACGATTCTTTAGCTACTTTTGATTCTGGAGGTTGTATTCAATTTATTTATGGATGTACAGATGTTTCTGCTAACAACTACAATTCAGAAGCTAACACTCAAGGAACATCTGTATGTTTTTATGAGGGTTGTATGGATTCATTGTATCAAAATTATAATCCAATAGCAAATATTCAGTCTGCTTGTATCTACTCTGGATGTACAAATCCAGAGTCCTTCAACTATGAAGAAATTGCCAATCAAGACGATAGTTCTTGTTACGATATAGTAATTGGTTGTATGGATTCTCTAGCGCAGAACTATAATCAATTGGCAAACACAGCTTCATCTTGTGAATTTGTTGGTTGTATGGATTCTTTAGCTGATAACTTCCTTGAATATGCTAATATCAATGATGTTTGTTATTTCTATGGTTGTATGAACGAATATGCATGTAACTATTCTGAACAAGCAAATGTTCAGCTTAGTAATTTCTGCGAATTCCCTCAACAGAATTACGATTGTGACTCTGTATGTTTATTCGATTCAGATAATGATGGTGTGTGTAATGAATTTGAGATTTTTGGATGTGTAGATGAACTCTCTGCTAATTATAACCCACTAGCTACGCAAGATGACAATAGTTGTTATCAAGCACTACAGATAGAACAGGTTATTGTTCAAGACGCTTCCTGTAAAGGAGGTTTTGGAAGTATTCAGCTATCAATAAGCGGCGGTCTTCAGCCAATTACTATTGGTAGTTATACAACATATCAATCAAACAAGTTTGTTGAGTTATCCCAAAATACTATTACTATTGATAGTATATTATCTAACACTCAAACCGAGGTTTTGACCTATAACATTCATGTGTATGATTCAAATGGAGACGGTGTTTGGTATCCTTACACCATAAGCCAACCTAGTGTTTCTTTTGAAATGAGTCTAGAATATGATCCTGATGATTCAGAGCTTTCGTTTGATACAAATACTGATAATTTCGACTTAGAGTGGTATTTCGAGAACCAATTACTAATTGATGAAACGAACTCAGTTATTACACCAGAGTCAAACGGCCTTTTTGGTTTACGTCTCATTGATGAATTTGGTTGTTCTATTCTCGAAGAGATTAGAATTGTTGATTTGTCTATCCAAGAGGAACATTCTCATATACTCAAGATCTTCCCTAATCCAGCGAATGACTTGTTTACGATTTCATCAAATTTACTTTTAGAACCTAATTCACAGATTAAACTTTTCGACTTATCTGGTAGTTTAGTTTATTCTGAAAGTTTGGAAAACTATCAGCTTGATTTCCAGATTATAGATGTTTCAAGTATTTCTAAGGGTACATACATTGTCTATGTTGGAAATGGAATTTCGGAGCTTTACTCAAGATTGGTAATTCGTTAACTTTTCATTAAATCCATTTGAAGGCAGGGTATAACCCTGCCTTTTTTTATTTTTTATTTTTAATTGTACAATATAAATATATATAATTATATATTTGCATACATATTATCCAATTAAATATTAAAAAATCATTTAATTATGAAACTAATTAAGTTCTTTTATTTATTATTCTCTGTCTCTATTATTAATTTTTCCTTAGCACAAAATTGTGACTTACCTCCAACTTATAATGGAAATACGGGGTCTAATATGTCTGTCTTTTTCACACCTACTTGTTTATCTTCTTTAAATGCAACAGATGAAAATGCTTATTTGGTAGCTTTAACAAGTTCTGGTTTAGTTGTAGGTTCAAGGAGTATTTATGGTTTAAGTCAAACTTCTGTTGCTTTGTGGTCTGACGACTCACAAACACCACAAATAGATGGAGCCTTAGCTAATGAAGTTATAAGTTTTCAATTGGTAAATGGAACAGATTTATACGACGTCATTATGCCTAATCCTGTTGTTTATGGAGTAAATGATTTAATATTTCTAATAAATCCAGCTCTTAGGATTTTAGTAGAATGTAGCGAGTCTGTTTATGGTTGTACAGATTTAAATGCCTTTAATTTTGATACAACGGCTAATACCGAGTTCGATCCTTCTACTTGTATAGCTATTAAAGAAGGTTGTACCGATGCTACTGCATTCAACTACAACAATGCAGCAAATACAGATGACAATTCTTGTATAGAAGTTATAGAAGGCTGTACCGATGCTGCGGCCTTTAATTTTGACACAACAGCAAACACGGATGATAATTCTTGTATAGAAGTTAAAGAGGGTTGTACTGATGCTACAGCCTTTAATTACAGCAGT
>JAOGVT010000016.1:0-32782 GCA_028110365.1 Flavobacteriales bacterium
TAACAAAATGGGCAAAGCTCAATTAATTGTAAAGGATCAAGGAATAATAGCAGGAATAGAATTAGCAGAATGGATTTTCGAGAGTATTGACCCAACTTTATTTATGGAAATAAACGTGAAAGACGGTGATAAGGTAAAAAAAGGAGACATTGCATTTTCAGTTAAAGGATGTTCGATTTCCATACTTACGGCAGAGCGTTTGGTTTTGAACTGTATGCAACGTATGAGTGCTATTGCCACTAAAACAAGAGACTATGTAGAACTAGTAAAAGGTACAAAAACAACCATTTTAGATACACGAAAGACGACGCCTGGAATTAGGATTCTTGAAAAATGGGCGGTAAAAATTGGTGGTGGAGACAATCATCGCTTTGGCTTATACGACATGATAATGCTCAAAGACAATCACATAGATTATGCAGGAGGAATTACAAAAGCGATAGACAAAGCAAAAAAATACCTAAAAGAAAAAAATCTTAATCTCAAAATAGAAGTTGAGGCTAGAGATCTTAACGAAGTAAAAGAGATTATGACAACCAAAGGAGTGCATAGAATTATGCTAGATAATTTCACTCCAAAAGATACGATTAAGGCTGTTAAACTAATTAATGGTAAATTTGAAACCGAATCATCGGGAGGTATCACAAGCAGTACTATCCGAACTTATGCAGAATGTGGCGTAGACTTTATTTCTGTTGGTGCACTTACCCATTCCATTTACAACATGGATTTAAGTTTAAAAGCATACTAATTAAATGAACAAGATAAATTGAGCTTAAAAGAAATAACCAAAAAAATAACAATACCTGGTTACGGCAACTTGAGTCTTTACGAAGTTTCAATGTTTTTTTACAAAGGTTTAGTAGAAGGTGCCATTACCACAAGAGCATCGTCCCTTACCTTTAATTTTTTCCTAGCCTTCTTCCCTTCTATTCTTGTTTTATTTACGCTCATCCCCTTTGTTCCAATAGCAGGTTTTCAAGACGAACTTTTTACTTTAATGAGTGAAATTTTACCGCCTTTAACATTTGACGCTACCAAAGTAATTTTAGACGATATTGTAAATCACGAACAAGCTGGTTTGCTTTCATTCACCTTTATTTTGGCTCTGTACTTTTCTACAAATGGGGTAAATGCAATGATAACTGGTTTCAATGCAACCTATCATTTAAAAGATAAAAGAACTTGGTGGCAATTAAGATTATTGTCAATAAACTTAACCGTTATACTTGCTCTACTTCTCGTTTTAACTATTGTGTTTCAATTGTTTTCTGTTGGATTCATAGACAGTCTTGTTAACGAAGGCTACATGAAGCAGTTCTCAGCAGATGTAATTCTTCATATTAAAGAACTCATCTTAGTTCTGGTATTATTTATGGGCTACAGCATTCTGTTTTATTTTGGTCCTGCAGACAAAAAAGGATGGAAATTCTTGTCAATAGGCTCAATTACGAGTACAACACTCAGTGTTATTTCGTCACTTGCATTTAGTTATTACGTAACTAATTTTGCACAGTACAACAAACTTTACGGTTCAATAGGAACGCTGCTTGTAATTTTACTTTGGATGTATTTTAATTCCATAATTTTACTGCTTGGCTTTGAACTCAATGCCAGTATCATTTCGGCTAAAGAACAACAAAGCAAGCACGACTAAATTCATTTACAAAAAACAAAAAAAATCTTAATGCGAAATTATATATCTTATTTATTTGTACTAGCGCTGTACATTCAACCAGTAGAAGCTCAAGAAAAAGCAGTTAAATATAACCCCATTGCTAAACCGAATACATTTCAAAACTTAGACAATCCTAATTATTGGAAAAATAAAAAACCAAACTCAGACTATTGGCAACAAGACGTTTACTATAAAATTTCGGCTAATATTGATGAACAAAAGGATCGAATAGACGGAGTTGAACAACTAACGTATTGGAACAATTCTCCAAATGATTTAGAGTTTGTTTATTTTCATTTGTATCAAAATGCATTTCAACCCGAATCGCACCATGCAGATTTAAATGAACAAAATAACAACCGTATTAACTACGGACCCTACGAGGCTGATAAAAAAGGAACTGAAATAAATGAAATTACTTCAAATGGACGAACCATTTTATTAGAACAAGACAATACGCTACTAAAAGTTCATTTTAACAAACCTATAAAATCTGGAGAATCTATTGATTTTAACATCAATTTTACTACCTATTTTGGAGAGGGTGCAATGGGACGAAGAATGAAAAAATTTAACTCAGATGGAAAAACTCATTACGATGGCGTGCATTGGTACCCGAGAATTTCTGTGTACGACGCTAAATTTGGATGGACAACAGACCAACATTTAGGAAAAGAGTTTTATGGAGATTTTGGGACTTTTGATGTTGAATTGACTTTCGCTTCTAATTATATAATAGACGCGACAGGGTTTCTTCTTAACAGAGCTGAACTGCTTCCAAAAGAATTGAGGCAAAAACTAGACATTTCAAACTTTAAAGACAAACCTTGGAATGAAGCTGCTTCTGAAATCATTAAATACAATCCAGAGGAAAGGAAAACTTGGAAATTTCATGCAGAAAATGTGCATGATTTTGCTTTTACAGCCGATCCAAACTATAGAATTGGAGAGGCAAATTGGAACGGAATAACATGTTATGCCTTGGCACAAGAGCAACATGCAAGTCAGTGGCAAAATGCGGCTGAATATGCGGCTAAAATAATTCAGGTTTTTTCAGAAGATATTGGAATGTATACCTACCATAAAATGATTGTTGCAGATGCCAGAGATGGTATGGAATACCCTATGCTTACATTAGATGGTGGATCTGATCCAGGATACCGAGGATTACTCGTTCACGAAATTGGACACAACTGGTTTTACGGACAAGTAGGGAATAACGAAACTTACAGGGCAGCTTTAGATGAAGGATTTACACAGTTTTTAACCGCGTGGGGGTTGGAACGTATTGATGGGGATAAAATGGTTCAAAAATTGTCTTCAAACAATTACATAGCCAAACATACAAAGCAAATACATCCAAGAGACCGTTCCGTTTATTACGCGTACATTAAAGATGCTACCAAAAACAACACACCACAACTAAATACCCATTCAGATGATTTTGGCTCGGCTTTAGGTCATGGAGGAGGATACAGACACGTTTACTACAAAACTGCTGCAATGTTATTTAACTTGCAGTACGTTCTTGGAGACGAACTTTTTCTTGAAGCCCTAAAAAACTATTTTGAAACATGGAAAATTGCCCATCCCTATCTAAATGACTTCAGAGAAAGTGTGATTAATTTCACTAAAGTAGATCTAAACTGGTTCTTCGACCAATGGCTTGAAACAACCAAAGACATCGATTATGCGATTAAATCAGCCCATAAAGTTAAAGGTTCAACTGAACTTTATGAAATTACATTTGAACGAAAAGCTGGAATGCAAATGCCTATTGACTTTAGTATACTTACAAAATCTGGGAAAACACAAAACTACCATATACCCAATACATGGTTTGTTAAAAAAACCAAAGCAACCGTTTTAAAAAAATGGTACGGATTTGGTAAAATCCACAAAGAATATAATGTTATTGTAAGATCCCCTGAGGGAATTAAAGACCTAATAATAGACCCTACAAATAGGCTCGCAGATGCTTATATGGTTGACAATAGCCTTCACAAAAACATATCCTTTGAATTGGAAGACTTTGTTTGGTCATACCCAGACTGGACCAAATATGAACTAACAGCAAGACCCAAACTATGGTACAATGGTTTTGATGGTATAAAAACAGGAATTCAATTTTCGGGAGATTATATGAACACTCGACAAATAATTGACGCAACATTTTGGATAAATACAGGATTCTCTCAAATAGATGACTACTTACCTAAAAACGAAATTCAATACGAAGATAGTGAAGGTAACTTGGTAAGTGAAAAAATTAACGCAACGAGTGGCTACGATGATTTTTCCTACGAAATTGAATATACAAATCCATTAACAGCTGTAAACAAGGGCTTAGAAGTAAATTTAGTTTCAAAGAAATTAGACGGACTCAGTTTACACAAAATAAATCTTTCGCAAGAACTTACAAATAAAAGTAAATTGTATGCAGAACTTAAAATCATGCGAAGACCAGGGAAGGAAAGCAGTGCATACCTTCTTTTAAATGACGATTCGTTTTGGACACCGAATATGTGGAACAATACTTTAAAAATAGGCTTTAACCACACTTATAAATACCCTAAGGGTTCTGGAAAGATCCACTTTAACTTAAAATCGAGCACACTTGGGAGTGATTACCAGTATGCTCAAGTTAACTTAGAAGTATTAAATGATTTGCATATAAAAACCTTACAATTAAAAACACGTTTCTACCTGCTTCATTCAACAGGGAGTGCTATTGCACCTGAAAGCAAATTGTTTGCTGCAGGAGCAAATCCAGAAGAATTAATGGATAATAAATTTACCCGATCTACAGGATTCGTAAATCGAAGCTGGATGGAATATGGTTCAGCGTTAAATCATTTTCAAATGGGAGGCGGACTAAATTTGAGAGGATTTGCAGGATACTTAATGCCAGAAGGAGACTTAGAATCTCAAGAACACTCATATTCAGGTACTTCTGGAGCTTCTTTTTCTTCTGAACTAGAATTTTCAGAGCTTTCATTTGGCACATCAGTAAAGTCCATTTTTTACCTTTTTGCTGATGCGGGTATTTTAAATTCAACTGATTTAAATGAAGCTATAGAATGGAGTGATTTAAGAGCAGATGCTGGATTAGGAATGTGTTTTTCTTTACTCAATAACATAGACAACGTTAAGCCTCTAAAAATTAGACTAGACCTTCCTTGGTTCTTAAACACTCCTCCTTTTGGTGAAAACTTTATCGACTTTAACCGATTTGTTATTGGTATAAACAGAGCATTTTAACTAAAAAAAAAGACCATGATTAAAAATTCAATAGTACTTAGCCTTCTTTTCCTTTATTCAAATTTAACCTTTGCCCAAAAATCCAATGCTATTATTGGGATTTGGTTAAACGAAGAAAAAGATGCTCAAATAGAAGTTTATGAAAAAGACAAGCTCTTTTTCGGAAAAATTGTTTGGTTAAAAAATGCCAAGGATGAAAATGGTAATTGGGTATTAGATAATAAGAACCCTGACTTAAGCCTAAGAAATAGAAAAAAAATGGGCTTAACAATTTTACACAACTTAAAATGGGATGGTGACAAAAACGAATGGAATGGTGGCGAAATATACGATTCTAGAGAAGGAGATACGTACTCTTTATTTGCAAGAGTAGATTCTGAAAATGAATTAAACCTTAGAGGTTATATTGGGTTTTCCTTGTTTGGAAAAACAACCACTTGGACAAGGTCTTCTCTTAAATAATACTTTTTTTATGAAACAAAAAAAGGCTCACAGTAGTGAGCCTTTTGTATGAAGATGAATCCCCCCGGATTTGGTAATGATTGTTAAAAATCATTAAACATACTAAGACAATAATCGTGCCAAAAACTGAAAATCATGAATCCATTACATAACTTTCCAGATAACTAAATTGCTCCGTTAATTTACCGTTTTCGCAAATGGTAGCTCTTTCAATTACTTTATGCGGATCAGTAGACAGTAAACAAGGTAAGATATGTTTGATCAACTCTGCGCCAAAATCTATAGAAGAATCCTTGGGAAGTTCGCAAGGTAAATTATCTACAGCCATTACCGCTATCACATCAGGCTTGGCATAGTCGTCAATAAGTTCGGTAAAGGGATTGTAACCGTAAATTGGATTTTGGATGGTAGAAGGTTGAATGGTACAAGCAACGGGACCGTTAATATCACAAGAAACATCTGCAACAGTTCTAATTTTAAATTCTTTTGACTTTGCATTCTCTCGGGTAAACAAAAAAGGAGAACCGGCTGCATAGTAATGCCCTGCAACAAACATTTCGGCAGTTTTAGCAAACTTTAAAAAATCAGACTGATAAGAACCTGGATTGGTATAAAAATCACTTTTTGAAGAAGCGCTGCCATCTATACGTTTGTTGTAATCCAAAGTATTTAAATGTACAAATACGGGCTCATCAAATGATTTGTTCAAAAATTCATTTGGTGAAACCTGCCTAATTCCAATAATATTAATTAGCTCTAAAATCCCATTACCTACTCTACCAGAACCTGTTAGTATTATTTTAATAGGTTCTAATTGAATTTTGCGAAGTTCAATTTCCATTTCTTTACGATCTTCACATAAATGAGCAGGTTTTAAACTAAATGAACTTGTTCTTTTACCGTAAGCTAAAAACCCATTGTAACAACCTACAATACCTGCATACCTACCAAAACCAATTAAACGTTTGGATTTTTCGTTGGTTAAAACTTCGTAGTCAATCATTCTAATATTCAAAGACAACATTTTTAAAAGCAGCGATTTATTGTAAGGCTGTTCTTTAATTGTATGAGAAAAATAGAAATACGTTTTGTGAGGAATTAAATCTTTGTTTGGAACTTCCTTTACGCCAATAAGTACATCGCAATCAGACAAGTCTTCTTGTAAAATAATACCTAAATCAAGGTAGTCTTGATCTGTAAACTTTCGAATTGGACTGGGTTGAACTACCAAAACTAAACCAGGATATTGTTTTAGAACCTCAAGACATTGTTTTGGACTGAGAGCAACACGTTTGTCTGCAGGAATCTTACCTTCTCTTAGTAAAGCTATTTTCATAGTACAATTAAAATTAAGAAATTGAATTTTGAACGCAACAAATAATAGAAATTAGTCTTCTTTGCATTGCTCATCGGGTTCTGCACCGCAAAAACCACAGGGCTCTCCTTCTTTAGTAATTAGAGGATTATTACTCGCGCAAGTACCTTCAAACTTACCGTCTTTTTTTGCCCAAATCTTAATGGCAATTCCGGCAAACCCAATACCTAGCAAACCTATAGCAATTAGTACTGTTTTCATTTTTTTTAAATTTCAGCTAAGTTAATGGAATCTAATTTAAATATTGACAAGGCCTCTTAAAGTTTTAAATCGTTCAGGAGTGGATGTGTTTACTCAAAACAGCAGAGTTTAATTTAGTTTATACTAAAATAAACCACAAGCATTAAAGCTCTAAACTATATTAACTTCCAATTGGAGCTCAATAGAAAAAAGTGTATCAACAGATTTTTGAATGTCTTTTGCCAGATTGTGTATATCTGAACCCAAGGCTCCACCATAATTTACAAGAACTAATGCTTGTTTTTTATGAACTCCATAGGCACCCATGGTTTTGCCTTTCCAACCTGCATTTTCTATTAACCAAGCTGCAGGTACTTTTACTTTAAAATCATCTACAGGGTAAGATGGAAGAGCAGGGTATGATTTTTTGAGCCTATTAAAATGGGATTTTAAAATAATTGGGTTTTTAAAAAAAGAGCCCGAATTTCCAATAAGTGATGGATCAGGTAATTTTGATTTACGAATGGCTATAACCGCATCACTTACATCTTTGGCACTAGGATCACTTATATCTTTAGCTTTTAATTGTTGACCAATAGCTCCGTATTTGATGTCAACTTCGCCATCAACTTTTAGTTTAAAAGTAACCGATAGAATAATATATTTACCCTTGTGCTTTCCTTTAAAAACAGATTCTCTGTACCCAAATTCACAGAGTGAATTTGAAAACACATGAATTTCTTTTGAACCTGTATGAAAAGCTTCCAGCTCTACAAATGTATCTTTCAACTCAACCCCGTATGCGCCAATGTTTTGCATTGGAGCAGCACCTACATTGCCAGGTATAAGAGATAAGTTTTCAATGCCGTTGTACCCATTATTCAAAGACCAAAGAACAAATTCATGCCAATTTTCTCCAGCTTGTGCTTTAATTAATCCATCACCAACAACTTCTACTCCTTTAAGAGCTACTTTTACAACCAAGCCTTTAAAATCATTACAAAGTAAAAGGTTACTCCCTCCTCCCAAAATTAACTTTGGTAAATTGGTAAAACGAGCGTCCGCATAAATGGTCTTTAAATCTTCAACCGATTGAACTTCTGTAAAATAAAGTGCCTTACAATCTAAACCAAAAGTATTGAA
This sequence comes from Flavobacteriales bacterium, assembly GCA_028110365.1. Classification (GTDB taxonomy): domain Bacteria; phylum Bacteroidota; class Bacteroidia; order Flavobacteriales; family UBA7430; genus UBA6772. Next base: position 8,100 of record JAOGVT010000016.1, read on the forward strand.
CGATTTTAAAGATGTATTTTCTAAGATTTGCATACGGGAAAATCTACTATTTAATTTGATTTTGGTAGTAAACTAAGCAAAGCCAAACGATATGATTCGAGACCAAAACCACTGACTGTAGCTTTACAACTACCAGCTAATATAGAATTATGCCTAAATTCTTCTCGTGATGCCGGCTGAGAGATATGAATTTCAATAGTTGGAGTTTCAATGGCTGAAATGGCATCTGCAATAGCTACAGAAGTGTGTGTATAGCCTCCGGCATTTAGTAAAATACTGTGGTATGTAAAACCTACTTCTTGTATCTTATCTATGAGCTCACCTTCCGTATTGCTTTGAAAATAGGATAGCTGAATCGTTGGAAAATCATTCCTCAATCGTTCTAAGTAATCTTCAAAAGTCTGAGTCCCATAAATTAAAGGTTCTCTTTTACCTAAAAGATTTAAGTTAGGCCCATTGATGATAATCACTTTCATATATTTGTGTTAAGACTGCTAAGATAAGAAATGAACTGGAAAAGAGCTTTAAAAGAATACCGTAATTACCTTGTTTTAGAGAAATCTTTAGCAAAAAATAGTATTGAGGCATACCTTAGAGATCAAACGAAGTTAAGAGAATTTTGTATTAACACATTAGATGTTTTAGACTGTACAATGCTTACTACCGAACACATACGTATGTTCATAAAAGATCTTAACGAACAAAAGGCCTCAAGTAAATCTCAAGCAAGAATTCTATCAAGTCTTTCTTCTTTCTACAATTATCTTGAACTCGAGGAATGTATAACAGCAAACCCTTTTAGTAAAATTGAGTCCCCATCAATTGAGAAAAAACTACCTGAAACACTTGGTAAAGAAGCAATAGACGCAATCATAAATTCTGTAGATTTATCCGCTAATTGGGGCGAAAGAAATAGAACTATTTTAGAAACACTCTACTCCTGTGGCCTGAGGGTTTCTGAACTAGTTAACCTACAATGCTCTAGGTTGTATTTAAATGATGGCTTTTTGGTTGTTTTAGGGAAAGGATCTAAAGAACGAATTGTACCACTTAACAAAACATTAATCAAATACTTAAAAAACTACATGCAACTTGTAAGGTCTCATCAAACCATTGCCGATGGTCATGAAGATTTTGTTTTTTTGAACAACAGAGGAAAACAATTGTCTAGAGTCATGATTTTTAATGTGGTTAAAAAACACGCTACAATAGCAGGTATAACCAAAAAAATAAGCCCTCATACCTTTAGACATTCTTTTGCTACTCATCTGCTAGAAGGCGGAGCAGACTTAAGAGCAATACAAAGTTTACTCGGGCACGAAAGCATAAGTACAACTGAAATATATTTGCATGTAGATCGACAATTTGTTCGAGATGAAATAATTGCACATCATCCAAGAAAATGAGAAAATTACCGCATTCTAATATTTGGAAACTTTTTGTAATAAAAGGGCTTCTTTGGTTTATGGTAATCATGCCAGTTATTGTCTTGTTTTTTCAAGATATTGGTCTCGATCTACAAGCGATTATGATACTTACAGCCAGTTATTCTCTTTCGGTAGCCCTAATGGAAATACCCTCGGGTTATACTGCAGATCAAATTGGAAGAAAGAAAACACTTGTATTGGGTTGTACATTGGCTTTTTTAGGCTTTGTTTTGTTTTCTCTTTCCTATAGTTTTTTGGTGGTTTCTAATTGCTGAAGTTCTACTAGGAATAGGAAACAGTTTTATATCAGGAGCAGATTCAGCACTTATGTACGATAGTCTTCTGGAAGTAAAAGAAGAAAATAAATTTTTAAAATATGAAGGAAGAAGTATTTCGATTGGAAATTTTTCTGAGGCTGCTGCTGGAGTTTTAGGTGGGTTTTTAGCCGCCATTTCTTTCCGACATCCTTTATATGCTCAAGTATTCGTTGGTTTTATCACAATTCCTTTTGCTTTGGCATTGAAAGAACCGAAAGTTCAAAAAAAACAAATTTTAGGTTCATGGAATGCCATAGTAAGTACAATTCAATTTTCTTTAATTGAATCTAAAGTCCTTAGAACGCATATTTTTTATTCTTCAGTAATTGGTGTAAGTACACTTACCATGGCGTGGTTGGTGCAACCTTTTTTAAAAGAGCTCAACATAAGTATGGAAAACTATGGTTTCATTTGGGCTTTACTAAATACAACTGTTGGTGCTTTTGCATTTTTGGCACATCGATTGGAAAAAAAGATATCTGAAATAAATGGCCTATTTATGATTGGATTTATTTCGGTTTCCTCATACATTTTCATAGGAATCAATATGGGGTATTTAAGTCTAGTGGTATTATTTCTATTTTATGCAAATAGAGGCTATGCCACTCCTCTACTAAGAAATTACATTAACATACATACAGAATCTAATGTTAGGGCAACCGTACTCAGTATCCGAAGCTTTATCATACGAATTTCTTTTGCAATTACAGCTCCAATTATTGGGTGGATAGCTGATCAATATGGATTGGCATGTGCATTTCAATGTATGGGTCTTTTTAGCTCAGTTGGCATCACCTATTGTCTTATTTGGTTTTATAAAAACAAGACCATTAAATACTAAACACCTCAAATAAATTAGATTAGCTCTTATCCTTTTGCTCATGCTAATCTAGTTCCAAACATTTTTAAGAATCTTTATTGATTAAGGTTTGATGCTATTCTTATACATTCCATTTTTTAAACTTTTTATTGTTATAAGAACCAAAACCTGCTTAGTACTAATTTATTTTGCATAATTTTAAAAAAAAATACTATGAAAACAATATACCTTCTAATCTTAAGCTCATTAATGATCTCATTGAATTGCTTTCCTCAAAAATCTGTGGTACTTAATCTAAGTCATTACTATAATGAAGAACCCTTTGAGCTAGATCAAGAAGTTATACTAGATGATTCCATTAAGTGCAAAATTTCACGATTAGAATACTACTTAACCGTAAACAGTTTGCATTCCAATAATGGAGATTCAGTTGATTTTTCAGGAATATTTTACAATGCAGAAGGCGCTGCCGTAACTTATCCTGGCAAACAGATTTTGGTTGATACAGAAAGACAGCATTACGAAATAGGAATGCATACTATTTCAGATTTAAAAAGCATGGTTTTTCATGTTGGAGTTCCGCCAGAGTTGAACCACCAAGATCCTACAATTTGGGACAGCAATCATCCATTAGCACCTCAAAACCCAAGTATGCACTGGGGCTGGAGTTCTGGATATCGTTTCATAGCATTAGAAGGTATGGTTGATGAAGATTCAGATTCCGTCTATGAAACAGTTCTACAATATCATGGTGTTGGAGATGTTTTATACCACCGTATTAATCAAACTATTAACGTAATAGAAACAGCCAACGAAATTACAATTCACTTGGATGTTAATTACGAAAGTCTTCTAGCGGATATAAACGCTTCTAGTGGTGGCGTCTTTCATGGGCAACAAGATCAAGTAATTGGACTCGTGAACAATTTCTCAACTAATGTATTCTCAAACACCACAAATTTAAACCTAACTAGCCCTTCAATAATGGAGTCAATTGCTCCAAATCCTTTTACTAATGCGGTACAAATAGAGTTAAAAAAACCTTCAAAAATTAAAATCTTTACAATTCAGGGAAAACTCGTTATCGAAACGAAATTAGAGGAAAGAATCAATACAATAGACACAGATATGTTACCAAAGGGAGTCTACATTTTTAAATTAGAAAATAATTCTATTAGTGATAGTTATAAAATGCTGAAAAATTAAAAATGAAAGCATTAGTTCGCTTTCTTCCCTTATTATGCATTCTATCTTGTGAAGTAGATGATCAAATAAACACACCCTTTCATTTACTAGTTCCTAAGGGGTTTCCAGAAGTAAACATTCCAAATGACAACCAACTTACTATAGAACGCATAAATTTGGGCAAAAAATTATTCTATGACCCAATATTATCCAGAGACAGTAGCATATCATGTAACTCTTGTCACCTTCAAGAATTTGCCTTTACTGATGCTAATCCAACTAGTATTGGTATAGCGGGTAGACTTGGAAAAAGAAACGCAATGAGCTTGGCCAATGTGGCTTATGCAAACTTCTTACAACGCGAATCTGGAGTTCCTACTTTAGAGATGCAAGTTTTAGTTCCAATACAAGAACACAATGAAATGGATTTTAACATTGTGGCAGTTGCAGAAAAAATGAATGAGGATCCCCACTACCGAAAACTCAGCTATGAAGCATACGGTAAGCTACCCGATGCATTTGTAATTACAAGAGCAATAGCTGCTTTTGAAAGGACATTCCTAAGTGGAAACTCTAAATATGATACCAACCAACTGAGCGAATCTGAACAACGCGGTATGGCTTTATTTTTTAGCGACTCTTTAGCGTGCTCCTCTTGTCATGGTACATTTTTATTTACCAACCAACAACCTAAAAACAATGGTTTGTATGCGCAGTATACAGATTCTGGAAGATATATACTAACGGGTTTGCAAGAGGACATCGGTCGATTTAAAACACCAACACTTCGAAACATAGAACTTACATCGCCCTACATGCATGACGGATCTGTAAACTCCCTAGAAGAAGTGATTGCGCATTATGAAAGTGGGGGTATGAATCATGAAAATCAAAGCGCCATGCTAAAAGGATTCACTTTAACTGAAACAGAAAGAGAAGAACTCATCGAATTCCTAAATTCATTAACAGATTCTGAATTTACTCAAAATGCGTTCTTTAAAAAATAAAAAAAGGCTATCACATTTCGTGATAGCCTTATAATTCGTTTGTAATAAACTACAATTTCTCCAGTAGATAGGTGTATTGAAACTCTTCATAAGCTACAAGGTTTGTTGAATCGTTGTAGGTTCTAAAGTCCTTAATGTAAAACTGAAAAACATCATTTGTTAACTCAATAATACGGTAATCTAAAGTAGTATCGTTAGAGCTTAAAGAGAATATATCAGCTGTCTGAACCCAAGTATGAATTACAGGAATTGAATCATAATCAGTCCAAGTTAGCGAACTAGAAGAGACGTCAACAAGAGTGTAATTTCCTTGATGGTCTATGGTAAGCGTTTCTTTTGAATCGATTACTCTTTCAGGCGGATCGTAAGGCCCGTAATGACCTAACTCGTGTGTTGTTTGAGTTTGAACTACTTGCCAAGACCCAAGAACCATAGGTGCAGGTGTAGCAGTAGTTTCTTTATCCTTTTTACAAGACATAAATAAGCCAGTAATGACTAATAAACTAACAAATGCATTTTTCATAAGTAACAATTAAAGTGAAAAACAATACTACAATATATATATTTAAGTAAGACCTAAAAAAAGAACTTCCACCGGAGTTTTTTCAACAATTAATTGTCAACAATTTTAAGAAGCTATATCTTGTTTAGAAACAGTTCTTAACTGACCTTCTGAGCTAGCAATAACAGTAGCTACAGTAGCATCACCAGTAACATTAACTACCGTTCGGAGCATGTCTAATATTCTATCTACAGCGAAAATAAGGGCGACCCCTTCAGGATCCATTCCAACAGCACCTAAAACGATTACCAACATCACTAAACCTGCACCAGGAACTGCAGCTGCTCCTACAGAAGCCAAAGTAGCGGTAAGTACGATCGTTAATTGTTGAGACAAATCTAGATCTACACCAAAGGCTTGTGCGATAAAAACAGCTGCAACTGCTTGATATAAGCTAGTACCATCCATATTAATAGTAGCACCTAAAGGCAAAACAAATGAGCTTATTTCTTTTGAAACTCCAATATGATCTTCACATCGCTCCATTGTTACAGGAAGTGTTGCGGCGCTAGAACTTGTAGAAAAAGCAAGCATTTGAGCTGGCATTATACCCTTAAAAAAATCAACGTATTTTACGTTCGTAAATACCCTAAGTAGTATTGGATAAACAATAAAAATCATCATCAATAAACCTACAATAACAACTAAGGAGTAAAGTCCTAATGCGGAAAATAATTCAATTACATTATGTACATCTCCATCAGAAAAATCGACCATTAGAGAAGCTAATAAAGCAAAAACACCATAAGGTGCCGAAAGCATTATGAGGTCTACAATTTGTAAAATAATATCGTTTACACCCTCAAAAAAACCCTTTACGTAAACCGTTTTCTCTTCGGGCAGCATAATCATTGCGATGCCGAAAAGTATGGCAAAGAAAATTACTTGAAGCATGTTCTTGTTACTGGTAGAAGCGTTGATGATGTTTTGTGGAACAATGTCTACCATAAACTGCAAAGGACCTTGCTCTTTAACATTTGCTGCTGCGGCCATTTTAGCTTCAGTCTTTGAAGCGTACTTTTCTTTAAACTCAATTCTTTTTTGCTCAGAAAAATACTTGCCAGGCTGAACAGTATTTACGATAAACAAACCGGTTGTTACTGCAATAATGGTAGAAACTAAATACAGCGCAATTGTTTTACTTCCAATTCTTGATAGTTTTGAAATATCACTAAGACTAGCTACCCCCTTTATTAAAGATGCAAAAACCAACGGTACAGCTATCAACTTTAAAAGATTAATAAATACGGTCCCAAATGGTTTGATCCAGTCGTCTGTAAATTGATCCCAACCGATGGTAATTGCCAATAGTCCAAAAGTAACTCCTAAAATCATTCCAATAATTATCTTCCAATGTAATGCTAAATTCCTCATCTCTAAATTAAACTTTAGTGGATTTATTTCTTAAATAATGATCTAAAATAACCATGGCAGTCATAGCTTCGACAATTGCAACAGCTCTTGGTACAACGCAAGGGTCGTGCCTGCCTTTTCCTTTAATTAAGACCTCTTCACCCTTGTTATCTATACTTAATTGATCCCGCATAATGGTAGCTACAGGCTTAAATGCTACTCTAAAATAAATCGTTTCTCCGTTGGAAATACCTCCTTGAATACCTCCAGAATAATTTGTTTTTGTAGAGACTAAATTATCCTCTGAAACAAAAATATCGTTTACCTCAGAACCTTTTCGCGTGCACATTTCAAAACCACCTCCATACTCAAAACCTTTTACAGCATTAATGCTCATCATAGCTTTGGCTAAATCTGCATGTAGTTTATCAAAAACAGGCGCTCCAATTCCAGCAGGTACATTTAACGCAACCCCTGTAATTACACCTCCAACCGTATCTCCACTTAACCGGATTGAATCTATATGAGCAATCATCTTGTCAGCCATCAACTTATCAGGACAGCGGACAATTGTATCGTCTATCCGAGAAAAATCAATATTGTTAGTAAATGGAGCCATTTGCAAACCTCCAATACCAGAAACATAAGCATGTGTATATACGCCAAGCTGTTTTAAAATTTGTTTTGCAACAGCTCCAGCAGCAACTCGCGCAATTGTTTCTCTTGCAGAAGACCTACCTCCCCCTCTGTAGTCGCGCGTTCCATACTTAACAGCATAAGTATAATCAGCGTGAGATGGCCGGTAGGAATCTTTAATGTGAGTATAGTCTTTAGATTTCTGGTCGATATTTAAAATTTGAAATGCAATTGGCGTACCTAATGTTTTGCCTTCAAACAAACCGGATAAGAACTCAATTTGATCTGTTTCTTTTCGTTGCGTTGTAATTTTTGATTGACCGGGTTTGCGTCTGTTAAGTTCCAACTGAACTTCGGAAAGATCAATACTAACACCTGCAGGGCAACCGTCAATAATTCCACCAATGGCTTTACCGTGAGATGCACCGTAACTTGTTAAACGAAAAATTTCTCCAAAAGAATTTGAGCTCATAGATAACAAAAATAGAAAATTGTTCCGACTATCACTCAGAAATAAAGGAGTATCTGAATTACGATTCCTGTCTTACATTTTTAATTATTTTAATTGTTAGAAATACGTCTGTTTAATACTAACGATTTTTCTTATTTTTGGACAGCTTAAATTAAATTATGAAAGTCATTGTTAAAAACATTGCAGAACTTGTTCAAGTAGAGGAAGTGATTAAAGAAAAAGTGTCGGGTAAGGAAATGAAAAATCTTTCGACACTCAAAGACGCTTTTCTGTGCATGGAAGATGGCTTAATTACTGACTTTGGTTTAATGTGTAACCTTGGTGAAATTACGGAACAAAGCAATCTTAAAGTTATAGATGCTAAAGGCGGAATGGTATTTCCAACTTGGATAGACGCTCACAGCCACTTGGTTTTTGGTGGAACTCGAGAGCTGGAGTTTGTAGATAGAATTAACGGCTTAACATATCAAGAAATAGCCAATCGTGGCGGGGGCATATTAAACTCTGCTGAAAAACTAGCCAATACGAGTGAGGAGGAATTGTTCGCTAGTGCATCTAAAAGGCTCATTGAACTCATAAAAATGGGAACGGGTGCACTCGAAATAAAAAGTGGCTATGGTTTAAGTACCGAAAGTGAACTTAAAATGCTAAGGGTAATTAAACGGTTAAAAGAAAACTTTCCAATTACAATTAAAGCTACTTTTTTAGGTGCACATGCAGTTCCTTTAAAATACAAAAACAACAAAAAGGAATATCTAAAATTAATTGCAGAAGAAATGATTCCACTTGTTGCAAAAGACAACCTAGCAGATTATATTGACGTTTTCTGTGAGAAAGGCTATTTCTCTGTTGCAGATATGGAATATATTTTAAATGCAAGTAAAGCGTATAATTTAATACCCAAGGTTCATGTAAACCAATTTAATAGCATTGGAGGAATTCCGGCTGCAGTTAAACTTGATGCACTTTCCGTAGACCACCTTGAAGTAATGAATCCTAAAGACATAGATGCTCTTAAAGGAACACGAACAATGCCAACGCTACTTCCCTCCTGCTCTTTTTTCCTTAAAATCCCTTACGCTCCTGCAAGAAAAATGATAGATCAGGGACTTCCTGTAGCCTTGGCTACAGATTACAATCCTGGATCTACGCCTTCTGGAAACATGAATTTTGTACTCTCATTGGCCTGCATTCAGATGAATATGAACCCTGAAGAGGCCATAAATGCAGCTACAATTAATGCAGCTTATGCTATGGGCATTAGTAAAACAGAAGGAAGTATTGCTAAAGGAAAAAAAGGTAATATATTTATAACCAATAAAATCCCCTCTTATTCATTTATTCCATATAATTTTGGGCATAACTGTATTGAAAGAGTTTTCATTAACGGTATTGAATTTGACCGATAAAAAATTAAAGATGAAAAAAATACTTAGTTTACTGTTTATACTAGCCATAAATACTTCAGCAAATGCTCAAGAGCAAAACTGGTTTTCCGACATTCACATCTGTGAATCAAAAGACACTACAATTACTGTTGCATTTCCCAATTCAATAGTAAGCGACTCAATCTTTACCTGGAGGTATAACTCTAATGTAATATCCTACAATTTAGACTACTCCATAACCATAAATGAACCCGGACTGTATACACTTGAATTAGTAAACACAGGGGGAGTTACTTTAACGAGTAGCTTTAGCTTAATTGAAGACGCAGAGTTTTACGAATATTTCATGTACCTAAACGGTGAGCAATCCTCAGAAACAGATACCTTATGTTTAGAAGATGGCGTTATTATTTCTACCTCCCAAACTAATGAAACACATTATTGGAGTGTTGATGGTGAAATCATAGGTAAAGGGAATCTTTCTAATAACAATTTAACCATTGACAGTATTATTGATCAGATAAATTTCAATGAGGAGTATCAATACAGTGTAAGTATTCAAAATACATGCGGAATTGTTGATGCTCAAAATGAAATTACGCTATTGGTTAACGAATGTGAATGTGAGCTAAACATGCCTAATGTATTTTCGCCTAATGGAGATGAATTTAACAACACCTTTAAACCTTTTAACGACCACGAAAACAAAACTGAAGAGGAATTTGAGGAAATGTGTAAATCAACCGATTATAAAATGGAAATTTACAGTCAATGGGGAAGGCATATGGCTAGTGTAAATTCTGGCGATAAACTTCCAAGTTGGGATGGCCTAAACAAAAGAGGAAATGAGGTTGCTGAAGGCGTGTATTTTTATAGAATTGTGTACAAAATAAATAAGCACAATAGTCCTAAAGAGAAAGAAATAACTGGCTTTGTTCACTTGTACAGAGACTAATTAAAAATTACGTTTAACCCAAGTATTATGAGTAGAACCCAAATTCTAACAAAACTTCAAATAGAACAAAAACTCACCAGAATTGCTTGGCAAATTTACGAAGCTAATTATCAAGAAAATACAATTATAATTGCCGGGATTAATGGGAATGGCTTTATACTAGCCAAACGATTGGCACATTTAATAGAATCCATTTCGTCAATAAACGTTTGCATTACTGAAGTACTAATTAATAAAAAGGCGCCATTTGATACGCCTATAAAATTAGACAAGGAAGACGTGAAATTTAACGACAAAGTTGTTATTTTAGTCGACGATGTTTTAAACTCCGGTAAAACAATGATTTATGGCGTAAAATATTTTCTACAAACCTCTGTGAAATCGATCAATGTATCAGCGCTAATAGACCGAAAACATCATAGATTTCCAATTAGAACAGATTACTCGGGATTGGTATTGTCGACTTCCATTAAAGAACATATTGCTGTTGAACTTGGCGCTAATGAAGGTGTTTATGTGGAATAATCTTAGACCAAAACTTCATCAAAAAAAAGCATAAAATCAATTATTTCTTTACAGCTCTACTCATTTCTCTTTTACCTGGAGGCCCCGGAATACTTTGCAATTCAAAACCAACCGCTTTTAACGACCTCTTTACGGAACCTTTTGCACAATAAGTAACCAAAACACCTTTACTTCTCAAAGATTTGAAAACTAAATGAAAAATTTCATTAGTCCACAACTCGGGTTGAATCTGTGGAGCAAAAGCATCAAAATAGATCAAATCAAAAGCACTTTCAAATGTAGTATCTTGTAGTTTCAAGTTGAGTTTCCTTAGAGAAAAATTAACCGAAATAGGAACCTTTTTATCCCAAGAACAGGAATGCATTTTTTTAAATACATCATGATGTTTACGCATACCCTCCAATTCTGTGTAGTTTAACTTAGCTACCGAATCCCATTCAAGTGGATAGGCTTCTAAAGAAGTATAATTTACACGCAAACCTAAATCGGCTGCAGAGACGAAAGTTGTTAGTGCATTGAGTCCCGAACCAAAACCAACCTCTAATATTTTAATGTTTTTTAAATTTCGGTACAGTAAACCTTCCTTTATAAATACATGTAAAGACTCTTGCAATGCTCCATTAGTAGAATGATAGGTTTCATTTAATTCTGGAACAAACAGCGTATTAGAACCATCTTTGGTTTGTATAATCTCCTTTCTCATAATAGACCGCTTTGATTACCCACAAATATACCAAGCAATTTTCGTATATTCGCACCCCATTTACAATATATATATATCCTAAAATGAAAAAGAACTATTTATCTAAAAAATCGCTTAATTTTCTTGAAAAATACATCAATAACCCATCCCCTACTGGGTTTGAAAGTGAGGGACAAAAACTATGGTTAGATTATTTAAAGCCATACATAGACGACTATATCGTTGATACCTATGGGACAGTAGTTGGTATTGTAAACCCAAAAGCAAAATACAAGGTAGTTATTGAAGCTCATGCCGATGAGATTTCTTGGTTTATTCATTACATAACAAAAGATGGATTTATTTACCTTCGAAGAAATGGAGGTTCAGATCATCAAATAGCACCATCAAAACGAGTAAATATTCATACAGAAAAAGGTATGGTAAAAGCTGTATTTGGTTGGCCTGCAATACATACTCGTCATGGAAAAGACGAAAAAAGCCCTCAATTAGATACCATTTTTCTAGATTGTGGAGCTTCCTCAGCCAAAGAAGTAGAAAAAATGGGTATTCATGTTGGCTGCGTTGTCACCTATGAGGATAGTTTTACGACACTCAATAACAAATATTTTGTTGGTAGAGCATTAGACAATAGAATTGGAGGATTTATTATAGCTGAAGTAGCACGATTACTCCATAAAAATAAAAATAAATTACCATTCGGTTTATACATCACCAATTCTGTACAAGAAGAAGTGGGTTTACATGGAGCTAAAATGATTGTTGAAACAATCAAACCAAATGTAGCCATTATTACAGATGTATGCCACGACACGAGCACTCCTATGATTAATAAGATAAAACAAGGAGATTTAAAATGTGGTAATGGACCTGTTTTAAGTTACGGGCCTTCAGTTCAAAACAATCTTTTAAAAGTTATCATTAATACGGCTAAAGAAAACAAAATTCCTTTTCAAAGATTGGCAGCATCAAGAGCCACAGGTACAGATACGGATGCTTTTGCTTTTGCGAATGGTGGCGTAGCTTCAGCTTTAATTTCGCTCCCACTTAAGTACATGCATACCACAGTAGAAAGCGCTCATATAGATGATGTACAACATGTTATTGAACTGATCTACAACTGCCTATTAAATCTAAAAGATCAACAAGACTTTAGATATTTAAAATAAGATTAAAACGATATAAATAGCTATGAAAATAAAAACTATAGCCCAATCCAGATGGACCGAGGATGCATGGAAAGGCGCAGCTTTTGGTTCAGTATTTTCGGATCACATGCTCGTAGTCCATTTTAAAAATGGAAAGTGGCTGGAACCAGAAATTAAACCCTATGGATCTATAGACATGCTTCCTTCATTACATGCCTTGCATTATGGTCAATCTATTTTTGAAGGAATGAAAGCCTACAAAGGACCGCAAAATGAAACCTATCTCTTTAGACCAACAGAAAATGCAAAGCGACTAAATAAATCGGCAAAGAGACTGTGCATGCCAGAAATTCCAGAAGAAATCTTTTTAAATGGCTTAAATGAACTTCTAAAAATAGACGAAAAATGGATTCCTAAAGATGCTAAATCAGCTCTTTACATACGACCATTTATGTTTGCTTCCTCAAACTTTATTAAAGCGACTACGTCTGATGATTTTACCTTTATGATTATAACTTGCCCTGTAGAATCTTATTATACAGGAGAAGTTAATGTAAAAGTAGAATTAGAATATACGCGCGCGGGTTTGGGAGGAACAGGAGCTGCAAAAGCATCAGGTAATTACGCTGCATCATTTTATCCTGCAAAATTAGCCCAAAAAGAAGGGTTCCAACAACTCATTTGGACAGATGGAGCTACACATCAAAACATTGAAGAATCGGGTACAATGAATGTTTTTTTTAGACGGAATAACGAATTAATCACCCCACCAACAAGTGAGTCCATACTCTCGGGGATTACAAGAGACAGCTTAATTAAGCTCGCTAAACACAAAGGTATTACTTGCATAGAAGAACCCATCAACTTAGAAAAAATGCTAGCAGATTATAAATCTGGAGCCATCACTGAAGTATTCGGTGCCGGAACAGCAGCAACTATTGCTCCAATTAACTCAATAAGTTACAAAGAACATAAACTTACTTTTGACTATAAAAAAGTTAATTATTCGAATGAATTAAAAACGGCTCTTCAGGACATCCAGTACGGCAGATCAGAAGATCCCTTTGGTTGGCGTAAGACAGTTTGATTAAGAAGACATCAAAAAATAACATAAAAAGGTTTTAGAAGCCTCATAATAAATGTAATTTTGCAAAAAAAAATCAAATGAGTGAAGAAAAAAGCAAGGTTATATCTCTAAATTACAATCTATTCAGAGATAATCTAGAAGGAGAAATGATCGAAAGTACCGAAGGTAAAGATCCTTTGGTATTTATGACAGGTGTAAATCATATGATTCCAGAATTTGAGGCACAAGTGATAAACCTAGAGGCTGGTGGTAAATTCTCTTTCGGAATAAAAGCTGAAAATGCATACGGCTCAAGAACTGACGAAGCTATTATTGAATTGCCACAAAATATGTTCTTAAAAGAAGGTAAGTTAGCTGATGAAGTTGTTGTAGATAATGTATTACCACTTCAAGATCAAAACGGACAAATGGTTCCTGCTAAAGTAGTTTCTATTAACGAAACTACGGTTACCATGGATGTTAATCATCCACTTGCAGACCAAGACCTTCATTTTACAGGCACTATAGTTGAGGTTAGAGAAGCTACAAGCGAAGAGCTTGAACACGGTCATATACATGGCCCTGGCGGACACGATCATTAAACAACAAAATAAACATCAAATCCCTTTTCGTTTAATCGGAAAGGGATTTTTTTTTATATCAACGAAAATTCAATTCAGTACCTTTGGAAAATGTCACACACAATTAAAACTCAAGATAGCATTCTTAACAAACTAGGTATAGCCAAATTAAATGCTATGCAAAATGAAGCGCAATTAGCGATTTCATCTAGCTCAGACATTGTGCTACTCTCGCCAACAGGAACAGGTAAAACACTCGCTTTTCTTTTACCTATTCTTGCTGATTTAAATCCTATTATTGAAGAAGTTCAAGCCCTAATTGTTGCACCGTCTAGAGAATTAGCCATACAAATAGAGCAAGTCCTTCGGGAAATGGGCTCGGGCTATAAAACATCTGTTGTTTATGGTGGTCGCTTGTTTAGTAAAGATAAAATAGACCTCAAACACAGACCTGCAATTTTAGTAGGTACACCCGGAAGAATAGCAGACCACATTCAAAGAGACAGTTTTAAAACATCTACCATAAAAACGCTTGTACTTGATGAATTTGACAAATCGTTAGAAGTTGGCTTTGAAAAAGAAATGACAACTATATGCAAGAGTCTGCCCAAACTTGAAAAAAAAATACTTACCTCAGCAACTCAAAAAGCTCGTGTTCCTAAATTTGTTGGACTTAAAGATCCTGTATACGTTAATTACCTTAAGGAAGTTGAATCTCAATTAAAAGTAAAAGGTATAATCTCTCCCTCTAAAGATAAAATGGAAACTTTAGTGAGTGCATTAGACCATCTTGGAAATCAACCTGGAATTGTATTTTGCAATTTTAAAGAATCAATTCACCGCTTAAGTGAATACCTCACCGATAACAACATAAACCATGGTTGCTTTTACGGAGGTATGGAACAAAAAGAAAGAGAGCGCGCACTTATAAAATTTAGAAATGGAACACATCAACTTCTAATTGCTACAGATCTTGCCGCTAGAGGAATTGACGTTCCTGAAATTAAGTTTATACTTCACTACCATTTACCACTTAGAAAACAAGAATTTACGCATAGAAATGGTAGAACAGCAAGAATGAATAAGGAAGGAATTGCCTATGTTTTACATTGGACTGAAGAAAAACTACCTGATTTTATAGGAACGTTAGAAACTGAAAAACTAACGCAAATTCTCCCACCTGAAACGACACATAAAACCACTTTATTTATTTCAGGAGGGCGAAAAGACAAAATATCTAAAGGAGACATTGCTGGTTTATTTTTTAAACAAGCTGGACTTGTAGGCGATGAACTTGGCACTATAGAGCTCAAACAAGATTGTGCTTTTGTATCCGTACCTACAGAAAAATATAAAGAAATTATTGAAAAGCTAAACAATACAAAACTTAAAAAAAGAAAAATTAGAGTGACTAAAATCTAACTCATTTTAATAATCTGAGCAACCAAAAACCTTTTGGAATTGAAACGAATAAACAAATACTTAAGTGAAATAGGCTATTGCTCGCGTAGAGCAGCAGACAAACTTATTGAAGCTGGAAGAGTTACTATTAATGGACAAATACCTGAAATGGGAACCAAAATAGTAGCTGGAGACATGGTTCGGGTAGATGGAGAACTTATGAAGAAACCAGACGAAGAACATGTTTACATTGCATTAAACAAACCTAGAGGCATTGTTTGTACTACAGATGTAGAAACAGAAAAAGACAACATTGTTGACTACATAGGCCACGAAAAAAGAATCTTCCCAATCGGAAGGCTAGACAAACCTAGTGAAGGGTTAATTTTTATGACAAGTGATGGAGATATTGTAAATAAAATTTTACGCTCGCGAAACAATCATGAAAAAGTATACGAAGTGAGAGTAAATAAACCAATTACAAAACAGTTTATTGAACAAATGAGTAAGGGAATACCAATTCTTGATACCGTAACAGACCCTTGCAAGGTTGAACAAATTGACCGCTTTTATTTTAAAATAACACTCACTCAAGGCCTAAATAGACAAATAAGAAAAATGTGCGCCTATTTAAATTATGAGGTATACAAGCTAAAGCGAATTAAAATAATGAACATTGAACTTGATGTACCTTATGGAGAATGGAGGTATTTAAATACTGAAGAGATGATAGAAATACATCGATTGGTTAAAGACTCTCATAAAACTTTCGATGCTGAAATGTAGCGTATAGGTCATCAAATAGATGTTTAAATAAATAAACGAGATAAAAGTTGAAATTTGAAATTTATTATTTATATTTGCACTTTAATTTACAAAATAAACTATGAACAAAGGAACAGTAAAGTTCTTCAACGAATCTAAAGGTTTTGGATTTATTGTAGACGACGAGTCAAAAACAGAATACTTCGTACACGTAACAGGTTTAATCGATGAGATTAATGAAGGCGATGTAGTAGAATTCGAATTGCAAGAAGGAAGAAAAGGTTTAAACGCTGTAAACGTTAAATCTGCTTAATCTTACTACTATGAACAAAGGAACAGTAAAATTTTTCAACGAGTCCAAAGGATTTGGATTTATAGTTGACGACGAAACTAAGACAGAATATTTCGTACACGTTACCGGTTTAATCGATGAGGTTAATGAAGGTGATGCAGTAGAATTTGAATTACAAGAAGGTAGAAAAGGTTTAAATGCGGTAAACGTAAAAGTAAACTAAGTCCCTTTCTTAAATTATAAAAACCCATCTATGATGGGTTTTTTTTATAACTATATTTTACATATATTTATAAACAGATAATTAACTATGCAATTTATTTCTTCTCTTTTTTTAATACTTATTTTTTCACCAATTGTCGTGATAAGTCAAATTGTAAGTCCAGTATCAGAATTAGCAGATGAAATAAATGAAACCTCTGGACTCATTTTCTTAGAAAATAAAATCATAACCCACAATGATTCTGGAGATAGACCAATGCTATACGAAATTGACAGCATCAACGGACAAATATCTAGAAAAGTAGTTATTGAAAATGCAATAAATACTGACTGGGAAGACATCTGTTATGATGATGAGTACATCTATATTGGAGACTTCGGAAACAATTACGGAAACAGAACAGACCTAAAAGTTTATAAAATATCTCGAGGTGACTATTTTAACAATGACACAGTAACAGCAGCTGTTATTAAATTCAGCTACAAAGAACAAATTGATTTCAGCGAACAATTACTTGAAACAAACTTCGATGCTGAATCAATATTATCAATTGATCATTCACTTTACATATTTTCTAAAAACTATGGAAACTTTAAATCTTACATATACTCCCTATCTAAAACCCCAGGTGAATACCAAATAGAAAAAAAAGATTCGATAGGACCAATCGGGTTAATAACAGGTGCGGAATACAATAAATATTCAAATACAATACTACTCACTGGTATGTCATTAAACCCATTGGTGATTGAATTAAAAAACTACCATTCTGGAAAGTTTTCAAATGGCGAAATAATTAGTCACACACTTGAGCTAGGTGAATCTAAACAAATTGAAGGGATTTGTTCTCTAGGTGGAAATGAATACCTAATAGCATCAGAAAAAACAGCAAGTAATGCATTTCTATATAAATTAACCATGAGTTCTTTAGCAGTATTTGCTGTCTCAAATGAAGAGATTAAATTATATCCAAACCCATGTAAAACAACAGTAACTATAGAATCCAATTTTACAGAATTATTCGATATTTACTCTTCATCTGGAAAACTTATTCAAAAGGAAAAAACAAGCCCAATAAATACAAGTAACTTCACTTCGGGTATCTACATGATTAGAAAAAGTAATTCTAAAAATAATAAATCCCATAAAATAGTAGTGGAATAAGGATAAGAATCAAAAAACAATCTTATCTTTTTGGCATGACAAATTACATTAAATCAAGAGCTTTTTTCGAAAAAAACTCTACCGATCAAAAAACCAGAACACATCCTATAATTGTTTGTTGGAAACTAACAAGTCCAAGTAATATAGGAAGCGTACTAAGACTTGCAGACAATATGGGGTGTACAAAAGTTCTGTTTGTAGACGATGAACCTAGCTTTAAAGACAGAAACATAAAGAAAACAGCACAAACGAGTTTTAAGGCTATTGATTGGCACTTTTGTGACAGTTCTAATTGGATGGAGCAAATACCAGAAGATTATAAACTTATAGCCATAGAAACTGCTGAACCCTCCTATGATTTATACAAAACAAATTTAGCCGAAAGAACTGCTTTTTTTGTGGGTAACGAAAAAGTAGGCTTGGACAATAGCTTGTTACAGAAATGTGAAAAATCTATTTACATACCGATGAAAGGGCATAATAAATCGATGAACGTGAGTCATGCACTTACCATTGTACTAGGAGAATGGACAAGGCAGCACTATTATTAATTAAATAATAGCGCATTAATCATAAAATCTTTAACAGTGTATTAACAATATAGAAAGTCATTTATTTTGGTAGTTTAGTAGAAACTTTTAAATTTGCGCTATTAACAAAAAAAACATAAAATGAAGAAATTAATTTTAGGATCTATATTTACGGTTGCTTGTATTTTTGCAACACAAGCACAAGAAATTTCATTTGAAAAGGAAATTCATGACTTTGGAACATTTGAACAAAATGGAAATGGTACCTACGAATTTAAGTTTACAAATACAGGCGAGGCTCCTTTAATTATTTCTAACTCAAAAGGAAGCTGTGGCTGTACTGTTCCAATTTGGCCAAAAGCACCTATTGCTCCAGGAGCATCAGATGTGATAAAAGTAAAATACGATACAAAAAGAATTGGTGCATTTAACAAAAGTGTAACGATTACATCAAATGCCAAAACTGAAGCAACAAAAGTAATCCGTATAAAAGGAAAAACTTTAGCAGCAGACAATGATTCTTCAAGTCCAATAAAAAAACCAGCTGGAAAATCTCCACTTGCAAAACCGACAAAATAAGTTAGTTATTTCATAAAATTTTAAGAAATTTGTCCTGCTTTACGCAGGACATTTTTTTTTGATTAATAGCTAAATAGAATCACATGCCAAATATATCAGACAAAGGACTTCGAATGCCCGAATCACCAATTAGAAAATTGGTTCCATTTGCCGAAAACGCAAAAATGAGAGGAATAGATGTCATTCATCTTAATATTGGGCAACCTGATATAAAAACACCTGAAGTAGCTCTTGAGGCAATAAAAAACTTTGAACCCAAAGTAGTGGCATACAGCCATTCTGCTGGATTTCAATCCTACCGAGAAGGACTGGCAAATTATTACAAGAATGTTGGATTAAATGTAACCCATCAAAACATTTTGGTTACTACAGGTGGATCAGAAGCAATAACGATGTCGTTAAACAGTATAATGGATCAAGGAGATGAAATCATAATCCCCGAACCATTTTATGCAAACTACAACGGATTCTCTACCGCTGCAGGTGTTAAAGTAAAACCAATTAGTTCGAGTATAAATTCAGGATTTTCATTGCCAGAAATTTCTGAATTTGAAAAACTCATTACGCCTAAAACAAAAGCAATATTAATATGTAACCCCGGTAATCCTACGGGTTATTTATACGCTCAAGAAGAATTAAATTCGCTAAGAGCACTTGTTTTGAAATACGATTTATTTCTAATTGCAGACGAAGTTTATAGAGAATTTGCATACGACGGAAAAAAACACATCTCGATATTAGATCTCGATGGACTCGAACAAAACGCTATTGTAATCGACTCCGTATCTAAACGCTACAGTATGTGTGGGGCACGTGTAGGTTGTATCGTATCAAAAAACAAAACGTTTATTGCGACAGCTCTAAAATTTGCTCAAGCCAGACTTAGTCCTCCAACATTTGGACAAATTGCTGGTGAGGCAGCTTTAAAAACACCTGAAAGTTATTTTAATGACGTGATTTTAGAGTATGTAAATAGACGCGATATACTTATATCTGGCTTAAACAACATAAGAGGCGTTGTATGTCCAAAACCAAAAGGAGCGTTTTACTGCATTGCTCAACTTCCAATTGATGATGCCGATATATTTGCACAATGGTTGTTAGAAGAATTTAGCTGGAATAATAAAACAGTAATGGTAGCACCAGCAGCAGGCTTCTACTCTACTCCTGAAATAGGCAAACAACAGATAAGAATAGCATATGTATTAAATACTTCTGAATTGAGGGCTGCTGTTACAATCCTTGAGGAAGCTCTTAAAGTTTATCCAGGAAGATTAAATAAGTAAACTATTTTACTATTGTGTAGATCTCTCATTTCAAAAATGAATCGATTACCTATGCTTCAGATGTTTTTATAGGATAGAAGAAAATATAAGGATTAAGTTTTTGAAAATAAATTGCGATTAAAGTAGATATCACAGCCTATATTTAGTTCGTATACTAGGAATATTTGTTATAATTTAGCTTAAAATATTCCCTCAAATGAAGACCTATCCTTTAGCACTATTCTTAATAATTCCAGTACACCTTTTTTCTCAATGTATTTTAAACATCGGTTCTGCTGATGAAAATTGTTTAGGAAACAATCCAGCTTTACTTGAATTGGTCGTAGAAAATTCAGGAGATAACCTCAACTGGTCTTACAGTTCTTCTCCCGAAGGTTTAAATGCTACAATAAGTGAGTTTTCTTTTATAAATAGTGCCTTAATAGAGTTTAACCACGAAGGGGTTTATACAATAACAGTAACAGACGGGCAAAACTGTAACAAAACATTTGAATACAGTGTATATGAACCTATTGGTTTTGAAACAAACATCAATCAAAGCGAGTATTTATTGTGTAATAATGAAACAGAATTACAATTTGAAATTATTGGTGATGTAGTCAATCAAAGTTGGTATAGCACTTATAACAGTAATGGTCAAGTAGTAATCTCTACATCTACAAACTATGAGATTACATTTCAAGAGGAAGCTCAATTCACTTTGACGGTGGAAGCTGATGACGAAAATGGATGTAGATCAAGAGTCGAGCAAGAAATCTCTGTTACTGAAGGCCCTTCAATTGAAAATACTACCATACAAATAACTAATAATTCAAACGACTGTGTGTTAAACTCAACAGACTATTCACTTGAGTTTGATGTATTTTCACAACTTACTGAAAACCCGACTGCAATTACAAATTTTACGCCTAGTCAATACAATGTTGTCACAACAAACAACACTGAAACTAACGCTGAAATGTTTCCAATAAATTTTGAAATTGAATTTGAAAACGACTGTATTATTGAGACTACATTTGAATATTCTCATAACGTATATTCTAAACCTGAATTTGAAATAGATTTAAATGGTACCCTGTGTAATGAACAAGCTATTACACTTACAAATACGAGTCCTAACTTTAATGAAAATACTGAAGATTTTTTTTCGTGGGAGATTGAAGGCGTCGATAATTTAAATGGAGAAACAATCACCTTCGATTATGAAGAGGATGGAATGTATACCTGGGTGTTAAACTACAATGACCCAAATGGATGTAGCGGACAATTTGACACAACAATAGCTGTAAATATTGAAAGTATAAATGCAGGTTTTGAGCTAACAGGGCCTTCTGTTATTTGCGAAGATACTGGTAACATTTCTTTTGAAAACACAAGCTCTAGTAACAATGGAAATCTAAATTACTTATGGAGTATAGACAATGGCAATACGGCACTTTTATCAAGCACCCAAGAAAACCCTAATTTTGAACTTTATGTTGGGTCATGGAACTTAGAACTCATTGTAAGTTCGGGTAATTGTGCTGACACGCTAACTTCTGAAAATGTAATTACACTAATTGACCAACCTAAATTTGAAGTTGATTTTGATGGGGTTTTATGCAATCAGGAAGTTATAACACTTTCAAACACAAGTGCCAACTATAATGAAAATACCGCCGAATTTTTCTCATGGAATATTGAAGGAGTCGAGAATTTAAATGGCGAAATAATTTCTTTCTCATATGATCAAGACGGAGAGTATACCTGGGTTTTAGAATACAATAATCCAAATGGATGCAGTGCTCAATATGACACCACTCTAAATGTTAATGTTGATTATATAAATCCTGTTTTAAGTACCGAAAACAACCAATTGTCATGCTCTTTAAACACTAACCTTGACTTGGCTCATCAAACTCAACTGGGAACAAACCCTTTAGATCAATATGAATTTGAATGGAATTTAACACCTAATTCACCGGAATATGACGCATCTTCTAATCTTACTAGTTCAGCAGAAAACGCAACTTTTATTATTTCCTCAACTCAAGCACAAAACTATTCATTATCTCTTGAAATAGTAAATGTAAATACTTCTTGTAGTGGCATAAAAACTGTTGCCAATTATTTTTCATTGGGAGGTATTATTGCTGACATTACCCCCAACACTATTAAGCTGTGTGAGACTGAAAATTTAAGTTTAAATACTTCTTCAATAGTACAAGCTGAACAAGTAAATCAATACAACTACAATTGGACCTTAAGATACCTAGATGTCACACCTGAAATTATAGAAGTAAGTAATTTATTTAACAGCACTTTTATACTTGAGGAAGTAGGATTGTACCAAATTACTCTTGAAATAAGTGATGAAAATTGTTCTTCAGGCGAACTCTCTGCAAATGCAATGGTGTACCCAAAACCTGTGATTGAAGCAACAATTTTAGATACCACAATTTGTACACTTCCCTATCAAACAAATTACGCTGTAAATAATAATTCACCAGAATTTGGATCAGATATTTATCAATGGAACTTGTATTCTAACAATGATCTTTTGTACGAAATAGAAAATGCTGAAAACTTGAATTTCAACTACATAATTGAAGAAAACAGCACTTACCAACTCGATCTAATAGTGATTAACGAGACTTCCTTATGCTCCTCAAGTCAATCTATTGAGCTTAATGTAGAATCTGTAAATAATGAAATTTTCTCACAAGACACCACTTCATGTTCATCCTCTACTATTGTAAACGTTTCAACAAATAATACCGAACTATTTATACAAAATTACGATTGGATTTTTACAGACAACCAAGGGGAAACTACAAACGTAAATAACCAACAAGAAGTATTCATAAATTTAGAACCCGGAGTTTATGATGTCAATCTCCAAACTGAAACCTACAATGGATGTCAGTCATCTGTTACAAAAACAGATTACTTAACGATCAATTCTTTTGAGACAGTAATTAACCAAATACCAGACAGCATTTGCTTTCAAGGCAACAATGAAACTACGCAAACATTCACTTCATCAATTAATTCGGAATTAAATACAGCATACGAATTGGTTAATTATTCTTGGGAAATAACGTCTAGTTCTTCTCAAGAGCCACTTAAATTAAGTTCGGACTTTGAAAACGTACAGTATCAATTTTATTCACCAGGGGTTTATACGATTACTTTTAGTGCCGAAATTTTTGGTTCTGGAGGAAATTGTACTGTTTTAGCTCAAGATGAATTTAATATAGGAGTGGATGCATCAATCCAATTTGAAGATCAAATTTGTCTTGGAGAAACCTTCTCTATTGAAGCTATAGAGCTAGATTTATGGTCGCAAACACATGATTTCAATTGGCAGACTGACCAACCAAACAGCATTACAATTGACAACCCAAACAATCTAACAGCTCAAATAAGTACAGATCTAACGGAGCAAGTTTTAGACTCAATCGTAAATATTACTTTAACTACCACAAACAATGTTGGCTGTTGGCAAACTAAATCAAAAGAGATTGAAATATACAAGGTTGATGCAAATTTCGAAGTTTCTGACTCAATTCTTCACTGCTCAGATCAACAAATTACACTTAATAGCACCAACAACCAATACATTGATTCTTGGGAATGGACTATTTACGAACCAAATAATAATTTTACAACCTACCAAGATTATTCTGATGAATTCCAAAATCATAATTTCAACAATGCAGGGTACTCATCAATTGAATTAAATATAACATCCAAACATGGCTGTATTGATCAATTTTTACAAGATTCCGTTGTACTACTTAATGGATACAACGTAGAAATACTATCAGACAGTATCTTTTGTTTAAATGATCAAGCCGAAATTGAAAATACATTTTACGCTCAGATAACACCTCTATTCCCTATAGATTCAATAGCGAGTTTATTTCAAGCTAACTGGAATATTAGCCCTACAAATGGAACTGTTCTGAACTCTTTTGAAAACAACATTGATTCTGTTTCTTACCTATTTAATCAATCCAACAGTTATGATCTGTTTTACAATATAAGTTTTGAAAACCAAAATTGTGAAATACAAAAGAATTTCAATATTGACATTGGTGTATCAGTTGCAATTCAAGATCCAATTACTATTTGTGTAGGAAATGAGCATACAGTAAATTCCGAAGTTGATACATGGTCGGAAAATCACGCGTATGAATGGTATACAAGTAGTTCTGAGTTACAAATCACCAACCCTACTAGTTCTTCAGTTTTAATTGAAACATTTAACGAAATTGAAACTGGTGAAATAACTAATTATGACCTTTCTCTTATTG
>JAOGVT010000017.1:0-27684 GCA_028110365.1 Flavobacteriales bacterium
GAAACCTAAATTTAGAAAAAAATAAAACTAAGGATGATTGCGTTTTATGGACTTAAAAAGTTCAGAGGAAAACACAAAGCTCTCCAAATCGGTATTTGCAGTAGAAAATATCTCCGAGCTTGTTCCTTCCCAAACATTTACCCCTTTTTTTATGAATAAAATTTTCTGGCCAATTTCCATTACCGAATTCATATCATGTGTATTAATAACCGTTGTTATGTCATACTCATGGGTTATTTCTTGAAGAAGATTGTCTATTAATATCGCTGTATATGGATCTAATCCGGAGTTAGGCTCATCACAAAAGAGGTACTTTGGATTCATTACAATGGCTCTAGCAATGGCCACACGTTTTTTCATGCCACCACTTATTTCAGAGGGAAAAAGATGATTTACATTTTCTAAGTTTACTCTTTTCAAACAAAAATTTACACGATCTAACATTTCAGATTGATTATCATTTGAAAACATTTGCAGTGGAAATAGAATATTTTCTTCAACATTCATGGAATCAAACAAGGCACCACCTTGAAACACCATACCTATTTGCCTTCTTAATTGCTTTAAATTTTTATTTGATTTACCAACAATATCTAGTCCACCGTAAACTATAGAACCCTTTTCAGGTGCATGCAGACCCAATAAGCATTTCAGCAAAACCGTCTTACCTGAACCACTCTGTCCGATAACCAAATTTGTTTTGCCCTTTTCAAATGTAAACGATAAATCTTTTAGTATTTCGTTGCCAGAAAATGACTTGAATATATTAGAAATCTCAATCATTAGTTTAAAAGTAGCTGGGTTAGTATGTAATTTAAAACTATGATTACAACAGAACTGTAAACAACAGCTTTGGTACTAGATTTACCTACCTCTAGCGCACCACCATCTGTGTAAAAACCATGAAAAGAAGAAACACTGGCAATTACAAAAGCAAACAAAACGGTTTTAATGATTGCATAAACAGCTTTAAACGGAATAAAATCGTACTGAATACCAGAAACAAACTCAGCAACAGTGCACTCACCAGAAAGTGTACCAGCCAGTAAGCCCCCAATGATACCTGCAAACATACTCAATACAATTAGTAGCGGATTAAAAAACAACAATGCAAATATTTTTGGTCGTACCAAGTGAGTTGCAGGGTTTACACCCATAACCTCTAAAGCATCAATTTGCTCGGTAACTTTCATTGTTCCTATACTTGAGGCTATATTAGAGCCAATTTTTCCTGCGAGTAGCAAACTTATAATTGTTGGAGAGAATTCTAATAAGATGGCATCTCTAGTGGCATACCCTATTAAAATTTTTGGCATAAAACTCGAGGTCATATTTGCTGCAGTTTGAAGGGTTACTACAGCACCGACAAAAAGAGACACAAAAACCACAAAAGCAAGAGACTTAAATCCCAACTCATAGATTTCTTTTAGCACCAATCGATACATTACCGATCTTCGCTCAGGCTTTCTAAATACATCGAGAATAAAAAGAATAAACTTACCTAAAGAAGCAATTAAGCCCATAAAACAATTTTTATATAAAATAAATGTAAATTTACAAAATACTCTAATAAATAACCATTTTTTTAGCTCGTACATGAATACAAGAATTTCAAAAAAAGTACTTTTTTTAGTTATGGCGTTTGCATGCTCAATCTTCCTTAATTCTTGCACAGCTTTTAAGTCGTGTGATTGCCCAGGCTTAGAAGGGCTCAAAAAAAAAGACACCCCTGTTCAAAATTCATAAATTGCAGTTGAAAACACATACTATGATTCGGTAGAACACGAACAACAAAAAAAGCAAACCTATGATAAAGCCAGATAAAGAACCCGTAAAAAAAAATGAAATAAATGGCTTAATCCATCAATTAAAAAGCCTAATTATAAACTCATCTCAACTCCTCAAGACGACTTTGAGGTTTAATGACGAGAACATAAATCACGAGGAAATTCGTAAAAACATCCTAAAAGACATCACGTTTAAAGGATACAATGTTTGGATCTTGATTTGCTCGATTGTAATCTGCTCAATTGGCCTAAATATAAACTCTTCCGCTGTTGTTATTGGTGCCATGTTAATTTCGCCATTAATGGGACCCATTTTAGGCGTTGGTTTGTCTGTTGGAACAAATGATATCCTAAACTTTAAATTATCTCTTCAAAATTTTTTGATTGCATTAGGTATTAGCTTACTTACCTCCACCGTTTTCTTTTTAATAAGCCCACTAGAAGACGTTCAAGCTGAATTACTGGCGAGAACTCAACCAACTTTACTAGACGCTTTACTAGCAGCCTTTGGAGGGCTGGCTGGGATTATAGCAATAAGCCGAAAGGATGCTAGTAATGTAATTCCTGGAGTGGCAATAGCCACAGCACTAATGCCCCCAATTTGTACTGCCGGTTACGGATTGGCAAATGGAAATTTTAGCTTTTTCCTAGGTGCACTGTATTTATTTTTACTGAATTCAGTGTTTATTAGCCTCGCCACTTTAATTATTATTCGATACTTACGCTTTCCATACATATCATTTATTGATAAATTGACAGAAAAGAAAGGCAAAAGACACATTACACTCATCAGTTTAATTATTATAATTCCAAGTGCCTTTCTGTTTTTTGAGGTAACCCAGGAGTCTATGTTTCTTCGTCGTGCCAACTCATTTACACAAGAGTTTATTGAATACCCTGGTTCTGAAACGATAAATCAGAAGCTAAATTACAGTAAAGAAGGATCTAGCATAGAAGTATTTATGATAGGAAAACAAATACCTGATGATGTTATAGAAGCCTGGAAAGATAAATTAGTAAAATCGGATTTACAAAGCACCGAACTTAAAGTCATACAAAATCAAAATAATAGTGAAGAACTTGCAGGATCTATTGGAGATCGAGTTAAATCTGGGATTATTAAGGAACTTTATCAAAATAATGTCGCGGAATTAAGGTCTAAGAACCTCAAAATACAGAATCTTACTAATGAAATAAAAAATCTACAAGGCGCAAAAATTGATTGGATACAACTGCAAAAAGAAATTTTTATTCAATACCCTAACTTGGAGAACTTAACCTACGGCTCAACTATTAGACTAGACTCTATCTCATTAGACACTATACCTACGCTACTCCCAATATGGAAAGATGAAAACCAATCAAACCAACTTAAAAGATGGCTTCAGGTAAGAATTGGGCAAGATAAAATTCAAGTAATTGATCAGAACAAATTTTAACAAAAAACACACTCAGTAAGCATTCTAATCCTTAATTTTGCATTTATAAATCTTACCCACTTGAAAAACAAGATTAAAGATTACAGTCAATTAGCAAAACTACGCCTCTCCAGCACTGTTGTATTTTCTGCATTAGTGGGGTACTTACTAGCCGTAGATCAAGTTGACTTCAAAATCTTATTTATGTTACTTATTGGAGGCTTTATGGTCGTAGCATCATCTAACGGCTTCAATCAGGTTTACGAAAAAGAAACCGATAAACTAATGGATAGGACAAAACAAAGACCTATTCCAGCGGGAAGGATGCAATCCTCTGAAGGCTTACTATTCTCCAGTATTTTAGGGCTCATTGGCATTCTAATTTTATACTATATAAATGCAAAATCTGCCATATTTGGAGCTGCTGCGCTCGTTTTATACGCAGCTGTATACACTCCCTTAAAAACTGTAAGTCCTATCGCTGTATTTGTTGGAGCATTCCCCGGAGCCATTCCTTTTATGTTGGGTTGGGTAGCTGCAACAAATCAATTTGGCATTGAATCTGGGACATTATTTGCCGTACAATTTCTTTGGCAATTTCCTCATTTTTGGGCCATAGCCTGGATGTTAGACGAAGATTATAAAAAAGCAGGCATAAGAATGCTTCCATCTGGAATGAAGGATGAGAAAACAGCTTTTCAAGCCATGCTTTACACGATTTGGTTAATTCCAGTATCTATTATGCCTTTTGTGTTCCCTTACATTGGTATAGAGAGCAAACTAATACTCACTCCTTACGGCGCCTTATCCATATTACTTATGGGTGTATACTTGTACAAAAAAAGCGCTTTACTACTAAAAAATTGCGACCATTCTTCGGCAAAAAAGCTCATGTTTGGCAGCTTAGTTTACTTACCAGTAATTCAAATTATTTATTTAATCGACAAATACGTTTTACAATAGATGAGCGACAGCAAAGAACTCCAAAAAAGAAAAACAAGAAAACCATTACTTTTCATTTCCATGATCAGTATTGTTATGTTATTTATAGGACTAACCTCTGGTTATATTGTACGAAAAGCAGAAGGAAACTGGATGGATTTTGACTTACCAGATGCTTTTTTTCTGAGCACTGCAGTTATTATACTGAGCAGTATAGCAATACAAAAAAGTTTGCAAGCTACAAAAGCCAACAATACACCAATGACGATAAAACTTATGGGCGTCTCGTTTATGCTCGGATTGGCTTTTACAATACTTCAATTTGAAGGCTGGTCTCAAATGCACGATATGGGTGTATTCTTTACCGGTAAAAGCAGCAATGCCGCAGGTTCTTTTGTATACGTAATTACACTGGTACACCTGATACATTTAATCGCAGGTTTAATTTCAATTTTGGTCATGTTTTTTAATGCCCGGCAAAATAAATACACGCTAAACAATGTATTAGGATTAGAGCTTGGCGTTATCTTTTGGCACTTTCTTGGCGGCTTATGGCTTTACCTATTTTTATTTTTACTGCTCACCAGATAAACACAAAAACAAAACAATGCTTCATATTTAGAAATAATCTAAACAAAGCAATGAAGACTGAAAGAAAAGAATAGTCTTTTCTCTTATCAAGGAAAGCATTACATTTGCATCGCTTAAGAAATGTTCTTTAAAATAAGAACAATAAAAAAACTATAAATTACCTAAGCTAACACATAGTATGGCATCACAAGCAACAACAGAAAGCGTTTGGCGCGGAGGAGTAAATCCTTTTAAAGCAAGTTACGGAAAAATGATGATGTGGTTTTTCTTACTGACAGATGCCTTAACATTTTCAGGTTTTTTAGGCGCATATGGGTTTTCGCGTTTTAAATACGCAGAAACTTGGCCGCTGGCAGAAAATGTATTCACACATTTTCCAGGAGTACACGGTGACCAACCATTGCTTTATGTAGCCTTAATGACTTTTATCCTTATTATGAGCTCGGTAACTATGGTACTTGCTGTTCATCATGGAAAAAACATGGACACTAAAAAAGTAGCCTGGTGGATGGGTTTAACCGTTTTAGGTGGCGCCATCTTTTTAGGCTCTCAAGCCTGGGAATGGATGCACTTTATACATGGAACTGCAGAAGGCGCACTTCACCTAGCAGATGGTAATATAGCTAAAATTATAGCCGCAGGAACAGACGTTATGGGCCAAACCTACAACTATGATGTTCTTAGACTGGGTACAGAAAAGTTTATTACGGATCCATTAACCATTGCAACTTTAAGTGAAAGTGCGGAACACGTTTACGGAGCTAACATGGTTGTTAATGAATACGGGTTGCCTCAATTTGCAAACTTTTTCTTCTTCATCACAGGGTTCCATGGATTTCACGTATTCACAGGAGTGTTATTAAACATGATTGTATTTATTAACGTACTGTTTGGTACGTACGAAAAAAGAGGACATTACGAAATGGTTGAAAAGGTAGGTCTGTACTGGCACTTTGTAGATTTAGTATGGGTATTTGTATTTACTTTTTTCTACTTGGTTTAACAAACGACTAGTCTCATTAATTAACTTTTAAAAACACGCTTTAGCTATGTCACACGATTCTCACGGAGGTACAAAACAAATTTGGGTTGTTTTCTGGATACTTTTAGCGCTAACCACTGTAGAAGTTGCCTTGGGTATTTTTAAACCCGTAAGTTATGAAGTACTAAAATGGACTTTTATAATACTTACACTCGTTAAAGCATACTACATTGTAGCCTATTTTATGCACGTAAAACATGAGACAAAAGGCTTTGCTTGGACTTTAGCGCTTCCTACATTTATACTTATACCTTATTTGTTGTTTATTCTTCTAACAGAAGCTAGTGAATTGATATAGAATGAAACAAACATCTAAAATTACGAAGGGGGTAGTACTATTTACAATATTAGTACTACCCTCTCTTTTGTACCTTTATCTTACATCGGGCAAACACAACTTTGTTTACTTACCTATTGTTGCATCTCAATCTCAAAATTACCTTCCTTTAATTGAGGAAGACAGACAAGGAAATCCAAGTCATCATTTTATTCAAGACTTCCCACTAACAGAAACACTGAATTTTAGAGATTTAGACTCAAAAATCAAACTCGTTTTCTTCTCTAATGCCAAAGACACACTCACTTCAAAACTTATTGGCTACATGCTGGAGACTGAAGTTTGGGAATACCTTGGGAATTACGAGGATCTTTACTTTCTGAATTTTATTATTGAAGATTCTTTACATGTTTTTAACGAAGCTATATTCTCAGAAAATAAAATACCAACAAAACAATGGATTAATGTTCCATTAAAACTCGACTCTTTAAGCAACTTAATTGATGACAACATTCTAGTTGGTGCAATCAAATCTAAAATTAAAGACCAAGAAGAAGCGCGTTTTGGAGAAACAATTATATGCGATAGAGAAGGTAGAATTAGAGTGGGTTACAACAATTCTGATGAAACAATGTTTACTTACAATAACCTAAGTAAATTTGAAATAAAACTCCTTAGAGACGATCTTAAATTGTTGTTAGCAGAATACCAAAGAGAATTAAAAAATAAAAATGACTAAGCTATTTACCATTTTGCTTTGTACTGCTGTACTGCTATCTTGTAACACAAGAAAAGTAGAACCATTGGCTTTTGTTGGCCCTAAAGAAACGAATGGTGAAGAGACTATTTACCATACGATTCCGAAATTTGAACTCATCAATCAAGACAGCGATACGATACAAAATTCTGATTTGGCAGGTAAAGTTTATGTAGCCGATTTTTTCTTTTCAACGTGCCCTTCTATATGTCCTGTAATGACAAACAACTTAGTAAAAGTTCAAAGAGCCTTTAAAGACAACCCACAATTCGCTCTAGTTTCTCACACAGTAAATCCAGCTTACGATCGAG
The DNA here is from genome assembly GCA_028110365.1 of Flavobacteriales bacterium. Classification (GTDB taxonomy): domain Bacteria; phylum Bacteroidota; class Bacteroidia; order Flavobacteriales; family UBA7430; genus UBA6772. The sequence continues at coordinate 7,126 of JAOGVT010000017.1, forward strand.
AAAACATATTAAAAGAGTATGCAGCCAAAATGCATGCAGACACAAAAAACTGGCACTTTTTAACAGGAACAAAAGAAGCAATATACAATACCGCTTTTTACGGTTACTTTGCCAACGCAGGTGAAGACGAACTAGCTCCAGGAGGATTTCTTCATTCAGAATACTTCATTTTAGTAGATAAAAAAGGTAGGGTACGCTCTGGTTATGACAGCCAAGGAAATGCAAAAGGTGTATACGATGGAACAAACGACCAAGATGTACTCCAATTGATAAATGATATTAAAACCTTGTTAAAAGAATAAAACGAAGATGAACAACAAAAAAGCCACACGTATAATATACGGTACATCTGCCGCTGTATTAGGTTTAGTAGTACTTTTGTACAACTTACCACAGGCACAAAATATACCGGAATTTGTAAAGCACTTACCTAAGTTACACGCCAGCATTAATGCAACTTGCTTTGTACTTCTCCTATTGTCTTTACGAGCTATAAAACAAAAGAAAACGGAGCTTCATAAAAATTTAAACCTCACAGCATTTGCGCTTTCTTCTCTGTTTATTCTGTCTTATGTAACCTACCATTCATTTGGAATTGAAACCTCTTTTCCAGCAGACAACCCTATTAGACCTGTTTATTTGTTTATTTTAATCAGTCATATTTTACTTGCGAGCATAGTACTACCGCTTGTACTACTTTCATTTTACAAGGCAATTACAGGCGATATCGAAGGGCATAAGAAAGTAACAAAATGGAGTATGCCAATTTGGATATATGTAACACTCACAGGAGTACTTGTCTATTTAATGATTGCTCCATACTACAACCTATGATGCTAAAAAAATACATAAAAACACTTTTACTTTTAGTAACTAGCTTAGTTTCTAACACGCTATTTGCCCAGGGCTGCGCTATGTGTAAAGCGGTTGCAGAAACGAGTATAGCTGGAGGTAATAGTCAAGGTGCAGGACTCAATGCAGGCATACTTTACATTATGGTGTTTCCGTATATTTTAATTGGTGTAGGTTTCTTTTTCTGGTACCGTCATCGCAAACAAATGCAAAGCGAGCAAGAGTCTTAACAAGAGTTAACATTGATACGTTTCTATTATTAGTACATTAGCTCTAAATTAAAGCGAACAATTTTATGAAAGTTACCAATACCCTTGTTTTTCTTCTCACTTTTGCTACTGTACAAGCACAACAAACCTGGAGTCTAGAGGATTGCATAAACCATGCATTGGTAAACAACATCGCTCTAAAACAAAGCGAGCTCACCATTGAGCTCAATATGAATACACTTACACAATCCAATTTTCAATTATTACCATCCGTAAATGCGAATACTTCTGTCTTTAAAAATACCGGTAGGTACATTAACCCATTTACAAATCAATTTATTGAAGAAGTTAGTACCTCACTAAACTTATCTTTCTCTTCCAACCTTACCCTATTCAATGGATTCAAAAACATAAATCAGATAAAAAAAGCTGCAAATGAGGTCCTTAAAAGCACCTACGAATTGGAGTCTGCAAAAAACGAACTCATTAGTAGTATTGCCTTAAGTTACTTGCAAATTTTATTCAACGAAGAAGCGTTTCTCACTTCTAAAGAACAATTCAACCTAACAAATGCGCAAGAAGCAAGAATTAAAACTCTTGTTGATGCAGGTTCGCTAGCCAAAGGAGAACTCTTAAACATCCAATCTCAAAAAGCATTGGAAGAACAACAACTTGTACAAACAGAAAACCAACTCAATTTATCGAAACTGCAATTGGCCCAATTGCTGGATTTAGAAAATTACCAAGAACTGAAAATTAAGGCTGAAATAATTAAAATTCCTAAATTGAAGCTAAAAGAAAATATAGATGAGGATTTTCAAACTGCTGTAAAAGTACAAAGTTCTGTAATAGCCTCTGAATTAGCCATTATAAGTGCTAATTTAGACTACCGTATAGCTACTGCAAATTATCTACCAACATTAAGTTTAGGCTATTCAAACAGCACATTATATTCAGACAATGTGAAAGACATGTTTACCTTTAACGAACAATTGACGAACAATCTTCAAGGTGGTGTATCTCTTAGATTAACCATTCCTATATTCAACAACTGGAACTCTAGAACTGCGGTAAACCAAAGTAGAATTCAAATAGAAAACAGTAGGCTAAATGCGCAACAAACAAAAAATCAGTTGCGCAAAAACATGGAACAAGCCTATGCAGACCAATTGGCTGCCTTCAAGAGGCTGCAAGCTGCAGAAAAGGCAGCCGATGCTTTTGAAGAATCGTTTGGATACATAAGCAACCGTTACGAATTGGGCATGGTGAATAGTTATGAGTTTAATGAAGCTAAAAACAAATTCATCAAAGCAAAATCTGACGAACTTCAAGGCAAGTACGACTTGATTTTCAAAATTAAATTGTACGAATTTTACACCGATTTAACTTTCGAGCTATGACAAAGAAATCAGCAATAATTATTGGTTTAGTAATCCTATCAGTAGTACTAATTGGCGCAAAAAAACTAGGTTACATTGGTGGAACAGACTTAATTACAATAAAAACTGAAGAAGTTTTTATTGGAAAAATAACTGAAACAGTTCCTGCAAATGGAAAAATCCAGCCCGAAATGGAAGTTAAAATCTCTCCAGATGTCTCTGGAGAAATTACAGAATTAACCGTACAAGAAGGCGACTGGGTAGAGCAAGGCGATTTATTACTACGCATTAATCCTGAAATGTACCTGGCTAACTTAGACCGAATGAAGGCGAGTTTAAACAATATGAAGGCCAATTTAGCGCAGCAAAAATCTCAGTTAAAAAATACAGAGTTAAATCATTTTAGAAATAGTAGTCTCTTTAAACAAGGCGCAATAGCATCGTTAGAATTTGAAGGAAGTGAAAACGCCTATGAAATGGCTCAGCTTGCAGTAGAGGCCTCTCAATTTAATGTAAAAAGCGCCGAAGCATCCTTAAAAGAAGCACAAGATAATTTAAACAGAACTTCTATTTACGCACCAATATCAGGCACAATATCCCGCTTAAACATTGAGCAAGGAGAACGAGTAGTTGGTACAGCGCAAATGACGGGTACAGAGCTCTTAAGAATTGCAGACCTAAACCATATGGAAGTTGTGGTTGACGTAAGCGAAAACGACATTCTAAGAGTAAAATTAGGAAATATAGTAGAAATAGATGTCGATGCTTACATGAAAGAAAAATTTGTTGGCGAAGTTACCGAAATAGCCAATTCGGCAAACCTTATGGGAACATCGGCAGATCAAGTCACCAATTTTGAAGTAAAAATTAGAATTCTAAAAAGCTCATACAAGCACCTACTAAACAATCAAAAACAACCCTTTAGACCTGGCATGACAGCTTCTGTAGCTATCCAAACAGCAACAAAAGAAGGGATTAATTTAGTTTCTATACAATCTGTAACTACAAGGAAAGACAGTAGCTCGGTTGCTGTAAACACTAAAAACAAGTACACAGCGACTAATGCTGATAAAGAACCTTTTGAATGTGTTTTTGTACACAACAATGGACAAGTAAAATTGGTTGCGGTAGAAACAGGAATTCAAGACGATCAAAATATTGAAATAATATCGGGATTAAACCCCGGAGATGTAGTTGTAAATGCCCCTTACAGTGCCGTATCCAAAAAACTTAGAAACAGCATGAAAGTTGAACTTTCAAGTGATGAAGAATAAATCGTGAAAAGCAGTGTTTAGTAAATTTCAAAACAATAAAATTTTAGTCTTTTAGCTTACAAATGGTGCGCATCAAATAAGCACCTTATCAAAATTACTCTAGGTATTTTCTTACATTTACTTTTTAATTTTATAAACAAAAAGGAATGATCGCTAAAGTACTCTATAAAGAAGGCTTAAGAACGCAAGCAAAACACATACAGTCTGGTAATACAATCACAACCGACGCACCTATAGACAACAATGGCAAGGGAGAGGCATTCTCTCCAACCGATTTAGTAGCCTCGGCATTGGCATCATGCATGCTTACCATTATGGGCATAAAGTCTGCACAACTAAATATTTCTTTAGAAGGAACCACTGCAGAAGTAGAAAAAATAATGAGCTCAAGTCCAAGAAGAATTGCCCAAATAACAATTCATATTAAAGCCCCACTAGCATTAGATAAAAGAGTGCAAATAATGTTGGAAAAAGCAGCGCTTAACTGTCCAGTTGCAAAATCTTTATCAGAGGATTTAATCAGTAAAACGCATTTCTCTTGGCTTTAATTTCTTAGATTACATTTTTATTTATATTTACAAAAATTACAATATGAGAATCTTCCCTCTTTTGGTATGTGCATTAATATACACATTCACTTTTGCTCAAGACGATAAAACGTTACGATCAATTTATGACATGGCACTAACTAAAAGTGAGGCATATGATAACCTTAGATACTTATGTAAAGACATAGGCGCAAGACTTAGTGGTTCATCAGAAGCAGACAGTGCTGTTGCATGGGGAAAAAGAACGCTAGAGAGCTTGAACCTTGATACGGTTTACTTACAAGAGATAACAGTTCCGCATTGGGAAAGAGGTAAAAGAGAAAAAGTATACTTCTTTAATGAAAAAGGCAAAAACGCTCTTAAAGTTTCTGCTTTGGGAGGATCTGTATCAACCGGATTGAATCAATTTATTAAAGGTCAAGCTTTAGAAGTAAAATCTATCGAGGAATTAAATAATTTAGAAGACTCCATGGTTCGTGGAAAAGTAGTTTTTTTTAACAGACCGATGGACCCAAAACTAATTAGTACATTTAGCGCTTACGGTTCTTGTGTAGACCAACGCTATGCTGGTGCAATAGAAGCCTCAAAAAAAGGCGCCATTGCAGTTGTCATTCGCTCAATGAATTTAAGAAATGATGATTTTCCACATACTGGAAGTATGGGATACGAAGAAGGTGTAGACTCAATTCCGGCATTTGCTGTATCAACAAACGATGCAAACTATTTGAGCGAAAATATTAAAAACCACAAAGAACTCGAGCTTAGTTTAAAATCTCATTGTAAAACTTATCCAGATAAAATATCATACAATGTAATTGGTGAGATAAAAGGTTCTGAATACCCAAATGAATACATTACTGTTGGCGGACACATAGACTCATGGGATATCGGAGAAGGCGCACAAGATGATGGCGCAGGAGTGGTGCAATCTATAGAAGTATTGCATCTGCTAAAAATGATGGATCTAAAACCCAAGCATACAATTCGTGTGGTTTTATTTATGAACGAGGAGAATGGAAATAGAGGTGGATTAGGCTATGCAGAAAGAGCCGCTTCAGAAAAAGAAAAGCATTTAATGGCTTTAGAAAGTGATCGTGGTGGTTTTTCACCCAGAGGCTTTTCTATAAATGGAACCGAAAAACAATTGAATGAGATTAGTAAATGGAAATCACTTTTTGAGCCTTATGGAATTCACGAATTTAAAATGGGCTTTGCCGGTGTAGACATTAATCCTTTAAAAGACGACAAGATCTGTTTAATTGGGCTGTCACCAGATTCACAAAGGTATTTTGACCACCACCACTCTGACAATGATATTTTTGAACATGTTAACAAACGTGAACTAGAACTAGGTGCAGCTAGCATGACTTCGCTTATATACCTTATTGACAAATACTGGATTTATTAAATCTGTTAAAAAAAATTACGAACTAAGCAAAAAATTAAAATCAATTAAAAAATACATAAAATGGATAAAGAAACATTAGATAGAGATTTCAAAAAGAAAACATGGAATGAAATAAAAACCAAAGATTCTTGGCAACTTTTTAAACTTATGTCGGAATTTGTTAATGGATTTGAAAAAATGAGCCGAATTGGCCCCTGCGTTACCATATTTGGATCTGCAAGAATGAAACCCGATAATAAATACTACCAACTAGCCACCACAATTGGAGAAGAACTCTCTGTAAATGGCTATGGTGTAATTACTGGAGGTGGACCAGGTATTATGGAAGCTGGAAATAAGGGAGCTAAAAAGGGAGGATCTCCATCAGTTGGGTTAAATATAGACTTACCCTTTGAGGCCAGCAGTAACCCATACATAGACTCCGATAAAAACATTAATTTCGATTACTTTTTTGTACGAAAAGTTATGTTTGTAAAATACTCTCAGGCTTTTGTTGTAATGCCAGGTGGTATGGGAACTCTTGACGAATTATTCGAAGCAATTACACTTATACAAACCAAGAAGATAGACTTGTTTCCTATTATTTTAGTAGGCAGCAGCTTCTGGGCAGGAATGGTTACTTGGATAAAAGACGTATTAGTAGCAGAAGGAACGATAAGTGAAAAAGATTTAGAACTTATTTCTGTTGTAGATACTCCAGATGAAATCCTGTACATTATTGATGAATTTTACAAAAACTACCTACTCAAGCCTAACTTCTAAAATAGCTTGAGTAACCAATCAACGTGATTGTAAAACACTCTTTAAATTTTAGCAACGTACCGGTAAAACAAAATGTTGAGAGCGCGTTTGTTCTCTAGCATTATAATTTTACTATTTTTGACCAAAATTAGCCTCTAAAAGATGAAATTAAAAAATAGTATTACCATTATACTTCTACTTTTGTTTGTTCAACAAACGCTTGCACAGCAAACTATAAAGGGGGTTGTTTACGATAAAAAAAACAAAGAAACGCTGATTGGTGCAAATGTAGTTATACCCAGTACATCAAAAGGAACAATGACGGACTTTAATGGGTACTTTGAAATAGAATCTCAACAATTACCCGTAGAAATTGAAGTCTCTTTTATTGGTTTTGAAAAAAAAACGATTACAGTTGAGGGGACAGAAGCAATAAAAATTTATCTGGGAGAAGATAAACTCATCTTATCTGAAATAGTTATTACTGATACCCGTTTAACTCAAAAGCAAAAACAATCGGCCATAACAGTAGAGGCCCTAGATATTATTGCCATTAAAGAAACACCGGCTGCTAGTTTCTATGAAGGTCTGGGTGCTTTAAAAGGAGTTGATGTTACTTCGGCAAGTTTAGGTTTTAAAATAATAAACACCCGAGGATTCAATTCTACCTCTCCTGTTCGTTCGCTTCAAATTATTGACGGTGTTGACAATCAGTCTCCAGGATTGAATTTTGCTTTAGGTAATTTTTTAGGTTCTTCGGAACTTGATCTTAAAAAAGTAGAAATTATTGTTGGGGCTAACTCTGCATTGTATGGACCAAATGCCTTTAATGGTGTTATTAGTATGGAAACCAAAGACCCGTTCCAATTTCCTGGACTCTCGGCTCAACTAAAAGGTGGAGATCGGAGTTTGGCTGAAATAGCGGTTCGTTACGCAGGCGTATTTAAAAATAAAAAAGACGAAGATAAATTTGGATACAAATTCAATTTCTATAGAATGACAGCTAATGATTGGAGGGCTAACAATTACGAACAAGCATTTCAGAGTTCATCATTAATTAGTAATGCTGGTGGGTATGATGCGGTAAATCGATATGGAGACGAATACGCTGCAGAATGGAATGACATAAAAGAATTTCCTGGATTAGGCACATTCCACAGAACAGGATACAAAGAAGAGGATTTAGCTGACTACAATACAGAAAACACTAAAATGAATATGGCTTTGTACTACAAGCCAACAAAAAAAACAGAATTAATTTACGCTACCAATTACGGTACCGGAACAACCGTATACCAAGGTGACAACCGTTACAGTTTAAATGGACTCGAATTTTTTCAAAACAGAATCGAATTTAGACAAAAAGATAAATTCTTTATAAGACTCTATGAAACGCATGAAGATGCAGGCGATACCTATGACATTGTAGCAACAGCAAACACCCTAATGAATAGAGCCTTAGATGACATCACTTGGTCTAGTGATTATGCTACTTTGTGGAGAGATTTTATTCCTCAAATTGAGCAATTTGAAGGTTGGGTTCCAATATCTGTTTTGGACGAAGACAGCAACGGAAATGGTCAAATAGACATACTTGACCCTGGTTTTTACAATGAGTGGGAAGCAAATAATCAGACCGTATTAAATGCAAATCAATCGACCTTAGCCGAATTTCACCAGGTTGTATCAGACTCTATGAATAATGTTACAGGCTCACAAGGCTATTCATACCTTCAGCCAGGAACTCCAGAATTCCAAAAAGCTTTTGACGATATTACAACCCAAACTCGATACGATAAAAATGGAAATTTAGTTGGAGGAACAAAATTTTACGACAAATCAAAATTGTACCATGCACAAGCGGAATATAAATTTGAAATTGGTAAAAATAGATTTACAGTAGGTACAAATGCTCGTGTTTACAGACCCGACTCGGACGGAAGTATATTTCAAGACGGATTTGTTCAAAATTACCAAGACCGATTTCTGTTTGATGATCTAGGCAACCCTGTTATAGAGGTAGATACTTCCTTAGTAAATGTAGGAACGCAATTTCAACCCATTTTTGTTGAAGTCATAGACACGACTCACCTATCGGTAATCGATACAACAATAGAAGATTTAGTGATTACCAACAATGAATACGGAGTTTATGCCGGTTACCAAAGAGATTTCCTAAGTGAAACGTTAAAGTTTTCTGCATCTGCAAGAATGGATAAAAACCAAAATTTTGATTTCTTGTTTTCGCCAGCGGCCTCTATTGTTTACACGCCCTCTGAAAAAGATGTACTCCGAGTTTCGCTGTCATCTGCAATTAGAAATCCAACTTTAACAGACCAATACTTAAATTACGACGTTGGACCGGCTATTTTACTTGGAAATTTAAATGGATTTGGTTACGACCAATACTTTGCAAATATCGATTCTTTAGAGCAATATTTTATTGGAGCTCTTGTAAATCCAAATGCTTTATTGGGTGGTTTTATGAAGGTTGATCCTATTAGACCTGAAAAAGTTAAAACAATAGAACTGGGTTACCGAACAACATTGTTTGAAAAACTTTATGTAGATGCAAGTTTATACTACAGTGAATACACCGATTTTATTGGCTACCAAACAGGAGCTTCATTTACATTTGGATCGACTAAAGTAGCAAGTGAACAAGATGTTTCAGATGGATGGGCATCAAGCATTGGAGATACAATAGACAATTACAACGATCTACTCATACCATCAATTCAAGGGTACAGAGTAGCTGCAAATGCTAAAGGTAAGGTAAGTACTCAAGGGTTTACGCTTGGCTTAAACTACTTCATGAACCAGTACCTAACCATAAATGGAAATTACTCTTGGAATAAATTAAATAAAAAAGGAGCTGATGATCCAATTATACCAGCGTTTAATACGCCAGAACACAAATTTAATTTAGGTTTTGGACTGAGAGACCTTACTTTATTTGGTGTCTCCAGAAACTGGGGCTTTAGTACAAATTACAAATGGGTGGAGGGCTTCATTTTTGAAGGATCACCTCAATTTACAGGTCAAGTACCAAGTTATTCACAATTAGATGCTCAAATTAACAAACAGATTCCTGAAATTAAAGCCACATTTAAGTTGGGTGCTTCAAACCTCCTAAACAACAACTCTTTCCAGGTATACGGTGGTCCAAGAGTTGGGCGTATGATGTATGCATCTCTTTTATTTGAATTAAATTAATACGTAAATAAAATAAAACATACATCAAATCTTGAACACTTGTGTAACAACTAATATGTGTATCAAGGACAAATATATTTGCAATAGCTGCAAAATCTTCTTACATTTATCGACTACTAACTAAACCCTCTAATGATGAAAAAACTCTTTTCGAGTGTCATAGTTTTATCTATGATATTTATTTCGAATTCTACATTTGCACAAACGGTGCACAATGTAGAGGCATCCATGTATAAATACGAGCCTGCAAATCTGACAATTCAAGTTGGAGATGAGGTTAACTGGAATAATATTGGTGGAACTCATGATGTGAATTTTGACATCAATACACTGACAAGTGAATCTTTTAACAATCCAGATAATACTTCTCTTGCCACAAACTCTGGTGGAGACCTAGGTTCCATAACCTTTAGCGAACCTGGTACTTACACTTACGACTGTTCAATTGTTTCGCATGCGGCTAATGGAATGGTTGGTACAATTACAGTACTTGGTGATGACAATGCATCCTTTACTGAAGCTTTTGGTGGAAGTGTGATTGATGGAAATTCATTAACATTCCCTACTGGTGCAGAAGCATGGGCTGGATTTGCAAACATGAACACTGCGTTGTATCCTATTACTTTTGTAGATGGAGGATCTGTATCGTTTGATGCATCTTCTGATACAACAGCTGAAATTTACTTTAAATTTGAATTTAATCCTCACCCAAATGTTACTCCCTTATACCAAACAAGTAACATTTCAATTGATGGATCAGGGAGCTACACGATAGAAATCCCTTCTCAAGGTGATAACACGTTTAGTTCTTTCTTAGTATATGTAGCAACACCTGATGTTGCTGTTGATCTAACAAATGTTTTTGTAACTTCTACTGGATCTGTAGCAGCTGATGTTTATGGATGTATGGATGCAAACGCATCAAATTACAATACCGATGCTACTTTAGCTGGAACTGATGAATATGGTAACTCTACTTGTGTTTACGCATCTTGTGATGACATTCCAGAATATGGATGTATCTACGTAAACGGATTTGGAATATTCAATGCAGACTTTACTGCAGCTCAATGTACACAATACGGAGGCTCTCCATGTGTAGAACCTGTAGTTGGAACACCAGGTTGTATGGATTCACTTGCAACTAACTTTAATGCAGATGCTACAGTTGCTGCATTAGATCAATATGGAAATTCACTTTGTATTTATGCTTCATGTGATGATATCCCAGAATATGGATGTATCTACGCAGATGCATTTGGTGCTTTCAATGCAGACTTTACTGCTGCTCAATGTGCAGAATACGATGGAACACCATGTGAAGAGCCAATCTCAGACTTAGCTGCATGTACTGACCAAGATGCATGTAATTACGATTCAGCTGCTACCTTAGACGATGGATCATGCAATTACCCTTCGCCTGGTTACAACTGTGATTTTGAATTTATCGGATGCCCTGACGGCACAGACAACTATGCATTGAATGCATATGATTCTGGTAACGACGGTTGGGGTAATAGTCTCATGTACGCTTATTTTGACGGTGTTTTACAAGTAGATGATCAAATTTCTTCAATGTTTGGAGTAGATTACACCTACAAATTAGCCCTTCAATTCAGTCAAGGCTGTATGCCAGACATATTTAATGGTGGTGCTTATGAAAACTGTGCTACTCACACACTTCAGTTTTGTGTAGACCAATCTGTAGAATGTATGCAATTTGTAGTAACTACAGACGACATGACATCTATAAATAGTAGTGACCCATCTGAAGTTTCATGGGAATTTTTAAACCCAGATGGCGATATCGTTTCTTCTGGAGGTGCAGGTTCATCTACTTCTGTTGGTCCATGTGATCCTTTTGAACCTCAATTTACCTTCTCTGGTACTTTTGGTGGATCTTCTTTCTCAGGTACAGAATACATGATACCTTCTGGTTCTGAAAGTTGGGCAGGTTTTTCAAATCTAGACCTAAGCATATATCCACTTATTTTTGAAGATGGAGGTTTAATTACATTCAATGCTTCTTCAAGTGAAGAAACAGATATCTACTTCAAATTTGAATACAATCCGCACCCAGATACTGAACCAAGTTTTAATACCGATACGATTTCATTAAACAATGTAGAATCAAGCTATACTATAAATATCCCATCTCAGGGTGACAATACCTACAGCTCTTTCTTGATGTACATTGTTGACCAAGATGTAAGTGTTTCGATATCTGACCTAGAATTAACAACAAGCGGAACAATTAATCCTTCAACAGACATCTCTGGTTGTATGGATATGGATGCATCTAACTACGATGCAACAGCTACTATAGCTGGTACGGACGAATCTGGAAACTCTACTTGTGTTTACGCATCTTGTGATGACATTCCAGAATACGGATGTATTTACGCTGATGGGTTTGGTGCTTTTAACGCAGACTTTAGTGCAGCACAATGTTCTGAATACGGTGGAACTCCATGTAGCGAACCTACAGATAGTTCAGTGGGTTGTATGGATTCAAACGCATCTAATTACAATGAAGATGCTACTGTAGCTGGTGAAGATCAATATGGAAATTCTTTATGTGTATATGCTTCTTGTGATGATATTCCTACTTGGGGATGTATCTACGCAGATGGTTTTGGTGCTTTTAATGCTGAATTTGGCGATGATTTATGTGAGTCATACGGTGGTACTCCATGTGTTGAACCAACTGATGAGATTGAAGGTTGTATGGATCAAAATGCAACAAACTATGATGAAACTGCAACAGTGTCAGATTATGACCAATACGGTAATTTAAAATGTGTTTACGCATCTTGTGATGACATTCCTGAATACGGATGTATCTACGCAGATGGTTTTGGTGCTTTTAATGCTGAATTTGGTGCAGAAGCTTGTACTACATATGGTGGAACTCCATGTAGCGAACCTACAGATGCTGTTCTTGGATGTATGGATGCAAATGCATCTAATTATGATGCTAATGCTACCGCGCAAAGTTTTGATCAATACGGAAACTTAAACTGTCTGTTCGAATCGTGTGATGCTATTCCTCAACCGGGATGTATTTACCCGAACGGATTTGGACTATTTAACGCTGAATTTGGACCAGAGGAATGTACTACTTACAGTGGAACCCCTTGTGGTGTTTTCGAAAGTGATCGATACGAAAATAAAATCTTTACTGAAGTTACTGTTACCGAAAACGTACAGTACGGAGCTAACATTGGTATCATTACTCAACAACCAGCTCTTGAAAACTTGTTCATGGATATTTATGAGCCAGAAACAAACAGACCTGTAGTAGTTATGTTACATACGGGTTCTTTCTTACCAGCTATTGCAAATGGACAGCCTACTGGAGATAAGACTGACTTTGCTATTGTAGAGGCTTGTAAAAATTACGCTAGAAGAGGATACGTTGCAGTTGCTGTAAACTACCGTTTAGGATGGAACCCAGTTTCAACCTCTGAAGATGTAAGAAGATCTACTCTTATTCAAGCAGCTTACCGTGGTTTACAAGATACCAAAACAGCCGTTCGTTTCTTAAGAAAAACAGCAGCTGAAGATGGAAACCCATACGGTGTTGGTGAAAAATTTGCAGTTGGTGGATACGGAACAGGTGGTTACCTTTCCTTAGCTGTAGCTTCATTAAACGATTACGAATCAGAACTTTTAATGGCTAAGTTTATTGACAACTCTGGCGATACTCCAATGCCTTATATTATCCCTTCTGTTTTAGGTAACTTTGAAGCGACAGATTATGGGATGATGCCGGCTGACACAACTGGTGACGGTGTGCCTGATATCAATGTACCTTTATGTATTCCAAATCACGTCGGATTCAGTTCTGAAGTAGATATGGTATTTAATGCAGGTGGTGCACTTCCAGACATCTCTTGGTTAGACGCTGGTGAAGTACCGATTGCTTCTATGCAAAACATACTTGACCCAGATGCTCCGTATGCTGAGGGTAACGTAATTGTACCTACTACAGGTGAATTTGTTATCATAGCACACGGTTCTCAAATTGTTCAAGAAACCGCTAATTCATACGGAAATAACGATGTATTTGCCGGAATGTCTACTACACTGAACGACTCATTTTACGGAAACGGAAACGGGGCAGAAAATGCTGCTGTTGCTGGACACGATGACTTACCTGGTTTATTTGGTATGGTAACTCCTGCGCCTTCTGCAACTCCTACACCTTGTGGTATGCAAACGGTACAAAATGCGCCGTGGGATGCATGGGATAATGCTGTGTATGGTGCTATGGCAGATGCTTATCAAGGAGCACCTTCTGGTACTATGGGCTGTAGAGCATTACTTGGTAACCCAGACATGAGTGAAGACAAAGCACTTGCTATGTTAGACATGATGGATGAATTCTTTGCTCCGCGTATAGCAAAAGCACTAGAATTAAACACTCCCGCTCGTTATACAGACAAAATCTTTACTGAAGTTACTGTTACCGAAAACGTACAGTACGGAGCTAACATTGGTATCATTACTCAACAACCAGCTCTTGAAAACTTGTTCATGGATATTTATGAGCCAGAAAACGACAATCAAACAGATCGTAGAGTAGTTATTATGTTACATACGGGTTCTTTCTTACCAGCTATTGCAAATGGACAGCCTACTGGAGATAAGACTGACTTTGCTATTGTAGAGGCTTGTAAAAATTACGCTAGAAGAGGATACGTTGCAGTTGCTGTAAACTACCGTTTAGGATGGAACCCAGTTTCAACCTCTGAAGATGTAAGAAGATCTACTCTTATTCAAGCAGCTTACCGTGGTTTACAAGATACCAAAACAGCCGTTCGTTTCTTAAGAAAAACAGCAGCTGAAGATGGAAACCCATACGGTGTTGGTGAAAAATTTGCAGTTGGTGGATACGGAACAGGTGGTTACCTTTCCTTAGCTGTAGCTTCATTAAACGATTACGAATCAGAACTTTTAATGGCTAAGTTTATTGACAACTCTGGCGATACTCCAATGCCTTATATTATCCCTTCTGTTTTAGGTAACTTTGAAGCGACAGATTATGGGATGATGCCGGCTGACACAACTGGTGACGGTGTGCCTGATATCAATGTACCTTTATGTATTCCAAATCACGTCGGATTCAGTTCTGAAGTAGATATGGTATTTAATGCAGGTGGTGCACTTCCAGACATCTCTTGGTTAGACGCTGGTGAAGTACCGATTGCTTCTATGCAAAACATACTTGACCCAGATGCTCCGTATGCTGAGGGTAACGTAATTGTACCTACTACAGGTGAATTTGTTATCATAGCACACGGTTCTCAAATTGTTCAAGAAACCGCTAATTCATACGGAAATAACGATGTATTTGCCGGAATGTCTACTACACTGAACGACTCATTTTACGGAAACGGAAACGGGGCAGAAAATGCTGCTGTTGCTGGACACGATGACTTACCTGGTTTATTTGGTATGGTAACTCCTGCGCCTTCTGCAACTCCTACACCTTGTGGTATGCAAACGGTACAAAATGCGCCGTGGGATGCATGGGATAATGCTGTGTATGGTGCTATGGCAGATGCTTATCAAGGAGCACCTTCTGGTACTATGGGCTGTAGAGCATTACTTGGTAACCCAGACATGAGTGAAGACAAAGCACTTGCTATGTTAGACATGATGGATGAATTCTTTGCTCCGCGTATTGATGCTGCTCTTTCAACATCTTCTTCAGATGTAGATGATCAAGTTCCGACATCTCAAACCATTGAATTACCGAGTGGTTGGTCTATGTTCTCTACTTACATGACGGCCTCAGATATGGCATTTGATGCTGTTGTAAGTTCAATTGTAGATAACGTAACGATAGCTAAAGATTTTAACGGTTCTGCTTACCTACCAGAATATTCATTCAACGGTATTCAAAACATGCAAGTAGGTCAAGGATACCAAATTAAGACTGATACAATTGTGACTTTAACAGTTGAGGGTAGCTACAATGCTCCGGAAGCTAATCCAATTGCATTAGTTCAAGGATGGAATATGATGGGTTACTTAAGATTACAACCTGCAGATGCAAGTTTAGTATTAGCTGATTTAACTGCTCAATCGATCATTGAGATTGCTAAAGACTACAACGGTTCTGCATTCTTACCTGAATATTCATTTAACGGTATTGGTAATTTTGAAGCTGGTAGAGGGTATCAAGTGAAGACGACAGAAGCGGCAACACTAACACTCAATGCGAATGGTTCAGACTACAACAGAACTGTAGCTTTAAAAACTACATTCAATAAAACCAACCACTTTGGGTATGCAGTGAATACTGGATCTAACATGACCATCACTATTCTTAACGATGCATGGGAAGTTTCACCTACTATAGGAGACGAAATTGCAGCATACAATGCAAATGGAATCTTAGTAGGTTCTGCTAAATACACAAGCCCAGTAACTGTACTTACAGTATGGGGTAATGATGCAACTACAAACACAGTTGATGGTCTTGTAAATGCAGAAGGTATGAGCTTTAAAGTATGGAACAAACGTTACAATTCTACAGACGAATTAGTTGTTACGAATTGGATTGAAGGTTCAAATGCTTACGAAGTAAATGCAGTGAATCAAATTGGTCAAATTGGATATGTATCAAACTCTATAAACAGCAGTACATTTGGCTTATACCCTGTACCAGCAAATAAAGAGTTAAACTTAGACTTAACTTTAGACTTGTCTCAAGAAGTTACAGTAACACTTTACAACTTAATAGGTAAAGTAATGAACGTAGCAACTTACAGTTTAGAAAAAGGTTTAAATACAGTTTTATTAGATGTTGAATCATTGAAAGATGGAACTTACTTGTGTGAAGTTTTAACAAACAATGGTGAAATTACACGTAAATTCAACGTAATAAAATAAACCAAATTACATTAAATCAAAAGGACACTCTAAGAGTGTCCTTTTTTTTTTACTTTTGAGTTAAACTAAAAAAAAAGAAAATGAAGAAAGGACTATTACTTTCAATAATTACGCTAGTAACGATTTCACTACAAGCGCAAGTAGTTGAATGGCCCACAGACATAGCAGATGTGAATACAGGGTCTAACTCAACATATTTAGTGCAAAGTTCAAACTTAGACGGAACACCACTTGTTTTTGGATATATTTTGGGTGCTTTTTACACAGACGATGAGGGCAATCTAAAATGTGGGGGATTTGCAAATTGGAGTGGCTCCCAACAACAACTTGCAGTATGGGCAGATGATGCTACAACTACAGAAAAAGATGGATTTTATTCTGGAGAAGACATTACATGGCTAGCTTATGGCTCGCTTACTGAACAAACGTATAATGCGTCAATAGAATCTACAAACGCTTCGGCAAACATTTTTACAACAAATGCATTTAATCTAGTTTCAGCATTTAATGTAAGTGGTTCAATATCGGGATGTAACGATACAATCGCTTGTAATTATAACACCAACGCTACAGAAGACGATGGTTCATGCGCGTATGCAGCAGAAAATTTTAATTGCGATGGCTCATGTATAGATACAGATGGGGATACTGTTTGTGACTTAGATGAAATTCTTGGATGTCAAGACTCATCAGCTTGTAATTACAATAATATGGCAACTGAAGATGCTTTATGTGTATTTGCAACTGGAGATTGTGACTCTTGTTCAGGAGATACAGATGGTTCTGGTACTGTGGTTGACAATGATGCGGACAATGATGGTGTTTGTAACGCAGACGAACTAGGTGCCTGTACAGATGAAACAGCATGTAACTATAATAACGACTCCACAGTTGAGACTGATGATTTACTTTGTGTTTACGTTACAGAAGGATGTGAAACATGTTCTGGAGAATTAGACGGTACTGGAAGTGTAATTGACAATGATTTAGACAATGATGGTGTTTGTAATGCAGATGAAATTTCTGGATGTCAAGACGCAACAGCCTGTAACTACGATGCAACAGCTACCGATTCAGATGGATCGTGTGAAGGGCTTTTTGGTTGTACAGACAATACTTATTATGAATACGACCAAGAAGCAACATGCGACAATGGTTCATGTTCAACGCCAATTGTTTTTGGATGTACAGACAGTACAGCATCCAACTACAATGCAAACGCAACAGAAGATGACAACTCTTGTATTGCTGTAGTTTCTGGCTGTATAGATTCTTTAGCTTTCAACTACAATAGTGAAGCTAATACATCCAGCGAGACATGCGTATACGAAATTGAAGTTGAATTTACCAACTCAACAACAAATTCTACTCTTACCTATAGTGTAGTAGTAGACACACTAAATTTAACCTTAGGTTCAAATGAAATTACAACTGGAGATATTATAGGTGGTTTTTATTTGGCAGATGGTGTACTAAATTGTGCGGGTTATGAAGAATGGACAGGAGAAGACATAAGCCTAAATTTAAACGAGGATGACCTAACTACAGTAGAAGTTGATGGAATAACGTCGGATGCAACTATCTACTGGATTGTTCTACAAGATGCTACTCAATTTAATTATTTAGTAGACCTTTCAATCACGAGTGTTCCAGGTGCAGAATTTGTGAATCAAATGTATGTAAATCAAACAATAGTAATCGGATGTCAGGACTCAACAGCCTTCAATTACAATAGTGCAGCAACAATTGCAGATGGTGCTTGTGTTCCAATTATTGAGGGATGTACAGACTCACTTGCATGTAATTGGAATATAGATGCGAACATGGATAATGATTCATGTGAATATGCAATAGAAGAATATTTGGATTGTAACGGTTTGTGTATAAACGATTTTGATTTAGATGGTGAATGTGATGAGGTAGATTATGATGATGGTTTAGGAATGGACGAATTGGATAATCAAATTAATTTATACCCAAATCCTGCTTCTGAATACGTTGAAATTAATTCAAGTACAGAGATGATTGAAAGTATTAGTGTGATCACCATAACTGGTAAACTAATGCAAGAACATCAAGTAAATGCTATGCAGTATAGAATAAACAATACTGAACTTGCAAGAGGAATGTATTTCATCAAAATAAAAATGACAAATCAAGAAATTACCAAACAAGTACTATTTGAATAATCAATTTTACTTTGCAAACAAAAAAGGCCCTCAAATTGAGGGCTTTTTTTGTTTGTATAAAAATACTAATAAAGTTTAAAACTCTTGCTCTGCAAGATACCTTTCAGCTTCAAGTGCAGCCATACAACCACTTCCAGCAGCAGTAACTGCTTGTCGGTAAATTTTATCTTGAATGTCACCCGCAGCAAAAACACCTTTAATATTAGTTTCTGTAGAATCAGCCTTGGTTAATAAATAACCTACTTTATCCATATCTAGTTGATCTACGAATAAATCAGAATTTGGTTTATGACCAATAGCAACAAAGAAACCTGTACAGGAAACTTCTGAAATAGAACCAGACTTATTATTTTTAATACGGACACCTTCTACCCCCTTATCACCAAGAATTTCTTCAGTTTCTGTATTGTAAAGCACTGTAATATTAGCCGTATTTGCAACTCTATGCTGCATAGCCTTAGATGCACGCATTGCATCTTTTCTAACTAACATAGTCACTTTGGTACAAAGTTTAGCTAAATAAGTAGCCTCTTCGGCAGCTGTATCTCCAGCACCAACTACAACCACTTCTTGACCCTTGTAAAAGAATCCGTCGCAAACAGCACATGCAGAAACTCCAAAGCCGTTTAAACGCTCTTCAGACTCTAGACCTAACCATTTTGCTGAAGCTCCAGTTGAGATAATCACTGTTTTAGCCAGAACAACTTTGTTTCCGTCAATTTCTATCTTATGGTAAGATCCATCTGTAGAAAATTCACATTTGGTAGCGTAACCAAAACGGACATCAGTACCAAATCGTTCCGCTTGCTTTTGCATGTCTACCATCATTTCGGGACCGTTGGTTCCCTCAGGATAACCTGGGAAATTATCAACCTCAGTAGTATCTGTTAGTTGTCCTCCGGGCTTCATACCTGTATATACTACAGGTTTTAAATCAGCTCTAGCTGCATAAATCGCTGCAGTATAACCTGCTGGACCCGAACCAATTATAAGGCATTCTATTTTTTCTATTTCTTCTGACATTTTATCGTATTTTAGAGGTATAAAAGTAAGCAATGAACTCTAGATTTAAAACTTTATTTTCAACTATTATATTCCTATTTATTGGAATAAATTTTTGCAATTCTCAAGATTACATCAATTACTATAGTGAGTATTCTTCAAACTCATTTTTAAACGAAATACGTTTAACAGAATCTGTAAATGGTGAACAAATAAATATAGATTTACTTAATGCAACTATCTTCTATCTTACGAATATTGAACGAAGAAAAAATGAATTGATTGCATTTGATTTTGGAGCAAATCTATACCTCTCAGCTCAATTGCATTCTAACAAAATGATTCAACTTGACTTTTTTAGCCATACAAATAAACAGGAAAGAAAATGGCGAGAACCAAAAGATAGAATACTCCATTTTGAAGAGCTATATACTGCCTTGGGTGAAAATGTTTTAGAGAACAATTTATTAAACTACAAGGGTAAAATACTCAGCTACAGAATAGAAGAGTTAGAAAATGGCGAGCAAATATACCTGAATGAAAAAGGCGAGCAAATTCATTATTCTACCTACCTTGAATTGGCAAATAGACTTGTACAGCAATGGATGAATTCCGAACCGCACAAAAAAAACATTTTAAGCAAATCTTATAGTTTACTGGCATGTGCTTGTGCGATAAACCCAAATAAAACACCCATTTTAATTCGTTGCACACAAAATTTCGGACGTCTGTAAACCAGATCTAAAGCAACTCAGCACTCTTCTTGTTTTAACTTTAAGCCTACTGCATTAAATTTGCAGAAATAATGTTGTGGTACACTTGCTATATTAGCTCTAAT
>JAOGVT010000018.1:0-23198 GCA_028110365.1 Flavobacteriales bacterium
ATATAGGGATGACCGTTCCAGCCATTTCCGTTTGTACTAAGTAAGTTTACCTCCACCATCATTTCATAAAACGCGCAGTTTACGTATTCACAAGAGCCATCATCTGTATCTGCAATATCATCAAAATTAACGGCTAAAGAGTCGGTACATCCTAAAACCACATCGTATTCACACGAGCCATCTTCTGTGTTTGCATCCGGACTAAAGTTATTCGCGCTTGCATCTGTACAACCAAATACTATGATAGAAGCCCCATCACAACCTGTAAAAAAACCTGAATACAAATTTTCGAAGTCGGATCCAGAGAAAACTTGCACGCCACACACGTAAAAATTAAATTGTCCATCACCTGCACCACTTGTCAATCCATCACCATAGGTATCGTAAACGTGTAAGGTAATCTCTTGGTCATTTGGAACACAAACACTATCTGCATACAGGGTGTTTATCGCTGTAAAATTAGAGCCAACGTAAAGTGTATCACCTGTTTCAGAAATTAAGTCCCAAGAGGTTTCTGCAGGGTATGGGTCAGTTTGCAACTCCATTAAAACAATATTTTCTTCTTCATTACATATTACTGGGTAAACACAAGAGCCATCTTCAATATTTACCAATTCATTAAAGTTTGTTGCCAAAGAATCGGAACAGCCTGTAATTATTTCGCAAGCAGTATTTACGCCAAAGTAGTTTAGGAATGGCGCTGTACTTTCCATAATGATTGTTCCACTTGCATCTTCCAATTCCCAACTAATATCTTGTTGCCAAGTTCCACCATCAACGCTTATTTCATAGCACCCATCATTTAAGCAAAACGAAGTTATTCCTGTTGAACCTGCTTCTAGTGTGGTTTCAAAATAGTTTAAAGATGAGGTATCGTTGATACTAAATACATTATCGCTCCAGCCGTCTGCTTGATTGTCGTACAAATGTAAAATGTAGAAGTTAGAATTTTCATCGCATAAAACAGGATAGGCACACGAACCATCGTCATTTGTAGCCAGTTCGTTGTAATTTAAGCCCAAAGAATCTAAGCAGCCGAATACCGGATAAGCACAAGAATCGTTGCTAAATTCAGCCAATTCATCATAGTTTAAAGCAAGAGTATCCATACATCCCCATTGAATTTCGCAATCCGTTAAAAAGGAAAAGGGTTGTAGGTCTGGACAACCTCCGCTTACAAATATGTCTGGGAAGCCGGCAGATGTGATTTCCCATGATATTTCGTAAGGGTAACCCCCTTGAACAGGAACACTCATTAAATAGCATCCAGGAGAAAGACAAACCAAATCAGTTGCATTAGAGCCACTTTCAATGGTTCCAATATTTGTGGTATCACCCCATTCATTTATTAAGTAGTATGAGTTTCCATTCCAACCATCACCATAAGAATCAAACAAGTCAATTCTAGCTACCCACTCTGCACCTTCTACACAATACTCACAAGATCCATCTTCCGTATTGGCTTCTTGATCAAAATTCAAAGCAAAAGGATCTGTACACCCAAGGTCCGGAAATATACAGGTTCCGTCATTAAAAGTAACGTTTGCATTAAAGTTTAGCGCTAATGAGTCTAAACAGCCATAAACAGGAATCTCTACAGTGTAATTTAGGTTTGGTGTAAATGCATCAAATACAGAATAATCTTCTGCTAAAACAGAGTCTAACCAACTGTTACCTCCACTGTAAGGCAGGTTAATTTCTTGATGAATTCCATCGCTGTTGCTTAGGTGTAGTGTTGAGGTAAAAGAAGCATTAAAAGCTCCTGTAACTGTTGGGATCCCGTTTATTCCTATACAAGAATTTCCTACTTGAAAAGAGCATGTTTGGGGTTCACAAGCCCAGTTTAAACCTACTGGTAGGTTTACAATATCATTAATTTCTAGGGAGTCAACAAAAACAATTTCGCCGTTAAAATTAATGGTCTCTGTAAGTACAAATTGAACAGACTCGGTGAAATATTCGTTTAAGAATGCGCTTGGCATTTGTATTTCGGATTCAGTGATGGTTGCATTATCTGAAAAATTGAAACCAAGATCTATTGCATCAATAGCTGGGTTGCAAATATCACTAATAGCAGAACCGTTAAACTCCGATGCAGCTATAATTTCATCTCCTTCAAATTCAAACAATACATAAACGACATTGTTAGAAAAATCTGTTTCGTATTGCGGCTCGTAATTATCGGTTTCCATGTTGGTAGAAACAGCCAATACATATTCTCCTTCGGTTAAGTCTGTAATATCTACCCACTGACAGGAAATTCCTGAACCGTACGTATCAGAACAGCCAGCACTAATCCCCATAGTTGTACATCCATATTCAAAGTTACAAGTAGGGTAATTGGCTCCTTCTGGTGCTTCACTTGCTATAGCTCCTCCTAAGTCCATTACACACCAACCATTTTTATGTCCAATGGTTTCATGAGGTTCTAAACTCGGGTAATAATAAAGTCTGTAGTTTGCATAACCTTCGTAATGTGCATGACCATGACAGTCGTCCCAATAAAAGTTTTCATTTAGGTTTTCTACCCCACCCGTTTGTCCAATAAAAAAATCTTCATTTCCGTAGTTAGAAATGGAAGTGGTAAAACGTAGGGTAGCTCTTTCGCCAGTTCCAGTTATACAGCCTTCCGCAACCAAGCATTCGTCAGATGAGGTAAACGTATTTATATCTAGAGAATTTAGTATGGTAGCGGTTGACACTTGCAAGTCTGGTCCGTTTAGGCAACCACCGTCTTCGAAAGTAGCCTCAGCGTTGTAGTTTACTGCATTTGCATCTGTACAACCAGGAATTAAACCTAAACACGTGGCTTGGGCTTGCGTATAAGAGTTGCAACCTTCTGCATTTTCAATTAGATTAATAATTTCAATAGAGCCAAAAGCGACTGCATCTTGCCAGTCTAACGAAGCACAACAAGCTGCGAGTAAATTATTGTTGTAAATATTAATTTCTTGGGCATTCATTAACCCGCTCAATGGGTCAATTGTTTCCACTTCGGTGTCGTAAATGTAAAGAGATCCTTGAATAGTTAGTAAGGAAGATAGTGCTTCTAGGTTTGTAATTTGAGCTCCTAGAATGTGAAGATCACCCTGAAAAACTTCACACAATATCAGGTCTTGTAGGTCTTCTTGAGTACTTATGTAGGTTTCTGTTTCAATGTTTCCACATTGTGCTTGTACGTTTGATGTATTTAGTACGGCAATACTAATCAATAGAGGAAAGAGTAATTTCATAATGGGGGGGTGTTTTTATATTATTATTCTATCAATTATTATTCCAAATAAATATAAGTATTTATTAATTAAATCCTTAGGAGAAAGTAAGGCTTTAGGTCTGATGTTTTTTTAAAAATAAAAAGCCTCTCTAGTAACTACTAGAGAGGCTTTAATAATGGTTTTTAGTGTTTAGGAACCACAGGCTTCGCAGTCATCAGGGTTCTCTATTGAGCAAGCCAGTTGTTCTTCAGGAGTAAACTCTTTAACCTCTTTAACCTCTGGTGCAACCACAGGCTCTAGTTGAGCCTTAGATTGTTTTTGTACTGTAAACTTAATTGCATCTACAGCCGACTTTGTTCTCAAGTAGTACATTCCTGTTTTTAGGCCCTGTTTCCAGGCGTAAAAGTGCATTGAGGTTAGTTTACCTAAGTTGGCGTTTTCAACAAATAAGTTTAACGATTGCGATTGATCAATAAATTGACCACGCTCACCAGCCATATCAATAATATCTTTCATGCTCAGCTCCCACACTGTTTTGTATAAGTCTTTGATGTTTTGTGGGATATTTTCGATGTTTTGAATTGAACCGTTGGTTCTAAGAATTTCATTTTTTAACTCGTCGTTCCAAAGGCCTAGTTTAACTAAGTCTTTTAGAAGGTGCTTGTTTACAATAATAAACTCTCCAGAAAGTACACGCCGCGTGTAGATATTTGAGGTGTAAGGTTCGAAACATTCGTTATTACCTAGAATTTGAGAGGTAGACGCTGTAGGCATTGGTGCTAGCATTAATGAATTTCGCACCCCACTCTCTATAATTTCTGCTCTTAATCCATCCCAATCCCATCTGCCAGAAAGGTCTTTTGCTTTTACACCCCATAAGTCAAATTGAAATTTACCTTTTGAAATAGGAGAGCCTTTAAAAGTTTCATAAGCGCCATCAACTTTTGCTAAATCTTTAGAAGCCTTTAATGATGCGAAGTAAATCGTTTCAAAAATATCTTTGTTAAGTTGTTTTGCTTCTGGTGAAGTAAACGGCAAGCGTAATAAAATAAATGCATCTGCTAGACCTTGAACCCCCAATCCAATTGGACGATGGCGCATGTTAGAGTTCCGAGCTTCTTGAACAGGATAGTAGTTCCGATCAATAACAACATTCAAGTTTTTGGTTACTTTATAGGTAACGTTGTATAATTTTTCGTGATCAAATTTCCCGTCTTCTACAAACATTGGGAGCGCCAAAGAGGCAAGGTTGCAAACGGCAACTTCGTCTGGAGCGGTGTATTCTACAATTTCAGTACATAGGTTAGAAGACTTAATTGTACCTAGGTTTTTTTGATTTGATTTTTCGTTACACGCATCCTTATAAAGCATGTAAGGTGTACCAGTTTCAATTTGAGATTCTACAATTTTCTCCCAAAGTTCTCTCGCTTTGATTGTTTTTCTGCCTTTTCCTTCTTTTTCGTATTTTTCGTAGAGCGTTTTAAACTTAGCACCGTAAACATCTGCTAAGCCTGGGCATTCATTTGGACACATAAGGGTCCATTCGCCATTCGCTTCTACTCTTTCCATAAATAAATCTGGAGTCCACATCGCATAGAATAGATCACGCGCACGCATTTCTTCTTTCCCGTGGTTTTTTCTTAAGTCTAAAAAATCAAACACATCAGCATGCCATGGTTCTAAGTAAATAGCGAAAGAACCTTTACGTTTTCCACCACCTTGATCTACATAACGTGCTGTGTCGTTAAATACACGAAGCATTGGCACAATTCCATTTGAGGTACCATTTGTTCCGCGAATGTACGATCCTTTAGCTCTTACGTTATGTATGCTTAACCCAATACCTCCTGCAGATTGCGAAATTTTAGAACACTGTTTTAGTGTATCGTAAATTCCGTCTATACTGTCGTCTTTCATGGTAAGTAAGAAACAAGAAGACATTTGCGGCTTTGGTGTACCCGCATTAAATAAGGTAGGAGTTGCGTGGGTAAAGTACTTCTTAGACATCATCTCGTAGGTCTCTATAGCCGCTGGAATGTCATCTTTGTGAATACCTATAGATACACGCATTAACATGTGCTGAGGACGCTCTGCGATTTGCCCGTTTGTACGAAGAAGATAGGAGCGTTCTAGTGTTTTAAATCCAAAGTAATCGTAGCTGAAATCTCTGTCGTATATGATGGTAGAATCTAGTACTTCTTTGTTGTCTTGAATTATTTGATACACATCATCAGCCAACATCGGGGCTTTTTGATTAGTAACCGGATTGGTGTATTCATACAAGTCACTCATCGTGTCTGAGAAGGACTTTTTAGTTTTTTTATGAAGGTTAGACACCGCAATACGTGCTGCAAGTTGAGCGTAATCTGGATGTTTTACAGTAAGAGACGCCGCCACTTCTGCAGCAAGATTGTCTAGTTCAAATGTAGTTACCCCTTCATAAATCCCTTCAATTACCTTCATTGCAACAGAAGTCGGATCTACCAAAGTGTCTAAGCCGTAACACAGTTTTTGAATTCGAGCCGTGATTTTATCAAATTTTACAGCCTCTTTGCGGCCATCTCTTTTTAGTACAAACATATTCTAGTTTTTTGGGGGATTAAAAGTCAGCATCAAAAGTAAAACCTGCATCTTTCTCATCTCCTAAGACTCCTGCTTTTTGGTATTCTGAAACTCGTTTTTCGAAGAAATTTGTTTTCCCTTGAAGAGAAATCATGTCCATAAAGTCGAATGGGTTTTCTACGTTGTAAATTTTATCGCAGTGAAGTTCTTGCAACAATCGGTCTGTTACAAACTCCAAGTACTGCGTCATCAAATCAGAATTCATTCCAATTAAACGAACGGGTAAGGCTTCAATAATAAACTCTCTTTCTATATCTAAGGCCTCAGTAATAATTTGGGTGATTCTCTCTTTTGGCACTTTATTTACAATATGATCGTTGTGAAGCATACAAGCAAAATCACAATGTAGACCTTCATCTCTAGAAATTAACTCATTCGAGAACGTAAGCCCAGGTAATAAACCTCTTTTTTTCATCCAGAAAATGGAACAGAATGAGCCCGAAAAGAAAATACCCTCCACAGCTGCAAAAGCGATCAATCGTTCTGCAAAATTTGGAGATTCTATCCATTTAATTGCCCAGTCTGCTTTTTTCTTTATCGCATCAAAATGATCTATGGCATGAAAAAGTTTATCTGCCTCGTCTTTGTCTTTAATGTAAGTGTCTATCAGTAAAGAATAGGTCTCTGAATGAATGTTTTCCATCATAATTTGGAACCCATAGAAAAATTTAGCCTCTGTATATTGAACTTCTGAAAGAAAGTTCTCTGCTAAATTTTCATTTACAATGCCGTCAGAAGCTGCAAAGAAAGCCAACACATGCTTTATAAAGTGTCTTTCATTATCCGTAAGTTTAGTTTCCCAATCGATTATGTCTTGACTTAAGTCAATTTCTTCTGCCGTCCATATACTCGCTTCTTCCTGTTTGTAGAATTTCCAAATATCATCGTGTTGGATAGGGAAAAGAACAAAACGGTCTTTATTTTCTTGTAAAATGGGTTCAATGGCTGACATAAAATTTACTTTTCTTTAGAAATTCTCTACAAATTAGGGGCTTCAATTTTGAAAGAAAACATCTTGGGTTTAACAATTCTGAATTACAAATATTTCGATTAAATAAGTGGTAAACAAGCGCAGTTTGAAATTAGATAATTGAAGTTTTCAACAAATGGTTAACATCCTACTCAAACACCCTATTTACAAAGAGTTACAGAATATAATAAAGTGTTAAAAACAAATTTTTGAGCCGCTAATTTTTCTTTTAAATTACCTGTAAATTAATTTTTTATTTCCAGCAAAAAACAGCATCTTATCAATCAAAATATAGGTATACTAAAATTACAAATTATGCTTTGATGCAGCATATTCAAGTCCTTTGTACCAATCTTCTCCAAACTTTTTTATGAGCGGCTCGCGCAAAAACTTGTAAACGGGTACTTTTAACTTTGCTCCGCATTCGCAAGCTGGTTTGCAAATGTGCCATTTGTGGTAGTTTACGGCTTCAAATTCTGGGTAAGATTGTATTCTTACAGGGTATAATTCACAAGAAATGGGCTTTTTGTAGTCTATTTTTCCTGCGCGATAAGCAGCCTCAATGGCACACTTTGCGTACTTGTTTTCATCAAAAAAAACGTACACACATTCTTTACCATTCAGTATGGGCGTTTCTTTTCCTCCATCTTCGCCAACAATCCATTTACCTTGCTCTTTTACTCCTTGGATGCCTTTTGTGTTCATAAAAGGTTTAACATCCTCATAGATATCTTCGAGAATGTTGAGTTCATTTTCGTCTAAAGGTGCACCACCATCGCCTTCAACACAGCAAGCCCCTTTACAGGCGCTTAGGTCGCAAACAAATTCTTTTTCTAATAGGTCTTCGGAAATGAGTGTGTTTTTTATTGAAATCATAGCTTCAAATATATTAAATCGAAGTTTAGTTTTGCTACAATAAGCTCTTATTAAGTCTTTAAAATTTACACACCCGAATTCCTCTTTATTTTTATCGGTTATTTATTAGAACAATCTGTTTAGTGTTTACAAAATCAATTTAGTATTTTTGCAGCTATGGCAAATCAAGACGATATTTTTAAGAAAGTTATAGCGCACTCAAAAGAGTACGGATATGTATTTCAATCGAGTGAACTTTACGATGGACTAGCAGCTGTTTATGATTACGGTTCAAATGGTTCAGAATTGAAGAAAAACATCAAGGATTATTGGTGGGCTTCTATGGTAAAGATGAACGAAAATATTGTAGGAATCGATTCTGCAATATTCATGCATCCTACTATTTGGAAAGCCTCGGGCCATGTAGATGCGTTTAGCGATCCGTTAATAGACAATAAAGATTCTAAAAAACGCTACCGTGCCGATGTATTGGTAGAAGATTTTATTGCCAAGATTGAAGGTAAAATTGCGAAAGAAGTAAAAAAAGCGGTCAAACGTTTTGGGGATGATTTTGATGAGGCGCAATTTTTAGAAACCAACCCACGAGTTATAGGGTATAAAGAAAAGATGGCGGTTATATCTAAACGCTTAAACGGCAGTTTAGCGAAAGAAGATTTAGCAGATGTTAAGCTCTTAATTGAAGAATTAGAAATCAAATGTCCGGTTTCTGGAACCGCTAATTGGACGGATGTTCGTCAGTTTAATTTGATGTTTGGGACAAAAATGGGTGCTACAACTGAAGGGTCAAGCGATTTGTGGTTAAGACCCGAGACTGCCCAAGGTATTTTCGTTAATTTTTTAAATGTCCAGAAAACCGCCCGAATGAAAATACCGTTTGGTATTGCTCAAATTGGAAAAGCATTTCGAAATGAAATTGTTGCAAGACAATTTATCTTTAGGATGAGAGAATTTGAACAAATGGAAATGCAGTTTTTTGTTCGTCCAGGAGAAGAAATGAAATGGTATGAGCACTGGAAAGAAACACGTCATAAATGGCATTTGTCTTTAGGAGTTGATACTAAGAAATACCGTTTTCACGATCATGAAAAGTTAGCGCATTACGCTAATGCTGCCTCAGATATAGAATATCAATTTCCTTTTGGCTTTAAAGAAGTAGAGGGCATACACTCTAGAACCGATTTTGATTTAAAAGCACATCAGGAGTTTTCTGGCAGAAAAGTGCAGTATTTTGATCCAGAAATTAACGAGAGCTATACGCCCTATGTTGTGGAAACTTCCATTGGCGTAGACCGCATGTTTTTATTGACCATGTGTAATGCCTACCGCGAAGAAAAAGTGGGTGAGAATGATACGAGAATTGTGTTGGCTTTACCACCGGTTTTAGCCCCAGTTAAAGCGGCAATTCTTCCCCTAACTAAAAAAGAGGGTCTACCAGAATTAGCTCGCAAATTATACGATGTATTAAAACTTGAGTTTAATTGCGTTATCGAAGAAAAAGATTCAATTGGCCGTCGTTACCGCAGGCAAGATGCTAACGGTACTCCTTTCTGTATTACAATAGATAATGAAACGGTAAACGACAATTGTGTAACCATTAGACACAGAGATACGATGGTACAAGAACGTGTTGCTATGGATGCTGTTCGAGACCTAATTGACAAGGCTGTAAGTATTCGCAACAGCTTGGCAAATTTTTAATTACTCTAAATTTAAAATTAAAATCCCCCGCTTTTTCGGGGGATTTTTTTTACCCCAAATTACCTGTAAAATTTATGGGTTTTAGGCAGTCATAAAAACAAAGAATTGTATCTTTGCGCGGGGCAAGTCTTAGACAAGTCGCTCCCCTCGAATTCCCCCAGGGCGGGAACGCAGCAAGGGTAGAGGGTTGAGCACTGTGATTTAAGTAGCTTGCCCTTTTTTTTCTTTAATACGAAGCTATGACAATTGGCTTCTTTAACAGCTTAACTGTTCCTTGTTCGTCGCGCGTTTCGCACACCAAAATATAGATCCCTATAGGCAATCTTTGTTCAGCACTATTCAAGCCGTCCCATACCCAAGTTGCCTCTTTATTTACCAGTTCGTTAGTACTCAGTTTTTTTACCTGGTACCCTTTTCTATCGTAAATGATAACACTTGTTTTAGCCGGACTTTTTAGTTTCAACTTAACAGTTGTTAAATCATTGTAACCATCATTGTCAGGACTAAATACTTCTGGAGTTATAGTTAAAGAACCACTCGAGGTGGGGTAAGTAAAATGTGAATTAATCCTTCCTGGAGTTCCATAATTGTCTTTAGAGGCGGCAGAAAACCATGCTGAACTATTCGGGTTTAGTCGCTCTAACGCCACCCCATCAACCTCATCCAACAGGGCAAAGTGTTGTTGTTCAGAATACGCAACTTCATCGAGTAAATTAAAAGCGATGTCACTCACCGCAAGATGTCCATTGGTGTTTGGTAAACTTGGGACTTGCGATGGTTGAATATAAATAGAACTTGCAGCTCTTAGGTAATTACTTCCAAGCCATGTGGTATCCTCGCAAACAACGAAATAACTTTTTGGGGGGATGCTTAGTCTTTGGTCGCTTATTATTTCTGTTTGTATAATAGAAGCTTGCAAAGTATCGTAATTTCCAAGTAATAATTTTGAAGCATCTATATGATCATCTGACTTATTGTATAACTCTACATAGTCGAAGCCATTTGTTTTTGGGTTAAAGAGGATTTCATTAATTATAATTTGACCTGTTTCTGTAATTATAATTTGACCTGTTTCTGGCCAAATACCTAACACAAAATCATGCGTTATGAAACTCGAATTGTTGCTGCAATCTTTAACTTGATTTATTTGTAGGGTATAAATTTTATTTTTGGCGATGTCATCAGCAAATATAAGGGTTGTTTGGTTCATAAAATGTTCAATAGTATTCGGACTAATTTCATCTGTTAGCCCATACGATTCTATTTCATACAGCATAGAATCGTAAAGGTTTTCAGACCATAAAAGTTGAATTTCGTCTTCTTCTGTAATCAACAAATCTACAAGGTATGGAGCACTGGTATCCATACTTCTATTATAAACACTGTTTTCTGCACCCGGACTTCCTCCCCTATTATTTATACAAGCACTCCAATTTAGTTCACCTAAGCAATACGTATCATTGTCTATCATCTCTAAAGACCATCCTCCATTTTCTTTATTATTGTTTTTGTACCAGTCTTTTTGGTACAGAACTTCGTGAATTATTTTAGTATTTGCATCGAACAAGCCAATGTATCCCTCCGTGTTATTAAGGTTCGTAAAGGGAAGGTAAAAGTTAGCTAAGGAGTCAAATAAGGCAGCATCATTCGAATTGAAAAGCACCAAGTAGTCCTTGCTTTTTAGTATTACAGAGTCTATGTAATATTCTTTTTTGTCAATAATCAGCACCCAGTTTTTTAAATGTATCGAATAGTCTGCTCTATTGAAAAGCTCTATATACTCTACATTTTCTAATTGGACTTGAGGTGCAGGGTCGATCATAATTTCGTTAATAACAATATCAAATGGGCGATGGTTTTGTATGTAAAAATCCAAAAGAGTGTCGCTCATGCAATTGTTTGCCGTGTCACAAAGTCCTTTAATTTTTAAAGAAAATTTGGTATTCACCGGAAGGCTGTCTTGAAAGTATAAATACAAGCTATTTTCGATTTGATTTGTACTTACAGGAGACGTTTCTGAAGGCAGAATATTAAACTGCTCATTGGAAAGGAGTAGAAGCTCAGCACTCTTACAGGTTAATTTTATGCCTTTGGGGCTTATTATTTCTGAATGAATTAGTTTTGGCGCAATGCTGTCAATAAAAGCACTGCCGTTGATCTTAAAATCATCAAAGTAAAACAAGGAACTTCTAGTTGACGTGTAGGTGCAATTTACGCCAGAATAGCGCGTGTTTATTTCTGTAGTGTCAATAAAAGAGCCTAGTAAAATGGCATCACCTCCATCAAGTAAATCAACCCAAATAGAGAATTCCCCCCCTATTTTTCGCTCTGCTTTTAAGTGTATTTCTACAGGACTGTTATTTACAATGTCTTGGTTGCTTTCTATAATTTTAGTTTTTATTCCTGCTTCACGCTTGTATAAGGCAATTTCATCATTCGTGCCGCCTAGCCTTATAAAATATGCAATATGTGATGCTTCAAGCAATGTATCATTGGCTAGCAAATACCAATCTAAATAGTTAGACGAAGAAGGATTGAAGTCCATCTTAACAGACATTTCCCAAAGCGTATTTTCTAGTAAATTACTTTCTAAACACAGGTAAGAACGATAAGGTTGTGCTGGGGCATTTAAATGGAGCCATCCAAAAGAGTCTATTTCAAAATGAGAAATTGTTCCATACCAAGTTGGATTTTGGTTAAAGTTTCCATCCGAGAAATCGTCTGAAATTTGAGCCATAGCAAAGGTATTACTCAGCAGTATTAGTAGTATATATTTCATCAATCTATTATTTTATTAGATTTAAAAAGATACAAAATTATAAGCTACAGATATGTGTTATATTTGTAGCTTAAATTAAAATTATGAAAGTAGCGGTTGTAGGTGCCACAGGAATGGTGGGTACTGTTATGTTAAAAGTGTTGGCCGAACGTAAATTTCCGGTTACAGAACTGATTCCCGTAGCCTCTAAAACGTCTGTAGGAAAAACAATTTCTTGGCAAGACAAAGACTACAGGGTTCACTCGTTAGAAGAGGCACTTTTAAAAAAACCAGATTTGGCTCTTTTTTCCGCTGGATCGGCGTGTTCGTTAGCATGGGCTCCAAAATTTGCAGCTGTTGGCACAAGTGTGGTCGATAATTCATCTGCTTGGCGAATGAAGGTGGGGCATAAGTTAATTGTACCCGAGATTAATGCAAACGAATTAACGGCTGCGGATAAGATTATTGCAAATCCAAACTGTTCAACCATTCAAATGGTTTTGGCTTTAAATCCCTTACACAAACGATACGGTTTGGAGCGGATTATTGTGTCTACCTACCAATCTATTACTGGAACAGGTGTAAAAGCAATGCAGCAATTGCAAAATGAGGAGCAAGGTTTACATGGTGCGATGGCTTATCCTTACCCCATTTACAGAAATTGCTTGCCGCATTGCGACGACTTTACTTCTACAGGCTACACCAAAGAAGAGATGAAGTTGGTACACGAAACTCGTAAAATAATTGGGGATAAAAACATCGGTATTACAGCAACTGCCGTTAGAGTACCAGTAATGGTTGGGCATTCTGAAAGTCTTAATGTTACCTTTAAAAATGATTTTGACATGCGTACTGTTCGAACAACTCTTCATGAAGCAGACGGATTGGTTTTGCAAGACAATACTGAAATGAATACCTACCCAATGCCTTTATATGCAGAGGGTAAAGACGCTGTTTTTGTTGGTCGATTGCGAAGAGATGCCTCTTTTAAAAATACGTTAAATATGTGGGTTGTATCTGACAACCTTCGCAAAGGTGCCGCCACCAATACCGTTCAAATAGCAGAATGTCTTTTGCAAAAAGGGTTTATACACTAGTCCCTTTATTTTTGAAAGCCTCTTTTTAATTCATCTGTATAATTATAGTATATTTAAATAAATTCAATTTATGATCCGAGTTTTAAAATTTACCCTCCAGCTACTACTATTTTTATTCATTATTGCAAACGCCTATATTTTAATAAGCGGTAAAACCTACGTTTACAAAGCCATAAAAGTGGGCTATTTAAAAGGACACAATACCGCGACCATTGAAGATTTTTCGTTTTTTGAAAATAGCCTAGTACAAAATGGAACCGCGGCACCTTGGCCAGAAGCTTCTGATTACAATCAGAATGAAATTAGCAAAGACCTACGAGCTCGTTTAGAAAAAAACAAATCTATTGCTTTTGCGGTAATTCAAAACGACAGTCTTCGTTACGAAACGTATTGGGGAATAGGCTCTAGAAGCTCAAAAACCAACTCTTTTTCTATGGCCAAATCTGTTGTTAGTATGCTTATTGGCGTTGCAATTCAAGAAGGATATATTGAGAGTGTCGATCAAAAGATTACCGATTTTATTCCAGAATACACAAGACCCGGAACGCATTTTAACTCCGAAGTAACCGTAAAACATCTGCTAACCATGAGCTCCGGATTGGATTGGGACGAAGATTACTACAATCCCTTTGGTGTTACAGCAGAAGCCTATTTTTCTGAACATTTAAACGCGCTCATGCTGCGTTTAAACTTTACAGACAAACCCGGCGAAAAATTTCATTACCAAAGTGGAAGCACCCAATTAATGGGACTTATTATTGAACGTGCAACGGGCAAAAAATTGAGCGAATACCTCTCTTTAAAACTTTGGCAACCCATGCAGGCAAGCCATCCAGCAGAATGGTCTTTAGACAAGAAAGGTGGCGTAGAAAAAGCGTACTGTTGTTTAAACTCCAACGCCTTGGATTTTGCCCGTTTTGGTCAACTTTACCTTGACCAAGGAAACTGGAACGGACAACAATTGATAGACTCCTCTTATGTTGCCGCCTCCTTACATCCAGATCTGTCTGCTAATTACGGCTACTCTTGGTGGTTGTACGAAACCCAACACAAATATCCAGTGTATGCCATGAGGGGCGTTAACGGACAATATGTAATGGTTATTCCTGCACTCGATTTAGTGGCCGTACGATTGGGTCATAAAAGAGAAAAGTATGTAAACAACAGTGTTACAGATTTAGATTTTTACCTCGAACAACTCATTTTACAATACGATACCATTGACTAGCTAAAACTCTGGAGAATAACCAACGTTCTTTACGCTTTAGAAACCTCAAACCGCATCGATTATGAATAGCATAGATCTTCAACATATTTTATTTTTAGACATCGAAACCGTTAGTGGGGTTTCTCATTTTGAAGAATTAAGCGAGCAAATGCAATATTTATGGGCCGATAAAACAAAATGGCAAAGAAAAGAAGAGGTTTCTCCATCTGATTATTATACGGATAGAGCCGGAATACTCGCCGAATTTGGCAAAATAGTATGTATTTCAGTAGGATTTATTCACTACCAAGACGGCACTAAAAACTTTCGTTTGCGTTCTTTTTACCAGCACGACGAAGCGGTTTTGTTGCGAGAATTTGCAACACTTCTTCAAGGAAATTACTTTTCGAGCACAAACCAATTGTTATGCGGACACAACTCAAAAGAATTCGACATTCCTTACATCTGTCGTCGTATGCTCATTAATGGCATTACCTTGCCTCCCATACTTCAAATTGCAGGAAAAAAACCATGGGAAATACAACATTTAGACACCATGGAACTCTGGAAGTTTGGCGATTATAAACATTATACTTCCATAAAACTACTGTGCGAAATATTTAACATTCCAACTCCTAAAGACGATATAGACGGGAGTATGGTAAGCGCTGTTTATTGGAAAGAAAACGATTTAAAGCGCATTGCCAACTATTGTGAAAAAGATGTACTGGCTACAGCGCAACTATTTTTGCGTTTTAGAAATGAAGATTTACTGAGAGAAGATCAAGTTGATTTTAGTTTTACCTAAATCACTTATCTTTGATCATCTTAAAATAATACAATATGCCAATTTACCACAAACTAGGCGTTTTTCCTTCTAAAAGACACACCGTGTCTAGACAAGACAACGGAGAACTTTACCAAGAAGAACTGTTTGGAACCGAAGGCTTCTCGAGCATGTCTTCCTTATTGTACCATTGCCATGCTCCAACAATGCTTAAAGCTGTTGGCGAATCTATAGACGTAAGCCCTAAGGTTGCTATTGCTAAAAACAAACTACCCAGAAGTTACAAGGGTTTTGCTATTAAGCCAGAAGCCGATTATTTGAAGAGTAGAAAAACCATTCTATTTAACAGTGATTTACAGGTGAGTTTGGCAGCTCCAAAATCATCTATGGATTATTTTTACAAACATGGAGAGGCAGATGAGCTTATTTTTGTTCACAGAGGAACCGGGAAATTAAAAACCCCTTTTGGAAGTATACGTTTTGAATACGGCGACTATCTGGTAATTCCTAGAGGTTGCATTTATCAATTTGAATTTGACACAGAAGACAATCGCCTTTTAATTGTAGAGAGCTTTAGTCCTATTTTAACCCCTCGCAGTTACCGAAATAAGTTTGGTCAATTATTAGAACACGCACCATTTTGCGAGCGCGACTACAAACTTCCAGAAAACTTAGAAACACATACTGAATTGGGTGATTTCAAGATTGTAATTAAAAAACACAACCAATTAACGCCCTATACCTATGCTGCACATCCTTTTGATGTAGCTGGTTGGGACGGGTATCACTTCCCTTACGGATTTTCAATTCACAACTTTGAACCGATGACTGGCCGCGTGCATTTGCCACCACCAGTGCACCAAACTTTTGAAGGGCATAACTTTGTTGTTTGCTCATTTGTTCCTCGAATGTACGATTACCACCCAAAAGCCATACCCTCGCCATACAACCATAGCAATATAGACTCTGATGAGGTTTTGTATTATGTAGATGGCGATTTTATGAGCCGTAATCATATTGAAAAAGGAATGTTAACTTTACACCCAGGAGGTTTGCCACATGGCCCGCACCCTGGTGCAATGGAAAGAAGTATAGGAAAAACCTCCACAGAAGAATTAGCGGTTATGATAGACCCTTTTAAACCCTTTCAACTTACAGAGGAAGCAGTTAATATTGAGCAAGAAGGTTACTTTAAATCTTGGCTTCCACAATAATTAAATAATAAAAAAACAATGACTAAAGACGCAACAAATTTAACAGATACAAATAACTCGATTGCTAAAATATTTCCCGAAGCAGAAGATTTTTTACCCCTATTAGGCACTGATTATGTAGAATTATACGTTGGAAATGCAAAACAATCGGCTATTTATTACAAGAACTGTTTGGGCTTTCAGTCTGTAGCGTATGCTGGTTTAGAAACAGGCGTAAAAGACCGTACTTCTTATGTGTTACAGCAAGGAAAAATTAGAATTGTTTTGACTACTCCAATGGGTCCTGATGGTGCGATTTCTGAGCACATTAAACTTCATGGAGATGGGGTTAAAGTAATTGCGCTATGGGTAGACGACGCCACAAAATCCTTTGAAGAAACCACAAAAAGAGGTGCAAAGCCTTTTATGGAACCTACCACCGAGAAAGATCAGCACGGTGAGGTTGTTCGTTCAGGAATTCATACTTATGGAGACACCGTTCATATTTTTGTAGAGCGTAAAAATTATACAGGTGTTTTTTTACCGGGCTATGTAGCTCAAAAATCAACCTTTAATCCTGCGCCACTCGGATTAAAATACATCGACCATATGGTGGCAAATGTAGGTTGGGATGAAATGAATGTTTGGGCAGATTTTTACAACAGTACTATGGGCTTTGCCAACTTAATTACTTTTGACGATAAAGATATTTCTACCCAATACACTGCTTTAATGAGTAAGGTAATGACAAACGGAAACGGACGTGTAAAATTTCCGATTAACGAGCCTGCCGAAGGAGTGAAAAAATCTCAAATTGAAGAATACTTAGATTTTTACAAAGGAGCTGGTTGCCAGCACATTGCAGTAGCCACAGACGATATTTTAACTACCGTTAAAGAAATGACTGCTCGAGGCGTTGAGTTTTTGTATGTTCCAGGGAACTACTACGACACCGTTTTAGATCGTTGTGGAGAAATAGACGAAGATTTATTAAAACTAAAAGAACTTGGCATACTTGTGGATAGAGATGAAGAAGGTTATTTACTTCAAATTTTCACGAAACCTGTTGTAGATAGACCGACCATGTTTTTTGAAATTATTCAGCGAAAAGGAGCACAATCTTTTGGTAAAGGTAACTTTAAAGCCTTATTTGAATCGATTGAAGCTGAACAAGCTCGAAGAGGTACTTTGTAAGGATTCATTTCTCTTAGAGGCTCCAAATATTAGCAATCAATTTTCTATCTTTGTACCAATTTAAATACTTAAAAATACATAATATGGCATTCGAATTACCAAACTTACCCTACAGTCATGATGCTTTAGAGCCTCATATTGATTCTCGTACCATGGAAATACACCATGGAAAACACCACGCTGGTTATACAAGCAAACTTAATGCAGCTGTTAATGGCACAGAGCTAGAAGGAAAATCGATTGAAGAAATCTTAACTTCTGGGACGCTATCTGCTGGTATCCGAAATAATGGTGGTGGTTTTTACAACCACTGTATGTTTTGGGAAGTGATGTCACCAAATGGTGGTGGTACTCCAACAGGTGCTCTTGCTTCGGCAATAGATGCAGCTTTTGGATCTTTAGATGGTTTTAAAGAAGCCTTTTCTAACGCAGCAGCAACACGTTTTGGCTCTGGTTGGGCTTGGCTATGTGTTAAAGACGGAAAACTCGAAGTTTGTTCTACAGCTAACCAAGACAACCCTATCATGAAAAGTGTAGGTTGTAGTGGAACTCCAATAATGGGTATTGACGTTTGGGAACACGCATATTATTTAAATTACCAAAACAGAAGACCAGATTATATAAACGCATTCTTTAATGTGGTAAACTGGGATAAAGTAGCTCAAAACTTTTCTGAAGCACTTTAATTAAAATTAATTACATAAAAAAAGGTGCCTTGGCACCTTTTTTTGTTTGTATTATTTTAAGTTAAACTTTCAATTCTTTTAAGTAAGACGCTCTTAGTTAGCGTTAGTTTATATTTGAGCCGCAAAAAGCGAAGTATGACATCTACTTTTCTCAATTTTTCTTTTTGTTTAGCTTCTAATAAGAAATTTGTAATAACATCTGACATAGCTCAAAATTTAAGTTAGTGAATTACACATATAAACTATAACAACTAATTTTTAATTGACTGTTACTAAGCTACTAATTTTTTTATAATTGTACGAATAATTTTCATCGAATTTACTTGTTTTTTTCTAAGTTTTATAGGGCAATATTTTCTCGTTTCAATGCTTTTCTAAGACTTTAAAAGATGAAAATTTTCAATTTAATTGTATGACATTAATTGTCAAATGCTTTGTTTATACTTGTACTAATGGAAAACATACCTTTTAAAATATACAGCGCTTCCGCAGGGTCTGGAAAAACCTTCACTTTGGTAAAGGAGTATTTAAAAATTTGCTTAACGAGTAAATCACCTAAAAAGTTTGTAGAAATTCTTGCAGTGACCTTTACCAATAAAGCCGCTGCAGAAATGAAAGATAGAATCATCTCAAGCTTAAAATCTTTTTCCAATCCTAAAACAGCAGAACAAACGGATCTAGAAATGCGGGCTCTTATTGTTTCTGAAACCGGTTTAACGATTCATGAACTTACTGTAAGAGCTCAAGCTGTATTTGAAAATATCTTACATAACTATTCTCAATTTTCAATTGGTACGATTGATAAATTTACGCACCGCATCATCAGAACCTTCGCTCAAGATCTAGACTTGCCGCAAAATTTTGAAGTTGAATTGGAACATAAACTTCTACTCAAACAAGCAGTAGATTTACTTATTAGCAAGACCGGAGAAGATGAAAAACTAACTCAATTGCTCGTCAATTTTATAAAAGACAAAACGGCAGACGACAAGAGTTGGTTAATTGAAAACGATTTTTATTTAGTAGCGGAGGAACTTCTTAAGGAAAGTGGTCAAGAACACTGCGATAATTTAAAGGAATTAAATTTAGACGACTTTTTTATAATCCAAAAATCCATCCAGAAATACATAAATAAATTTGATCAAGAACTTTCGGCTATTGGAATAGGTTTTGTAGACGATTGCAAAGACCAGGGGATTAGCCCTGAGTGGCTTGTAGGGGGAAAAAATGGGTTGCATAAGTATTTTGACTATTTGAGAACCCAGCAATGGGAAAAATACATTCCTACCAAAACAAACTACACCAATATTGAGAAAGAAAATTGGTACGCCTCTAAAGCTCCAACTTCAAGTTATGCAAGCATAGACAGTCTTCAAGAAAAACACAAGCCATTCGTTAATAGAGCCTTAGAAATACTACTTGATTACCCTAAGTATGTAAAATTTCGTTTGATCGCTAGTAATTTTTATGCCATGGCAGTACTGCACGAAATATCAAAACAAATGCAGTACATTAAAGAGCAGAACAACATAATACCTATTGGCGAGTTCAATAAAAAAATTGCTACAGTTCTTCAAAATGAAGAAGGTAATTTTATTTACGAAAGATTGGGTGAACGGTATGCAAATTATTTTATTGACGAGTTTCAAGACACCTCGGAGTTGCAGTGGGAAAATTTACTCCCCTTATTAGAAAATGCAATTGCAAACGGACAAAAACCCGGATCGGCCATGCTTGTTGGTGATGCCAAACAAGCCATATACCGTTGGAGGGGTGGCGAGGTAGATCAGTTTATAGAGCTGCAATTAAAGGCAGCTTCACCATCGGGCAAAGAACCTTATAAAATGGAGGCTTGCTCGTTGGACTTTAATTATCGTTCCGCAGCAGAAATTGTAGATTTTAACAACCAATTTTTTTCTTCCGTTGCCCCTAAAATAGAAAACCAAAAGTACAGCGCTCTTTTTTCAAACCTGAATTCTAAACAAGTTAGAGGTACTGGGGGCCATGTTTCTATCGAATACATCGATTATAACGGAGATTACGAAGAACTCCAAAAGGCGCGCTGTTTGTCCAATATTGAACAACTTAGAGAAGACGGCTTTAATTATGGAGACATATGCATCCTTACACGTACCAAAGCAAAAGGAACGGTATTAGTTAAACTCTTGTCTGAGAAAGGGATCCCTGTTGTATCTGCAGAATCACTTTTGCTAGAGCAGTCTACAGAAGTCAAGTTTATGCTTAATTTTTTGAGATTCTTAAATGAACCTATGCATCCTCGTTATCGATTTAAATTGATAGAATATTTAAATGAAAATGAGTTTTGTACTGCTACCTTAGAAAATGTACACATCCAATTAGATCAGTTGTGTAACGCCTCTTTGAGCGAATTTAATGCTTTTTTAAAATCCATTATTAGCGATTACGACATGTTAAAATGGCGTTCTATTTCTTTAGTTGAACTTAGCCATAAAATAGCTCGCTCCTTTAAACTAGAAGAAACAGCACGTATATATATGCAGTTTTTTATGGATGAAGTATGGGCATACAGCACTAAATACGCTCAAGACCTATTTGGGTTTTTAAATTATTGGGAGGAAACTGCTCACAAATTATCGGTTGCTATTCCAGAAGGAATAAATGCCGTTCAGGTCATGACGATTCATAAATCAAAAGGATTAGAATTTCCTGCAGTTATATTCCCATTTGCCAATTGGAATGCCACAAGCGAACAAAACGCTAAATCATGGGTAGAAACCGATGCTCCAGAGCTTCACAATTTACCCACCTCATTGATTCCAATAAGCGACAAACTAAAGTCGAGTACTGAAAAACTTCAATCTCTCTATGTTGAGCATAAATCAAAGGTCTTGTTAGATAACCTAAACATGCTTTACGTGGCTCTTACTCGCCCAAAAACGCGCTTGTATATTCAAACCTCTTCTAAAGGAGGTAATTTAAGTACCTATTTTGATCACTTTTTAAAAGAACAAGGTCTTTGGGAACCAGATAAGGCTGTTTATACCTTTGGATCTCCAGTTGCATACCATTCAAAACCCAGACCTAAGAATACGAATTTAGAAGTTTCCACACCTATAAAAGATTTGTCTAAGGTTTTAAAAATTAGTCGTCAAGCCCCTAGAATGTGGGAAGTAGACCACCCAGAAAAAGGTGCTGATAAAGGGCGTAAAATACATGAAATATTATCGTACATAAAAGTTGAAAGTGATTTAAACTCAGCATTAGAAAAGGCTTTAAGAGAGGGCCTTTTGTCTAATAATGAGCTTAAAGAGGTACATTATTTACTTCAACAAACATTACATCATCCTAAATTGAAAAAGTATTTTTCGGTAGGTTTAAAAGTGAAAAATGAAGAAGATATTCTTCTGGAAAATGGAAAAGTAATTCGCCCAGATCGTTTGGTTTTTATGCCTGATGGAATCACGATTATTGACTATAAAACCGGGACCCCTCTGGCTGCTCACGAAGAACAAATTTTAACCTACCGCAGCCACATAGTAAGTATGGGATATCCGGTTATTTCTTGCGTATTGGTCTATATAAATGAGGAGTGTGTAGAACTTAATGAAGTCGTATTATGAAGAAGTTTATAAATAAAATTGCCGAAACCATTTACGCTTCCAAAAGAGATACACTTGAAGAGTTATGTATTGTTTTACCCAGCAAAAGAGCGGGTACCTTTTTTAAGCAAGCGCTAGCTGATTTGAGTGAGGTGCCTCTATGGATGCCCAAGATATATGCTATTGAAGAATGGTTGGAAGAGATTTCTGGATTTACGATACTAGACCGTACGACCTTGCTTTTTGAGTTATACATCTCCTATCAAAAAGTATTTCCCAAGGAGGCTCAAGATTCTTTTGAATCTTTTTTGAAGTGGGCACCTATGTTACTAACCGATTTTAATGATATTTCGGCTTATTTGGACAAGCCCAGTAAACTGTTCGATTACTTACATCAAGCAAAAAAAATTGAATCTTGGACACCCTTAAATGGTGAACCCAGCGAAGTTGTAAAAAAGTATTTACGTTTTTGGGAGTTAATGGGTTTGCTTTTTAGCGAATTTACTAAAAACTTAGAAGCCCAAAATACAGCCTTCCAGGGGATGGCCTACCGCAAAGCCTCAGAGGGTATTTCTAGCTGGATGGTGAGCCAAAAACCAACCAAAGGCTCTGTATGTTATGTTGGCTTTAATGCAATGAATCCTTGCGAAGAACACATTATGAGAACCTTAATTGCAGAGGGAGTAGCAGAAGTGTTTTGGGATGCAGACACGTATTATCTTAATGATCCAAAGCAAGAAGCTGGAAGGTATCTCCGAAAACACAAGCAGTGGCCAGAGTTTGAAAGTAGACCCTTTAATTGGGTGTGTAGTGATTTAATCAAGCCCAAAGAAATAAATGTAATTGGAGTACCAAAAGGAGTTGCTCAAGCTCAGTTAGCAGCCTCTTTAATAAATAAGCATAAAATTAAAAACCAAGAGTTAAAGGACCTTGCCTTGGTTTTGGCAGATGAAAATTTGCTGTTACCTGTTTTAGAGTTTTTACCTAGTTCTGTTGATATGTTAAATATTACTATGGGTAATTCTTTAAAGAACTTAAACATGTATGCCTTTTTTGATGCCTTTTTTCAACTGCATTTGAATAGAGAAAAGTTAAGTGCTGCTCAAGAAAAGTTTTACTTTAAAGACCTTTTTAAAGTATGGCAACACCCCGCTTTTCAGACTTCGGGGCACGCTGAAACGCTTTTAAAACTCAAGCAGAAAATACAAAGATTAAATCACTCTTTTCCATCTAAGGAGCTTATCCTAGCTGATTGTCCTAAATCCGTTTTGCCATGGATTCAAGTTTTGTTAAACTACAATAGCGCTCACCCTT
>JAOGVT010000019.1:0-22238 GCA_028110365.1 Flavobacteriales bacterium
GTGTAAATGAAAAAGTTGGTTTAGGGGTCTAATCGAGACTTTAAGCGTTTTAAGTAAAAATGAAATATCGGATTTAGTCAGAATTAGAAGGAACGGATGAGGTAAAGATTCGGACTCATTAATAATTTAAATTTAAAAAATGCATTTTTTAAAATAACCTAAACTTTAAGGCTCCCCTCGTAGGTTATCGTTCGAACCGCTTTTGGATTGATTTGAGAAAGTTTAGGGGATGAATAGAGTCTTAGTTTTGATAAACAAATACATTTTAATTTATGTTATATTTATATCACTAAATTTCAACAGCTATGAATAAAATAAACTCTAAAATTGGAATTATATCAGCAATTATGATTTTTACTGGGTGCATGTTAAAAGCTTTTCACTTTAAAGGTGCAATAGCACTATTTTTCGCCGGTAATCTATCATTTTCGATAGTATTCATTCCTGCAATTATTTATAAACTTTTAAATAAAGGGAAAATATTTAATTCTATTTGTTGTTTCTTTTTTGGTACAGTGATGCTAGGTGTAACGTTTAAGATAATGCATTGGCCATATGCAAATTTTTTGATTACATGGAGTGTCACTATCGCCCTATTTCTATTAACACCTTTACATTTATTTCGACTTTACAAGAGTG
Source organism: Flavobacteriales bacterium (assembly GCA_028110365.1). Taxonomy (GTDB): domain Bacteria; phylum Bacteroidota; class Bacteroidia; order Flavobacteriales; family UBA7430; genus UBA6772. The sequence continues at coordinate 640 of JAOGVT010000019.1, forward strand.
TTGTCAATGAAAAATATAATATTGATGATAAGTTGAAAGATGTATTTATTGGCGTTTTTATTTTGGCTTGCCTTTCAATGTGGTATTTAATGATTGATCTAAATCAAATACCTAGCCCTTACTCTCTTCCGTAATTTTTAGTTTTAAGAATAAAAAAAATGTGTTAAACGGCTAGCACATGAACCTAATTTGTTCAAAACAGAATTAAAAAAGGTCATTTATTTTTAAAAATAACCTAAACTTTAAGGCTCCCCTTGTTGGTTCTCGTTCGAACCGCTTTTGGAAAGATCTCAAAAATTTTAGGGAATGAAAAAGCCACTCTTAGTAGAGTGGCTTTCATTAAATTAGAATTCGACCACTTCGCGGCATGCGTTAAATAGGTTAGCCTGCCAGCCGCAGGCAGGGGAGTAAATTGTTAAAAAGCGCGAATAACACGAACTTTCTTTGTACCGGTCTTATTTTCCCAAGTTAAACCCTGATAGAAATAGACGCCCCACGCGCGGTCATAATAGAGCTCCGATGAAGACCAATACCATCCGTATCCGAAACCTCCTATATCGCCGTCTGGACCCGCAAGCCCTATGGTATTATAAATTTCTAAAAGTTCATCTTTTGATGGTAAGTACCAGTCGCTGTAGACCTCCGATTCGTAAGCTAAGGCTTCACTTGCTGCTATAGGTGTTTCTGAGCATCCTGATACTATATCTAAGGTGTTCTGATAACCTGTTCCTACAGCTAGTCCATCTGCTCCTGATATATCTGTTCCATAACAACCCCACTCATAAGTCCCTTCTATATCCTCCGTCGCAGCAACCAGTCCGTGCTCTCCTGTTTCGTCAACATAGAATACGATTCCACCTTCGGCTAAGTCGCCTACTTGATATGAAGGGCATTCCCATTCATAAGGCCAATTTTCATTACTAGAAAATGATTGTTGAATTGCACATTTGTTTTCTTCCGATAAACTTGTCGCATTAATAAACATCCAAGTCATATCTGTCACACTAGAAATATCCCAATTTGAGAGGTCTTGATTAAAACTAGTAGCATTATTAAACATATGTGGCATATTTATGACACTTGAGACGTCCCAGCTTGATAAATCTTGATTAAAGCCATAAGCATCACCAAACATAGAATGCATGTTAAGAACATTAGAGACATCCCAATTTGATAAGTCGCTATTAAAATTAGAAGTGACAGCAAACATATGATTCATATCAGTAACACTAGAGACATCCCATGTTGATATATCTCCATCAAAATTTGTCGCATCACGAAACATATAATTCATATCAGTAACACTAGAGACATCCCAATTTGATATATCTCCATCAAAATTTGTCACACCACGAAACATATATTTCATATCAGTAACATTCGAGACATCCCAACTGGATATATCGCTATTAAATAAAGAAGCTCCTTCAAACATATAACTCATATCAGTAACATTCGAGACATTCCAATTAGATATATGATCGTACAATTCTGATGTTGAAACTGAATCTATAAGCCAAGCATCAACTGCCTCATTTATATTTGCTTGTGTAATTAAAATGAATCCATCACAGTCATATCCCTCTTGAGCATACTCACAACTTCCATCTGCCATATTAGCTTCAGGGGTAAAGTTGCAAGCAGTTTCATCCATACAACCCATTGTCCAATTTCCGAAGGATCGGATTGGACGGACTTTTGAAAAACTATATTTCCACTCACCGTTGTCAGATCCAATAATTGGATTTATCTGAATAGAAAGTGTTGACTCATAACTTGTCGTTTCACTATATTCTGTTGATGACCAATACCAGGTATTTTCAAAACCATCTAGTATAGACATTTCTAAAAGCTCTTCTTTGGATGGTAAATACCAATCCGAATAACTATCTACAAAATATTCATTTGAAGCAGACGCAGCTGTAATACCCCCATTTAAAGTTTGACAATTTTCACTTAAAATATCCATTGTATTCTGATAACCAGCACCAATAATAATCTCATTAGAACCTGATAAGGATATATCACTACAACCCCACTCATAGGTCTCTTCTAAATCTTCCAATGCAGCAACCAACCCATAGCTCCCTTCTTCTCCTTCCTCAACATAAAATACGATTCCTCCATAACAGTGATCTCCTATTTGTGGATTCCCTGTTAAACAGTTTATGTCATTCTGCATCTGTGCATTGTCTGTTTCTATGTCTGTTATCTCAGGACTTTCAGTGGTGGTATAATCTCCACACAAACCAAAATCTTCTATAGGTTCACTTACCTTTAATTGATATCCGTAACCCGGAGTAAAGTCTCCTATTCCATTGAAATTAAATTCCGGAAGATAAACCGATCCGTTGTTGTCTTTTATTAAGAGTACTAAATCAGTGTACATTGACATTCCTTGTTCAATATTTACAGATTCAGGACAGCCATAACCAATCATGTTCCAACCTTCTTGCAAGTCAATCAAAGTGGTAAAACTAGCTATGGTTTGGTTCATCTGTGAAACTTCATCTAAAGTAGCATTGGTTAAATCAATACTAGACTGCCATGTGTCAATAACTTCGTTTAAAGTAGAGTTCGTACTATCTAAGTCATTATTTAAAGCAGAAACTGTTTGATTGAAACTATCTTCTAAATCGGAATTTTCATCTTCCAAACTAGCGACTAACTCTTCTCCATAAACACATGAACCATTATCGCATAAAGCACTTTCATCAAAGTTTAAAGCATTTTCGTCTGTACAGCCTTTATAACTTTCTGGAACATCTTCGCTGAATTCAGCTCCTCCATATATTATCCCGTGATTACCGTTTCCACTTATATCATAAACTGTATCTCCTGAGCCCTGGTTAAAATTCCAAAACCCAACTAAACCTGATTCTGTTCCTGTTGGAGGGCAGCTCATGTAAGATTGGATTTGTTCTTGTGACAATACTGCATCCCAAATAATTAAATTGTTTATTGTGCCAGAATAATAATTTTGGTTTCTATAGTTTCTTCCAATATTAATAGGCACTTCTAATACAGTATTTATTACACCATCGTTACCTCCTAAAAATTCTAATAAATTACCATTTTGATATACTAGTAAATCAGAAAGTGAATTTGAATTGTTGGGTAATAAAATTGTGAAATTGTTCCAATTTAAAAGTTCATCTAATTGGAATTGATACGTTGAATAATCAATATTAATCTCAATGGAATTATTATGTTCATTTAACAAGCATAAAAATGCATCTTTTAAACCATTTAGATCATTTTCGCCTCCATAAGAAAAAAGACATCCATAGCCATTACTAGCACTAACTGAAATTGATCTTTTATTAGATTCCGAAATCCCTAAATAGGACGTCTCGACATAATCGTCTAACCCATCAAAACTCATAGAATAATCTTGTTCTTCCTCAACAGTTTCGAAAACTGAAAGTTCTTCTTCTAAGTTAGAAACTACATCATCTCCAAATACACAAGAACCATTGTCGCATAATGCACTTTCATCGAAGTTTAATGCATTTACATCAGTACAACCATTATAACTTTCGGGAACATCTTCACTGAACATTGCTCCGTTTATAGATCCATGGTTTCCATTTCCACTTATATCATAAACTGTATCTCCGGAGCCTTCGTTAAACTTCCAATAGCCAACCAGACCTTCTTCTTGGCCAGTTGGTGGGCAAACTTGAAGTGATTCGATATAATCGGAGTTCAACGGTTTATTGAAAATAAGTAGATTATTAATTTTAGCATTTAGGAATTCTTGCTCAATTACATTTGCTTTTCCTATGATGATATTTGTATTATCTGTGAGGTCATTATCATCTAAAATATGATTTGAATTTATATCAGTAACCCCATCAACAAATACTGAAAAATTATTTCCATTTCTTACTAATAAAATATTATGCCAAAGGCCATCACAAACATCTATGTTACCATAAAATTCAATACCTGGCGATCTTAAATCAAGATAGAGATGTCCTAAGCCACCTGAAGGTCTACTTACTCCAATATTCCAAGTTGGATACTGTCCATTACCATTATAGTTACCTATTATTCTAGAATCATCATATGATAAAGATTTGAAGTTTATCGAGACTGAAAAACTTGAACTATCGAATTCAAAAATATCGGACTGTCCAATATCTATATAATCATCATCTCCATCTAAACTCAAAGAGTAATCTTGTGCTTCTTCAACGGTTTCGAATACAGCTAAAGCTAGTTGCAAACTATCAATTAAAAATTCTTCATAAGACATGCATGAACCGTCATCTGTATTAATATCAATTAGATTATCACCAGTTGGAGTTACAAAGTTATATGCTATGGAATCAGTACAACCTAGAATGATGGAGTAGCAAGAACCGTCATCCATATCTGCATCTTCACTATAATTATAAGCAGTCTCATCAATGCAGCCCATTTGAAACCCATCTACGTTTAAAGTGATAATATTACCTAATAAGTTAATAGCTCCATTATAGTTTGGTGAACCATTATTCCATGCTGGTTCAGCATCACCAAAAAATATTACATTTCCGTTACCAATTTGTTTTCCAAATGCAATTTGAATATTATCTACATTTAATAAGTTTGGGAAATTAGAATATTGAGTAACTGCATCACCTCCAAACTCAAAAATTGAGAAAAAATTATCATCATCTAAATCAGTTTGGGAAATTTCATACCACATTGGAGTATAAAACATTGTCTCACAACTCCCTATATCACCAGAAGGATAATCATATACACTTTGAAATATTCCAACACCTTCGCCTTGAAATGCATCATAAGGGCTATTATAAAAAAATAAATCTATCCCACAATTAGAATTATACATTGAAATCCCATGTTGTGGAAAAGGTGGAACGTCTATATAATCAGTTACTGTAATACCTTCAAACCACGAAACCCCTCCGACATTCCCTTCAGATAAAATAAAATTTATATTTGATTGAGTATTATACTGATCTACCGTAATATTTCCCTCATCATCTAAAATAGAATTTGGCATAAAGATAACTTCCCCCCCTGCTTCTCTCATAAAATAATCTAGTTGATTAATAACATCAATCCAATTACAGTCTTGGATATTGGAAGTTCCGTCAAAAATCACAACGTCAAATGAGGAAATTGTTTCTGTAACTGCCCCACAAAAAAGCTCTTGGCTTGTTACTTGAAATGATATAGGATTTGATTCTTGATATAGCTGTAGTGCTAATTCAGATTGTGTTGGATATTGGCCCGAAGAGCCAATATATATTAGAATTTTTTTGTCTTGTGCATTTGCACTAAAGTAAATTAAAAAGGAAACAGTTAATAATCCGATAAAGTTTTTCATTTTGTGGGGGGAGGTCATATTAATTAATAATTAAAGATACTAAAAAAATGGCAAATTATTTTAAAAATAACCTTACCTATAAGGCTCCCCTCTTAGGGCTCGAACCAAATTCAGCTAATTTCTTCAGAGATTTAAATAAGTTATAAGATTTATAGTTCAAATAAACATTTCAATATCCCTCAAAAAGTTCGAAGAATTGACTCTTGAGGTCAATGCTTAAATTAATGCGAAAAAAGCCTTTCAAACTACATTATTACCAAACCACCCCCTGATAGTAGTAGAAATAAGCCTAATATTATAACTAAGGATAAGTAAATTAAGATAATATATTTTAATATTTTAAACAAGAGGGCACCGTCTCTTTCGGCTGAAGACCATTCTACAAATAGTTCATCTTGAGCTGGCTTTTCGACCATTTGAAAGCTAGTTTTAGCTGATAAATTTGAAGGAACATCTTTAGTAATAGGAAAGGAAGCAAAGCAGATTGCGTTCATGAACACAAAAAAATGCAATAATAGGAGGGTTTTTTTCATAAAAAAATTGATGGATTTAAAACTTATTAATTTTATCAAATATAGATTATTTAGATTTGAATTATAAATAAATTAAAAAAGGTCATTTATTTTAAAAAATAACCTGATGTATGAGTCGCCCCTTGTTGGTTCTCGTTCGAACCGGTTTTGGAAGGATATAAAATATTTAATTATCATAATCATGAATAAATTTTAGGTGAGGACTACTGGCAATTAAGTTTGGATTTGTCCCTATTCTTCCCTCAGGAATTTCATGATTAATCTGCTGGTAGTAATTTACCCAACTTAGCATAGGTTTGCCTGTACTGTCGTTAAATGTCATAGGATTGGTATTAAAAGGCATAGAGTCTTTGGCTAAACGTTGGGATGAAAACATTTTATACACTAACTCCGAGCAGTAATAAGAACTATCATCCCAAGCAAAAACCTCATCATAAGGAGAATTAATTCTCTCCAGGCCAAAAGTAATAGCATCATAAATATAGGTATTATAGTTGCCCTCTAATCTGGCAACAGTAGTTTGATATTTATTGAATTTAGTTTTGTTTCTATTAAGAAACTGGTCAAGGGGTGTAAGCGTTACCCCTTTTTTTGGAATAGCCTCTATAACAAACCACTTATCCTCTTTTTGCATTGCCATACCAACATGCGAATAACTTTTAGAAAGTGATGTTGCTGTTACTGATTTAATTGCATTATCAATCTTATCTGACCCAGTATTTTGAAATAGTAAATCCCCTTGTTTTAGTTCAAAATGTAAATTTTTATTTTCATTACAAGAATTTAAACTAATGAAGAATAGTAAAAATAGAGGAAGAAGTTTGAAGTCTTTATTCATAATTAAAAACTAATTTTTTTAAGATTAAATTGAAAATTAGTTCAAAAGTATTCTAATAAATTTAATTTTCTACTATCTGAAACAGATGTAAAAAAGAATAAAAATAATACAACTCAGTAAACTAGTAAGTTGTACTGTAGGGTTCCCTATTTAGGTTCTCGTTTGAGCCGCTTTTGAAGGGTTATAAATAAATTAATGAGACTTAACCTATCTTATCCTCTACAATTTTAAAATGGAATTAAATTTTTGTATTAAGTTTACAGTCCTATTCTATTTCATCTAAAATTCCGATTTGAGACTAATCATCTTCATTTTATTATTACTTATTTCGCAGGGAGGCATCTGCAAACAAAACCTTGATTCGTTGTTAATTGAGCTTGAAGCTACTATGGACAATCATAGGATTTATGACTTACAAAAAGAAAAACGCATAAAAATATTACTTGAAAAAAGGAACCAAACAAGTGATCTAAAAAAGGTATACAAAATTTACAATGAGATTTACGAAGCGTACGAGTTTTACAATTTTGATAATGCACTTAAATACATTGAAGAAAATATACAAATAGCAGAAAGACTTAATGATAATCTATTAGTAAATCAAGCCAAAATTAAAATGGGTCAGCTTTTAGTTGGTTCTGGTCGATTTAAAGAATCTGTTGACGTTTTAAAAGAGATAGACCGAAACGCTCTTTCAGAATCGTTGATTAACAATTATTTTATTGCGCACAAAGAGGCTTTTGTAGGTTTGGCATATAATACGATTATTAAAAGAAGTAAGTTAAATTATACTGAACTTTATACAGCCTATCAAGATTCATTATACACTCGGTTAAAGCCAAACACACAAGAATCTTTAAGACTTAAAGAAAAGCAGTACAGAGATAGCCATAACATAGCAGAGGCATTAGAAATTAATACGCAAAGGCTGGAAAATATTGATAAGGGTTCCAGAGAATTTGCATTAGTTACGTTTGAGAGATCTTTATTGTATGAATGGAATGGCGAATTTGCAAAACAAAAAGAATATTTAATTCTTTCAGCTATATCAGATATTCAAGCCGCTGTGAAGGATAATGCCTCAATGGGTATTTTGGCAATGATCTTGTTTGCAGAAGGGGATGTTGACAGAGCACATAGATATATAAATTTTTCTTACGATGATGCTAAGTTTTACAGCTCTCAAATACGATTTGTTTATATCGCTAAAAGTATGCCTTTAATTACAAAAGCTTATGAGCAGAAAAATGCAAAACAGAAAAATAAACTGCAGAATTCACTCCTTTTTATAAGCATTTTGGCGAGTTTATTATTAGTAGCTGTATTTTATATTCTTAAACAAATTAAGAACGTTTCTGTCACTAGAAATAAATTGAGAAAAGCAAATAAAAAACTCAAGGAGTTTAATACTAGGCTAAATAATTCCAATGAAGATCTAAAAAAATTATATCTAGAGCTTTCAGAGGTAGATAAAATTAAAGTGCATTATATAGGAAACTTTTTAAATCTCTATTCTGAATATATTTCGAAATTAGATGTGTACAGAAAATTGGTTCGAAAATATGTGAACTCAAACCAAACGGATGCACTACTAAAACTAGCTGAATCAAAACAGTTTATAGATGAAGAACTTCAAATATTCAACAAAAACTTTGACCGTTCATTTTTACATATTTACCCAAATTTTGTGACCGAAGTAAACAAGCTGTTAAAACCGGAAAAACAAATTGAACTAGCAGATATAACTACTCTAAATACTGAATTACGAATCCTGGCACTCATTAAATTAAGTATTACAAACAGCTCAAGAATCGCAAAAATCTTAAGATATTCTGTAAATACAATATACAATTACAGAGCCGCAATTAATAAATCATCAATTGATAAAGAAAATTTTGAAAAGATGATAAAAACCATCTAACAGATGTGTTTTAGGATAAATGATCTACACATTAGGGTATTAAACACACGACTATTTGGCTCCATAATTTGATTTAAAACCCACTGATTTAACTTTCTATTTTTTAACTAAAACCTTGTAAATCAATTTCCTACATCAACAACTTACTTTTAATAATCCACTTTTTACAAGCTACCTATTGTTATTGTAGCCCTATTAAAGTAGTTTTGAGAAAGCATTAATCATGAGAATTCTACTAGTCTATAGAGTCGCCTCTTTAACTAAAAAACGTAGAACTGAACCAATATCGAGTCATTCTTAAAAAGTAGGTGCAAATTTAACAGATCCATCTGCCTTATGAATGTCTCGCAATTGCAAACCAATTTTCCCCATGTATAAATTCAATAGAATAAAATTAATCCTCAGCACCCTTTTACTGATCGGATTTTCCAGCATCGCTCAAAACCCTCTTGAGCAAATCATCCAAGAGAAAATAGACGCTATGTCTTTGTCTGAAAAGATCAAACAACTCCATGGTCAAGACATGTGGTCTACAGAAGACAACACCGAACTTAACATTCCTGGATTTACGGTATCTGATGGTCCTCACGGTGTTCGATTTGTTGATGCTACAGCATTGCCGACTGGAATTGCAATTGCAGCCTCATGGAATCGCGAGCTAGCCCATGAGGTTGGACGCGTTATGGGAAAAGAGTTTCATGCGTATGGAAAACACCAGCAACTCGGACCAGCACTTGACCTCTGCCGCGACCCGAGAAACGGTAGAAGCCCCGAAACAGGTGGAGAAGATCCCTTTCTCTGTGCGCACATAAACATAGATCTGATCAAAGGAATACAAGAAAACCCAACCATTGCAACCATTAAACATTTCAATGGCGTTAATAAGCAGGCAAACAGACACCAGGTAAATCATAACATGTCTTACCGCCAAATGATGGAACATTATGGATACAACTTTCGTCGGGTAATACAAGACGCCGGAGCGCTTTCCTTAATGAATGCATACAACCGTATTGATGGCGATAAATGTGCCGAAAACAGCGATTTACTTACGCATGTACTTCGCGACCGATGGGGTTTCCCATTTTATGTGATTTCTGACTGGGGATCGGTTTTTGACGCTAAAAAAGCCCTAAAAGCAGGATGCGATCTAGAAATGGTTGTATCAGGCCAACCCTCACAATATCAAAACAATCTCCTAAACCTCTACAACTCAGGAGAGATTACTGATGCCGATCTGGATAAATCAATACGAAGAGTGTTGAGGGTAAAATACCTCTCAGGAATGATGGACAATTTCCCTGAAGGAAATCCCTTTGTTGGAGCAAACACTCCGGAGCATCAGCAAGTGGCATTAGAAGCAGGTCGTGAAGCTATCGTCTTACTCAAAAATGAAGCTAACATACTCCCGATCACAGACCCAACGAAAACCGTGGCCATAGTTGGTCCAAATGCTAAAGTAGCACAACTCGATGGATTTGGTAGCAGCTGGGTAGACCCGCCCTATGCGATTTCACCCTATCAGGGAATTCAAAACAAAATACCCGAAGAACAGATCCAATATGCAATGGGTTGTCAAATTAACAATTCAGATACCTCAGGATTCGCGGCAGCAAGAGCCATTGCAAGTTCTTCAGACTACGTGATTTTTGTTGGTGGTTTGGATCAGACTCAAGAGGGCGAAAACTACCATCCCGGACCGGTGGATCGGACAGGTGGATCAGTAGAATTACCCGGAATGCAACAAGAACTAATTAAAGAACTGGCAAAAGTAAATCCAAACGTAATCGTAGTAATTAAAAGTGGAGGAATTTGTGCCGTTCCTAATGCCATAGCTGATATCAAAGGATTTCTGTATGCTTTTTACCCCGGAATGGAAGGAGGAAATGCAATTGCGGATGTGATCTACGGAGCTTACAATCCAAGCGGAAAACTTCCGGTTACCATGCCGGTAAACGACGCCCAAATGCCGTTGTGGAATGATGATTTTTCGGACGATTACAACGGTGGATACCGCTATTACGATGAACTTGGCATAACACCCCAATTTGCATTTGGACACGGACTAAGCTATACCACATTTGCCTACAATAACATTCAAATAGCTTCATCCACCTTTACTGCAGGAACACCAATATCGGTAAGTGTGGATGTACAAAATACAGGAACATTAGCCGGCGAAGAAGTTGTTCAATTGTATCTGGAAAACAATGCTGCGTCCCTATGGATGCCAAAAAAAGAACTTAAAGGCTTCGAGAAAATAGCACTCCAAGCCGGTGAAACAAAAACAGTCACATTCACTTTAACTGCAAACGAACTCTATTATTTTAACCCAGAAAACGATGGATACGAAATTGCCATCGGAGATTATATAGCCCACGCAGGCGGATCCTCAGACGTGCTCACTGAATCTGTGCCTTTTACAATTACCACAGGCACAGCCGCTCCGGATCTGGAGATCACTCGTATATTTAGTTTCCCTAGATACCCTTCAATGGGCGACTCTGTTTTATTCCTTGCTTTGGTGAAAAACCAGGGTACTCAGGATATGATGCCCGGGACGTCCGTAAAACTTATGTTTGAGGTAAACGGATCTGAAGTTAGTTCCAATACAACTATTGATGATACACTATTTGTAGGAGGAGCAATTTTAGTAGGTGCTAATCAAGGGGTTTCTGAAACTCCATTATGGGTCCCCACAGAGAATATTAGCTATACAGTTACTGCCACAATTGACAGCAATGCTGAAATAACAGAACATATCGAATCTAATAACGCGCTTTCGACAAGCCTGCTAGTTGCTGATACTACAGAACAAATTAGTACGAATCTTTGCTACCAAAAACCTGTAAGTGCTTCCTCAATTGAAAGTTTTGAACACCCGGCAGAAAATGCAGTTGACGGAAACTTCAGCACACGTTGGAGTTCGCAATTTTCAAATCCGCAATACATTATTGTTGATCTGCTTGAACTTTATCATTTAGACGTGATTGCTTTGGCATGGGAATCAGCTTATTCATCGGAATACACACTAGAAGTGTCAGAAGACAATGCAAATTGGATTCAGATTGTCCATGATACAAATGCCAACGGTGGAAATGACCTGTTTTACCCAGAAATTAATGCAAGATATATACGAGTTGAAGGTCTTCAAAGAGCTACTCAATGGGGACATTCATTATTTGAGATTCAGGCCTTTGGTGAATTAACGTCGAGTTTAGTGAATAAAGAATTCATAAGCAAAAATATTCGCTTGTACCCCAACCCTACATCTGGTGAATTCTTTATCACCGGATTACCGGCTAATGAATATGTAGACCTTGAGATCTACAATATTCTTGGAAAGCTAATTTTGAAAACTGCTACCGTTGAAAACCAAAGAATCGTTCTCCCGGTGCAGACAGACTCTAATAGTATGTATCTGCTCCATATAAAAGGCGAAAATTTCAAGGAAACACGAAGTCTTATAATGGAATAATACATAACTATAGTGTGACTTGTAAGCAAATAAAACTACAAAAGAGGTTCTGGGTTCTGTCGAATTAATACACCAAATATAGAATCATCAAATTTTATTAAAATTATTCCGATATTCAAGCACCACAGCTAACCAAAATGAATAATTCTGCTAGCTGTTTAATTAGTTTCGATTTGCGCGCTCCTATCGTGACATTGAAGAGTTGGTAAAGACTTGAGGGTATTAAGGTAAAACATTCCACTATTTAGAGATGCATATTTAAATAGGCTCCCTTGATTGAGGCTTCTATGCTTAAGAGGAAAAATAATGTTTGAATATGCACAGGAAACTCAAGCAGAAATAGATTGATCCGTAGTATTAAAAACATCAAATCGTGGATTCTGAGAAACCCTATTTCAAAAAGCACATTTCATTTACGCATACCTCTCTAATTCAAATTGAATTTTTAGAGGTTGGTTAAATTAATGCGAAAGAGCGCAGCACAGAACCAAAAAACATTAGGTAAAATACATCAGTCACAAAAACTAAAACTACTAATCGAATCGGTAATTTTAATTTGATAACCCATACCAGGAATAAGGTATCCGATGCCATTAAAAGAATAGGAAGGTAAAAATATGCTGCCTGAGTTGTCTTTCACTACAATGAGTTCATCTAGGATACAATCGAATGCCGTTGCTGCATCTATCGATTCAGGTTTTGTAAAGCCGATAATATTCCAGCTTTCAACCAAATCAATTTGCAGAATTACATTTACTTCTTGAGCATTTGTTACAGCGCTTATATAAGCCGCTTTCCATGAAGTAACACAACTGCCATTGTCAATATTTGCCAAAGAATCGTATTCAACATAACAATCGTTCACACAACCATAACTAATTTCGGTAAGGCAATAGTCTTCTTGAACTCCAGAATTAGCATTTTCATTAAACTCTAAATAATTACTATTGTAGCAACCAAAGTATTTAGGAATACAAGAACCGTCGTTGGTATTAGCGTTGGGTTCGTAATTAAAAGCATCTTGATCTGTACAGCCTTCATTTATTAAAACACAAGACCCATCGTCCTCTAAAGCTACTGGATTGTAATTTAAAGCCAATTCATTTGTACAACCCGCAAAAGAAGGTGTAATGACAAGTGGAGCATCAAAAGTACCTAAAATACCATTCGCCTCAAAAGCTAAATTTCCTGCGGGGTAAACGACTTCACCAATAAGTACCTTTAGGGTGTAATTTTCTTGAAGTTGGTTACCAAAAACGGTTACAAAGCCTAAGTTTGCAGAAATAGGTGGAAAATAAGTGTTTGTAGCGCCTGAACCAACACAAGTTTCATCAGAAGCAAAAACACCTATTAAAACATCATCCGTAGTATATTCAGAATCTTGATTGACAACAACGCAGGTAATCGACATAGAATATTCATAAGCACTGGGCGATGTCTCCCAATCTACTTCTTGTCCATGAAGAAGCATTGGGAGAATAAAAGCCAGCAATAGTAGGTTGTTATAGTAGGTCAATATTTATACGGTGTAATAGATTCATAAATAATACAGCTAATTTCTGAGGAGCATTACTCCTCAGAAATTAATACTTTGCAAAATTGAAATTCTGTAATTTCTTCATAGGTTTTAATTTGATATCCTTCAGCATAAAATAAATCGCCAATACTATTAAAATTAAATTCTGGAAGATATACCTCCCCGTTTTGATCTTTTATAATAATAACCTTTTCGGCAACCTCTTCAAATGCTAAACTTAGATCAATAGAATCGAAGCAATTGTATCCGAAGAAACTCCAACCTTCTGGGAGGTGAATGAAATAATCAACTAAAGAAGATTCTGTTCCACCAGAAGATTCTAAATTGAGGATTTGCACTTGTAAATTATCGATCAAAATTAGATTTTCATTTGCATTTGAAAGCGTATTCACCAATGAATCTTCAAGATTAGAGATGGTCGAATTGGCTTCTAAGAGCGAATTATTTATCGTGTTGAGCTCAATTAATTGAGAATCGTAGGCCGACTGCCAGCTCGAGCTACAAGATCCGTTGTCATGGGTTACTTCAGCACTGTATTCAATAAAACTCGGATTTGAACAACCTAAAATAATACAGGAGCCGTCATTGATCAAGGCATCGCTGTTGTAATTGGATGCATTTGAATTTGTACATCCAAAGTTTTCAGAAGAATTGTCTAAGGAGAACACCCATGGACTGGAAATAGACCCAAGCATTGAGTTCGGAATAAAATTCAAGGTATCAACAATTGCAGAATTGCCTTCGAGATAAGAGGAAGTTACGTAAACAATTAATTCGTCGGACAGATGGTTAGAATATGCCGTAATAAAGGCATAGTAAGTGTTTACGCCGAAGGGAACCAATTCCATATTCGCAAATCCGCTTACTTGACCAGTAACAGAGCTTATTAAAATAATCGAATCGTTTGTATTGGTTGAAAACAGCCCTTGAGAATACTCAATCTGTGCTGTTATTGACATATTGAATTGATAGTCTTGAGGGTTTAGTGTAAAGTCTGATAAGCTAAAACAAGTACCGTTGTCTGTATTTGCAAATTGATAATAATTATACATAGTTGGGTCCGTACAACCTAAAACAACCGGTACTTCACATGAACTATCAGAACTATTTGCTTGTGGATTGTATTCTACATACAAATTATCCAAACATCCAAAAATTATCGTATTGATACATGAATCATCGTCTAGATTCGCTTCTGAATTGTATTCAATATAATTTGAATCCATACATCCTTCAACTGCAAGTTCCGAACAAGTTTGATTGTCAAAATTTGCCAAACTGTTGTATTCAAGGTAAGCAGGATCCATACAACCTTCTACTAACATATAGCATGACCCATCTTCTGTATTGGCATTCTCATCGAAATTAAGCATCGAATCATCCGTACATCCAAGAATGATAAGAACATCACAGGATCCGTTATCAAAGTTTGCTGTAGCATCAAATTCTACATACAAATTGTCAGTACACCCATTAATCTTCAAAACAACACAAGAACCATCATTAGTATTGGAGAGTTCATCGTATTCAAGATACAAACTGTCTGTACATCCTTCTACAACTAAAGTAGTACAAGTAGCATTGTCCGTGTTAGCTTGTGCGTTATACTCAACATACAAAGTATCCATACATCCAAAAACTTTTGGAATACAAGAGTTGTCACTGGTGTTGGCTTCTTCATCGTAATTAAACATCTCAGCCAAAAGACATCCTTCTACAAAAGGCACACAAGAATTGTTGTATGTATTGGCTATGAGATCGTAATTAAACATAGTTGAATCCATACATCCAAGAACAATTGGGTAACAAGAGCCATCGTCCGTATTTACTTCCGGATCGTAATTAAACATGGTAGAATCTAAACATCCGGTATAAACAAGAACACAGCTGCCATCATCAGTATTGGCATTTGAATCATAATTGAATGCATCTAAATACATACAACCTAAAACAACATCGATACAAGTTCCGTCTTCTAGGTAAGCAAGAGCATCGTAATTGAATGCATCGTCATCAGTACAGCCCTCAGTTTCTTCAAAAACACATAGAGAGTTGTCATTGTTTGTTACCCCTAAAACATAGTTCAAAGCGGAAGGATTTCCACAACCAACTACCAAATAGGTGGAGCAAGTACCGTTGTCTGTATTTGCCAAGGCGCTAAACTCCACAAACATCTCATCGGTACAACCAAAAACAACTGGAGTTATACAAGTACTCGAATCAGACACAGAGTTGATACTACTGTACTCCGTAAAATCATCGTCCATACAGCCTACTACGATAAGTGTAAGACAGTGACCTTCATTGTAATTGGCAAGGGTGTCAAAGTCTAAATACAGTGTGTCGGTACACCCATAAACTCTAGGGATTTCACAGGTTCCATTTTCTGTATTTGCCAAAGCGTCAAACTCCAAGTAACTTGAATCGATACACCCATATGATTTTAGAGTTATACACAAAGAATCGTCTTTTACATTTGTATTTTCATTAAAATCAACATAATTGGTATTTGTACAACCTAACTGTATTGGTGTAGAACAAGAATTGTTTTCAATATTTGCAACTTGATTAGGTAAATTAATGGACATGTTTCCTGGATAGTAAATCCAGTATTCGATAAAGGTCGAATCTGTACAGCCAGGTACAATTAAATCTTCGCAAGAGCCATCGTTCGTATTCGCCGTTGTATCATTGTCGAAGTAATTAGCATCAACACATCCATAAATGATCGTAACACATGAATTATCGTCTTGATTTGCATTCACATTGTAATTGTAAGCCCAATCGTAAATACATCCAGGAACGATAACATCACATGAGCCCGATATGTTTGCGATTGGATTAAATAAATCGTTGTAAGGATCCATACACCCTTCTATAGCACAACTGTTGTCGTTTTCTGTTGCCAGTGCATTGTAATTTAACGCTATAGGATTGGTACAACCACAAGTAACTTCCGAATAATCCAAGTAATTTGAGGCTCTAAAAGACCCAAAGTTATAGTCATCTGACCAATAATACAGATCATTTGACGTGCCCTTTGCTAAATATTTAGGTGTTTCATTGTCTCCAAATAAACCAACGATATTAAACTTATCAAAGTTGGTTAACTGTATTTGAAGATAGGCTTCAATTTTAGGCGAAATAACAATTTTAATGGCCTTTGTAAGATCTGTATTTAAGGAAACAAGATTTGTGTTAGAAGACAAGTAAAGTTCGTTCGTCTTTAGGTAAACCGTATCTCCAAAAAGTATAGGAGATTGTTCCGTAGTTGAACTCACGTGCTCAAAAGAGAAATACATTTCATCTTGGGCAATTATCTCTCCATAATCTACTCCTGCAACATAAAAGTCATTCGCTGCCAAAATGTAGCTTTCCAAACCACATAAACCTTCCTTAAGTAGATAATCTGTATTAGATAAAAGTCCAAACTGCGATATTTCATAAGCACTTAAATCATCACAATTCATTCCCTCTGGTGCAAACACACAAGAGTTGTCATTTAGAGTAGCTGTTTGAGTATAATTACAAGCGGCTTCATTCATACACCCAGGCACATCTCCATCACAAGAGTTGTTGTCTAGTGTTGCGAGAGGATTGTAGTTGGAAGCCAAAGGATTGGTACATCCAAGAACAAATTCGTCAATAGGTCCACAGTCACCACCATCGTTATTATGACAGGATAAATCTGCACCAAATTGTTGATCGGCACAATCTAATTCGCCGTCACCCAACCAATCTTCTGGATGACATTCTCCTGAACCGTCACAATCTTCTACAAAACCAATACTACAGTTACCCGACAAACAAGAGCCGTCGTCTACAGTTGCGATTGAACTGTAATTAGAAGCAAATATATTTGTACATCCATAATAGATACAGCTTGCAGCACTAAATGCTTGAGCTCCCGGGTTGTAATTTGTTGCAGACGCATCATCACATCCCAAAACTTCGGAATCATCCCAATTACTGGTATAAATACATTCTCCATCTGAAGTTGCATTAGCATCGTAATTACTTGCGACCATATCTGAGCAACCTACAATACCATTGTCACAAGCACCAAGTGTATCCGTAAAAGGAGCATCTCCATATAGAAGCACATCATAACTTAGGTTTTCTATAGACCATGAGATTTCATTTTGCCAAGTACCTCCGTTTACTGTAACGGTATTGCAATAAGATAAATCTACACAAACAGTATCCGATCCATAGAAAGTTGTAAAGGTTTCAGAATCGTGTTCAAGTGTAACTGAATGAGCGCCTATAGATAGGCTATTTCCATTCCAACCATCTCCATACGTATCGTACATGGATACCACGAGCTGATCGTATTGACATTCGCCTGAATAAGAACAAGCCTCGTCGCTTGTATTTGCTAATGGATTAAAGTTATCTGCTTGAGCATCCATACAACCAAGAACGGCAATAATACAACTACCGTCTTCTATGTTTGCTAAAGAATTGTAATTGGTGGAAAATTGAATCGTACAACCCGTATAATTACAAGATGAATCACTTGTAGTAGCGAGCTCGTTGTAGTTGTCAGCTTGGTCATCTGTACACCCATTGATTGCAGATTGACAAGTGCCGTCATCTTCCGTTGCATTAGCATTGTAATTGAATGCAGTTTCGTTTGTACACCCCTGAATGAGGTCGCAAGCACCAAAATAGCTTGTATAAACCATTCCTTCGTATTGAGCACCTAAACTACTTGAAAAGTAAACCCCTTGATTGTTTAGTGTTTGATCTAATGCATCTATTACATATGCATTGTCTTCATCTTTAATAGACCAAGATACTTCTGTTAGATACAAACCTGTAGTAAATGAGATCGAGTTACAGGTTGCAGAATCCAAACAAAGCGAAACTGAAGCCTCACTTCCGTTCTCAAGCGTGTAAGAATTGTTGTTGATCAGGATGCTGGTTCCATTCCAACCATCTCCATAAGAATCAACCATTTCTATAGTGTAAACATCGCCATCTTCACAGTTTCCTTCACAATTTAATGCCCCTTCAGGATATTCACATAAGCTTTCATCATTTAGAGTAGCTTCTTCTGAAGTTTCAGCAAAGTTACAAGCCAATTCATTTAAACAACCGGTAACTTCACTAGAATCACAAACTTCATTTGTATTGCTATCTAAACAATCGCCTGAGCAATCTAATCCAGTTTCAGGGAAGGTACAGCTACCATCATCCACCGTTGAAGATTCATCAAAATTACACGCCAATACATTGATGCAACCATTTACAAAACAACCGTAATCGAGCGTATCTGAATTTCCAATTGGTAAACCATAAACAGAATCTCCAACGGTTAATTGATTGTCTGTCCATCCATCTCCGTATGTATCGAACATATAGATGGTGTAATTATCTGGTAGATCTACACATGTTTGAAGTGCAACTCCAGAAGACGAAACGAGCGAATTATTGTCGCAATCTATAATATCGAAAGATGCTTCAGTAATCCAAGCCCCACCACCAAAAGTAATAGGCAAACCTACTTCACAAACACCATCACAGTCATATCCTGCAAGGCTATAAGTACACGATTGATCATCGTCTGTAGCTGAAGATTGAAAGTTACAAGCCTCTGAATCTGTACATCCTGCTACTTCTTGATCATTGCATATTCCATCACCATCTGAATCATTATCGATAGCCCAACCACTGGAAGCCAAAAGACAATCGCTACAGTGATTTGTTGTGATACAAGAATTGTCGTCGTCTGTTGCTGTGGGGTCATAATTACAGGCAAGAGGATTGGTACAACCTGGAATATCATCGTCATTACAAATTCCATCTAAATCATCATCATTTTGCATAAGTTCAAAATGATTGTGAACAAATTCACATGACTGACATTCGTTGGTTACATAAGTACATGTTCCATCGTCTTCGGTTGCGGTTGAGTCGTAATTACAAGCTTCAGAATCTGTACAAGATCCATAGAAACAAGAACCGTCTGCAACGGTAGCTGAAGCGCTATAATTTTTAGCTCCGGTATCCGTACATCCAAAGTTTACAGTAAAATTAATCGTTACTTCATTTTGGTCGAAAGTACCAGAGTCGTTATAGGTAGAAGCTGAATCAATCTCGTTGATCTGAACATAAGTCCAAGAAGGCCACCATTCTGAATCACTCGAATTGTTGGCGTTTAATACATAGTCGCCTTCCGATAGACACACTTCAAGACTTTCAGAACAGTTTCCGTCTTCAATAAGCTCTGCATTATCTGTATACAAAGACCAATTAAAGTCAGCACAATAATAGTCAGACTGATTGGAAGTTAGTGTTAATGAAGTTCCACAAGAACCATCGTCTATAGTTGCAGTTGCATCGTAATTACACGATGATGAAACCGTACATCCATTTTTAAAACAAGAGCCATTTTCGGTTTCTAATAATGTAAAGTTCTCTACACTAAGCACCCCATTTCCACAGCATAAATCTTCCCCTAAAACGCCGAAAGTTATACGGTCACCTGCGCTTAAATAAACCGTTACAGAGCCATTCCAAACTTCAGTGTTACTGTATGCGTTAAATCCTGTTTGGTAGGCTCCAGTTCCATTGGAAGCCAAAACAGTAATCTCTGTATTATTGTAATAATTTACTAAGGTGGAAGGCTCAAAGTTTACGGCATAAAAGGCACCGTCTGTATCGTAATCTGTATGCTGCCAATTAAATGAGTAGGTACCGGAATTTAAAATTGGAATAGTTAAACTTTGACTAGATCCTTGTGTAAGCCCATTGCCCTCGTTAATTCCGTTAATTATAAAACTATTCGTAGCTATCTCAACAGAGCCATCAGAAGTACTTGGGTACACTGCTGTATTCATGTTAGATAGATTAATTTCTCCCGTAATATCTGTTGTTGCAGAAGCATCGTAGTTGTCTGCCCATTCCTGCATACATCCAAATATGAAACAAGATGCATTGTCTATTGTGGCAAGAGCATCGTAGTTGTCTGCCCAGTCTTCCATACAACCCAAACGACTACAAGTGCCATCATCAGTAGTAGCATGAGGATCGAAATTATCAGACCAATCAGCCATACATCCAGATTTAGAACAAGAACCGTCGTCTAGAGTAACAAATTGGTTGTAATTATCAGCCCAATCGAGCATACAACCGGCTTTAAAACAAGTAGGAGATCCCAAGTTAGTGGATCGAATGAACGATTCTACACTCATCTCACCCATTTGATGTCCAGACATACCAAAAGTTAAAATAGCTCCAGCACTTGCTGAAATAGTATCGGTGTAAAAGTCTTCAAGTAGGCTAAAAAAGGTAGTGTCTGAGTTTAGAACATAAAAACCTTGATTCTCAAAATTACGGTCAAATGTATTTTGAGTATCGTAGTTACCCATAGTGGATATGAAGAAGGAATACGTCCCATCTTGAGTAATATTTACTGAAACAGATACCGTTGGAACAAAGGTCGAATCATAGTCAAAATAGGCTGCCATTTGACTCGAATAATCACTTACAGCAATTTCGCAATCGTAACCGTATTGAAAACAATTCTGTACTTCTGTTGCGTAGTCATTTAGGTCAGAAATAGCAGAAATACAAGATTCACCATCACCTTGCAGGCAATACTCAACCAAAGTACTGTCTACATCCAATGTGTTTAAATATTCTGACATTTCTAGAGGATAATAGGCTACCGCATTTTCACATGAATAAGAATCGTTGTACTGGAAACAACTTACTATATCTTGCGGATAGTTCATTAATGAAGTATCCATTGATGCTCCAGATTGAGTTTGAGTTTGTTGATATGCTGAGAAGCAGTCGTAAGGATCTTCTCCTTCGATACAAGAACGAATCTGATCACCATCGGTGTCTGAACTGTATCCATATATTTGAAGAACGTTGGTATATTCATTTACGTAGAAAGACGCTTCAGATGACGAAGCGATTAGCACATCATTAAAAA
>JAOGVT010000002.1:0-83326 GCA_028110365.1 Flavobacteriales bacterium
TGAATTATCTATACAGCCTTCCACTACTGCAACACATGAACTATCATCTATATTTGCATCAGAATAAACATCACCAATATTCGTATAATTAAATGCCATTGGATCTGTACAACCATAAATTATTGGATAACATGAATTATCATCTTGAGTTGCAGTAGCGTCATAATTAAAAGCCCAGTCATATGTACATCCCTCAACTGCTTCACAAGTTCCATCGTCATTTGTTGCATTAGGATTGTAATTTACTGACCATGAATAAGTACAACCTAAAATTTCAGCCTCATCACATACTCCATCTTGATCAAAATCATATAAACAAGCTCCATCACAATCTTCGTATTGTAAAGGATGTTCACATGAACCATCATCTGTATTTGCTGAATCATCATAGTTACATGCATTAGGGTTTATACAACCATTGAACTCACAATCACCTGCATCTGTTGCAGTTGAAGCATAATTATCAGCTTCTGTATCTTGACAACCAGCTATTTCAACCTCATCACATACTCCATCACCGTCTGCATCATTTAAACAAGCCCCATCACAATCTAAGTTTGTAGCTGCATATTCGCAACCTTCATCTACATTTGCAGATGCGTCATAGTTACAAGCAGAATCATCCATACAACCATTGTATTGACAATCACCTGCATCTGAATCAGTTGCATCTACATTATAGTTATCAGCTTCTGTATCTTGACAACCTACAACCTCACCTTCATCACATACTCCATCACCATCAGAATCATTTAGACATGCTCCATAACAATCTAAGTTTGTAGCTGCATATTCGCAACCTGCATCTACATTAGCAGATGCATCATAGTTACATGCATCTGAATCAGTACAACCTAAATAATCACAAGGAGCAGTTTCTGTTGATGCAGGTTCAAAATTATAAGCAGCAGGGTCTTGACAACCTACAAGCTCATCTTCATCACATACTCCATCACCATCAGAATCATTTAGACATGCTCCATCACAATCTAAGTTTGTAGCTGCGTAAGTACATAAAGAATCATCAATATCTGTTGTTGCTTCATTATAATTACATGCACCTTCTACTGAACATCCAACAACTTCAAACTCATCACAAACTCCGTCACCATCTGTATCTGCTAAACATACATCATCACAGTTATAAAAATCAACAGCGTATAAACACGAGCTATCATCTGAATTTGCATCAGCATCAAAATTACATGCTGATGAATCTGTACAACCATAAGCAAAAGGAACACATGATCCGTCGTCATCGGTTGCATTTGGGTTATATCCAAACATGTTCGAATAAATACAACCTTTTAATGTACAAGACCCATCATCTACATTTGCAGAAGAGTCATAATTATCAGCCCAATCAGAAGTACATCCTAAGTAAACACAATCTCCAGAATCTGTCGCAGTTTCATTATAGTTATCAGCTTGAGCGTCTTGACAACCAACTACTTCGTCTGCATCACATACACCATCTTCGTCTGCATCATTTATACAAGCTCCATCGCAGTCTAAATTTTCTTCGATTGGATAAGTACATAAAGAAATATCTGTATCTGTTGTTACATCATCAGCTTCAAGTGTGTAGTTACAAGCGCTTACATCCCCACATGTAGCAGCAGCTTCATCTTCATCACATACACCATCTTCGTCTGTATCGTTTAGACAATTTCCATCACAGTCATAGTTTGTAGCTGCATATTCACAAGTATTCTCATTATCGGCTGCATTCGCCGTACCATCATAATTACATGCTAATAAATCTGTACAACCATAAGAAAATTCCACACAAGAGCCATCATCAACATTTGCATTTGGATTGTAGCCAAAATAAGCCACTGAAGTACATCCAGGTACAATCAGATCACCACACATTTTAAATTCCATTACGTTAGCAGTGGAATCATAATCAAAATAGTCATCATCAATACACCCAAAAATTATTGGTAAGCATGAACCATCGTCTGTATTTACGTCAATTAATAAATTATTTGTTAAAGCGATAAAGTTAAATGCTTGAGAATCATTACAACCAAGTATTATTGGATAACATGACCCATCGTCAACGTTTGCTGAAGAATTGTAATTGAACATATTTGAATATGTACAACCACTAACAGCTGTTGAATTTGTTTGAGCAAATGAATTTGTTAGAAACGTTACTGTAAAAAGAAATGATAAAATACTCTTGAGGGGGGGTAAAGTTTTCATAAATCTGTTTTAAATGAACTAATTAGGGTTAAAATGAACGTTATTTACTAGGGTTAATCAATGTTATTTCTTGTACTACTTTTTAGACTTAGTTTTCTTAATTGGTGTCGTTTTAATTAAAGTATTTTTAGCAAACATAAAATCTAGGAATGCACTTTTATACATGGCTCCTAAAGGAATGTTTTTGCTCCCTACCAAAATGGTATCATTGGTGAAGCTCTCAACAAAATCTATATTCACAGCATAGGAACGATGGCATTGAAAAAGATTTCCACTTAAAACAGCAACTACGTCCTTAAAAGATGTAGCTGTGTTTAGTTTTTCTTTACAAAACACAATCGTTCTTCCTTTACTCGCTTGTATATACTTAAGGTCATCTAAATTTATTCGATTAAATTTATTCCTACCTGTTTTAATTATAATTACCTTATTCACAAAATGAGGGTTAGTTTAAACTTATAGCGAACAAACATATTATATAAGCTTCATCAATTTGTTTATATGCTATAAAAAATGGAGTTTGGGCAATGAAACTCTAACATCTTAGACTTTTTAAAAATTGACCCAACTCGTGTTTTATAACAATGCTATCCTTAATGTAGACGAAAATCAAAAGGTTAACGTTTTACAAAAAAAATACTTAAAAAGAGTCTTAAAGGGAAACCCATTCAAAAAAGTGTAGAACAAAAAAAAGCCTCTTGAAATACAAGAGGCTTTTATTATTTTTTTAAATGACTTTATTTTTCAGCTTTCAAAGAGGCCGATAAAAATTCTCGATTCATTAAGGCAATATTATCCAAAGAGATGCCTTTCGGACACTGCACTTCGCAGTCTCCAGTATTCGTGCAATTTCCAAAGCCAAGTTCATCCATTTTCTCAACCATATTTAAAGCACGTTGCTGCGCTTCTACTTTACCTTGAGGTAAGTGAGCTAGGTGAGAAATTTTAGCCGATGTAAATAACATGGCCGAAGAGTTTTTACAGGTGGCCACACATGCACCACAACCAATACAAGTAGCGGCGTCAAATGCTTTGTCTGCATCGACTTTAGGAATAGGTATAGCGTTTGCATCTTGCGTATTCCCAGAGGTATTAACAGAAACATACCCTCCTACTTGAATAATCGCATCAAAAGCACTTCGATCAACAACCAAATCTTTTACAACCGGAAAGGCTGCAGCTCTCCATGGCTCGATATAAATCGTATCGCCGTCTTTAAAAGAACGCATATGCAACTGACATGTGGTAATCAAGTTTTCAGGGCCATGAGGCTCTCCATTAATGTACATAGAACACGAACCACAGATCCCTTCACGACAATCGTGATCAAAAGCAACTGGTTCGTCTCCTTTAAGAATGAGTTTATCATTCAGTACATCCATCATTTCTAAGAATGACATATCAGGAGAAATAGCAGACATTTTGTATTCAACAATACGTCCTTTGTCTTGCGCGCCTTTTTGACGCCAAACTTTAAGTGTAAGATTCATACCAGCCATTATTTGTAGCTTCTTTGTTTCAACTCAATATTTTCAAACTTCAAATGTTCCTTTACAAGCTCAGGAGTTTGGTTTTCACCTTTGTACTTCCAAGCAGAAACGTAAGAGTAATCCTTATCATTTCGCAATGCTTCTCCTTCTGGAGTTTGGTGTTCTTCACGAAAATGACCCCCACAAGATTCTTCTCTACTTAAGGCATCGTGACACATCAACTCACCTAGTTCAATAAAATCGGCAACACGACCTGCTTTTTCCAACTCTTGATTCAAGCTGTTTTGAACACCCGGAACTTTTACTTCTTTCCAAAATTCTTCACGAATCGCTTTAATTTCAGCAAGAGCTTCTTCCAGTCCTTCTTTACTTCGAGACATCCCGCATTTTTCCCACATCACTTTACCCAATCTCTTGTGGAAGTGGTCTACTGTTTTAGAACCTTTGTTATTCATAAAGAAATCCAAACGCTCTTTTACATTCTTTTCAGAATGCTCAAAGGCAGAATGGTCTGTAGAAATTTCACCCGTGGTAATGTCGTCCGCTAAATAGTTAGAGATCGTATAAGGTAGTACAAAATAACCATCGGCAAGTCCTTGCATTAAAGCGGAAGCTCCCAAACGGTTTGCACCATGATCGGAGAAATTTGCTTCTCCAGCGGCAAACAATCCTGGAACAGTTGTTTGTAAATTGTAATCAACCCATACACCACCCATTGTGTAGTGAATTGCAGGGTATATTTTCATTGGCATTACATACGGGTTCTCTGCGGTAATCTTCTCATACATTTGAAATAGATTTCCATAACGCGCTTCAACAGCATCTTTACCCAGGCGATTAATCGCTGCTGAGAAATCTAAAAATACTGCTTGACCTGTTTTATTAACTCCATAACCAGCATCACATCTTTCTTTTGATGCTCGAGAGGCTACATCGCGAGGAACTAAATTTCCAAAAGCAGGATATCTTCTTTCAAGGTAATAATCTCTATCGTCCTCAGCAATATCTAAGGCTGTTTTAGTTCCATTTGCTATGGCTTGTGCATCTTCTTTTTTCTTAGGAACCCATATTCGTCCGTCGTTACGAAGGGACTCAGACATAAGGGTTAATTTGGATTGATGATCGCCAGTAACCGGAATGCATGTTGGGTGAATTTGAACGAAACAAGAGTTCGCAAAGTGGGCACCACTTTTGTAGGATTTCCAAGATGCTGTAACATTAGAACCCATGGCGTTGGTAGAAAGGAAATATACATTTCCATAGCCACCAGAAGCAATCACTACTGCGTGAGCGGCATGTCTTTCTACTTCACCAGTAATTAAATTACGAGCAATAATACCACGTGCTTTGCCATCTATTTTTACAACTTCCATCATTTCATGACGGTTGTACATCGTAACAGTACCTTTGTGTATTTGACGACTTAGGGCTTGGTAAGCACCAATTAACAATTGCTGACCGGTTTGACCTTTGGCATAAAAAGTACGTTGCACTTGTACCCCACCAAAAGAACGATTGTCTAGCAGACCTCCATATTCTCTTGCAAAAGGAACTCCTTGCGCAACGCATTGGTCGATAATATTGGTCGATACCTCAGCCAATCGGTAAACGTTAGCTTCACGCGAACGATAATCTCCACCTTTTACAGTGTCGTAAAACAAACGGTACGTACTGTCACCATCGTTTTGGTAATTTTTTGCAGCATTAATTCCTCCTTGAGCTGCAATTGAGTGCGCACGTCGGGGAGAATCTTGGAAACAAAATGATTTTACATTAAAACCCATTTCTCCAAGGGAAGCAGCTGCAGCACCACCAGCTAAACCTGTACCAACAACAATAACATCTATGTTTCTTCTGTTAGAAGGGTTTACGAGCTTGGCATCTGCTTTAAACTTAGTCCACTTATCGGCTAAAGGGCCTTCTGGAATATTATCAAATAGTTCTTGCATATCCTTATAGTTGTGTGATGTAGAAATAAATTGGGAAAGAAATGAATCCTAAAGTCATTGCTACAGCAAATGCAGTACCCAGTTTTTTAATAGTGGGTGTGTATTTTTTATGACGTAAGCCAACAGATTGGAACGCCGATTGAAATCCATGATTTAAGTGTGTTCCTAAAAGAAGCATTGCAGCAACATAAATAGCAGAGTACCACAATTCACTAAATGCAGAAACCACCATTGTAAACATATCTTTGATCTCTGCACCAGAACTGTCTAGAGTCATTGCTACATCTCCAAACTTGTAACCGTACCAAAACGATTGTAAATGAAGAATTAAGAAGGCCAAAATAATAGAACCCGTAAGCCCCATATTTCTGGAGTACCAAGAACTTTGTTTCCTGTCCATTGCATACTTAACAGGCTGAGCTGCTTTATTAGCCTTAGACAACATTACCGCGTCTACAATGTGTGTTAAAAATCCAAGTACCAATATAATTTCCATTACACGGATGATAGGATTGGAAGACATAAAACGAGTGTACTCGTTAAATTGAACAGGATCTGTAAATAAGGCGACATTTCCTAAAAGGTGTATCAAAAGAAAACTGCAAAGGAATAAGCCAGTCAAAGCCATTAAGTACTTCCTTCCCAGTGATGATGAAAACAATCCAGCGCTATTGCTCATGTTGATTTATTTTCTAGGGTTATATAATTCGTTTATATTAAAATGCAAATTTAAGACACAAACAAGCAGTAAACAAACCAAGTAGCAATTAATATCCATTCTTAATAATAGATATGTTGATAAAGCGGTTACTTTTTTGACCTGGTAGTTTGACTATTAATTTTAAAACACGAAATTTGAGGCGATGGATACAACACAGAACTATTGCGCAAGCCTTACGGCATATAAAAGGTACAAAAGTCACGAAGTTAAGATTGGTGCTATTGGTATTGGCGGCGACAACCCCATACGACTGCAATCAATGACCACTACCAACACAATGGATACAGAAGCCACCGTAGCTCAATCTATTCGAATGATTGAAGCGGGATGTGAACTAGTTCGTATAACAGCACCTAGCAAAAGAGAGGCTGAAAATCTTCTCAACATAAAAAACGAATTGCGAAAGCGTGGCTTCAACACTCCGCTGGTTGCCGACATCCACTTTACGCCTGCAGCTGCAGAAATTGCTGCTAGAATTGTAGAAAAAGTTCGTGTAAATCCGGGAAATTATGCCGACAAGAAAAGATTTGAACAACTCGAATACACAGAGGAAAGTTACCAGGCGCAACTCGAAAGAATAGCAAAACGCTTTACACCACTGGTTTTAATATGTAAAGAAGAAGGAACCGCCATGCGAATTGGAACAAATCATGGGTCTCTATCAGATCGTATTTTAAGTCGTTATGGCGACACGCCAATGGGAATGGTAGAATCTGCATTAGAGTTTCTTCGCATCTGCCAGCGTTTGGATTACGATCAGGTTATTATCTCAATGAAAGCGAGTAACCCACAAGTAATGGTTCAGGCGTACCGTTTACTCATTCATAAAATGCAAGAAGAAGGAATGAGTTACCCGCTTCACTTAGGTGTAACGGAGGCTGGAGAAGGAGAAGATGGAAGAATAAAATCGGCAGTTGGAATTGGCACACTTCTAGAGGATGGTATTGGAGACACCGTTAGAGTTTCTTTAACAGAAGAGCCAGAATTTGAAATACCTGTAGCTAAAAACTTAGTAGATCGTTATACTAATAGACTTCCTCACAAGGCGATACAAGAGGTGTCAAAAAACCCGATTAATCCTTTTGAATACCACAAAAGAAAAACCAATAGCGTTTTAAATATTGGCGCAAAAAACGTCCCTATTGTGATGGCTGACTTTTGCTTGAAAAAGAAAATATCGCCTGCCAACTTTTTCGCTTTAGGTTACAATTATTCAGTTCCATTGGACAAATGGTCTATTGCAGACATGGCTTGCGATTACATTTTTACAGGTGACACAACCGTCGATTTTGAAATTCCGGGTACACTAGGGATTATCTACAACTACAAAACATGGTTGAATAACAAAGGCACGCGTTGCTATCCTTTTTTAGATGCAAAAACGTATGCCAGTGACGTGGAATTATCCGACAAACTTAACCTAGTATATGCCTGTATTAATGAGGTAACTACTGGTTTAATTTCAAAACTAAAAGCAGACACTACAGCTGTACTTGTAATAGATACCTATAACAAACACGG
Organism: Flavobacteriales bacterium; assembly: GCA_028110365.1. Lineage (GTDB taxonomy): Bacteria > Bacteroidota > Bacteroidia > Flavobacteriales > UBA7430 > UBA6772. The sequence goes on from JAOGVT010000002.1 coordinate 7,893, forward strand.
AATGGCAGAGCAACGCAAATTGTTTATTGATTTGATGAATGCTGACTGCAAAACACCCGTGATCATCGGAAGAGCCTATAAAGATTTAAAGGAAGAGCAAGTTCAGTTGCAATCTTCTACAGACATGGGCGCCTTATTGTTAGACGGGCTTGGAGATGGCGTTTTTATTGCAGCAGAAAATTGTGGCGGCGATAAAATAATTACTCAAACGGCCTTTGGAATTCTTCAAGCTACCAGAACACGCATCTCCAAAACAGAATACATCTCCTGCCCTAGTTGCGGAAGAACACTATTTGATCTTCAAGAAACAACCGCAAAAATCCGAACAAAAACCAGCCACCTAAAAGGTTTAAAAATTGGTATTATGGGCTGTATTGTTAACGGACCCGGAGAAATGGCAGATGCCGATTATGGCTATGTAGGTACTGGAGAGGGTAAAATAACACTGTACAAAGAACAAGACGTTGTACAAAGAAACATTCCAGCTGATGAAGCTGTAAATGCCCTGGTAGAGCTTATAAAAGAAAATGGTGATTGGATGGAGCCTGCAATTTAATGACAGAAAAAAAGCGTTGCAACTGGGTTACAAACGACCCGCTTTACATTGCCTATCACGACAGCGAATGGGGCGAGCCCGTTCACCGAGATAAACAACTGTTTGAATGTTTAATTTTAGAAACGTTTCAATCCGGACTTAGTTGGATTACCATTTTACGTAAAAGAGAAAACTTTCGAGAAGCACTTGATTTTTTTGACAGTACAAAAATGGCACAGTACAAAGAGAATAAAATTGAAGAACTCCTTTTAAATAGTGGAATTGTTAGGCACAAACAAAAAATTAGAGCAGCCATATCTAATGCACAAGCCTTCATAAAAATTCAAGAAGAATTTGGGAGTTTCAATTCCTTTATTTGGGCGTTTGTCAAGAGAAAACCAATTCAAAACAAGCGAAAACAAATGAGCGAAATTACCGCAACTTCTGATTTGTCGGACAAACTAAGTAAAGAGCTCAAAAAAAGAGGATTTAAATTTGTTGGCTCTAAAGTAATTTATGCATTTATGCAAGCTACAGGAATGGTAAACGACCATACGATTGACTGTTTTAGGTACGCAGAATTAAAAAACAACGAATCTGATTGATACCCCAATTGAGAGGAACTAGTTCAAGTACAATCTTCTAGATAGATCTTTAAATACAGAACTTAATTTTGTTTACATTAGTCCAACAAAAAAATACCCATGAATAAAATCATCAGTCTAATTACAACAGCACTCCTACTCGTTTCTTGTTCTGCAAAAAAAGACCTACGTGTTGATAAACACAGTTTCTCGGAGCCTCATAATGTCCAAACAACTCATTTAGATTTAGATGTAAAGATTGATTTTGAGAAAGAAGTTATTTCAGGTAAAGCCACTTACACACTAAAAAATATTGCGGGAAGTAGCGAGCTTGTTTTAGATGCCAACGGATTAATCATTGACTCCATTACCAGTCTTGGCGAAAACTGCAGCTATTCATTTGGAGAAAAAGACGCAGTACTGGGTCAAGCACTCCGTATAGAGATTGATGAAAAAGCAACAGAACTAAGCATTTATTACCAATCTGCACCAAATGCTAAAGCATTGCAATGGTTAAACCCTAAACAAACTGCGGGTAAAAAACAGCCCTTTTTATTTACACAATCTCAAGCCATTTTGGCCAGAACTTGGTTGCCTTGCCAAGACTCTCCAGGCGTTCGTTTTAGCTACAATGCAAAGGTAAAAGTACCCATTGACCTGATGGCTGTGATGAGTGCAGAAAATCCTACTAAAAAAAACAGCGATGGCGTTTATTATTTTAAAATGGAACAAGCTATACCGGCTTACTTGATGGCGCTTGGTGTAGGTAATCTAGAATTTCAGAACCTAGGAAAACACACTGGAATATACGCAGAACCAGAAATGATTGCAAAAGCTGCTTACGAGTTTGCTGAGACGGAAAACATGCTTAAAATTGCTGAAAAAATGTACGGTAAATATGCCTGGGATAGGTATGATATGCTGCTCCTCCCTCCTAGTTTTCCCTTTGGCGGAATGGAAAATCCGCGTTTGACATTTGTAACACCAACCATTTTAGCTGGAGATAGATCTTTAACAGCACTGATAGCCCACGAGCTTGCTCACTCATGGTCTGGTAATTTAGTGACCAATAAAACCTGGGACGATTTTTGGCTTAATGAAGGCTTTACGGTTTACTTTGAAAGGCGAATTATGGAGCAGATGGAAGGCAAAGATTATGCAAACATGTTAGCACTCTTAGGGAAACAAGACTTAGAACATACAGTTAGTACTCTTGGCCATACGCATAAAGATACCCACTTAAAATTAAATTTAGTGCAGCGAGATCCAGACGATGGCATGACGGATATTGCATACGAAAAAGGGTTCTTTTTACTTCGGTTAATTGAAGCATCTGTTGGAAGAAAGCAATTTGATTTATTTTTAAATAAATACTTCGCTGAAAATGCTTTTAAAGTGATGGATACTGAAGAATTCATTGCATACTTAAACACCCACCTACTGAACAAAGACCCAGAAGCTAAAAAGAAAATTCGATTAGACGAATGGGTTTACGGAGCTGGAATTCCCGACAACTGTCCTGAAGTAACCTCTACTAAATTTAAAGCGGTAAACAAGGGCCTTCTCTCTTTCAAAAAAGGCTATCCTTTGGAAAATATTAATTCAGAAAATTGGTCTTCACACGAGTGGCTGCATTTTTTAAGAAAGTTACCAAAAGATATTTCTCTAAACAATTTGAAAAAACTAGACCTCGCTTTTAATTTTACAAACAGTGGCAATGCTGAAATTTTAAATGCTTGGTTTCAACTCATTATTCCAACAAATTACAAAGCAGCAGATAGAAGCCTAGAAAATTTCCTAATGACTGTTGGACGACGAAAGTTTTTGCAACCAATTTACGAAGCGCTGCATAAAAAAGATGCGCCAAAGGCTTTGAAAATTTACAAAAAAGCACGAGGAAATTACCATTCTGTAACTACACAAACGCTAGATGCTATGTTACTCTAAAAACAAGCACAATTCTACTACGAATAGTAGTTCATCTGATCAATATAAGCCCAAACTTCTGGAGGCAACATCGCTCTCGCATCTTTCTTTTCTTTAATCGCATTTCTTATAAATGTGGAGGATATTTGAATGATGGGAGCTCCAACTAAATTAACACTCGGATGGTTGTCTAAAGAACCAGGCATTGTTGCCAAACGCGGGTAAACATAAAGCTCGTGATGTTCTAGTATGTATTCGTAATTTCTCCACTTGTGCAGCGTACTTAGATTGTCTCCCCCCATAATTAGAGAAAAATGGTTCTCAGGATATTTTTCGCTCAAACAAGCCAAAGTATTTACCGTATAGGAAGGCTGAGTAAGGCTAAACTCTATGTCCGACACGCGTAAATTGTCATAGTCTTTAGCTGCTCTGTGAACCATTTCTAAACGCGCATAATCATCTAATAAGTTTTTCTTTTTCTTAAATGGGTTGTGAGGACTAACAACAAACCAAACCTCATCAAGATTTGTGTAGTTGGCCATATGGTTTGCAATAATAAGATGCCCTATGTGGATGGGATTAAATGTACCAAAATACAGCCCTATTTTTTTTCTACTAGCCATTTAAAAAATCTGTTACCTTTTGAAATGCTTCCTTTTGAGCAGTTTTCAAATCCTTATTTACAATAACTAAATCAAACTCGTTTGCAAAAGACATTTCCTCTTGAGCTTTATTCAAACGCATCATTAAATTTTCATGATCTTCTGTTTTTCGAGCAATAAGACGCTGTTTTAAAACTTCTAAAGAAGGCGGTTGTATAAAAATTGAAAGAGCTTGATCGCCAAATTGCTTTTTTAAATTTACACCCCCCACAACATCAAGATCAAAAATCACATGACTCCCCTTTGACCAAATGCGATTCACCTCTGAACGAAGTGTTCCGTAGTAACGACCTGGATAAACTTCTTCCCATTCCAAAAAAGCCTCCGCAGCAATTTTCGATTTGAATTCGTCCTGACTTAAAAAATAATAGTGCTCACCTTCTTTTTCAATTCCTCTGGGTGCTCTACTACATGCCGAAACAGAAAACTCAACAGGAACGCCTTGGTTTACTAAGTAATTTACAATGGTAGATTTACCAGCACCAGAGGGGGCGGAAAATATAATGAGTTTACCCGAATCCATACTACAGAACGTTCAGTGTTTGTTCTTTAATTTTCTCAAGAGCGTCTTTCATTTGAACTACTAACTTCTGAATCTCAGTGTGGTTTGCTTTTGAGCCCATTGTATTGATTTCTCTTCCAAGTTCTTGAGAAATAAAACCTAATTTTTTACCATTAGACTCTTCAGAATTCATTGTTTCGATAAAATAAGAACAATGATTTTTTAAACGAACTTTTTCTTCCGAAACGTCTAACTTTTCAATAAAATAAATCATTTCTTGTTCCAAACGATCTCTATCAAAATCTACAGATTGCAATACGTCCGTTAACTTAGCAGAAATACGAGACTTTATAGTATTTATGCGCTCTTGCTCATACTTGGGCACTTCATTGTGAAGTCTTTCGATAGTTGCAATTTGCGCTTTAATATCCTTTTCTAGAGACAACCCTTCGGTTTTTCTAAAATCAACCAAGGCTGCAACAGCTTCTTTAACAACATTCATAACTGCCAGCCATTCGTCTTTATCAAAATCTTGGTGTTCCACTTTCATCGCATCTGGCAGGCGCATAGCCATAGAAAGTAGTTCTCCGGTTTGTACGTTACCTAAACCTACTTCTTGTAAAGAAGTCATGTAGGAAGTAACCAATTCTTGATTAATTTTGTGCTGAGAGTCGGTCCCCGTATTTTCAACAAAAATAGCTAATTCAATCTTTCCTCTTCGTAGCGTGGACGAAAGATAAGAACGCACATCCAATTCTTTTTCTTTGTAAAAAGAGGGGATGCGAGTGTTTATATCAATCTGCTTAGAGTTTAGACTCTTAGCCTCTACTGTAATTTTCTTTTTTGGTAACACTAAAGTTGCTCTACCAAAACCTGTCATCGATTGAATCATAAAAAATATTTAATGCAAAACTAAGGAAATTAGTTGGGGAAAACGATTATTCCTTCAGAGCTTTGGGCTTTCTACCCACTAAATACACTCCAATGAAAATGATGCAAGCAGCTACTATTTTAACTACATCCAACTGATCTGAACCAAGCATCAAAGCGATAAAGGTAGCCAATACAGGTTGTAAATATATATAGAAGCCAACCGTAGAGGCTCTTAGGTTAGACAATGCATAAATATTAAATAGGTAGGCAAGCACGGAGGTACCAAATACAATAAAAGCTATTTCTCCCCAAACTTTAGTTGCTATTGTAGTCCATTGAACGGCCTGAACATCTGTAAAACCAAAAGGCAAAACAACAAAAAACCCTATCGTAAAAATCCATTTCATAATAGTTAAAAAGTGGTACTTCTTCATTAAAGGCTTTACCAGGGTGAGGTACAATCCATAAAATAAAGCATTAAGAAAAACGAAGAAATTTCCCAAAGCTAAATGAGGATTACCAAGTTCAAAATTTCGGCCATAAACAGCTAATACGATGGCGCCAATAGCGCCAAGAAGCACCCCAACTATTCGTAAAGGAATTGCTTTTTCTGACTTTAAAAACAGCGCCAAAATGAAAACTATTATGGGCGTGGATGTCATAGTAACCGAGGCATGAATTGGCGTTGTAAAATTTAAACCCTTAAAAAAAAGCATCATATTTAAAGCCACACCAAAAAGAGCGCAAAGCGCTATAATTCCATAGTCTTCTCGCTTTACTTTTTCTCGAATCCAAATTCTATGAATAATTTGAAATACGACCATAGCCCCAGTAACACGAACAAGTATAAAACCCAAAGGTTGTATGGTGTTAGGCATTACGTCTTTCGCAAAGGTAAAAGTAATGGCGTAAATAAGATTGGCTAAAAATAAAGCTAGGTGTGATTTTGCAATACTATTCATCAGACAAATACGCTTTTAATGCCATCAAAACTTTTTTAGAATTTCCAATAAAAATAGCCTCATCAAACATAAATACAGGTCTCTTTAAAAAAGTGTACTCTTCGAGTAACAACCCTTTAAAATCTTGTTCTGTAAGGTTTTTGTCTTTTAAACCCATATGCTTATACTTTTGGGCTCTCTTGCTAAATAAAGATTCATAGGAAGAGGTTAATGCGTACATTTGATCTAATTGATTGGGTGTAACAGGTGCTGATTTTAGGTCTTGCAACACAAATTGTTCGTTCTTAAACTCTTGTAAAATTCGGATACAAGTAGTGCAACTAGAAAGGTAGTACGCTTTTTTCATAAGTTTTAAATCTAATGCAAAAATACACAATAGCCAAGTGCAAACAAATTTCTACATTTGTAAGAACAAATAAAAATACATTATGTCAGATCAACGCTTTGCTGTTATCGGTCTTGGTCAATTTGGATCGGCTATTGCTACAAACCTATCGCTACGAGGAGCTGAAGTTCTCGCTATAGACAATTCTCTAGAGAAAGTGGAGAACATAAAAGATGAGGTATCGTATGCCGTAGCTCTAGATGCTACAGATAAAAAGGCACTTCTTTCACAAAACATCCAAGACATGGATGCTGTCGTAGTAGCCATTGGAGAGAACTTTCAAGGGCTTTTACTTTGCACCTTTCTTTTAATGGAGCTGAAAGTGAAACGTATTATTACCCGGGCAATGGGAAGCGATCAAAGACGTATCCTCGAAAAGATGGGCGTTACAGAAATTCTATCTCCAGAAGATGAGGTGGGAGGCAATGTGGCTGAGATGCTTATAAATCCGGATGTAGTTATGTGCATTCAGCTTCCAGATGATTATGAAATTGTTGAGGTAAAAGCGCCGACCCAAGTTTTAGGTAGAAGTTTAAAAGACATTAGTTTAAGAGAAAAATACGACCTAAACTTAGTAACCATTTTACGAAAAAATGAAGAAACGGATAAAGAGTACCATATTATAGGAGTACCAACATCAGATACCGTAATTAAAAAATTAGATATAATTGCCCTTTTTGGACTCACCAAAAACATTGAACGATTTTTAGAAATAAATAACTAAAACGATTTTAAAAGCTCGTATGAAAGCATTTATAATTACAGGAACAAGCAGTGGTATTGGAAGAGAACTAACAGAAATGCTTTTACAAGATGAAAACCATCGTGTTATTGGAATTTCTAGAACGCAAAAAATAAACCACCCAAACTACCAACACATTACGTTAGACCTTAATGATGTTGCAGATATTGAGATGCTGGAGTTTCCTGAATGGAAAAATGCAGCGCAACTCACCTTGATACATAACGCAGGTTGGGTGGGTCCAATTCAAAAAATAGGAAACCAAGAAATGGGTGCTATTGCAGCTTCTTATTTAATAAACTTGGTTGCTCCAGCAATTCTGACGAATCATTTTATAGCTACCTTTAAACCTTCTACAGCTCAAAAAGTTATTTTAAGTATTGGTTCGGGCGCATCAAATTCAGCTATTGAAGGTTGGAATACGTACTGCTCTTCTAAAGCTGGATTAGCTATGTTGAGCAAATGTGTTGGAGAAGAACATAAAGATGTTGTGTCCTTATGTATTGCTCCAGGAAAAGTAGATACTCCGATGCAAAATGACATACGTTTTGCGGATGAAAAAGAGTTTCCTCGTTTAAAAGAATTTCAAAATTATCATAAAAATGGTGACTTAAAAAGTACGCAAGAGGTCGCAGAAAAATACTGTAAGGTGCTTCACAACCCATCAAACTACAAAACCACTACAACGCTTTCTGAAGTTTAATTGGCTCCGGATAAGGAATACTGTCTAAGAGTGTCGCCAAGCTATCTCTAAGGTTTTCGAAACTGGGCCTAGACGCTTGGCTAACTGGATCGGAAGGTGGTAATTTACTTTTAAATGGATCTACTTGATTCCCATTTTTCCAGAATCGATAGCATACATGAGGGCCCGTTGCCAAACCTGTACTCCCAACGTAACCGATAGTTTGTCCTTGTTTTACATGGGTACCTACACGAATACCTTTGGCAATTTTAGACATATGCAAGTACTGTGTTGTATACGTCCCATTGTGCCGGACCTTTACATAATTTCCATTGTACTTTTTATACGTTGCTGCCTCTACTACTCCATCAGCGGTAGACCAAATTGGAGTGCCTCTAGGTGCTGCATAATCGGTACCTTTGTGAGACTTCCACCTCTTTTGTACAGGATGAAATCTATTTTTAGAGTATCTAGAAGAAATTCTGCTGTTCTTAACTGGCGTTTTTAAGAAAAATTTACGCAGATTACCACCGTCTTGGTCAAAGTAATCATCAAAACCGGTATCGTTAAAAGGATAGGCATAAAAATCTTGCCCCAAATGATTGAAATAAGCAGCTTTGACTTCTCCCACACCTACAAACTCACCGTCTAAGTATTTAGCCTCGTACAACACTTTAAAACGATCTCCTGGCTGAACATGTCTAAAGTCAAGTGTCCAACAGTAAATTTCATCAGAAATAATTTCGCACAAGCGATCAGACAATCCACTTGCAGCACCTGTTAAAAAAAAGCTAGATCCTTTTTCAATAATCCCCGCATCTTCGATTAATCTAACTTCTATTGGTTTTTGAGCTTGGTAAACTTTTAAAGTGTCTCTAAAATCATAAACCACATAATTAACCTTGTCTTGCTCATATATAAATAACTGAGCTGTATTATTTGATGCCGTATCTTGAACGCAAAACAAAGCATAGGTATGACCCGCTTTAAGGTATCTTACATCAAAATCAGTGTTTCTTGTTTCTTTTGCGATTGCAGCTATCTGGGAAAACGAAACCCCATTCGTATTCAAAATCTTACCAAGAGATTCTCCTGGATTTATTTCATTTTTAACAATGTTAAAAGTGTCTACCACAAAACCATATTCAATCACAGGTTCTGGCAAAGGTATACTAGGTAATCCTATATCCTCTTGATTTGTTTGAGGAGAAGAACAGCTCACAAATAGTGAAACTATAATAAGTGAAAAATGCTTACAAAACTTCATAAAAAAATAAAACAGTGCTTTATTAATGTATCGAATTTAGGAATTTATTGAACGAATCTATAGTAGATTTCGTAATTCTATTAACAAAATAAACAGGTTTTGTAAATAAAACCCCTTACGTAAATTTAGATGCCTATTTTACTATTATTTGAACGGTACCGTTACTAAAAATCTTAAAAAGAACTTGTCCCTTAAATGAATCTGCTAAGCTAACTTCTTGTCCCAGCATATTTACGGTCTTAAGACAGATAGGCTGTTTGGGTGTTAAAATTTTACGTGGGTTGTTAGTAACTATACTTGAAGCCACATTAATTGCATTTTCAGAATAGTATGCAGAGCCTTGATTCCATTTTACAATTTCAAATGTATGGGTTTGATGGCTTGACCAAACTTTAAATGAGCTAAGTTCTGCATTTTCTAAGCCGTCTTTTGTAGCAGTTAGCTCATCATCTCCCCAAACAGTTAAAACACTTACTGGGCTGGTATAAATAGCTGAACCAACTAAATTTCCAGAGCGATCATAAGCGGCTATTTCCGCCCCTTCTTGGGGAAGAATATCCCAAGAGTGATCTTCTATAACAAAAGTCATGTTATTTGCTTGAATAGGGGCTTTTGGGAAGTGAGCTAAATTATTTTCAAGAGGTTCAATCATAGATGTTCTGTAGAAATCGTCGTTAGAAAGATACGTAAGAGTCCCTTCATTGCTTAACTTTAAATGATACCCTTGGCCCGGCTCAAAATCTCCTATGTTGTTGAATTCCCACTCAGGCAAGTAGGCATTACCAGAATAATCTTTAGCAACGATAACAGTACTTGAGTTATGAACATCAGCTAATACAGCTACAGCATCTGCAGGCTCTAGCCTCAGGTAACCAAGTAAACTCCATCCCTGGTTTAACGCAATTGCGTATTCCTCAGGATTCTGGTAAGTACCTTGAATACTTAAATCTTCTGCATTGGTGAGTTTTATAAAATAAGCCAACCCTAGCTCTACAGCCCCAATAGTATTGAAGTTATATTCTGGAAGATAAGCAGCACCTAAGTAATCTTTAACAATCACAACATTTTCTACTATGGGTTCTAATACTGCTTCTAAACTCATATTTTCTGCTAGCATATAGGTAGAGAACATGGACCATCCTTCTGGAAGGTTAAGTTCTTGAGATGTAGTAGGGGGTTCTGGAACATCTAAACAAGGTGTCCCTCCGTAACTAGAACAGTCGTCAGCATTAAAATTAGTATTAAAAGCAGCAAATGCATTCGTATACATACAACCATCGGTTGGCACATCGTTACAAGATGCGTAGGTGCATAATGCGTTGTTCCACTGATCTTGAGCCTGAGCAGTTGCATTCGGATTGTAATTAATCGCATTGGCATCCAAACAGCCTAATAAGGCTGAAGATGTGCCTAAATTTATTCTTAACCACTCCATCCTTTGAGTGTACCAATATTTCATGTAAGTTACCGCTTCGGTATAGCCTTGTTGACCTGAATTTCCAGAAGAAACATCTGCCTGAAATGGATTTGGCCATACATAAGTTCCTAGGTAAGGAGCCCATGTAATGTCATTTTCAACAGCAGAAGGTAGCAAGGTGTTTGAAAAATTGGTAATGGCGTTAAGTAGGGTATCCTTTCTTGCATAAAAGTGCTCGTCGAATCTCACTTTAACTTGATTTTGAAACACCGGATCTTGAAATAAACGTGAAATCCAAGGATTATTTCGCACCCACCAGCCATCGGTAAATTCACAATCAGAATAATCGTTATTCCCAAAAGACAAATCAAAATCCCAAAGCGGACCCATTTTTATCTTTCCGTTATTCGCTCCATCCAGAATTACATTAAAATAGATACTTGAATAACTTTTAGAATCTACATTTTTAGAAATTTCGTTAATAAGAAACCAATCTATAAAACTTTCAACATCAATGTATTTGGCATAACCATTAATAGGATCCGTGAAAATAGGATTGAAAAGCACGTTTTCAAATTCATTAATAAAATTGTCAATTACAGCGAGTGTACTGTCTGCAGAAAAAATTCCATCGTCCTCTATAATATCGTTAATGTTTGGTTCCTTAACATTGATTACGGGAAATTGATTGGAGGATACGTAATGATCGTCTTCATCAAGTCTTTCCAATTGATCTATTTCCAATAAAAAGCCCTCATTCCCAATATCCACACGATTCGATTTCTCTTCTACCTTTTGTGTTATGAAGTAAGTTCCATTGTAGAGCCCATTGATGTAAACTTCAGCAAACTCTCCTAGAGGTGTCCAATTTAAGGTGGAGGCATAGCCCATTTCTAAGGCAATGGCGTTGCGAAGCATTGTCTTATCGGAATGCTCAGCCAAGAAGAGCCACTTTTTATCGTTTGGCATTCCTAAAAACTCAGCTTTATCATCCAATTTCATTTGATAAGGTTTTTTTGGATGTGTTACCCATGTGGAGTTCCCTCTACCTCTAATTTTCATAGAAAGAGAATCAAGACCAGAGAGTAAAGAATCACCCTTTACGCTAAAGCCGCTCTCAACATTAACAGTACCCAATACATAAACATCTGTGGAATTGATTAATTCTTGGTTTTCGGTATTGATGTACACAACAGGTAAATCAGTACTTACGGTACTTATTTGTTCACATACACTCCCATTACATACTTCATTATAAGCACATGAATCGCACGGTAAAGCAACGAAACAAGGTGTTCCTCCGAAATTACTGCAGTCAGTTGGAGTAAACCATTCGTACCATGGAGAGTAGGCCTCGGTATACATACAACCGTCGTAAGGGGCATCATTACAAGAGAAATAAGTACAGCGCGTATTACCCCACTCATCTTCTTCCTGAACAGTTGCCAGTGGATTGTAGTTTATGGCATTCTGATCTAAACAACCCGAAATCATAGTTTCACCTTCATTAACCATCATAGAAGGTAATGCTAAGGTAAAGCCGTTCACTAAAAAAAACAGTATTAAAGTATATTTAAGCTGTATCATAATGAGTTGTATTTATAACATTGATCGTTATTAAAATTTTAAAAAAAACCGAAGAGCTGCATTAGCATGAGATTTTCGGAAATAGAGTCCGTTTTTTACTGAGCATAAAATGTTTACTGAACTCTTTTTTCTACGGTTCCATCGTTATAAACATGAAAAAGAACTTTACCCTTACACGATTCACCATCAATTACTACCTGACCAAGTACATTGATCACTTTAACCAAAACTCTTGCGCCAGAAATTAATGGAGCGCTTCCAGCATTTGTTACAATACTTGAGGCTACATTAATTTGATTGGTTGCGTAAAATGAAGATCCTTGCATCCAATCAGTTACTTCAACTATACTTTCTTGGTGGTTAGATACTATTTTAAATGAACTTACTTCGGTTACATCTAGCCCATCTTTTTTGGCTGTTAATGCATCGTCTCCCCAAACCGTTAATACGGTTACAGGACTTGTGTATTTTACAGACCCTACCCTAGTACCAAAAGAGTCGTAAGCAGTTATTTCTGCACCTTCTTTAGGGAGTGTATCCCAGCAAGCATCAGGCATTACAATTACCATATTGTTATCTGTAATTGAGGTTTTTTTGAAGTAAGATGAGCTGTTTTTGGTAATGTCTACAGAAGATATTCGGTACGAGTCTTCGTTAGAAAGGTAATTTAAAACAGCATCATTATTGATTTTTAATTGATACCCTTGTCCCGGAACGAAATCTCCGATGCCATTAAAGTTAAACTCTGGTAAGTAGGTATTACCGGCGTAATCTTTTGCAATTATTAAATTACCAGAAGCACTTATGTCTGCTAGAACGGCAGAAGCGTCTGCAGGTTCAAGCCTGAGGTATCCAATCAGATTCCAACCAGCATCTAGGGCAATTGGATTTAATTCAGGAGTCACATAAACGCCTTCTAAAGTAATATTAAAGGCGTTGTACGTCTTGATATAATAACCTTGCTCTGACTGTAAATCTCCAATATTATTAAAATTAAATTCTGGCAGATAAGTATCACCTGTATTATTTTTTACAATAATTACATCGGCACTAAATGGATTAAAAATATCCATGAGATCGGTTGGATTGGATTGGATATAACTTGAAAATAGAGACCAACCAGAAGGCAATTCAATTAATTGATTGGTTATTTGCTGAGGGTACTCACAAGAGTTGTCATCTTGAGTAGCGGTAGGATTGAAGTTTAGAGCAGTTGTGTCTGTACAACCCAAAATTTCTACGATTGTAAAATCTATACAAACTTCTAATGTGGCTTGCAAACCAGAACTTAAAGTACCAGAAATGATTTCATTATTTTGTGCATCACTTATAGTGACAACTGCACCATTCCAACCATCGCCATACGAATCAATCATTGTAAATGTATGACAGCCAGAAGCCAAACATATTTGAGAGAAACCAACGGTTCCAGAATATTCATTAACCGACCAAGTGACTTCACTTGGGAATTCTCCCTGTGAAAGTTGAACAAACACAATATTAGATGAAGAACAATTTATAGCCTCTTGACATGTTCCGTTGTCTGAAACCGCGTCTGGATTAAAGTTAATAGCTAAAGAATCGGTACATCCAGACACTGGATAATTACAGCTATTATTTGATGCATTTGCATTGCTATCGTAATTGAGTGCTAAAGAGTCGGTGCAGCCGAATATAGGACCACATTCTCCCGAGTAATTAAGCGAATAAAAGCCGGTCTGATTTCCATCGCCAGAAATAACTGTGTTTTGATTTGCATCTATAAGATCCCATGTGATTTCGTTAGCCCATTGGCCTCCAACTGTAAACACATTACAACCGTCGTTTAAACAAAAAGAAGCACTCGCTTGCGAAAGAGAACCTAAAAATAAATACGACAATACATCACCATTACTTTGAGAGATACTGAGCTCATTTGTATGTTCGCCGTAAGGCCAAGAATCAGTCATCATAAGAACATAAGGGGTCCCAAACTCACATTCAATTGGAACGATGCAAGAGCCATCATTTGCATTTGCATTTGCCTCATAATTAAAGGCCAATGGATTCGTACAGCCAGCGATACAAGAATCTAAAGTATTTAAAGCAAAATTATAAATGCCCGCATTATTCTCATTTATAGATTCATAAAACAAAACTTCATGAGCTGTATTGGTTATCTGTACATCAACATCAAACCAGTTATCGGTTTGAATTCCATTTTCATCAAATGTATTGATGTTAAAAGCATGACAGCCGTCTTGTAAACAAACCGGAGAGGCTCCGGCCTCTCCGTAAAACCCACTCATAGACCAGGCTACATCGTCAATATAATCTCCTGTAATTTCGACTTGCAAGCGAGTCAATCCTTCACATTCTACTTTACTACAAGAACCGTCGTCAGTATTCGCTTCTGGAGAAAAATTAAGCACAAGAGAGTCGGTACAACCTAAAATAGGGTAAATGCAACTTCCGTCTTCAGCTGTAGCAAGAATAATGTAATTAAGAGCTAATGAATCGGTACATCCAGAAGTAAAAGAGCAAGAGTCTTGATTTAATGAAAAAGTCAAAGAACCTACATTTGTATTCTCCAAAGTACCTAAGCCGAGTAACTGACCACCACTGGCAAGGATTGTAACTTCTGCCCCGCCCCAACCAAGTTGAGAAGAATCAAGCCAAGAAGGAGCTTGAGATGTATCGCTATACATATTGTAAATATAGCATCCATCGGCCAAACAAAATTGACCTTGTTGAAGATCAAATGGGTAAGAATCTCCTTCAATTCCATTCATTTCCCATGAAATTAGGTAATTGTAATCTCCACCAGTAAATTGCATAAATGCAGTGGTAGAGTCTCCACAATCTAGTATTGGCAAGTGGCAAAAGCCGTCGTCTTGATTGGCTAATACATTGTAATTAAATGCAATAGGATTTGTACAACCGTACACAAAATCGCAATCAGAAGCAACATCAACTTCAATTGTTCCATTAAAGCCATCGTCTAAGGTAGCGTAGAGCAATTGTTCGCCATCCACAGTCGTTATAGTTGCAGTTACGTCTCCTAACCAACCAGGTCCGGTAAAAGTGGACATCGTAAAGGTGTGACAGCCTGGCTGAACACAAATTAACTTTTCTTCTCCTGCATTTCCTTCAAACCCTTCAAACTCCCATGAAATAGACTGTGTAAGATATTCCGTGTAAGCCGCATTTACGTTTACTGATAACAGCGTGGCTCCAATACAATCGGTGTCATAAAAACAAGACCCGTCGCTAAGAACAGCTAAACTATCAAAATTATATGCAGAAACATCTGTACAACCCTGAATTGGATAAATACAAGAGGCGTCGTAAGAGTTTACTAGCGCATCGTAATTAAGAGCCAATGTATCGTAGCAGCCATAAATTGGAGCACATTCGGAATTAACATTAATAAGTAAGCTACCACCTTGGCCTTGATCAAGATACATTTGAGCTAAAATTGAATCTTCTTGACTTATCGTGTAATTGTAACCCAGCCAAGGACCAGCTCCGTCTTTAATGATATAAAAAGTGTGACATCCCTCTTCTAAACAAACGTCATAGGAACCTCTAATCCCTTCGTAATCTCCTAATTGCCATTGCGCAGGGGAAGCAGAAACAACATCTTCTACTTCTACGTGAATCTTTTCACCAGACAAACATTCACCGTAACAATCGAATCCAAATAAAGGGGCAGGTTCGCAAGCACCACATTCATTCGTAGTGTAACAAAATCCATGATCAAATAATGCTTCAGCGTCAAAATTACATGCTGTTTCGTCCATACATCCATAGTCAGATGTTACTTCTGCATTGTGAAAAATCCATTCTAAATAAAAAGATACCGTAGTATATCCCATCGGATACTGAGGCATACCAGGGGTGTATCCGCCAGAGGTAACACCAACCAAAAGCCAATCTGTACTGTCGGCATTAGGCACGACTAATGGCCCTCCTGAATCTCCAGAAGCTGCAGATAAACCCCCATTTTCTAAATCTCCCGCATAAATAGTGGTACCATCGTATAACTCAAGCTCTAAGCCCAAAAGACAACCGTATTCTCCAGCAAACCCATTTGGATCTGTTGCAGCTCCACAAGCTACTTCATTAGAAACGATTGGCACTTCAATCATCTGTAATTGAGTTGCTTCTATGGTATCATTTAAATAAGCAGAAGTCGAAACTCCCCAACCAGTGGATGTAGCTAGTACTCCAGGATCTTGAAGTCCGTTTAAAACATCTGAAGCTGAGATTAGACTAATAGGAGCTATATTTTCAGAAAAGTTAAACGATCCTTCAATTTGAATTAAAGCAATGTCGTTGTGTAGCCACTGATCGTCGTAATCTGGATGCGAAATAATTTGAACCACATCATAAGATTCACCTGAATAAGACCAATTATCTGAGGATCCAGCATTTATGGTATAGGTACTAGCATCACCTGCTCCATCAACACAATGTGCGGCAGTTAAAACCCATGAATCTCCAATGATTGAACCGCCACACATGCTCCCAAAATCTGGCCCCTCGTAGGCAACAGCTACTTGCCATGGGTAGGAACTTATCTCTACATCTTCCCCACCCACAATTCTACTTTGTGCAACAGAATAAAAAGTTGATAGAAAAATAAAATAGCTAAATGATTGAATTACTAAATTAATCGGGAGGAGATTTTTCATGTACTAATTTTAAATTTGTAGCAAATATACAAAACATAAATACCATAAAAAAAGAGGCTCCATCGCTGAAAGCCTCTTTTTATAATACTATTATATGGTAACTTATTTAACCATTTTTTCTACGGTTCCGTCGTTGTAAACATTAAAGAGAACTTCTCCAGTAAAAGAGTCATCAACAACTACTTCCTGACCAAGTACATTGATTACTTTAACCAAAACTCTTCCGCTTGAAATTAAAGCAACGCTTGAGGTATTTGTTACAATACTTGAAGCTACATTAATTTCATTGGTTGTATAAGTTGAAGAACCTTCAACCCATTTGGTAACTTCAAATGTATTTGTTTGATTGTTAGACCATAGTTTAAATGAACTTACTTCAGTTGCATTTAGTCCATCTTTAGAGCTTGTTAAAGCATCGTCTCCCCAAACTGTTAATACGGTTACAGGACTGGTGTATTTAGCAGAACCTACAAGGGTACCATAAGCATCGAAAGCAGCTATTTCAGCGCCATCTTTAGGAAGTACATCCCAACTTGCGTCGTCAATTACAACAGTCATATTGTTATCCGTACGCAGGGCTCTTTCAAAGTGAGATGAATAATTATTAGTTACACCTATTGAAGAAACTCGGTAAGACTCTTCGTTAGAAAGATAATTTAAAACATCATCGTTAGTTACTTTTAATTGATATCCTTGCCCAGAAACAAAGTCTCCAATTCCGTTAAAGTTAAACTCAGGTAAATAAGCGTTACCCGCAAAGTCTTTTGCAATTACTAAATTACCCGAAGAATTGATGTCAGAGAGAACAGCAGAAGCATCTGCAGGCTCAAGTCTAATGTATCCAATCATATTCCAACCAGCAGTTAAGATTGTAGGGTTTTCCTCTGGAGCAAGATATTCCCCTTCTGCTGTAATGGTAATTTCATTACGCAATTTGATTTGGTATCCCTGACCTAATTCAACATCTCCAATTCCATTAAAACCATATTCGGGAAGGTAAGCAGCGCCAGCATTGTTTTTACAAATTATAATCTGGTCAAAAATAGAGCTTAATAAAGTTACCAAGTCCATACTTTCAAAAGTCAAATAGGTAGAGAATATGGACCATCCAAATGGCATATCCATAGTTTGATCGGAAACAGAAGAAATCGAAGTTAAAGTGGAAAGTGCAGAGATCCCGTTGGTAATATAGTTCCCTTGGTTAGACATCATCGCCTCATATTCTGCATTGGCCATATAAGCTAATCCTTCTGATGTATCCCAAACCATCCAAACAAATGCTTCGTTTGATGAAAAGCCATCTATTTCATCTGTAGTTGTATCATCACCTTGAGCGGCAATAAGATTTGTGGAACCAGTCCAAGTTGCCATACCACCACACTGTAAATCTCCATTTTCATCAGAATAGAACACACCAAGTACATCTCCGATCTCAATTTCTACATCCCCTAAATCAATCTGAGCAGCACCATCAATAACTAATGTGTGGTTAGATCCAGTTACCATTACTTCCCAAGGAATATCAACTCCAGGATTATCGCCATCACATGATGTTGTAAAATCAAATGTAGCTTCTTGTCCTTGTTCCATTCCTCCTGAGGCTAGTTCACATGAAAGGTCATCAGATAAAATTGAGAATGTTCCTCCATTCCATCCGTCACCATAGGAATCCGATAAAATAATTGAATAAGAAGTATTTGATTCTAAACAAAGTTCAACGTCAACAACAGAATTGTCAGAGTACTGACCATCTGTGTACAACATCAAGCCACTTTCATCGGTAACTGACCATGAGTGCTCGTCACCAAAAGAAGCATTGTTTACGACAAGTAAAGCAGGGTATCCCTCACAATTCACAGGGTACTCACAAGAACCATCATCTTGTGTAGCTGCTAAATTGTAATTCAAGGCTGAAATATCTGTACATCCAAGTATTGGATCAACAATAATTTCACATTCACCAGCGTATACTGATTCAACTCCAGCACAACTTGCATGGCAAGAACTTGAGTAAGTTATCCCATCAAATCCACAAACAGGATCGTAAATTTCAGGGCATACACAGCCGTATTCACATGAGCCATCGTCTATAGTAGCCGTATTGTCAAAGTTTAAAGCTGAAGGGTCTGTACAGCCATAAACGTATCCACATTCGGCATTTAAAGAGAATAACATGTCCCCAGAATACCCAGCTTGTAATGTACCCGTTAATAATTCCTCTCCTGTAGATGTCGTAATCGTTACTATTGAACCATTCCAACCGTCTCCATAAGAATCTATCATAATAAATGTATGACATCCATCCTCTAAGCAATATTGTGTTGCCCCAACTTCACCTGGGAAATCGTTTAACTGCCAGGAAACTTCTTGACTATAAAATCCAGCCGTAACATCAATTACAACAAGTGTTAATCCTTCACAATCAATAGGATATTCACATGAAGCATCATCTTGAACTGCATCTGGGTTATAATTTAAAGCAAGAGAATCTGTACAACCAACAACAGGATAAGTACATGAATTATCGTCTGCTGTAGCTGCTGGGTTAAAGTTTAAGGCTAAAGAATCGGTACAACCGTATATCAAACCACATTCACCTTCAAAATTTAAGGCTAGTGAAGATTCGTATGGAGCATTTCCAGACAACACAACGGCTCCGTCTTGATTAACAAGATCCCAAGAAACTTCACTTTGCCATGAACCACCATCTACAGTAATTACATAACACCCATCGTTTAAACAGAAGCTAGCAACTCCTTCGCTTTCCGAACCTAATAAGGTAGCAGAAGCGATCTCTTGTCCGTTTGAAGATGCAGTAAATGCATTTCCATTCCAACCATCACCATAAGAATCGTACATCATTAAAGTTAAAGAGTTTGCAGTGTCACAATCTTGAGGGTAAACACAAGAACCATCGTCTCCAACAGCAAGCTCGTTGTAATTGAAGGCTAATGAATCCATACAACCTGAAACTGGATAAGTACAAGAACCATCATTTGAGGTTGCTTCGACATCAAAGTTTAAGGCTAATGTATCGGTACACCCTAAAACAGGCCCACATTGTTCATCTGTATTTAAGCCAAAGCTAAGCGTTCCTTCAGAAACGTAACCTTCGAGCGTTCCAGACAGTAAAACGTCTCCATAAGAATCAGTAATTGTAACTACAGCAGAATTCCATCCATCTCCGTAAGAATCATACATAGTAAAAGTTTGACAACCGTCTTCTAAACAGGCTTGAGTAGATTCAGCACTTCCAGAAAAACCACCGATACTCCATGTAATTTCTGAATCCCATGAACCACCACCTACTTGAATTGAAACAGAAGTTAAACCAGAACAGTCAATCGGATACTCACAAGAGCCATCGTCTTCTACAGCTGCAATATTATAATTTAAAGCTAGCGTATCCATACATCCAGCAACTGGGTATAGGCAGGAGTAGTTGTCAGCCGTAGCTTCAGCATTAAAGTTCAAGGCAGTCGAATCTGTACATCCAAATACAGGGCCACAACCTTCGCCTCCAAAAGCACCTTCAAAAGGAGCACCACCAGAAATCAACACAACACCATTCACGTCAGTAATCTCCCATGACACTTCTAGTGGCCATGAGCCAGCATCACAAGTTACATCGACACAACCTGCAGAGGAATCGTAACAAACGACTCCAGAACCAGAACTTCCTGATGCAATAGTTAATGAAACTCCATTTACAATTAAAGCAGCTCCATTCCAACCATCACCGTAAGAATCAGACATTGTTACGATAAGCGTTTCACCAGTCGTACAGTTTCCAGCACAATCGTAACCTGGAGCTGGGCCATCACCGCCACACTCACCACATTCATCAAATGCAGCACAAGTACCATCATCAAAAATCATTGATGAATCAAAATTACACGCATTTTCATCAGTACAACCACTACACGAACTATTGTCTCCTCCACACTCACCACAATCGTCAAGTTCAGCACATGCACCATTATCGTAAATCGCTTCCGAATCGTAATTACAAGCAGTAATATCCATACATCCGTATTCACTATTCACATCAGCATTGTCATTAATCCAATCCAAAACATGAGAAACTTTAGACCATACACCAGGGTAAAGTACGTCTGCACAACCATAACCCCAACTAGTAGCACCAATTAGTAACCATCTAGAATTATCAGAACTTCGAACTACAAGAGGACCACCAGAATCACCCTGACAAGCATCTTCTCCACCATTTATAAGGTCACCCGCACATATCATTGAGGCATCAAGAGAAGTGCAAGGGTATTGTCCTGAATTACCATTCTCGTCATTTGCAGAACCACAAGCAACATCATTCTCTACAATAGGAGCTTCTACCATCTGTAAAACAGAAGCTAAACCACCACCAGAAGAGGTTGTACCCCAGCCAGTAATAACGGACATAACTCCACCGTCTTGAGCACCGGCAGCAATTTCATTTTCATCTATTAGATCTATTTTCTGAATAAATGCACTATACTCAAACTCACCATTGATTTCTACCAAAGCAAAGTCGTATGAATTTCCAGAATAATCTGGATGTACTATAATTTGATTTACAGAATAAGACTCTCCACCTGATGCAAATGATGCTGTTGCACCACAACGAATATACAAACCACTAGGGCTGTCTCCGTTTACACAGTGAGCTGCGGTTAAAACCCAAGAATCCCCAATAATAGAACCTCCACAAAACCCGCTTCCATTAGGACTAGAAGTTAAGGCTACTTGCCATGGATAATCTTTGATTTCAACATCTACACCTCCCACAACTTTTTGCTGAGCAGAGACATTAAAAGATAAAATAAGAGTGAGCACAAAAGTTAAATTCCGGATGATTTGGAAACAATTAATTGGGGGAGTAAATATTGTCATGGTTTTTTTTTATTTATAATTTTAAAACTACGACAATTATCTTGCCAAAAAAAATCTCATAAAAAAACCAACCAGAGAATAAGAACTAATAACTCAAAAAATAAAGGGAAAATTAAGATTGAATTTGGTCAGATCAAAAGGTTGTGTACTTTTACGCTATTAGAATGAGAGGGGCTATTTTACATTAAAATTAGTTGCTAAATAAGTCATCTGGTTGTCGATATTCCTAAACCTGTAAAATTAAAGTTAACAATTGTGTAGCCATTTATGAATTGGAAGGATAAAATTTTTGCCAAACATACAGAAGAAGCATTTGAAATGTTAAGTTTGGAGGTATTTCGTTTTCAAGCACAAAACAATTCTATCTACAAAAAATACCTTACCTTTTTAAATATTGACGTTGCGAGTATTAAAACACTAAACGCCATACCCTATTTACCCATAGCGCTTTTTAAGTCGCACGAAGTTATTTGCAAGCCCAACAAAAGAGCTGCAACTTACACAAGTAGTGGAACAGGAGGAACGCAAAGCAAACATATTGTTCATGACCTAAGTATCTATGAAGAAAGTTTTATTAAAGGGTTTGAGTTTTTTTACGGTTCAATAAAAGAGTATACCATTTTAGCACTTCTCCCTTCTTACCTGGAAAGAAAAGGTTCGTCTTTACTATATATGTGCGAAAAAATGATCGGAATTTCAGAAAAAAAAGAAAGTGGGTTTTATTTGAATGAGCATGAGTTGCTGTTTAAAACACTTAAAAAATTGGAAAGCAAAAATAGAAAAACACTTCTGATAGGTGTTAGTTTTGGTTTACTCGATTTTACAGATAATTATAAAATGAAATTGAAAAACACTCTTGTAATGGAAACAGGAGGTATGAAAGGACGAAGAAAAGAATTAATTAGAGAAGAACTTCACCAAACTTTAGCTAGAGGATTTAACCAAAAAGAAATTCATTCAGAATACGGCATGACCGAGTTATTGTCTCAGGCCTATTCTAGAGGAAACAAACGATTTGAATGCCCACCTTGGATGCAGGTTTCTTGTAGGGATACCAGCGACCCATTATCGAATGGAAAAAAAAGCGGAGGGTTAAATATTATTGATCTAGCAAACGTGTATTCTTGTAGTTTTATTGCCACCCAAGATCTCGGAAAAATTTACAGTAACGGGCAATTTGAAGTTTTGGGTAGATTTGATACAAGCGACATTAGAGGATGTAATTTAATGGTCTTGTAAAACAGCTATACGCTCCAATTGCAAATTACACGAATTTTAATAAATAGTAATTCTTTTTTCCTTTTTGAATAAGTACGTATTTGTCGTTTAGTAAATCGCTGTTGGTTAGGCGTTTTTCTTCAGAAACTTTTTCTTTGTTTACACTAACGGCATTTGATTTAAGCATTCGTCTGGCCTCTCCGTTTGATGAGAAAACTTCAGATTTTTGAGCTAATAAATCAACAATATTTAAACCTGCTGTAAGTTCTTTCTTGTCAACTTCAAACTGGGGTACACCCTCAAAAATATCGAGTAAATCTCGTTCCTCAATATTTTTCAACTTATCAGAAGTGTTTTTACCAAATAAAATTTCAGATGCATCAACGGCTCTATTGTACGCTTCTTCACTATGCACTCTTATGGTAACATCTTTTCCCAAGGCTTTTTGTAAAACTCTTAAGTGTGGCGCCGCTTCGTGCTCGGCAATTAAAGTGTTTATTTGAGCTTCATCTAAAAGAGTAAATATTTTTATGTAGGTTTTAGCATCTGTGTCAGAAGAGTTTAACCAATATTGGTAAAACTTGTAAGGAGAAGTACGTTTAGAATCTAACCATACGTTTCCACCTTCGGTTTTACCGAATT
Source organism: Flavobacteriales bacterium (assembly GCA_028110365.1). Lineage (GTDB taxonomy): Bacteria > Bacteroidota > Bacteroidia > Flavobacteriales > UBA7430 > UBA6772. The sequence continues at coordinate 31,443 of JAOGVT010000002.1, forward strand.
TAGTTCCGTCAGCTTTTTTGATTAAAGGCGTTGTTATGGCAAAAGCTTCACCTCTAGCCTTCCTTCTAATAAGCTCTGTTCCAGTTACTATATTCCCCCATTGGTCTGAACCCCCTAGCTGAAGTTTGCAGTTTTTTGCGTTGTACAAATGTAAAAAATCATACCCTTGTACTAACTGATAGGTAAACTCGGTAAATGACATTCCTGTTTCCAATCGAGATTTAACCGAATCTTTAGCCATCATATAATTTACACTTATATGCTTACCAACATCTCTAATAAAATCAAGAAAATTAATTTCCTTAAACCAATCGAAGTTATTGACCATTTCAGCAGAATTTGCGCCACAATCAAAATTTAAAAAACGAGCTAATTGTTCATGAACACAATTTACATTGTGATCTAGCACATCGGAAGAAAGCAAGTTTCGCTCTTTAGATTTTCCGGACGGATCGCCTACCATTCCTGTAGCACCACCAACTAGAGCAAAGGGTTTATGACCTGCTCTTTGCAAATGAACTAGGGTCATGATTTGAACCAAAGACCCTATATGAAGAGAATCTGCTGTAGGATCAAATCCTATGTAAGCAGAAGTCATTTCTTTTTCCAATTGCTCTTGGGTTCCTGGCATGATATCGTGAATCATACCTCTCCATTTCATTTCATCTACAAAGTTCATAAAGGGTCCATTTTAGGAAGCGTAAAAATAGGTGTTTTATTCTATTTATAAAACTCTGTATTTATTATCTTTCGGACATGATATTAGTTACAGGAGGTACAGGTTTAGTTGGATCACATTTACTCTACAATCTTTGCAAAAAAGAAAGTAGCTTACGTGCAACAAAAAGAGAAAAATCAAATTTAGATTTGGTTAAAAAAGTCTTTGGCTATTATACCGATGACCCATTAAGTCTCTACAATAAAATAGAATGGGTAGAAGCAGATCTACTAGACCTTATTGGATTAGAAGAGGCTTTTAATGGTATTACAAAGGTATACCATTGCGCCGCTTGGGTAAGTTTTACGCCAAAACATAAAGCGAAAATGCTTCAAACTAACATAAGTTCTACAGCCAATATTGTGAACTTATGTTTGCACTATAACGTTGAAAAACTCTGCTATGTGTCTTCGGTTGCTGCCATTGGCAAACCCCAATCAAACAAAAGCATAGATGAAACATTAAATTGGAGCGATGGGCCTGAAAATAGCAACTATGCTTTAAGTAAATACAACGCTGAGCTTGAGGTATGGCGTGGTATTGAGGAAGGTCTAAACGCTGTAATTGTAAACCCCGCTATTATTTTAGGCCCTGGAGATTGGAATAAAGGAAGCTCCTTATTGTTTGATCTAATTGCCAAGGGCATGCAATTTTACACCACCGGAACAAATGGCTTTGTAGATGTTAGAGATGTTAGTAATACAATGATCAATCTAATGGAGTCAAACATAAATGGAGAGCGATTCATTTTGTGTTCAGAAAGTATTCCATACAAACAAACCTTCGATTACATTGCTGACGCAATGGGTAAAAAAAGGCCTAGTATAAAAGTTGGTGCGTTTTTAAAAGCTGTTGGATGGAGGTTGGCTAAAATAGCAGCTCTTTTTACTGGAAAAACACCCCTAGTTACAAAAGAAACAATGCAGTCTGGGAGTTCTGTATCCACTTATGAAAATATTAAAATAAAAGAAAAATTGAACTTAAAATTTATTCCTGTTGCGCAAAGCTGTAAAGATTTTTCTGAACTGTATATGAAAGAAGTAATAAACAAATAATAAGAACTACTCCATCATTTGTATGCGAGTTAAAACAGAATCTAATAGGGATTCCATTTTACGAGGTTCTTTTGCGTAAAAAGTAAAGCTATCTTCAAAATCTTGGAGGCTAAATTCTTTGTCTAAAAATAAACCTGAGTAATAATTTCCCAAACTCAAACTATCTTCACGAACGCCATCTAACATATTTAACTGTGCTGCAGACTCCAACAAATGTACCTGAACTAAAGCCTCAATCATTTGCCCCTCAGTCAAAAAAGTTGAAGGGATATTGGTGTTTTTGTCAGAACAAGAAAATATCGTTGTTAAAAGAACTAAAAAAACTGATTTCTTCATGAACGATCAAATTCTAAACGCATTCCTCTGGTCGTTTCATCAAACACTCCCTGATTGTAAACCAAATTACCATTAACAAAGGTCTTACTTACAGAGGATTTAAAAACGGTACCTTCAAAAGGAGACCAAGCGCATTGGTATAAAATATTTTGTTTTGTTACCGTCCATGGTTTGTTGGGGTCTACGACCACCAAATCGGCAAAAAATCCTTCCCGAATAAAACCCCGATCTTTCAGCTGGAAACAATCTGCAGGAGCATGACACATTTTAGTAACAATCCACTCCAAACTCACTTTTCCTTGATGATAAAACTCAAGCATAGCAACCAATGCATGCTGAACCAGTGGACCTCCCGAGGGCGCTTTAAAATAGGTGTTTTGTTTTTCTTCTAGCGTATGAGGTGCGTGGTCTGTTGCAATAATATCTATTCTATCGTCCAATAAAGCAGACCAGATCGCTTCTTTGTCCTTCAGCGATTTTACGGCAGGATTCCACTTTATCAAAGTCCCCTTTTCGTCGTAACTGCGCTCATCAAACCAAAGGTGATGGATGCAAGCTTCGGCTGTAATTTTCTTTTTCTTTAATGGGATGTCATTACGGAATAAAGCTGTTTCCTTTGCTGTAGAAATGTGTAAAATATGCAATCGAGTATCGTGTTTTTTGGCCAATTCAATAGCCATAGATGATGATTTATAGCAAGCCTCATCATTTCGTATCACAGGATGAAATCGAATGGGTAAATCTTCACCGTACTCGGCTTTCATCTTCGCCGAATTTGTACGGATGGTTTGTTCGTCTTCGCAATGCACAGCAATAAGCATTTTGCACTTAGAAAAAATTGAATTTAACACCTCTTTGTCATCTACCAACATATTCCCTGTAGAGGAGCCCATAAATATTTTAACCCCCGCAACACGTTTGGGATCCGTTTTTAAAACCTCCTCTAAATTCTCGTTTGAGGCGCCCATAAAAAAGGAGTAGTTGGCTAGAGAATCTTTAGCGCCAATAAGGTATTTATCTTCTAATAGTTCTTGACTTAATGCTTGGGGAACGGTGTTTGGCATCTCCATAAAAGAAGTAATTCCACCAGCAACAGCAGCTCGAGCTTCTGTGTAAATCCTACCTTTGTGAGTTAAGCCTGGCTCTCTAAAATGAACCTGATCATCAACAATTCCGGGTAGTAGAAATTTACCTTCTAAATCTATAACTTGTGCAGCAGCATCACTTATAAAAGGAGCTATTTTTGAAATACGTTGACCTTCAATAAGTAAATCCGCCTTAATTATTGATCCTTCGTTTACAATTTGGGCGTTTTTAAGTAGCTTCTTCATTTGTTGTACTCGACTATTCTTGTTTGTAGCTCACGAAAATACTTTTGAGTTTCATTTGAATAACGCCAAAAAATGCCTCGTAAAATATTGAAGAACTCATTTTAGACTCTCCTTCTGTTCGATCCGTAAAAATAACGGGAACTTCTTTTATCTTGTATCCAAACTTCCAGGCTTTAAACTTCATTTCTATTTGGAAAGCATAGCCTACAAATGTAACGTTAGAGCGTAATACATTTACAATTACATCTCTTCGGTAACATTTAAAACCAGCCGTGGCATCGTTTATTGGCAAACCTGTAATACCTTTTACATAGCGCGATGCAAAATAAGACATCATGACACGACCAATAGGCCAATTAATCACATTAACTAGACCACCTACGTAACGAGAACCGATGGCCATATCATTGCCGTCTACAGCACATGCACTGTACAAGCGAATTAAGTCGTTTGGATTGTGAGAAAAATCACAATCCATTTCTATAAAATAACTGTACTCTCTTTCCAATCCCCAATTAAAGCCATGAATATAGGCTGTACCCAGACCCATCTTACCCGTCCTTTCTTCGATGAAAAGCTGAGAGGGAAATTCCTTTTGCAAGTCTTTAACTATGGAAGCAGTTCCATCAGGAGAGCCATCGTCAACGATAAGTACGTGGTAGCTTTTAGGCAAAGAAAAAACGGTGCGAAGCATTTTTTCAACGTTTTCTTTTTCGTTGTAAGTAGGTATTATAACTAGAGAATCTGACATGTTTAGTAAGTTGAAGAGCAAATGTAACGGAATTTTTTTATTTTTTATTTTTTTATGGTCGCGAAAATCATTTTCATTTGAATTAAATTTTCTTTGTAATTCCCTTATATTTAGTAAATTTGCTAAACTTTAAAAACCCCTTCCCATGAAAAAAATTTACCTTTTTAGCATCGCACTTATAGGTGCCTTTACGATGCAAGCACAAGACTGTTCTAACCTCTTTATTTCTGAGTACGTAGAAGGTTGGAGTAACAACAAAGCAATCGAATTGTACAACCCAACCAATGAAACCATAGATTTATCAAACTATGCGCTCTCAAGATGGAGTAATGGAGGAACTACGCCACAGAGAACTGTACTAGAAGGTGCTGTAGCACCAGGTCAAACTTTTGTAGTTGCCATTGACAAAAGAGATCCAAATGGAGAAGGTTTTGAAGCTCCTTTATGGGATGGATGGTACTATTACACAGATAGTGTTTCGGGCTTACCAGACAGTATTTACACTGCAGATGAAGACCTTTTAGGTAAAGTTGATTTGTATATTTGCCCAAATTATGAAGATGGTACCATGTACTATAACGGTAACGATGCTGTAACTTTAGAAGACCCAAGTGGAAATGTTTTTTACGATATGTTTGGAAAAATCGGAGAAGATCCAGGTGACGGATGGGGTGATGAAATGGGCTATATTTGGACTCAAAATAAAACGTTAGTTAGAAAACCATCTGTTAAATCTGGTTTTCTTTACGACCCAATGCAACCTTATACGTTTGACCCTTCAGTTCAGTGGGATTCACTCCCAGCGAATACATTTGCAGGACTAGGTGAACACACTTGTGATTGTGAGTCTGTAGTATCTATTAAAGAAATTCAAAATTCTGTTTCAATGTATCCAAATCCGAATTCTTCGGGACAACTTACCATTGATGCTAACATCAATTTAACTTCTATTGCTATTTATAACATCCTAGGAGAAAAAGTATTTAGCAAAAATTACGACAATTCATCTATTACAGAAACACTAACCTTAGATGCGTCAATTAAAGGATTGTTCTTTGTTGAAGTTAGACTTCAAAACAAAAAAACCATTCTTAATAAGTTACTTATAAATTAATAAAAAGCCCCTTGTATGGGGCTTTTTTTTTCCTCTCTCATGAAAAAAACCCTCTTCTTGTTAGTCCTAATTTATGGGATCACTCTTCAGGCTCAAGTAACCCTTAAAGGGTATGTTTTTGATAATGCTACAAACGAAACCCTAATTGGAGCTACCATAGTTTCTTCTAATGGAGCTGGTACTGTTACAGACTTTAATGGGTTTTACCAAATCTCTTTACCTCAAGGAAAAACAGAATTGAGTGTATCTTATGTTGGATACGAAGAGTTAAAAAAAACCATTACGCTTTACAGCGATACCGAATTAAACCTATCACTTTCAAGTCAAATTTTAAATGAAGTTGAACTGGTTTCTGACATTGCACGATCTAGAGAAACGCCGGTAGCATTTTCAAACATCAGCCCAAAACAGCTTCAAGAAGAGCTTGCCGGACAAGACATTCCTTTAATTCTCAACAGTACACCAGGAGTTTATGCCACCCAAAGTGGTGGTGGTGACGGGGATGCAAGAATTTCTATTCGTGGTTTTAACCAACGTAACGTTGCTGTTATGGTGGATGGGATTCCCATGAACGATATGGAAAATGGTTGGGTCTACTGGTCAAACTGGTTTGGCTTGGATGTAATGACCAAAACCATACAAGTACAACGTGGCTTAGGAGCCTCTAAACTAGCTATACCAGCAGTTGGAGGTACCATGAATATACTTACCAAAGGAATAGATTCTAAAAAAGGTTTAAAATTTAGTCAAGACGTTGGAAATAACGGTTATCTAAAATCCACGATTGGCTACAACAGCGGAAAACTAAAAAATGGATGGGGCTATTCTTTAGCAGCATCTTACAAAGAAAACAACGGATGGGTCGACCAAACTTGGTCTCAAGGAACATTCTATTACCTCAAAATTCAGAAAAAAATTAAAAACCACCGATTGTCTTTTACCGCTTTCGGGGCACCACAAAGCCATGGGCAACGCTCTTACAAAAAAGCAATTACCTTATATGATAAAAGTTTTGCCGCAGATCTGGGTATAGATACTACAGGCGTAGTAGGTGACTTTGGGCTTCGATACAACGAACATTGGGGAAGATTAAACAGGTACACGGTTAACTTTGATGAGAATGGAAATCCGACCGATACAACTTTTGCGGAAAACGAAATTGTAAATTCCAAAATGAATTACTACCACAAACCTCAAATAAGTTTAAACCATCTTTGGGCGGCTAGTGAAAAACTTGTCGTTTCAAATGTGCTCTACGTTTCGCTGGGTAATGGAGGAGGAACTGGTGCAAATCCTAGTATTTCAGCTGATAATTTTGGTGCTGATAATCAAATTGATTTCCAAAGTATTTACGATAATAATTCGGGTAATACCAGGCATCCTTTCTTAGGAGATCTGTCTATTGATATAAACTACAGCCCAACAGAGCATAAGGCCACTCAATTTATAAGAAGCTCCATAAACAACCACCGTTGGTTTGGTTTGCTGTCAACTTACAATCACGAAACTAGTGAAGAAATTACGCTTTCTGGTGGTATCGACTTAAGACATTATACAGGAGAGCACTATCGAGAAGCATACGACTTATTAGGTGGTGATTATTACGTTGCCAACGACAACGTTGCAGCATCAGATTCATCTGCTATAATTCGTAAAGGAGACAAATTTTCTTACCATAACGATGGTATCGTAAAATGGGCTGGCGTTTTTCAACAAATGGAATACAAAGCTGGAAATTGGACCGCTTTTGTTAATGTCTCCTTATCAAATACGGGTTACAAAAGAATTGACTATTTCAGACCTTTAGATCTTGTTTTAGAAGACACAACCTATGTTCAAGCACTTTCCTATGGTGATACCATTTCCCGAGACGGAGTAAATTATACCGTAGACTCGAAAGAAGCTCGTGCAACTGAAAGCGATTGGAAATGGATTCCGGGCTATACACTAAAAACTGGATTTAACTACAATATTGATGAATACAACAATGCGTTCATGAATATTGGTTATCTAGAAAAAGCACCAAAATTTGGTAATATTTTCGACTTTGACAATCAGCTTTTTGCAAATATTAAAAACGAAGAAGTTTCTGCAATAGAACTAGGACATAGTTATAACAGCCCGAGGTTTAGCACAAATCTTAATCTATACCACACGCAGTGGAAAAACAAACCACAATCGGGTAGTACAATTGTAGACGGAGACCCTGTAAAATACAACATCAACGGAATTAATGCATTGCACCAAGGAATAGAAATAGATGCATCTTTTAAAATAAGTAGAGATCTAACGATCCAGGTTTTAAGTAGTATTGGAAATTGGCGTTGGACTTCTGGAGATACCATTAGAAGTTATGATGACAACAACAATTTATTGGGTGTGGATTACTTTGACGCAACTGGGGTTCATGTAGGAGATGCTGCACAGCTTCAAATTGGATCAAGTATACGATACAGTCCGCTAAAAAATGGCTACATCACACTTAAAGCCATGCACTACGATAACCACTATGCAGATTTTAATCCTTTTGATTTAAGAGGAGGAAACGAAGGAAGAGATTCTTGGAAAATACCCGCATACGAACTCTTTGATATTCATGCAGGATATCGCTTCCAATATCAAAAAGTATTTATTGATCTGAAACTAAACGTACTCAATGTTTTAAATACAGGTTATATCTCAGATGCTTTAAACAACGATCCTTATATATCCGGTAATCAAAATAACTTTGACGCAGGTTCCGCTTCTGTATTCTTCGGAATGGGTAGACGATTTACCACTTCATTTAAACTCTCTTTTTAATAAAAACTCATGAAAAAAACAATCTATTTATTTGCGCTTTATTGTGGTACTTTATTAGCTCAAAGCCCAAGTTATTATGAAAACCTTCAACAATTAACAGGAGATGCGCTTGAAGATGCACTTCATGAGTTGATCAAAGATCACAGTGAGTTTTCATACAGTTCGGCAAAGCAAATTCTAAAAGACAGTGACCAAGATCCGAACAATACAGACAATGTAATATTGGTCTACAAAGAAACCTCTATTCCTAAAAGTAATTTCGCCAGCAACAATCAATCTGATTACTGGAACAGGGAGCACGTTTGGGCAAAATCGCATGGGAATTTTACCAACTATGGCGATCTAGGCGCTTACAGTGATGCACACAACCTAAAACCTTGCGATGCAAGTATAAATTCTGCAAGAGGTTACAAAGATTTCGACAATGGAGGCTCTCAAAATAACGAGGCAACAAATTGTTACGCTACAAATACAACCTGGGAGCCAGGAGACAATGTAAAAGGAGATGTTGCACGAATTATTTTTTACATGCATACGCGTTACAGTGGAAATGGAGAGCCGAACTTAAATATCGTTGACTTTACGCCTACCTTCCCGAACTCTCAAATGGGAAAATTATCTACGCTTTTAGCATGGAACGAGTTAGACCCTGTAGATGCATTTGAAAGAAGAAGAAATGACGTGATTTACGGATGGCAAAACAACAGAAACCCTTTTGTTGATTATCCAGAATTGGCAAACAGAATATGGGGAGAAGCGCAACCAAACAGTGTTCAATTTGTAGATGTAAACCTAGGAAATGCTGCGCCTAATGAAACCGATACACAAACTGTAAATGCAGAAATAATGTACGGAACATCTATTGAATTAGATGTCGTATTGACCTGGGGAACCTCTTGGTACAATTTAGACAATGAAGTTCAAATGACCAATGTAGATAACTTATGGTCAGCTTCAATACCTACTCAAGTTGCAGGAGCAGATGTTAAATATAAAATAGTTGCACAAGCTGGAAGCTATGAAAATACTTTTTATGGAAACTATGAAGTAACCCTTAATCCTTTTCAAGGGCAAATCACAAGCATCCAATCCATACAAGGAACAACGAACGACTCACCATTTGCTGGACAAACAGTATCCACAACAGGAATAGTAACAGGAACTTTTGGGAATAGTTTTTACATTCAAAATGGTGCAGGAATGCGTTCTGGAATATACGTTTATAATTCTGCCATTTTCCCTGAACTAGGAGACAGTGTAATCGTAACAGGTGAAATAACAGAATACTACGAATTAACTGAATTTGCTTTCCCTGACGATGTCTATATTTTAACCTCTAATAACCCGATACCAGAACCTATAGAAATAAGTACTTCGGAGTTAGCAAACGAAGATTTGGAAGGTGTGTTGGTTAAGGTATCTGACGTTACAGTTACCTACGCTACTTTTAACTTTGATGATTACGGTGCTTGGCGAGTAAATGATGGCTCTGGTGAATGTATTATTCACAACACAGAGGGAGCATTTGAATACCCTGCTGTAGTTGGAGAAGAAATTAGCTCAGTTACCGGTATTTGTAGTTTCAATTACGATGAGTGGAAAATTGAACTTCGGATAGAGGATGATGTACAAGGTGGTGAAGGTAGTAACGGTCTTAACATTACAAGTGTAGAGGCGATAAACCAATCAACAATTGTGGTCTTATTTTCCAATCCTGTAGGTAGTGAAAGTGCTGAAAACACAGCTAACTATAGCATCACTAACAATGCAGTAGTTACCAGTGCGGCAAGACACCCATTTCAATCGAACAAAGTTACATTGACGGTGGAGAATATGAATGCGGGTAATTATACGCTTACTATTGAGAATGTGCAAGATGAAGAGGGTAATGTGGTTAACGAAAATGAAAACCAATTTAATTATTTGTCTGTTAACGATTCTAAAAATACGCCTCTCACAATATATCCTAACCCATCAAACGGAATCATTAGCATTGATGGATTAGAAAAAGGGGCTACTTTTGAGGTTTGCAATACACTAGGAAAAGTCATTAGACGATACAACGCTTCGGGATCAGCAGAGCATATCAACTTAAATTTAACCAATGGATTGTATTTTATTAAATACAAATCCAACGTCAAACAAATTGTTGTAAATTAATTAAAAAAAGCCTCTCAAACGAGAGGCTTTTTTTTTGATAAAAATATCTGAGGGAGTAGATTATTCAAAGTTATAGTTAAATATAGTAAAATATATTTGTATATACAAATAATAACCCGTGTTTCAATCAGGGATACTTAACCTAAAGAAGAACGAAGTACATCTAAAAGCAAGTTAAAATCTTCAAGTTTTGAAAAGGGAAGATCAAAAGATTTCTTTTGAAAATCAGTTACCTCCTTATCTAAATCAGTGACAAAACGAAAGCCAAGGTCGGTTATTGAGACCAGGATATTTCTTTTATCATTTACATTAACAACTCGAATTGCATAGCCCTTATCCAGGAGTTTGTCTACCAAACGAGATGCATTTGACATTTTATGAATCATTCTTCTGTGGAGATCACCACTAGACATAGAATTTGGAAACTGGCCCCGAAGAATTCTTAACACATTGTATTGTTGAGAACTCACACCAAAGGGCTTTATAAATTTATTAAAATTGGCTTCAAATAAAGCAGCGGTATAAATAAGATTGACAAAAGACTTCTCCTGTTCTGAATGAAACCCTTTTGCTTGTATATCGTCTTTTAAACTCAAATTATGCTATTATTGATCCGTTTGATGTGGTTACTGATGGGGTAACAAAAGTTAACGTTCCGTCTTTATCCTCAGCCATTAAAACCATGCCCTGAGACTCGATTCCTTTTATTGTTCTAGGAGCTAAATTTACCAAAATAGAAACCTGATGGCCAATGATATCCTCAGGCTTGTAATGCTCTGCTATTCCAGAAACTACTGTACGAATATCTAAACCAGTGTCAATTTCTAATTTCAACAATTTTTTAGTTTTCTTAACTTTTTCTGCAGAAACAATGGAACCAACACGAATATCCATAGCACTAAAGTCTTCAAACTTAACGTTCTCTTTTTGAGATTGAACAACTTGATTTGCAAGTTTTGTCGCTTCTAACTTTTCCAATTGTGCTTCCATCTCAGCGTCTTCTACTTTTCGGAAAAGTAATTCTGCCTTTCCTATTTTCATCTCTGGGGCTAACAATGAGTCTTCGCCAGCTTTATGCCAAGGCAAATGAGCTAAACAAAGCATCGTTCTTAATTTCGCTGAAGTAAAGGGTAAAAAAGGTTCAGAAACAATCGCTAAATTTGCAGCTATTTGTAGCGCAATATTCATAATTGTTTTGGTGCGTATTTCATCTGTTTTCACCAATTTCCAAGGTTCCTCATCTGCTAAATACTTATTTCCTAATCTGGCCAAGTTCATCATTTCTGCCAAAGCTTCTCTAAATCGATAAGATTCAATCGATTTTGAAATCTTCGAAGGGAAGTCCTTTAATTGTGTTAACACATCCTTATCTCTAGCAGTGAGCTCGGCTTTCTCTGGAATAGCACCCTCGTAATACTTATTGGTTAATACCACTACTCTATTAATAAAGTTCCCGTATATACCTACCAATTCAGAATTATTTCGCGTTTGAAAATCCTTCCAAGTAAAATCATTGTCTTTTGTTTCTGGAGCTGTAGCACATAACACATAGCGCATTACATCTTGCATACCTGGGAAGTCTTCTAAATACTCATGCAACCAAACAGCCCAATTTCTTGAAGTAGATATTTTGGCCCCTTCTAAATTTAAAAACTCATTGGCTGGAACATTTTCTGGTACAATAAAATCGCCGTGAGCTTTTAACATCGTTGGAAATATAATACAATGAAAAACGATGTTGTCTTTGCCAATAAATTGCACCATCTTGGTATCTTCAGATTTCCAATAAGGACGCCAATCTTTTCCATTATCTTCTGCCCATTGTTTGGTAGCAGAAATGTAGCCAATAGGAGCATCAAACCAAACGTAAAGTACTTTACCTTCAGCACCAGCTGCAGGAACGGGTATACCCCAATCTAGATCACGAGTGACCGCACGAGGTTGTAAACCTTGGTCAAGCCATGATTTACACTGCCCATAAACATTAGACTTCCAATCGGATTTATGCCCGTCTAAAATCCATTCTTTAAGCCAATTTTCGTATTTATCTAGAGGTAAAAACCAATGTTTGGTTTCCTTCATTATGGGTTTATTTCCACTCAAAGCAGATTTAGGTTCAATTAAATCTGTGGCATTTAAAGAAGTACCGCACTGCTCACATTGATCGCCATAAGCACCATCACTTTTACAATGAGGACAAATTCCAGTGATGTATCTATCGGCTAAAAACGCTTGCTCTTTTTCATCAAAATATTGTGCACTGACCTTTTCTATAAACAAACCTTGGCTGTGCAGTTCTGTGAAAAATTCAGAAGCCGTTTGATGATGCATTTTAGAAGATGTTCTATGATAAATATCGAAACTGATGCCTAATTCTTTAAAAGAATCTCCAATGATTTTATGATATTTATCTACTACCTGCTGCGGAGAAACGCCTTCTTTTTTAGCAGAAATTGTAATCGGTACGCCGTGCTCATCTGAGCCGCAAACAAAGACTACATCCTTTTTATTAGAGCGTAAAAAACGAGCGTAAATATCACTTGGAATATAAACTCCTGCTAAATGCCCAATATGTACTGGGCCGTTTGTATAGGGCAAAGCTGCCGTTATGGTGTATCTTTTTGCTTCTGCAGACATGGTTAAGTCATTTGTGTAACCAACAAATATAAGCTTTGATTTTGTAGAAAATGCAAAACAACAACACTCTTTAATTCATAACAAATAGAGGTATTAATGAGCTGTTTTACACACAACGCCAAAAAATAAAATTGAGTAATATAGGTACACAAAGCGAAATGTAATAGAAATGGCAAGAAACACTTATCTTTAAAACAAAAAGTTTGGAAACAAAACAAATACCTATTCTAAAATCAAACGATCAAATCGTGTTAATTTCTACAGCACGAAAAGTGAGCATAGCAGAACTTAAGTATTCTATTCAACTTCTTAAGTCGTGGGGTTTAAAAGTAGTACTTGGTAAAAACCTCTACCAAGAAGAACATCAATTTGCAGGTTCTGTTACTCAAAGAACGCAAGATCTTCAGGAAGCCCTAAACAATACAGCTATAAAAGCTGTGTTTTTTGTTCGTGGAGGCTACGGCTCTATTCAGGTTCTTGATGCAATTGATTGGTCTTCTTTTGCAGCAAACCCAAAATGGCTTATTGGCTTTAGTGATGTAAGCGTTTTTCATGCTCATATACAAGAAAACTATAAAACACCCACCCTACACGCACCCATGCCAATTACCTTTGAAAGCAGTACAAAATCATCATTAAATAATTTAAAAAAAATGCTTTTTGGGAAACATATTTCTTATGAATTTGAAACTCATGAGTATAATAGAAAAGGTAAAGTTGAAGCTGAAATTGTAGGTGGAAACTTGTCAATACTATTCAGTCTATTAGGCTCGAATAGTCAACTAAACACAACAGGAAAGATTTTATTTATTGAAGATTTAGACGAATACCTTTACCACATAGACAGAATGATGCATGCCCTTGAAAGAGCTGGCATGCTAACTAATTTAGCGGGTTTACTAGTTGGTGGTATGAGTGAAATGAATGATCATAAAATTCCGTTTGGAAAAAGTGCTGAGCAAATTATTCGTGATATTACATTGAAATACGACTTTCCAATTGCATTTAACTTTCCAGGTGGGCACATCAAAGACAACCAGCCGCTTAAATTAGGTGAAAAAGTTATTTTAGAAATAAAAAGCACCACTACCCTAAAACAATAATATTCGCTTATGTATACTTCAAATTCACACATATACAGTAATGGCAGATCACAATGATTTAGGAAGACAAGGAGAAGCTATAGCAGAGAAGTTTCTGAAAAAAAAAGGCTTTTCGGTCTTAGTCTGTAACTGGCAATTAAACCGACATGAAGTAGACATTATTGCACTTGATAAGGAATTTCTGGTCTTTATTGAAGTTAAAACTCGTTCTAACTTAAAATATGGCTATCCAGATGAGGCCGTCGACTTTAAAAAAGAAAAAATGCTGATTGAGGCCGCGGAAATGTATTTAGAAAAAGAAAATCTAACGTACGAAGTTCGTTTTGATATTGTATCAGTAATAAAAAATGAAAGCGAAGAAAAGATATTCCATATAATCGATGCTTTTCAGGGATAAAAATCGTTAAAAAATGGGAACCTTAATGAAAGCGATACATCTATCGGTCCGACGTCAACTGAATTGTTATCTTTGATAAATTTCAAAATATAAAGATGATTCAAAAATTACTCGCCGTATTTCTATTACTCCTTATAGGCGCTTGCGACAATCCAAGTACATCTGTAAGCACACACAAAAAAGGCCCTAAAAACGGATTGGTTCATACCTACAATGAAGATGGAAGTATTTCGGCTTCCATAAACTATAAAAACAACCTACGCCACGGTTTAGCTTTAGACTTTTATAAAGATGGCAAGCTCAGAGCAGAAATAAACTACAAAGACAACCTAAAAGACGGATTGGCAAAATGGTACCATAAAAATGGAAACGTATACAGGACTACCTCATACAAAGACGACCAACGAAACGGTGAACAAAAAAAATATTACGAGGAAGGAGAGCTGATGTCTGAGGCGCTATTTTACCAAGATCATCCGGGAATTGGACTTAAGGAGTACAACAAATCTGGGCAAGAAAGAAAAGCCAAACCAACATTTTCAACAAGTAACAAAGACCTGTTGGAAGATGGCACAATGCTTGTTAAAATTCAGTTATCCAACAAAGTAAAAGAGGTAAGTTTGTACCAAGGAGAACTCACAAATGAAATTTACCTGCATGAAAACCTAAAAGAAATTAACAAAACAGCCAATACTGGAATTGCAAAAATTCCACCAGGAACAAATGAAATTACCGTGCTGGCAAAATACAAAACACGCTTCAAGAACTATCGAGTAGCAAAAGGAACTGTAAAAAGATAAGCGATGAATTTATCATTAGAAGGAAAAAGAGCCGTTGTATGCGGAAGTACGCAAGGAATAGGTAATGCAACAGCTACTGAACTAGCTTATTTGGGAGCCAGTATTACCTTGGTGGCACGTAACCAAGAAAAATTAAAACAAGCCATGGCTGCATTAGATGTTTCAAAAGGCCAGCTGCATAATTTTATCGTAGTAGACTTTACGCAACCCGAAGATTTGAGAACAAAACTAAAAGCGTACAGCCAAGAATTTAAGGCTCATATACTCATAAATAACACGGGTGGTCCTTCAGGTGGTCCTGCCAATGCAGCACATACAGATGAATACATTCAGGCATTTACAAATCACTTAATCTGCAACCAAATACTGGTTCAGAACCTAATGGAAGGAATGAAAAGTGAAGGTTATGGCAGGATTATTAATATTATCTCTACCTCAGTAAAACAGCCACTAAACGGTTTAGGCGTATCCAATACAATTAGAGGTGCGGTTGCAAATTGGGCAAAAACGTTATCCAATGAGCTTGGTGCTTTTAATATAACCGTAAATAATGTACTACCAGGAGCTACCAATACCGTTCGATTAAAATCGATTGTAGAAAATAAAGCTGCAAAAACAGGTCAAACGAAAGAAGCCGTTTTAGAAGCAATGAAAAATCAGGTACCGATGAAGCGTATTGCCGAAGCTCAAGAAGTCGCTAATGCAATTGCATTCTTAGCTTCACCGGCAGCCTCTTACATCAATGGAATAAATGTACCTGTAGATGGCGGTAGAACAGCTTGCCTATAGACCATGGAAAAAATCGAAAATTACATTGGAGGAGAACTCCACAAACCTTTATCCGGCAAATATTTAGACAACTACACCCCTGCCACCGGAAAAGTATATTCTCTACTTCCAGACAGTGATCAGAAAGATGTGCAAAAAGCTGTAAAAGCGGCAAAAGAAGCATTTCCGAAGTGGTCATCCCTTTCTGCGGAAAAACGTTTGGGCTATTTAATGGCAATATCACTTAAAATAGAAGAACAAATAGACGAGCTAGCGCTTGCAGAAACAAAAGATAATGGAAAACCGCTTTGGCTCTCTAAAGCTGTAGACATACCAAGAGCAGCGTCCAATTTTAAGTTTTATGCAACTGCAATGATGCACGATAAAACAGACTGTTTTGAAATGGGAGATGAAGCACTAAATTATACGCTTCGAAAACCAATAGGAATAGCCGGCTGTATTTCGCCATGGAATTTACCCCTATACTTATTCACCTGGAAAATTGCTCCGGCATTGGCAAGCGGGAACTGCGTAGTGGCAAAACCCTCAGAAGTTACTCCAATGACCGCTTATTTACTTTCTAAAATTTGCATAGAAGTTGGCTTACCAAAAGGCGTTTTAAACATTGTACACGGATTGGGACACAAAGTTGGCGCAGCCATAACAGAGCATCCAGAAATTCCAGTAATCTCCTTTACAGGTGGAACAAGTACAGGCCAACAAATTGCTAAAGTAGCGGCGCCTATGTTCAAAAAACTATCGTTGGAATTAGGCGGTAAAAACCCAAATATTATATTTGCCGACTGCGACTTTGACGATGCGCTAGCTACAACAAAACGCTCCTCTTTTGCCAATCAAGGCCAAATTTGTTTGTGTGGATCACGAATTTTTGTGCAAAGAGCCATCTATAAAAAATTTAGAGATGCATTTGTAGCTCAAACAAAAAAAATGGTAGTGGGTCATCCAATGGATGAAAAAGCAAAACTTGGAGCGGTTGTATCAAAAGAACACATGGAAAAAGTACTTTCCTATGTAGAACTAGCTCAACAAGAAGGTGGAACGATTTTGGCAGGAGGTAAAAGAGTTGTTTTAGAAGGAGCCTATACGGATGGATATTACCTAGAACCAACCATAATAGAGGGCTTACCTTACGATTGTAGAACTAACCAAGAAGAAATTTTCGGCCCAGTAGTAACGCTCATGCCTTTTGATACCGAAGAAGAAGTTTTGGGCTACGCAAACAGCACTAAATATGGATTAGCTGCTACATTATGGACAAGTAATTTAAAAAGAGCCCACAGAATGGCTTCTAGTTTAGACACTGGAATTGTTTGGGTTAACACATGGTTGCTAAGAGATTTACGCACGCCCTTTGGTGGTGTTAAACAATCTGGCGTTGGAAGAGAAGGTGGATTTGAAGCACTACACTTTTTTACGGAACCAAAAAATGTTTGCATTAAACTTTGATGCCTAAATTGAACTAAAAAGAACCTAACTAGTGTCTTATAAATAGTATGAATCTAAACCAACAACTTGATAAATTTCTACCGATCGATTTGAAACAAATGGATCGGGTTAAGTTGTTAAAAAGAACCGACACAAAGTACCTCTTGTCTAAAACCACCTTAATCTCTTTATTGCCCGAACTTACGAAGTATTATTTCGCTTTAGAAATTCAAGGAAAAAGAGAGGCGTCTTACCAAACAGTATATTTAGATACCGAAAAAAAAGAGTATTATTTTCAGCATCATCAGGGAAAACCAAAAAGACACAAAGTCCGATTTAGAAAATACCTAGAATCTGACCTCTCTTTTTTAGAAGTAAAACTCAAAAGAAAAGGCAAAACAGACAAAAAAAGAATCGCAACTGACTTTAGCTTTCCCTTAAAGACTAGCCACGCTTCTTTTCTACAAAAATGGGTTCCCGAAAAACCAACTGATCTAAAACAAGTATTGCAAAATACATTTAGCCGAATCACCTTAGTACATAAAACAGATCAGGAAAGAGTGACCATAGACTTTAACCTTATATTTGCAGACACTAAAAATAAAATTGACTTGAAGGAGCCAATAATTATAGAGGTTAAACAAAGTGGTTTGAACCGAAACTCAAATATTAGTACCTTGCTTCGAGCAAATCAAATACGCCCGCAAAGGCTCAGTAAATATTGCATTGGTTGTATTTTACTAGACAATACCCTCAAATACAACCGATTTAAAGAACGCTTACTTGAACTTAATAAGATTCAAAAAATATGGAATTCTTAGACGTAGAATTATTCAATCAAAAAGATTTATTTAAACTGTTTATTAGATTCCTAATAGACTTCTCGTTTACATTTGTAATTATTCGAGTTTTATATTTTGCCGCCAATAGACGAAAAGATTATTTATTTACCTTCTTCATCTTTAACGTACTTACATTCTTTATCTGCTTCTTACTCCGAAAAGTACCAATGGAACTTGGCTTTGCACTTGGTTTATTTGCGGTATTTGGTATTTTAAGATACCGTACAGAACCGATTCCCATAAAGGAGATGACGTATTTATTTATTGTGATTGGCCTGGCTATGATTAATGCGCTGGCTAATAAAAAAATATCTTGGGCAGAACTGGTTTTTGTAAATACTACTATTTTAATAGTAACATTAAGTTTCGAAAAACTCTGGTTTAACAATGAGGTACAGCAAAAAAATGTTTTATACGATCGAATAGATCTTATAAAAAGTGAAAAACGACTTGAAATGATTAGTGATTTAAGAGAACGTTTAGGCCTAGATATTGTAAGAGTACAAATAGGTAAAATAGACTTTTTAAGAGACGTTGCCACGGTTACCATTTTCTACAAATCAACTAAAAATGAGGTTATTTGGGGTACAAATACTGTTAATGATGAAGAATAAAATCCTTCTAGTACTGCTATGTTTAGTCCCCTTAACATCGTTTGCGCAAAACGATGATTTGGAGCTTTGGAGTTCTTTAAAATTTAGTAAAAAAATGAATTCTAAATTTAAATTTGAACTACAAGAACAAATTAGATGGGCAGACAGTCTTAGTCAATATCAAAAAAACTTCACCGAATTAGGCGTAAAATTTAAAGCACATAAATCGCATTATTTAGGTCTAAATGTTCGTTTTGTTAACGAATTTGAACAAGATAAATTCATGCGAATAAATGCAGACCTAAACTCAGACTTTAAATTAAAAAATAGTCCTATTTCTTTTGAACAAAGACTTCGAATACAACAATCGTGGGATGCACTAGGAAAACTTGACAAAAAACAGCTGAGAGGAAAATGGGGTGTTGTTTTTAAAACAAAATTCCTTGAACCCTTTATAGCTCATGAAGTTTTTTGGAAATTAGCTGAAACAAATGAATTGAGTAAGCAAAGGTCTACCATTGGAATGGGTTGGGACATGATAGACAAACTTAAAATGAAATTATTTTTAAGAAGCCAAAAACAATACAATAGAAAAAATCCGGAGCAAGTAAAAATTATAGGCTTTGGGTTACACTATAAAATTTAAGTTAAATTTAGATCGACAATTATGAAAAATCTAAGCACAATAATCCTACTTCTCGCCCCTCTACTTTTGGGTGCTCAATCTTGTGACTTACCCCAGTATTATAGCGGGTTGAATACGGGTTCAAACATGTCAATACTTCTTCATCAAGACTTTATTGCGGGTTTAGATCTTAACGCAAACGCACCCTATATAGTTGCGCTTTCAGAAAGTGGAGTTGTAGTTGGTTCTAAAAGTTTGGTGGACGAGAATGGGGCTGTTGTCTTTCAAGAAGCTATTGCGGTATGGGGAGATGATACCTCTACACAAGATGTGGTTGATGGAGCCCTATCAGGAGAAACAATTGTACTAAAAGTAATAGACGGAGCTGAATTGTTCACCATAGATACCGATCAAATGGAAATTAGCTTTGCAGTTAACGGGTTAATTGTTGTATTAACTGGAACCATGAATTATGAGTGTACTGGAGTCGTATTGGGTTGTACTGAGTCGATTGCTTGCAACTTTAATTTAGACGCTACAGAAAATGACGGCTCGTGTGAATATGCAGTTGAATTCTATAACTGCCAAGGAATTTGCAATACAGATACGGATGAAGATGGCGTGTGTGACGAACTAGAAATTGCTGGATGTGTTGAGCCTATGGCGTGTAACTACAACGCGTTTGCTACCGATACAGTTGAAAACTGTGTGTATCCAGAACAATATCGAAACTGTGAGGGTGCGTGTGTAAGCGATCAAGATGGAGACGATATATGCGATCAAGAAGAAGTGGAAGGATGTACCAATTATTTTGCTTGTAACTACATAGCCGAGGCTACAAACGATGATGGTTCGTGTATCGTAATTAACGCTACTATACAATACGATGCGCAAAATGGACTGCTAAGCTTAGACACAAATATAGACAGCCTTGACATTACCTGGCTTTATTACGATGCAGTGATCCCTTTTGAGCATAGCGACTCTATTTATGTATTAGAAGATGGCGTTTATGGAGTGTTGGTTTTTGACCCTGAAAATGATTGTGGTACTTCAGATACAATTCATATTAATGTGGTTGACTTGAATCAAATTAGCCAACCTAAAATACGTATTTACCCAAATCCTGCAATTTCTATTTTAAACATTGAATTAAATAAAGAAAGTGAGCTCGCGATATTTAATTCTAATGGAGCAGAAATGTATCGTACAAAAACACGAGAAACAGCTGTTAACGTAGCTTATTACCCATCGGGAATCTACTTTATTAAACTAGTACAAAACAACAATCGAATTGTTTATCCGTGGGTAAAAGAATAAATAGAGTACCTGTTTAACAGAGGCTTTAAATCACTTTACATCAACTACTCAAAACCCTGATTTTCCTTAAAATAAAACACCGCTATTGTAAATAGAATTTCGCATTGCATATCTGCGAGTATTGGTGTAGATTTGAGGCTTATAAAGCATTGTTATGTCAGAAAATAAAGGAAGAATAAATTCAAAAACTGCACCAGAACCTGTTGGGGCATATCCACATGCGCGCAAGCATGGTAACTTATTATTTTTATCCGGTGTTGGTCCTCGTGAAAGAGGAACAAAAAAAATACCAGGAGTTGAACTAGACGCCAATGGAGAAATCCTATCCTATGATATTGCAGCTCAATGTCATTCTGTATTTAACAATATTAAAACCATTGTAGAAGACGCAGGCTCTTCTTGGGATAAAATTATCGATGTGACGGTTTTCTTAACCAACATGAAAGACGATTTTAAAACCTACAATAAAATTTACGCAGACTACTTCAAAGACAATCAACCTTGTCGAACTACAGTAGAAATATTAAGTCTACCTACGCCAATAGGCATTGAATTAAAAGTAATCGCAACAATCGACTAAGTACAGCAATGAAAAAATACCCAGAATACAAAGGACTCAACTTACCAAATGTTGCTGCGGAAGTTTTAGCAAATTGGCAAAACAATCAAATCTTTGAAAAAAGTATTGCAACACGCGAGGGCAATAAACCATTTGTTTTTTTTGAAGGCCCACCTTCAGCAAACGGAATGCCCGGTATTCATCATGTAATGGCGCGAAGTATAAAAGATATTTTCTGTCGATTCCAAACCTTAAAAGGATTTCAAGTAAAGCGTAAAGCAGGTTGGGATACTCATGGTTTACCAGTTGAATTGGGTGTAGAAAAAGAGTTGGGAATCTCTAAAGAAGACATTGGAACCAAAATCTCGGTAGAAGACTACAATAAAGCCTGTAGAGAAACGGTAATGCGCTATACAGATGTATGGAATAAACTTACCGAAAAGATGGGTTATTGGGTTGATATGGAAGACCCATACATAACCTATGAAAGCAAATATATGGAGTCGGTATGGTATTTATTATCCGAACTCTACAAAAAAGATTTAATTTACAAAGGCTACACTATTCAACCTTATTCGCCTGCTGCAGGTACAGGGTTGAGTTCGCACGAATTAAACCAACCTGGTTGTTACAAAGACGTTAAAGATACATCTGCAATTGCACTTTTTAAAGCTAAAAAAGAAAGCTTGAAGGCACATACTTTAAAGTCGGTTAAAGGCGATATTCATTTTATAGCCTGGACAACCACACCATGGACGCTTCCTTCAAATACAGCACTTTGTGTGGGGCCTAAAATAGACTATGTTCTTGTAAAAACCTACAATCAATATTCAGGCACTCCAATGAATATTGTTTTGGCTAAAAAATTAGTTGCTAAACAACTTTCAGGAAAATACTTTAAAGCAGAAAATGAAGAAGAGCTTAGTGCTTTCGAATTTGGAGCTAAAAAAATACCTTACATAGTAACTCAAGAAATCAAAGGAACCGAACTCGTTGGAACTCGTTACGAACAGTTACTACCTTATACCCTACCTTATCAAAACTCGGAAAATGCGTTTCAAGTAATTTCAGGAGATTTTGTTACTACAGAAGATGGTACCGGAATCGTTCATATTGCTCCGACTTTTGGAGCAGATGATGCAATGGTTGCCAAAACATTTGACATTCCTGGGATGTTGGTACTTGATGAAAATGACAACCCACGCCCGTTAGTTGATTTACAAGGTCGATTTGTACCTGAAATGGGAGAATTGGCTGGCATGTATGTGAAAAATGAATACTATGCAGAAGGACATGCTCCAGAGCGCTCAGCTGATGTAGAAATAGCCATTAAACTTAAAGAAGAAGACAAAGCTTTTAAAGTTGAAAAATACGAGCACTCCTATCCGCATTGTTGGAGAACAGACAAACCCGTGCTGTATTACCCATTAGACTCCTGGTTTATTAAATCTACAGCGATGAAGGATCGTATGATAGAACTTAACAAAACCATTAATTGGAAGCCTGCATCTACAGGTACAGGAAGATTTGGAAACTGGCTTGAAAACCTAAACGACTGGAACCTTTCTCGATCCCGATATTGGGGAATCCCAATTCCTATTTGGTCTACCGAAGAAGGTGACGAACGCATATGCATTGGCTCGGCAGAAGAATTGTTCAAGGAGTGTGAAAAAGCGGTTGCTGCTGGGTTAATGAAACAAAATCCAATTACCGATTTTGAACCTGGGAATATGTCTCAAGAAAACTACAACAAACTAGATCTTCATAAAAACTACGTTGATGAAATCGTATTGGTTTCTCCAAGTGGAAAAGCAATGAACAGAGAATCAGACCTAATTGATGTTTGGTTCGATTCTGGAGCAATGCCTTATGCCCAATGGCACTACCCTTTTGAAAATAAAGACCTTATTGATGGCCAAGCTTCTTATCCTGCAGATTTTATTGCTGAAGGAGTCGACCAAACACGAGGATGGTTCTTCACCCTACATGCAATTGCTACAATGTGTTTCGATTCTGTAGCGTATAAAAATGTTATTTCAAACGGTTTGGTTCTAGACAAAAATGGACAAAAAATGTCCAAACGTCTAGGTAATGCAGCCGATCCTTTTGAAACCTTAGACAAATTTGGCCCAGATGCTACGCGATGGTATATGATAACCAATGCACAACCATGGGACAATCTTAAATTTGACTTAGACGGTATTACCGAAGTACAAAGAAAATTCTTTGGAACACTTTACAATACCTACTCATTCTTCTGTTTGTATGCAAATATAGATGGATTTACCTACGCAGAAGCGGATATTGAACATGAGCAAAGACCAGAAATAGACCGTTGGATTTTATCAGAACTAAACACGCTTATGACAAGTGTTGATAAATCTTACAGTGAATATGAACCTACTCGAGCGGGTCGTTTAATTCAAGAATTTGTTACCGAAAACTTAAGTAACTGGTATGTTCGCTTGTGCCGTCGTCGTTTTTGGAAAGGAGAATACGAGCAAGATAAAATTTCGGCTTACCAAACCCTATTTACTTGTTTGGTAAATGTTGCAAAAATGGCTTCTCCAATAGCGCCATTTTTTACCGATCGGTTGTACAAAGATTTACTTAATGCAACTGAACTTCCAACAGAAGAATCCGTGCATTTAACTTTATTCCCACAAGCGAATCAGGCGCTGATCGACGGCGATTTAGAAAAGCGTATGCAAATGGCGCAAAACATTACCTCAATGGTTCTTTCCCTTCGTAAAAAAGAAAAACTGCGGGTACGTCAGCCATTGCAAAAACTAATGATACCGGCTTCTGACGAAAAAATGAAGCTCCAAATTAATGCAATAAAAGATTTAGTTCTTTCCGAAGTAAATGTAAAAGAGCTAGACTTTATGTCCGAAAACTCTAACATCCTTGTAAAAGAAATTAAAGCGAATTTTAAAACTTTAGGGCCTAAGCATGGAAGGCAAATGAAAGCTATTGCAGCAGCAATAAGTACATTTGAACAACAAGATATTAAAAAACTAGAACAAACAGGAGGCTATACGCTTACTATAGATGGAAAAGAACTTGGTATAACTACAGATGATGTTATTATAAGTTCTCAAGACATACCCGGATTATTAGTTGCCAATAACAAAGGCATTACCGTTGCATTAGATATTACAATGGATGAAACACTAATTGAAGAGGGGATTGCAAGAGAATTGGTAAACAGAATCCAAAACATACGAAAAGATTCAGGTTTGGAGGTGACAGATAGAATCCGATTAAGCATAACAAAACATCCTAAAATTAGTGCTGCCATTGCCACAAACAACAAATATATATGTGAGGAAACCCTTGCAGATGAGATTGTTATTGTGGATGATGAGCCGAAAAATGGAGTTGCGATTGAATTTGATGATATAAAGACTTATATTGCCTTAATAAAATAAAATAAAGGATTATGTTAGAAATGAGTAAACGATATTCAGACAACGATTTAGATGATTTTAAAGTATTAATTCTTGACAAAATTGAGTCCGCAGAACGCGACTTAAAAAGATTAAGAGACTCTATAACGCAAAGTGCTGGTAATGGAACCAACGACACATATTCTGCCTTTAAGGCTTTTGAGGAAGGTTCTGAAACCCTTTCAAAAGAATCAAATTCAATACTAGCTCAGCGTCAAGA
This sequence comes from Flavobacteriales bacterium, assembly GCA_028110365.1. Classification (GTDB taxonomy): domain Bacteria; phylum Bacteroidota; class Bacteroidia; order Flavobacteriales; family UBA7430; genus UBA6772. The sequence continues at coordinate 56,469 of JAOGVT010000002.1, forward strand.
TAAGTTTATACGTGACTTAAAAAACGCCTTAATTCGTATTGAGAACAAAACGTACGGAATCTGCAGAGTTACAGGTAAGTTGATTCAAAAAGAACGTTTAAAGTTAGTGCCTCATGCAACACTTAGCATTGAAGCCAAGCAGATGCAAAATCGCAAATAAATAAGCATTGAAAAAACCCATCTGGATTATTCTAATCACCCTTTTTTTAGATCAAACTCTAAAAATATGGGTGAAAACTCACATGTTTTTAGGTCAAGAATATAAAATTCTAGATTGGTTTTACATTCATTTTACCGAAAACAACGGCATGGCTTTCGGTATGGAACTAGGCGGCGATTGGGGTAAATTGACACTCAGCTTGTTCCGAATTATTTTTGTTGTGTTTATAGTGGTTTACCTCATTAAACTGGTAAACAAAAAAGCGGATCAAATTCTTATCTCATCACTTTCGTTGGTCTTAGCAGGTGCTATTGGAAACATTATAGACGGTGTTGCATACGGAGCTTTATTTTCTGATAGCTACCATCAAACTGCTTCTTTTTTACCTGAAAGTGGCGGTTACGCTCCCCTGTTCTTTGGAAAAGTAGTAGATATGTTTTACTTTCCTATGTTTAAAGGGTATTTGCCAGAGTGGCTTCCCTATTGGGGTGGAGAGTACGCTGTATTCTTTCGGCCTGTTTTTAACATTGCTGACGCAGCAATTTCTATTGGTGTTGGAATAATGATTCTATTCCAAAAAAGAATTATGAAAGAGATTGACTAAGATTAACTAAATACAATCTCATAAAACATTCAAAAAATTTATACTTCAAACAGAATATAAAATTTCATTCCCTACAGTAAAATTATACGAACCATCCCTATAATTACAGCAAAAAAAACTTGAAGAAAAAACTAGATAAATAACATTGATAGCTCTCTAGTTTACAGCATTTAAATAGAAAACTTTGAGGTGCAAATAAAGAAACAAGGGATGAGTATGAAAAAGCAATAGCGAAATGATGGAGATACCGTTATTTGAAAGCACTAAAAAGGGTGGGGTTTTATCAGAGTGTCAAAGTTATCGTTATAGGCTCTGGCGGATTTGGGATGAAGTAAAACCAAAAGTTATGTTTATAATGCTTAACCCTTCAACAGCCGATGCAGATACAGATGACCCTACGATTAGGCGTTGCATTGGTTTTGCGAAATCATGGGGATTTGGTGGCTTGTATGTTGGAAATCTCTTTGCTTATCGCTCTACCCAACCTAATGGATTACTTGAGCCAAATGATGCAGTAGGTATTGATAATAATTATCATCTACAAGAAATGAGTAAAGAGTGTGAAATTGCTATTTGTGCGTGGGGAAATTCACCAATTCTCAGTAAAATAAAACCGAAGCATGAGCCACTTAAATACGTAAGCATACCGCTACATTACATTGAACTTTCAAAAGATGGCACACCAAAGCACCCTTTGTACTTAAAATCAGAACTAAAGCCCGTTAACCAAACCTTTTCTAAGCGACTTATTTAATTTACACAATGTTGTTGTGAGTAAAGCGAAAAAAGCATTTTAATGGCATACAACACCTACATCCGAAATATCAACTAGGGGAAAGAAGTGATGCCGGGTAAAGAATTAATTAATCTTTTTGTATAAGCCGATTTAGAATTTGTGAGCAAATCATGAGCTAAAATTGACTCTTCAATTTTACCTTGATTGAGCACAATAACTCGATCGCAAAAATGTTTAACAATCCCTAAATCATGAGAAATAAAGAGATAGCTTAATGAGTAGGTTTCCTTTAACTCGTTCAACAAATTTAAAATTTGGGCTTGAACTGAAACGTCTAGAGCAGAAACAGATTCGTCGCATATAATTATTTTAGGCTCTAAAGCTAATGCTCTGGCAATTCCAATACGCTGCTTTTGCCCCCCCGAAAGCTCATGCGGAAATCTATGGAAGTACGCTGGTTTTAAACCCACATTAGAAAGTAGCTCTTTTGCCTTTTGCTTTCTTTCTTTATTTGAGATTCCAATACTGTGTACTCTCATCACCTCAACCAAAGCAACTCCTACTTTTAATCTAGGATTAAGTGCAGTTGCTGGGTCTTGAAAAACCATTTGAATTGCCTTACGGTAGGCTAATGCATCTAGCTCAAGTAATTTTTTTACAGAATCTCCATAAAATTTAATGGAACCACTAGATTGATTTTCTAACTGAATGATGCATTTACCAAGTGTACTTTTCCCACTACCCGACTCGCCAACAATGCCTAAACTTTCTCCTTTGTACAAGGACATAGTCACCTTATTTAAAGCGACAATATCATTGCTTTTTCTGAATAAACCAGAACCCGGATATACTTTACTAAGCGCATCTAATTCTAAAATTGGAGTTTTGGTGTAAAGCTCTTGGTGTTTGTCATCAACCTGTTTTATACTCAGTTCATTTTGAGCGTAAAAATCTTTTATGTTAAACGATGGGTTTTCTAAAACATCGGATACAGTGGCTAATGTTTTTAAATTTTTATGCATTGCAGGACGACAAGCTAACAATGCTTTTGTGTAGGGATGAGTAGGTTTAGCAAACAATTCGTTTGCAGGTTTACATTCTACAATTACGCCATTTTGCATCACTGCAATGTGGTCGGCTACCTCACGAACCAATTCTAAATCATGGCTAATAAACAAACAACCCATCTGGTGTTTTTGCTGGAGCGATTTAATTAAACCCAAGACCTCTTTTTGAACCGTAACATCTAGAGCAGTAGTGGGTTCATCTGCAATCAAAACTTTAGGATTACAAGACAAAGCCATTGCAATCATTACCCTTTGCTTTTGCCCTCCAGACAATTGGTGTGGATAAGAATTGTAAATTCGATCTGGTTCTGGGAGTTCAACAGCGTCAAACAAGTTGATGCAACGAGCTCTATTTTCGGATTTTGAGAGGTTTAAATGTTGTTGAATCACTTCACAAACTTGAGCTCCACAGGTCATCGATGGATTTAAAGCCGTCATGGGTTCTTGAAATATCATTGCAAGCTCTTTAGCTCGAAAAGTTTGCATCTGAGATTCTGTTAATTCATGAAGCGCTATTGTATCTTCAGCATGAGCATACCAAATTTCGCCCGAATCCATGTTCTCTAGGCCGTTCGTAATTAATTGCATGGCCATTAAACTGGTAACAGACTTACCAGAACCAGATTCGCCTACTAATGCTAAAACTTCTCCTTTGAAAATTTGTAAGTCTACGCCTTTTAATACTTGAATACGTTCTTTACCTTGGCCAAAAGACAAAGATAAATTGGAAATATGTAGAATAGGTTTTTTGATAATAGGTGGTACTTTGAACTGATTTACGAGGCATCTCAAAAATAAACAATAAATTAGAACTACTCATTTTAAAAACAAAATAGATTCAATTAAAAGGAGGTTTTCAAAAGACACAAAAGGCTCCAAATAAATATTCAGAACGCCACTCTTTTTCTTGTTCTCCAAAAGTGTATATTTGAGGTTATAAATTTTAGTATAAAAAGTTAATTGAAAAATAAAGATACCATACTATTAATTGGAGCCTCTGGTCAAATCGGTACCGATTTGACCATGAGCCTTAGGACTATTTACGGAGCTTCTCATGTGGTGGCTTCTGATATAAAATCTGCATCTAGAGAAGTCATGGAATCTGGGCCATTTGAACAACTAGACATCATGGATCCAGTTCGATTAAACGAGATTGTTCTTAAATACAAGGTTACACAAGTTTATTTATTGGCTGCTCTTTTATCTGCAACAGCAGAAAAAAACATCGAATTAGGTTGGGCCTTAAATATGAAATCTTTATCTCATGTACTAGATCTAGCCAGACATGGAAAGGTTAAAAAAGTTTATTGGCCAAGTTCAATTGCTGTTTTTGGACCTACAACACCGTCAATAAATACGCCGCAACACACCATTATGGACCCCAACACTGTTTACGGAATTTCTAAACAAGCCGGAGAGCGATGGTGCGAATACTACTACCAAAAATTTGGAGTTGATGTAAGAAGCATTCGCTATCCGGGTTTAATAAGTTGGAAAGCTAAACCTGGTGGTGGAACCACAGATTATGCTGTTCATATTTTTCATGAAGCAATAAAATACGGCAGGTACCAATCATTTCTTTCAGAAACAACTAGCCTACCAATGATGTATATGCCCGATGCAATTCGGGCTACACTTGAGTTAATGGAGGCACCTGCGGATAGCATTAAAATTAGATCGTCTTACAACGTAGCAGGAACAAGTTTTAATCCAGCTGAAATTGCGGCTGTGGTAAAGCAATATATTCCACATTTTGAAATAGCATACAAAACAGATGAGCGTCAAGCTATTGCTAACAGCTGGCCTCAATCTATAAACGATTCTTTAGCAAGAGAACACTGGAATTGGAAACATGAATATGACTTAGGTAATATGGCAGAAGACATGATGCTGAACCTAAAGAAAAAATACAAATAAAGCTGTAAACCATGCAAGACTTAAATCTATACAATACTCTCACTAGAAAAAAAGAGGTCTTTAAACCTATTCATAAAAACAAAGTTGGTATGTACGTTTGCGGCCCAACAGTATACGGAGATGCGCATTTAGGACATGCTAGGCCAGGTATTACTTTTGATGTAGTATTCAGATACATGCGACACCTTGGCTATAAGACTCGATATGTACGTAACATAACAGATGTAGGACATTTAGTGAACGATGCCGATGAAGGAGAAGACAAAATTGCAAAAAAAGCACTTTTGGATCAATTGGAGCCTATGGAAGTTGTTGCTCATTACACGCGCTCGTACCATAAAGACATGGCGCTCTTAAATACACTACCTCCAAGTATAGAACCAACAGCAACAGGACATATTATTGAGCAAATTCAAATGATCGAAAAAATCATTGCAAATGGATACGGCTATGAGGTAGAAGGTAATATTTATTTTGATGTAGTTAAATACGATAAAGACCACGCGTACGGGAAATTGTCAGGTAGAAATATTGAGGACATGATCTCCAATACACGAGAGCTGGATGGGCAATCTGACAAAAAAAACCCTGTTGATTTTGCGCTCTGGAAAAAAGCATCAGCGGAGCATATCATGCGCTGGCCCTCGCCATGGTCTGAAGGTTTTCCTGGATGGCATCTGGAGTGTTCTGCTATGAGCACAAAATACTTAGGCGCTAAGTTTGATATTCATGGAGGTGGAATGGACTTGGTTTTCCCGCATCACGAAGCAGAAATTGCACAATCTTGTGCCAGCGATGGTGCAGAAGCTGTAAACTACTGGATGCACAACAATATGATTACCATTAACGGACAAAAAATGGGGAAATCATTGGGGAACTTTATCACACTCAGCGAATTTTTTAGTGGCGAGCACGAGAGCTTAGAACAAGCCTACCAGCCCATGACGATCCGTTTCTTTATACTTCAAGCGCACTATCGTTCTACGGTTGATTTTTCTAACGAGGCACTTCAAGCTGCAGAAAAAGGAATGACTAAATTAATGAACGCACTAGATACCCTGGATGGAATTAAAGTTGACAGCGATTCAAGTATAAATGTTGAAGACTACAAAAATAAATTCTACCAAGCCATTAACGACGATTTTAACACCCCTATTTTAGTAGCACACTTGTTTGATGCTGTAAAGCAAATCAATTCAATAGCTGCGGGAAAAGGAACTTTAAATAAAACATCAAAAGAAGAACTCATTCAATTAATGTCAGATTTCTGCTACGATATTTTAGGCTTGCAAAAAACAGTAGCAGAGTCGCAAGATGGACTTGCAGACGAAGTAATGGATGTAGTACTCGGTTTAAGAAAAATAGCAAAAGAAAATAAAGATTGGTCAACAGCCGATTTCATTCGTGATGAATTGGGAAAACTTAATATTACCGTAAAAGATTCAAAAGAAGGTGCCAGTTGGGCAAAAGAATAAAAGTACCTTTTCAAATTTACAGCCAAAACGACAGCGGGGCTTTTTAGTTTTCTAACAAATTCGATAAACGCACAACTTTAGTAATCAAATGAAACACCTACTTATTGCACTGCTTACACTTATACTAATCGGCTGTACTTCGGAACCAAAAGTTAAAAAAGCGAAAAACCCAAAGAAAAAAGTGGAGGCTCCGATTTTTAACCAAGATTCGGCTTACAATTTTATAGCAAGCCAAGTTGCTTTTGGTCCTCGTGTTCCTAACACTAAGGGGCACATAGCCTGCGGCGATTACCTAATAGAAACACTAAAATCGTATTGCGATACTGTAATTGTTCAAGAAGCGCAACTAACCGCTTTTGATGGAAATGTATTAAATTCTAAAAATATCATTGCCTCTTTTAAGCCAAAAAGAGCCAAGCGAATTATGCTTTGTGCGCATTGGGATACCCGTCCTTTTGCAGATCAAGATACAGAAGACACAAATAAAGCGATTGATGGCGCAAATGATGGCGCTTCTGGAGTAGGTGTGCTTTTGGAAATAGCGAGACAATTTTCGTTAAAAAAACCCAACATTGGAGTAGATATTATTCTATTTGATGCAGAAGATTATGGCCAACCAGCTGTAAGTGATTACCCAAGAATGGAACACTCCTATTGCTTGGGATCCCAATACTGGGCTACCCACCTACACAAATCGAATTACTTTGCAAAATACGGAATCTTACTCGATATGGTTGGGGGTAAAAACGCGGTATTTACGCAAGAACTTGCCTCGCTTACCTTTGCGCCAAAGGTGCTTAAAAAGGTGTGGAATACTGCAGCAGAATTGGGCTACGGAAACACTTTTCAATTCAAAAAAACAAACCTAATCATCGACGACCATTTGTACATCAATAATTTGGCACAAGGAAGGGTTCCCACAATCGATATTATCGAATACAATGAGGTTACCGAAAGTCACTTTTACGAACATTGGCATACGCACAAAGACAAGTTAGAGAACATTGACAAGAACACGCTCAAAGCAGTGGGTCAAACTGTGCTTCAAGTTGTTTACAATGAATAAAATAGAACCGAAAATACTGTAAAGCTTTTGCTATATTAGTAGTCAATTGAATATTCGATTATGACACCAGAAACCAATAAAAAACTATTTCTATTTGATGCATTTGCACTTATATACAGAGCTTATTTTGCCTTTGCCAAAAACCCCAGAATAAACTCCAAAGGGCAAAATACATCTGCTGTATTAGGTTTGGTAAACACGCTTATGGAAGTTCAAATGAAAGAACAACCTACACATTGGGCTATTTGTTTCGACACATCCGAACCCACCGAAAGACATATAGAATACAAAGAGTATAAAGCGCAACGCGAAGCAATGCCCGAAGGTATTTCCACGGCGCTGCCCTATATTTTTAAACTAATGGAAGCGTTAAACATCCCGGTAATTGCAAAACCCGGATTTGAAGCGGATGATGTGATTGGAACGCTCGCTAAAAAAGCAGAAAAAGAAGGTTTTACAACCTATATGATGACGCCCGATAAAGATTTTGCTCAACTTGTATCCGATAATATTTACATGTACAAACCCCCAAGAATGGGAAATGGGGCTGAAATTTGGGGAATACCTCAAGTACTCAAGAAATTTGAAATTACGCGTATAGAACAAGTCATTGATTATTTAGGTATGATGGGTGACGCCTCTGATAATATTCCTGGAATACCAGGTGTAGGAGACAAAACTGCAAAAAAATTATTAGGCTTATACGGAAGTATGGAAGGCTTGTACGAAAATACACACGAGCTTAAAGGAAAACAAAAAGAAAAAGTTGAAGACAATAAAGAATTGGCTTTTTTATCTAAAAAATTAGCCACAATAAACTTAGCCGTTCCTGTTGATTTTGAAGCAGAAAACCTACAAAGAGTTCCTATGAACAAGGAGGCTGTAAAGGAGCTTTTCTTAGAGTTAGAATTTAGAAGGTTGGCCGAAAGATGGTTTGGAAAAGAGACCACAGAAACAACACCAACAGAAACAAACACCAAAACCAAAAGTTCAAAAAAAACAACAGATACGGCACAAACAGATCTATTTGGAAGCAATGATGCTGATGAACAAGACCTGTTCACATCAGCCTACAAAACTTTAGAAAGTGAAAAACCTACGTATAAATTAGTAGATAGCATAGAAGAGTGTAAGGTTTTGGCTGAAAAATTAGCCGTTTTAAAGTCCTTTGCTTTTGATACCGAAACGACTTCTTTGAATGCGCTTAAAGCAGAAGTTGTTGGGATTTCATTTAGTTTTAAAAGCAAAGAAGCCTACTACGTTCCAATAAGTAATGATGAAAATAGTCGAAAAGAACGCTTGGCTCTTTTTAAACCGCTCTTTGAAAACGCTCGTATTGAAAAAGTAGGACAAAACATTAAATACGACCTTCACATTCTAGCGAATTATGGCATTGAGTTGAAAGGGAAGTTTTTTGATACCATGATTGCGCATTATCTGCTAGAGGCAGACATGAGGCACAATATGAATGTACTGGCAGAAACATATTTAAACTACTCGCCGGTAAAAATTGAATCGATTATTGGAAAAGGGAAATCGCAAGTAAACATGCGCGATATCTCACCTTCAAAAGTTAAAGATTACGCTTGCGAGGACGCTGACATTACTTGGCAATTAAAAGAAGTATTTGCCCCTAGACTAAAGGAAGAAGAGGTATACGAACTCTTTACAAGTATGGAGATGCCATTGGTTTCTGTACTCGCTAAAATGGAACGAGAAGGGATTAACTTAAACGTTCCGGGCTTGCAGGTTTTTTCAAAAGAATTAGAAAAAGAAGCTTTAAATACGCAAACAAAAATATTTGATTTGGCTGGAATGGAGTTTAACATCGCATCTCCTAAACAGTTGGGCGAGGTACTTTTTGATCATTTAAAGTTAGACGATAAGGCAAAAAAAACAAAAACAGGGCAATACTCTACCGGCGAAGAAGTCCTTTCGAAATTAAAAGACAAACATGCTATTATTGAGCACATTTTAGATTTTCGCTCTTTGCAAAAACTAAGATCTACTTATGTAGAGGCACTACCAGAGTTAATTAACCCTTCTACAAATCACATACATACTTCCTTTAATCAGGCTGTTGCAGCTACAGGAAGATTGAGTTCTAACAACCCGAACTTGCAAAACATTCCTATTCGAACCGAAAAAGGAAAAGAAGTACGTAAAGCCTTTATTCCTCGAGACGAAAACCATGTTTTACTAGCAGCAGATTATTCTCAAGTAGAACTGCGTTTAATTGCCGAGATGAGTGAAGACCCCGTAATGATGGATGCTTTCCAAAAAGAACTAGATATACACGCAGCTACTGCTTCCAAGGTTTTTGGAGTACCTTTAGATGAGGTTACAAGAGAAATGCGATCGAATGCCAAAACCGTAAACTTTGGAATTATTTACGGCGTATCGGCCTTTGGCCTAAGTCAGCAGTCTACCCTTTCTCGTAAAGAAGCAGCCGAAATTATTAAAAATTATTTTGCTACGTATCCGAAACTCAAAGCGTATATGGATGCAAATATTGCATTTGCTCGAGAACATGGTTATGTAAAAACGCTTATGAATAGAAAAAGGCGTTTAAAAGACATCAATTCTAGAAATGGAATAGTTAGAGGCCACGCTGAGAGAAACGCCATAAACGCTCCCGTACAAGGCTCTGCAGCCGATGTTATTAAACTTGCTATGATTAAGGTTCAAGCAGAAATTGAGGCGCAAGGCTTGCAATCAAAAATGATACTGCAAGTGCATGATGAATTGGTTTTTGACGCTCTTAAAACTGAAGTTCCTCAATTAAAAATACTGATTAAAGAAGCCATGGAAAATGTATTCGAATCCAAAGTACCACTTACCGTAGATATTGGAGAAGGTGCTACTTGGTTAGAAGCCCATTAAAAAGTTTCGTATAAAAAAAGCCGCTCAATTGAGCGGCTTTTTTTGTTGAATAAAATTCTGTTTGAAATTACTTTTGTTCAGTCGAATACAAATTGCCAAACCAAGTAAAAGTCTTATCAACACCAACTCCTAAAGAAGTTTTTGCCGCTTTAAAAGCAGACTGAAAGTCTCCTTCAAAATTAGGCAATACATCTTCTACTTTCTCAATTTGTTCTACAACAGGTTTAATGACCTCTTCTACTTTATACACCAAATCCATCTCGTCAATTAAGTGAGTTGCACCAGCATATTTATCAACAATAAACAATACGTAACGAATGTCGCAAGAAATAGTTCTTTGCAATTCTGGTTCAAAAGCTATGTCACCACTCATTGCTTCCCAATTCCCATCGAAGGCTGTACCAATAAGATGCCCTTTGGCGTTAATTACCGGTGACCCTGAGTTTCCTCCTGTAATGTCGGTGTTGTGAATAAAGTTGATGATAAGGTCTCCGTTTTCATCGGCGTACTGACCGTAGTCTTTTGCTTCGTAAAGGTCTATAAATCCTTGTGGTAAATCGAACTCATGATCACCAGGTACATATTTTTCAATAACACCTTCTAGTGTAGTTACGTAATCGTATTGAACCGCATCTGCAGGAACGTAATCTCCAACCGTACCAAAAGTAGTTCTCATGGTAGAGTTCGCATTCGGGTAGTAGTTCTTATCAGGATTCATTTTGCGAAGTCCGTCTACAAACAAACGATTCCCTTTACCCAGTTTTGCCTCGGCTTCTGCATTTACAGAACCCATCCCAAAGTAAGACTGAATAACAGAACCAGAAGCAACAATAGCCAAATCTTTTTCTAATTTCTTGGCATTTGGTGCGGCAATAAATGCAGCAAAACGAGCTGCGTCTGTAAAGTTAGATTTAGCATACATTTTAGCTGCATACTTTGTAAAATCTCCTTTGTATTTTTTGTTTACCATAGCAAAGAAACTAGGGTGTTGAGCAGCATCAACATCTGCTTGGTATTTGGCAAACAACTTGGCAAATTGCTCTTCATCTAGTGCAGCATCGTAATTTTTAAAATGCTCAGCAGCAAAACCTTCAAGACGAACAATAAGCGCCGCTTTTTCTTCAGCATTTTCTGTTGCAATTAACTGATCAATCATACGCCTTGCTCTAAAAGCAAACAATACAACATCTGTACCTCTAATACCAACTTCAGAAAGGTAGTTTGCCCCTTTTTCTGATCCATTCATTGCATCGTAAGCCTCAGCAATTAATGTAAGAGCTTCGCCGTACTTTGCTTTATTAGCTTCCGTAGAATTTGCAAAAGTGGTATAATCAGCTTCAATGGCTTGTTTCTTTCCATACACGTCTAGACGTTTCAATCCTTTTGATTGACCGATAAAGTACTTCCAGTAATTGGCCGTTTGGGCATATTTGGCTGCGTACTGAATGCGAACTGCAGAGTTGGCATCCATATGCTTTTTCATTACTTTTAATTTCAAATCGCGAATGTCTACAATAGTAGGTGCTTTTATATCGAGCATTTGCTTAACACCCCATGAGGTTAAGAAACGATCTGTGGAACCTGGATAGCCCCAAACCATAGTATAATCATCGTTTGCAACTCCTTCTAAAGAAACTGGTAAATGGTGGTAAAAGGCATTATTTTTTTCTCTTAAAGCCTTTGTTAAAGGCACATTTTCTTCTGCATAACCTGCTGGTGTTCCATCGGGAGCACAGTAAATACGGAACATGGAGAAATCACCCGTATGACGAGGCCACATCCAGTTGTCTGTATCTCCACCGTACTTTCCTACTGACGATGGTGGTGCACCTACCAAACGTACATCGTTGAAACGTTCGTAAACGAACATATAATATTCATTTCCTTCAAAAAAAGATTTTACTTGAGCAATGTAATCGTTGCCTTCGGAAACCTCTGCTTTAATCAATTTTATTTCAGCAGCTATGGCTTGCGCTCTTTCATCCTCGGTCATTTCGTTGTTTACAACGGCCAAAACTCGTGTAGTCATATCTTCCATACGCAATAAATAATCAACGTATAAATCTGGGTTGTTTAACTCGGCTGCACGATCCATTGCCCAAAAACCATCTGTTAAATAATCGTTTTCTACGGTAGAGTGGTCTTGTATAGCTCCGTAACCACAGTGGTGGTTGGTTAAAACCAAGCCTTCGCCAGAGATCACCTCTCCGGTACAAAAGCCACCAAAACTTACAATGGCATCTTTTAAACTCGAGTGGTTAATGCTGTACAATTCTTCTGCGGTTAACTGCAAACCTGCTGCTTGCATGTCTACTTCGTTTAATCGCTTAACGAACATTGGCAACCACATTCCTTCGTCTGCTTTCACTAAAGATGGCATAGCAAAAAGTACCGCCATCGTTAAAACTGCTATTTTCTTAAACATCTGATTGATTTTCTTATTAGTAAATATTTCTGCAAAGAAAAGAAATATTAAAGACTTGATGTCTAAATACTTTATGAAGTAATTATTTGATTTAGTAAAATGGGTTTTCAGGAATTCATTCCTATTTATGATTCACCTTAAAATCCATTCCCTCAATACAAAGTAATAATAACCCCAAATGTTTTTATACTTATTTACTTAGGAGCTAAAAACCATAGCTAGTGGTAAAATTAGTCTTGATGAACCTGAAATTTTAGCTCTTTTTATATTTAGATTTTATGCCGTATTTTTTTACAAAAACGTAAATAACTAAAAAAACTAGTATCCCTAACCAAAATAGCAGCTTAGTATTTTGTTGAATATCGAGTAGATTTTTAAAATAGTAATCTCTTGAAACTATAGCATCCCTTATGAGGTGATCTTTAAAAACATAATTGTCTTTAAAAAAGAATATTGCATCGAAAAGTAAATAAATAATAAAGGTTGCAATAAATGCAAAAAATATTTTAAAGGTGTGTTTAATCGTTGGAGTATGTTTGCAATATGATCATGAAAAAAGCGTAAATAGATTCAAAGAAGAGGTTTGCTGCAAGTTGTATATCTAAAAATTAGCCCTATTACTTGCACCCAAATTTAGACTCCAAAATACCGGCATAAAATAATTGGTTCGTTCCTCCGTATACTGAGGTAGGTAACATGCCCCCTTTAAACCGGTTAAAGTCGTTTCCAATAGGAATAACTGGACTGTGTTTTTTATTGTTTAAAATGAGGATGATTGAATTGTGAGTAAAGTCGATAAGAAAACACTTACCTGTCCATCCAGTATGACCTAATGCTGTTCCTGCCTCAGGAAGTAACATACCATAGATAAGTTCTGTGTGTATACTCGGTACTTGAAATCCTAATGTATACGACTTGTCTATGTTAAGTGAACAGGTAAATAAGTTTACAACTTCTTCAGAACATAAACGATAATCACCGAACTGACCTTTGTTTAATATAAGCTGACATAAGACGGTTAAATCATTCACAGTAGAAAACAAGCCAGCATTGCCCGAAATTTGCTCCATACTGTAAAAAGCAGTTTCGTCTTGAACTTCTCCCTGAATTGTTTTTGTTCTTATGTTTGGAAAGGTGATGTGTCCATCTCTAGTATTTCCACAACGTTCGCTAGCTTCAAATCTGTTTTTAGGGAATCCTTTTTGCAACAAAGCATAGCCGGTATTTTTAAGACCTAATGGTTTGTAAATAACAGTTTCAACAAATTCATCTTGACGCATGCTAGTTACCTTTTCAAGTATTATACCTAACATAACAAAATTCAAATCACTATAAACGGTTACCGTTCCTGGCTTATTAAGCAATGGTACTTTTGGTAATAATTCAATTGTTTTACTTCTTGTTTGAGAATAAAAATTTGGTGAAACAAGTTTTGGATTGTAGAAATGAAAATCTGAAGCATAGCCTGAGTTATGCTGAAGCAGCTGTTTGATCGTAACCACATCCTTATCACTTCCACTAAATTCTGGAATGTATTTTTTTACTTTATCATCTACACAAATACGTTTTTCGTCTACCAATTTCATAAAACCAAGTGTAGTTGAGAATATCTTTGTCAGAGAAGCCAAATCAAAAATTGTATCGAGTTTAGCAGGCTCAGGATTTGGCATTAATTCAAGTTCGTTATACTTTCGCTGAAAACCATGAGCTTCTTGATAAATAATATCGTTATTTAAACTAAAAGATGCCACAACACCGGATAAACCATTATTAGTTGAAAATATAATCTCGTTCCTTACTCTTTGAATCCATTTACTAGGAAAATTTACTTCTGTCATAACTTTTTTTGTAATTCTATTTTTGTGTAATGATACGATCTGAATTCCTTGGTGATTTAATCCTTGAAATTATCTTATGCTTAGCTCATATAGTTTGAGTTAAAAAATATATGTTTTAACAAAATATTCTTTTAATACCATGAAAAGTCTACAAAAGAATACAGCTCAATTATTTTTTAAGGATAATCTTTCAAATGAGCAAATTTATAATCTTTGTTGCTTTTTAAAATGTCCATTAATTTCTTTAATTCAGATTCTTCATAACTGGTTTGAAACATTTCATCGTGACACAACAAAACAATATGCGATTTTGTAAATAGTTTGTTGTCATTCAATTTTTGTTCAATTTGCTTATATATTTCATTTGCTGTTCCTATGGGTTCAGCCGTATGTGGGTCATGACTCCATTCTATATCCCAACCAAAAAGGGAGAATCCGTTTTTACTTAGTAAATCGGCCGCTTGTGTTCCACTGTCTACGTCATTTCTACTTCTCTCATTAATTCTCCACATATTTCTACCGGGCAACCGAGCTATTTTATTGTCTAATTTTAAAGTATCCATATTTTTAATAAAATCTTTTAAAACTCCAGTTGGATTTGAATAGTAAATCTTGTAATGATTATTCGCATGAGAGTAACTATGATTACCAACTTGTATGTATGGATTTTCTTTATACAACGCTACATCTTTTGGTCTAACCAAACCATGCTCACCCACCAATAAAACCGTTATGGGTATTTTCTCGTCATATACAACTTTATTTATTCGTTGACTCCCATTTAGAGGGCCATCGTCAAAAGTGAGATAAATACATTTCTGATTCTTTTGTTGATCACTGAGATTCATTTCCTTAAAAAAAGTGTTTGAGAAAAACACGAGGCATATAAATAATAAACCGATTATTTTTTTGATCATTTTAAACGCTTTTTAAATTAAAAAAAAATTAACTGAAACAAATTAAGGTTAAATATTTACATATGTCAATGGGTAATGTTACTCAGATTTGAGTCTTGTTGAATTTAAAGTCGCATTAATGAGCACCAAAAAATATAGTTTACACGCATGAAAAAATGAATTTATCTATTAAAAGTTTTAAATTTGCGCTATGGATTCACTTACACAAATTGTATTAGGCGCAGCAGTTGGAGAGCTTGTTTTAGGTAAAAAAATTGGAAACAGAGCTATGGTTTGGGGAGCTGTTGGCGGTACCATTCCCGATTTAGATGTTTTAGGTAAATTCTTTTTAACAAACATAGACAACCTAGCTTTCCATAGAGGCTTTAGCCACTCCATTCTATTTTCTTTATTGGGTGCCTGGATGTTTGGAAAATTGGTATACCTTATTTACAAAAGCCCACACCACAAGTGGATTGCACTTATGCTTAGGTTTTTAGCCACTATTCTCATTGGTTTTTCTATTCATTTTGTATTGAATATTATTGCACCTAAACCACTTATTCCAATGCTATTTGCAGGAGCTATATTGGCTTATATTCTCTACCGAACAACCTACAAAAAGTACTTTACTGGTTTGTGGGAATCCCCAAAGGCAAGCGAAAAAGAATGGCAGTGGTTATTCTTCTGGTCTTTACTTACCCACCCTATTCTCGATTGCTTTACCATGTACGGCACACAATTGTTTTCTCCATTTACAAACACGCGCGTAGCTTGGTCTACAATTTCTGTTGCAGACCCACTATACACAATGCCCTTTATTGTTTGTTTATTGATTGCCGCAACTTATAAAAAAGAAGCAAATTTACGTAGAAAATGGAACCAATTGGGCATACTAGTAAGTTCGCTTTATTTAGGTGCAACTGTGATTAACAAGATTAATATAGACGCTGTTTATAGGGAGGCTTTAAGTGCGCAGGAAATTGAGGTAAAGCGATTTGTAACCAATCCGGCTATTTTGAGTAATGTACTTTGGTCTTGTGTAGCTGAAACCGACACGAGCTTTTACCTCTCACAATACTCATTATTTGACCAAAGCGAAATAGTGTTTACAGAAGTAGCAAAAAACCACAATTTACTTAAAAACAAGCAAAATGATGAAACTCTAAAAACACTTGCTTGGTT
Source organism: Flavobacteriales bacterium (assembly GCA_028110365.1). Lineage (GTDB taxonomy): Bacteria > Bacteroidota > Bacteroidia > Flavobacteriales > UBA7430 > UBA6772. The sequence goes on from JAOGVT010000002.1 coordinate 72,721, forward strand.
TAGCGACAATTATTACAATGTAATTCCTCTGGAAAATAGTTTGCAGATGAACGATTTGCGTTTTGGTGTTTTCTTTAACGAAGAAAATACTATTGATGCTTACATATTTAGGTTTGAACTCTTGGAAGGTAAAAACGGATACGAGATGCAACAGGCTGAAGGTGGGCCACCAAAAGAAAAGCAAGCCGGCATGTTTAGTGCGTTATGGAAACGGATAAAGGGGGTTTAAACGACGTTTAGCTATTGAGAAAATATTTTACAAATCACAATTTTTGAACCAACAAACATTTACAAACCTCATACGTAAGAACAAGTGTTTTAGTAGGCGTTAATCCTATTTCAAAACTGTTATCAAAGCGCTCAATCTGTTGTACCTTAAATTCTGTTCCTAAGGTGATTTTTTTCTTATTTAGGTAAAGTAAAAATTCTCTGGAACTCTTTAACAAACCACACAATCTTACCTTTTCTCCTGCTTTAATAGTGGTTAAATTAATATAGGTGGATTTTGGAATGGTTCCATTTTTATCTGGTATAGGAGAACCGTGAGGATCAATAGTTGGAAAACCCAATATCTCATCCATCCGATCAAAAAAAGAATGCGATTTTAAGTGCTCCATTTCTTCTGCTATTTCGTGTACTTCTTCCCAACCAAAACCCATAACTTCGGCTAAAAACATTTCGGCCAACCTGTGTTTTCTTACAATTAAAGCACCCATTTTTTTTCCTGCTTGGGTTAGTTCTAAAGGTTTGTATTTTTCATACAAAAGCCAATTATTCTGTTCCATTTTTTTTACCATATTATTGGCTGTTGGCTTACTAACCTTCATCTTGTTTGCCAATGCTGTAATGGATATTTGCTGGTTTTTCTGGCTCAGAAAAAAAACAGCTTTCAAGTAATTTTCTTTAGTTGGAGTGGGCATAAAATAACTTTAATGTAACAAATATAGATAAAAAAATTGTTAGCCCAGTCTAACTTATTATATTTGCACCATAAAACAAATGAGTTATTTTATGCAAATAAATTTTATTTTAACCTTTTTTACCTATTTACTACTTTGTACAAATATCTTGTATGGACAAAATGGAGCTATAACTGGACTTGTTAAGGTAGATGGAACTCTGCAAGAATTCGCAACAGTTAGCGTTTCAACAAAACCTGTAATTGGAGCGGTAAGTAATGCAAGAGGCTATTTTATTTTACAAGACCTGCCTAATGGCACTTATACATTAACCGCATCTTTTGTTGGCTACAAAAAACAAATCCAAACAATTACGCTTAACAAAAATGCTAAAACGATTGATGTTGTATTTAATTTGAATGAACCTATAAATACATTGAATGAAATTGTTGTTACAGGAACTAAAACTTACAAAAGACAAACCGACTCACCTGTAATTGTTAATTTAATTAACAGCCAGACCTTAAATAATGTACAGGCTTGTAATTTGTCCGAAGGTTTAAAGTTTCAGCCTGGGCTTCGGGTAGAAACAAATTGTCAGACATGTAATTACACACAATTACGTATGAATGGTTTGGCAGGAGGGTATTCACAAATTCTGATTAATGGCAGACCTATATTTAGTCCTTTAACAGGTTTGTACGGTATAGAGCAGCTTCCAACAAATATGATAGACCGAATAGAAGTGGTTAGAGGTGGGGGTTCTTCTTTGTACGGATCGAGTGCAATTGGAGGTACTGTAAATGTAATTACCAAGGTGCCAAAAAAAAACGCTTACGAGCTTACTTCTTTTTACCAAAATATTAATGGCAAAACAAATGATGTTGTGGTGAGCGGAAACAGCTCTTTGGTTTCTGAAAACAACAATTCGGGTGTGTCCTTCTTCTTTAACCATAGAGCGCGAGATTTATACGACCACAATAAAGATGGTTTCTCAGAAATCCCAAAAATTGAAAACAATTCTTTTGGAGCAAATGTGTTTTTTTTACCCAATGAAGATCAAAAAATAGAATTCAACCTGAGTAATTTAAATGAATTTAGATCTGGAGGTGAACTTTCAGATAAGCCCGCCTATTTGACATCGCAAGCGGAAGAGCGAACACACCAAGTTAGGATGGGAAGTGCCGACTATCAAATCACAAAAGAAAACACCTCTCTTATTACTTATGCCGCTTGGCAAAACACAAAACGAAAGCACTACACCGGAATCTTTCCCGATGAAGAGCTGGCCCTACAATCTCATTTAGAAAACCCACCCTATGGAACCTCAAACACCACAACACTGCAAGGTGGTTTTCAGCTAAACCACAAAAAATACAACTTTCTAAAAGGAACCAATACATTTACGCTTGGAAGCGAATATGTTATAGACGATGTATTTGATGAAATTGAATCTTACAACTACTCTATTGATCAAAGAACAACCGATCTTGGACTATTTGTTCAAAGTGATTGGAATTTATCTCGTTCAATAAATTTACTTTCAGGGGTGCGAATGGATAAGCACAATTTAATAAACGGTCTGGTTTTTAGTCCGCGCTATTCTTTACTCTACAAACATAAAGTAAACACACAGTTTCGGATTAATTACGGAACCGGATTTAGAGCACCACAAGCATTTGATACGGATCTGCACATGGCGTTTGCAGGCGGCGGTATATCGCGTGTTAACCTATCTCCAGAACTGAGACCAGAAAAATCGCAAAGTTTTAGCACATCGGTAAACTACGATAAACCAAGCGAGCACTTTATTGCTGGTTTTACCATTGAGGCTTTTTACACGCGTTTAGAAGATGCTTTTTATTTACAACCCATTGGCCAAGATAATTTTGGCTCTTTATTTGAAAAACAAAACGGACAAGGCGCAACAGTTCAAGGAATTACTTTAGAACTTCGAGCGAATTACGATAAGAAAATTCAATTGGAAACAGGCTTTACACTACAGTCCAGTAAGTTTGATGAAAAAGTAAGTTATATAGATGGATTGGAGGGCTTAAAAGATTTTGTAAGAACACCATCAAACTATGGTTTTGCTACTTTAACTATTACACCAAACAGCAAAATAAATGCAAACCTTAATTACATTTACACCGGCGAGATGAAGGTGCCGCACTTTGCTGGTGCACCAAATCAAACGATAGACGAAATGAGTACCTCAAAGCCTTTTTCTGAGTTGAGTGCAAAAATTGCCTACACCTTTACATACGTTAAAATGCAATCGGCTATTGAAATATGTGGTGGTGTAAAAAATCTATTTAATTCGTACCAAAGCAATTTTGATATTGGTAAAAACAGAGACAGTAATTATGTGTTTGGCCCATCACTGCCAAGAACTTTTTTTATAGGTGTTAAATTAAAAAAACAACCTTAGTCTTCATCCCCAACATCGTAGGACCAATCTTCGTCCATCCACGCATCAATTTGCTTAAAATTCTCCAGCTCTCTTCGATCTCTTTTTGTAGGTCTTCCGAGTCCAATATCACGATCTTCTCCAGACAATCTTCGGTGGTGAAAAGCTCTAAACTTTTCTCGTTCCTCTGGGGAAGTTAAATCTTCGTAACAATCTTTAGCAATAGAAAAACCAACTCTTGATTTTAAAACTTCCAAAATTTTAAACTCTAATTTAAGCCCTTTTTTATCTACCGAAATCAAGTCGTTTACCAAAACCATACGAGCGGGTTTACACTTACTTCCACTCACCTTAATTTTACCTGATTTACAGGCCTGTGTTGCAATACTTCTTGATTTGAATATGCGAACAGTCCACAACCATTTGTCAATTCTTACTTTCTCCATCTTTAAAATACTTCATCAATTTTTGAGCCTTACTTTGCCCCAACAATTCGGTTAACTCAGTTTTAGAGGCTTCTTTAATTCGTTTAATTGATTTAAATTTTTTCAATAAATCAATTTTGGACTTTGGTCCTATTCCAGAAATATCGTCTAATTCGGAATGTAAACCAGATTTAGACCTTCTATTTCTATGATGAGCTAAACTAAAACGATGTGCTTCATTTCGCAAATGCTGAATTAACTTTAAAGACTCAGATCTTTTGTCAATGTACAAAGGCACCGAGTCGCCAGGGAAATAAATTTCTTCCAAACGTTTTGCAATTCCTACTATGGCAATTACACCTCGAAGCGCTAATTTATCTAGGGCTTTTAAAGAAGAGCTCAGCTGGCCTTTACCTCCATCTATAATAATCAATTGAGGAAAGGGTTGGTTTTCTTCTTTTAGTCTCTTATAACGGCGGTAAACCACCTCTTCCATAGAGGCAAAATCATCGGGACCCTCTACGGTTTTAATATTAAAATGGCGGTAGTCTTTTTTACTAGGTTTTGCATTTTTAAAAACCACACAGGCCGATGCCGGATTGGTTCCTTGAATATTTGAGTTATCGAAGCATTCTATTTGAACAGGCAATTCGGATAAGCGCAAGTCCTTTTGTAATTGCTCTAAAACCCTTTTGCTATGGCGTTCCGGATCTAAAATCTGAATTTTTTTAAGTTTCTCTTGACGCATGTATTGCGCATTACGAAGCGACAAATCTACCAATGCTTTCTTATCTCCACGTTGCGGAACATGAAAGCTAACTTCTTCCCAAGGGCTCGTAATTGATTTGTTTACAATGATTTCTTTGGTGTTAGAGTGAAACTTTTCTCTTATTTCAATAACGGCCATCGTCAATAAATCCTCATCTGCTTCAGCTAGTTTTTTCTTTATTTCTAAGTTATGAGATTGGATGATGGCTCCGTTAACTATTTTAAAATAATTGATGTATGCCGAATCGGTATCCGATAAAATAGTAAACACATCAACATTGTGAATACTCGGACTTACTACAGTAGATTTAGATTGGTAATTTTCTAGAGCATCTAATTTTTCTTTTATCTCTTGAGCTTTTTCAAACTCTAAACTTGCTGCATACGTTTGCATTTGCTCTTTTAAAGGTTGAATAATCGTACGGGTATTTCCTTTTAAAATACTCCGTATCTCTGCAATAGATTGATTGTAATCTTCCTCAGACTGCTTAGATTCACAAGCACCCAAACATTTTTTAATATGGTAGTCTAAACAAACTTTAAACTTGCCATTTTCTATATTCTCTTGGCTCAAATTGAAGGTGCATGAGCGCAAAGGATAGAGTTGTTTTATAAGCTCTAAAAGAACACGCATTGCTCTAGAGGAAGAATAAGGGCCAAAATATTCCGAACCATTTTTTACAACATTTCGAACAGAGAAAACTCTTGGAAATCGCTCTTTTTTAATACAAATCCATGGATAGGTTTTGTCGTCTTTTAACATTACGTTGTAACGTGGTTGGAGCTTTTTAATCAGATTATTCTCCAACAAAAGAGCATCCACTTCACTGGCAACTACAATGTAGGCTATACGCTCAATTTTTGATACCAAAACACGGGTCTTTCCATAATCGGTATGCTCTTTATGAAAATAAGAAGAAACACGACGCTTTAAATTTTTTGCTTTTCCAACATAGAGTATTGTGTCCTCCTTATCGTAATACTGATAAACACCCGCACTATTGGGCAGTGTTTTTAAAAATTGAACTATATGTTCCTTAGTCTGGGGCATAGGTCAAATGTAAGTATTCAATATGGAGAATGGAATACTGCTCTCGTATTTTTAAATAAATTGCATTGTTATTTCTCAACACTATTTTACAAAACTGTAAATTGCAAAAGTATTTCGTTAAAAAAATACTTGCCAATTCTATAAATTTAAAAAATACTATGAAAAACGTAAAAGTATACGGAGCAGACTGGTGCTCTGATTGTGTTACAGCAAAGAAATTTTTAGAGTCTAAAAAAATTGACTTTGAATACATCGATATTACCAAAGATGAATTGGCTGTGCGTTTTGTAGAGAACGTAAACGATGGTAAAAGAATCATCCCAACCTTGGTGATAGATGGTAAAACACATACCAACCCTGGTATTGCCGGTTTAATACGTTTGTTTAACTAAAAAAGAGTGGCGCAAGGCCACTCTTTTTTGTTTAGTTCCAAAACTCACGTTTTTTGTTGCGCTCTGTTTGTTGCTTTACGTACTCTTCTGTGCTTACTTTAATAAAAGAAGGATGTTGTTCAATGGCGTATTCCAGCTGCTCAACTATTTTGTCTACAGAATCGTTTTCATAATCAATAACCAGTGGCTTCTTGATCACCATAGACTGTAAAATTCCTTTTTTCTTAATAAGTAACCCGCGTTTGTCAAATGATCTTCTAAACCCATCTATAACAACAGGAACAACAATAGGTTTGTATTTTTTTATGATGTGAGCTGTTCCTTTACGTATTGGATTGAATGCTCTTGTGGTTCCTTGAGGAAAAGTAACAACCCATCCGTCTTCTAAGGCAGTTCCAATATTAGATATGTCTTTAAAATCAACCTGCCTATTAATTGCTTCGCCAGATTCTCGCCAGGTTCTTTTAATAGAAACAGCTCCTACATAAGCCATAACTTTTGGTAAAAACCCCGATTGCATTGTTTCGGTTGCAGCTATGTAGTACAAGTTAGTTTTTGGTTTCCATAGGTAAGCAACATTCTTAATGCTGTCTATTCTTCCCTTTAAAGACGCATTAAATACGTGGTGCATAGCAGTAACATCAGCAAAATAGGTTTGATGATTTGATACAAAAAGAATGTTTCGCTCAGGAAGTTCTCTAATAATTTCAGAACCCTCAATTTGTAAGCTGTTAAACCCTTGGTATCTTCTATGCGATAGGGTCCCCAAAAATTGAATGAGCCAACGCTTTAAAATTATGTAGTGCCCAAAAGGGTCTTTTTTTAACAATCCCATAAATAAATTAATGGTAAGCTGACAAAGCTAAACAATTTGATAGATTGAAAAAGAAATATTAAAAACATGTTTAAAAAAGCTACTCTACCAGTTTGATTTTAAACAGAGTCGTCAAATGTTTTTTTACCTTATCTTGAACTTCTAGCATATCAATCGGTCTTCCAAGTTCGTTTTGCAAAGACGTTACCGCCTTATCTGAAATACCACAAGGAATGATGTTCGCAAAATAATTGAGGTCTGAATTTACGTTGAACGCAAAACCATGCATGGTTACCCACCTACTGGAACGAACACCTAAGGCGCAAATCTTCCTTGCCTTTGCATTGTCCCAATCGAGCCAAACTCCAGTAGATCCCTCTATTCTTCCGGATACTATGCCGTATTCTGCTAAAGTTAAAATAACCGATTCTTCTAGATAACGAAGGTATTTATGGATATCCGTAAAAAAGCAATCGAGGTCAAAAATAGGATAAACAACCAATTGCCCTGGGCCGTGGTAGGTGATATCCCCACCACGGTTAATTTTATAAAAACGAGCGCCCTTGGCAGCTAATTGTTCTTCATTTACTAAAAGATGAGAAAGATGTCCACTCTTCCCTAGTGTAAAAACATGCGGATGTTGGCAAAAAATTAATTTACTCTGCGTTTTTTCAAGAGGATTTCCTTCTTTTTCGCGCACTCTGTTTGCGCGTTTAACATCAATTACAGCCTGAAAAAGAGTTTCTTGATAATCCCAAGCTTCTTTATAGTCAATAAGGCCTAAATGAATGTATTTAACGTGTTGCACAATCTGAGTAAACTAGTTTAGTTTGATCTAAAATTTTGCTAATGAACCTTTTAGAGCATTAATTACATCAATCTCTTCTGCTACTACTCCATTTCTCTGTGAAATAATAAAAGATACATGATCGCAAACATTTACCAAGTAAAAGGTGTTTTCTATCATTGTATGCCCTTTAGACCAGTATTCCATAACAGAAGAAGTGTATTTAGAAACCACTTCTTTATTAATTTCCAAACGCTTTTGATTACGTGTGTAGTCTGATTCATTTCGGAAGAAAATAACAGCCAAACTTTCGTCTTTCTTTCTCCAACCAACCAATTCGTTATGGTTCATTTCTGGAACAATATTATGCCAACAAAGTCTTTTTGCATTTTCATTCATCTGCTGACGGAAACGAACAACCATTCCTTCATAACCATCACAAGCATAAACAATTGGCGTTTTACCTTCAATATGATCTGCAAGTTTAACCGCATCAGCTTGAATTTCTGGCTGTAAATCGTCTATTAACTTGGCAGCACTAAACATATCTGACTTAAAAGAATCGCCAATTAAACCGTAGTGATTTAAGAAATATAACAACTGTGTAATCGAATAGCCCATCATTGTTCTAGGCGATTCAGCAGTTGGTAACTGGATGTAATTTAAATTATTTTCCTTAGCTAATTCAGCCAATTTACCTCCAGAAGAAACACAAGCAATTTCTGCACCTTTGGCTTTTGCTTTCGCAAAGGCTTCTATTGTTTCTTCTGTATTTCCAGAGAAAGAAGAACAGATAACAAGCGTGTTTTCATTTATATATTCGGGTAGATCATAGCCTTTATTGGTGCATATAGGAACAATACATTCTTTGGCAACCAATTCAGAAACAATAGTTCCACCAATACCAGAACCACCTAAACCGGTAATCATTACATTTTTAATTTCTTTTGAATTGGCTTGTAGGTTTGCCTTAGCTCCAATTTCTAAAGCGTGACGTAATTGGTTTCCAAAACCAGCTATTAAATCTATCATCTGAATTTACTCTTGTTTATAAATAGTTTTTACGAATTGCAAAGTAAGTCTTTATCTCTCAAAAGTTTGGTATATTTGGGCAAATTTTTAGCTATGGGCACTACATTATCAGAACAAGAAATAGGTCGTAGAGAATCTCTTCAAAATCTTAGGGATTTAGGAATTGATCCTTACCCGGCGGCGGCCTATGATGTGAGTATTTATTCTAAAGATTGTAAGGCGCATTATGAGGAAGGAAAAAAAGTTTGCCTTGCCGGAAGACTCATGAGTAGACGGATTATGGGAAAGGCTTCTTTTGCTGAGATTCAAGATGCTGAAGGGCGCTTACAACTGTACTTTAACAGAGATGAAATTTGTACTGGAGAAGACAAAACCATGTACAATGAGGTGTTTAAAAAACTGCTCGATATTGGCGATTTTATTGGCGTTGAAGGTTCGTTGTTTAAAACTCAAGTTGGCGAAACATCTGTATTGGTAACCAAACTAACCATGCTTTCAAAATCCTTAAAACCTTTACCTGTAGTTAAAACGGATGAAGAAGGTACCGTTCATGATGCTTTTACAGATCCTGAGCTACGTTACCGTCAACGTTATGTTGATTTAGTCGTTAATCAAGGCGTTAAAGATACCTTTATTAAGCGTACTAAAATTATGAATAGTATGCGTTCGTTTTTCAACGAACGAGAATATTTAGAGGTAGAAACGCCTATCCTACAACCAATCCCAGGTGGCGCATCAGCGCGTCCTTTTATATCGCATCACAATGCGCTGGATATTCCCTTGTATTTGAGGATTGCCAACGAGTTGTATTTAAAAAGATTGATTGTTGGAGGGTTTGATGGTGTTTATGAATTTGCCAAAGACTTCCGTAATGAAGGAATGGACCGAACACATAATCCAGAATTTACAGTACTCGAAATATACGTTGCCTACAAAGACTACAATTGGATGATGGATTTTACCGAAAAAATGATTCAGCGTGTGGCAATGGACGTTAACGGTAAAACTGAAGTAACAATAGGAGCGAAAGAAATTAGTTTTAAAACGCCATTTGCTCGAGTAACGATGACGGATGCAATTAAACAACATACAGGAATAGACATTTCGGGTATGGACATTGCGCAACTTAAAGAAGCCTGTAAAAGTTTGGGTATTGAAACAGATAAAAGTATGGGTAAGGGTAAATTGATCGACGAGATTTTCGGAGAAAAATGTGAACCCCACTACATTCAACCAACCTTTATTACGGATTACCCAAAGGAAATGTCTCCTTTATGTAAAATTCACCGCAACAACCCTGAGTTAACAGAGCGCTTTGAGCTCATGGTTAACGGAAAAGAAATTGCCAATGCTTATTCTGAATTAAACGACCCAATAGATCAAAGAGAACGTTTTGAAGAGCAATTGGCATTATCGGCAAAAGGAGATGATGAAGCCATGTTTATTGACCAAGATTTCTTGAGAGCTTTAGAGTATGGAATGCCTCCTACATCGGGAATGGGAATAGGAATTGATCGACTAACGATGTTAATGACTAATCAATCCTCTATTCAGGAAGTTTTATTCTTCCCACAAATGAGGCCTGAGGAATTTGAAACTTCAAAAACGGATGAATTAAAAGAGAATGAAAAAGTAATTTACGAAATTTTACTTGAGCGGAAATCTATGAATATTGATGCTTTAAAATCTATGGCAGGCCTAAGTAACAAACAGTGGGACAAGAGCTTAAAAGCACTTGGAAAATTAGGGCTTACAAAAGCAACAAAAACAGACGCAGGTGTAAGTATTGATTTAGTTGAGTAAGGAACTTACGTCTCATAAAAAAAAGCAGTTAACCTAAAGGATAACTGCTTTTTTTATGGATTAAAATAAGGTGTTTATCGAAATTCTTGAGGATCACAAAACCTGCAAGGCTCCGTCCTGTCTTTATGATGAAATGGAATTGTGGTATCAAAAATAGACACTAAAAGTGACTTAAATTCGGCTTCAAAATCGGTTAATAAATTTGAGTCCAAAAGGGTTGTCAAC
>JAOGVT010000020.1:0-20271 GCA_028110365.1 Flavobacteriales bacterium
AAAAGAAAAGGAAGCATGTAGAAATGGTTACGACCAGGATTGTTTGCTTGCCTAGTGGGAAGGTTGTCTTGAGGGCCCAAACGCAATTTTATTTACCATGGGAGACAATGACACATTTCCACTATGGTACGTTCAAGAAGTAGAAGGGTATAGAACAGATGTAAGAATTGTAAATTTAAGTTTACTTAATACAGATTGGTACATCAACCAGATGAAAAGAGATGCTTACCAAGGAAAAGGAGTGCCATTTACAATGCCAAATAAACTTTACAGACAAGGAACAAGAGATGTTGCTATATTCCAAGATGCTGGCATCTCAGAGCAGCGCTGGGATGTATCAAAAATGAATCAATGGATTCAAAGTGATGGCCCAAGAACCAAAATTCAAATGGGGAAAGAATATGTTTATTTCCCTACAAAAAAATTAAGTATACCAGTAAATAAAGAACAAGTTATTGCAAATGGAACTGTTGCAGCAAAAAATGCAAATCTAATTTTACCATCAATTGATTGGAATCTTAATGTGAATCAAATGGAAAAGAAGCACATGATGATGATTGATATGATAGATTCTAACAACTGGGAAAGACCTATTTACTTCTCAATCACTATTGGTAATAGTGCAAGCTCATTCTCTTATCTGTGGGATTACTTTCAACTCGATGGTTTAGCATACCGATTAGTACCAATTAAAACAAAATCTAGATCTGGTCAAATTGGACGTATTGATGCAGATATCCTCTACACCAACTTAATGGAAAAATTTGAATATGGAAACATGAACGGTGAAAACGTTTATATGGACGAAACCAATCTCAGACTGGTTATGAATATTCGTAATAATTTTTCTCGCTTAGCAGACAATTTAATTAGCACAGGAGATACAGCTAGAGCAGTAAGAGTTTTAGATAGATGTGTTGAACTAATGCCACATAATAAGGTAGAGTTCAACTTCTTTATGCTTCCAATTATAGAAGGATATTACGCATGCAATAAAGTAGCTAAGGCGAGAGAAGTTATTCTAACCATGCAGAACATGTTTAATGAAAAACTAAACTACTATGCACAGTTCGATGATGACAATAAGAGTGCAATAAAAAATGATCAACAACGCACCATGTCGATCTATAATAGTGTTGTGAAAGTTTTATATGCCAATGATAAAGGAGATTTCACTGACAAAATTTCTGCAGACTTTCAAGAACAAATGCAGAACCCTAAACTTAGATAAATACAAAGCGCTTGATCAGCGCTTTTTTTTTCATGAATTACTTATATAAAACACCAACACTATTTAAATGGTACTACCCAAATTTGGTGTGGAACTTTTCGCGTGAGGAAAAATGTGTTTATTTAACATTCGATGATGGACCGACGAAAGAGTACACACGTTGGATTGTTGATTTATTAGAACAGTTTAATGCAAAAGCAACTTTTTTTTGCTTGGGTAAAAATGCACTTGCATGTCCAGAAGAATTTGAATTAATTGTATCGAAAGGTCATTCTATTGGAAATCACACCTACAACCATTTAGGTGGTTTAGAGAATAGCTTACTCTCATTCTTGAGAGATGTTCGGAAATGCAAGTCCGTTTTTGAATCTAAATTATTTAGACCACCCTACGGCCGAATGACAAGAAAACAATCTACAGCAATAGACAAAGAATATAAAATTATTATGTGGGATGTTTTAAGTGGCGATTTTGATCTTTCATTAACAGGAGATGAATGCGCTAAAGCAGTGATAAACAACTCTGAAAATGGCTCAATTATTGTTTTTCATGACAGTAAAAAGGCAGCCGAACGGCTAAAGATTGCGCTTCCCATGGTGTTAGAAACACTTTCTAGAGAAGGTTATATTTTTAAAGCTATCGTGTAATTTACAAATAACCTTAGTGCTCACTTAAACTCATTTAGAGCTTTTCTCAACTGTGCTTTAGGCACAACTCCAGATTGCCTCCACAATAAAGACTCCTCCTTATAGATCATTAAAGTAGGAACACTTCGAACATTTAACTTATTTGCTAAGGTTGGATTTTTATCAATATCAATTTTAATAACTCTAACCTCTTCGCTCATTTCGTTCGCAATTTCTTTTAGTATCGGAGAAAGGGTTTTGCAAGGGCCACACCACTCTGCAAAAAAGTCAATTAAAACTGGCTTTTTACCTGAAATAAGCGCTCTAAAATCTGGCATAAAAATGTATAATTAGGTGTTTACTTTTTTTAGTAATACGTTCAATTATTCTATTGAAATAGCGAACCCGAGTTCTTCCCAGTCTCCTAGTCCACCATCTAAGTAAACAATAGTTGTAAACCCCAATTCCTTTTTAAGGAACTTAAGTGCTTTTGCACTTTTTCTCACGGAATTAGAGTACAAAGCTATCGACTGATCACTATTTAAAAAACGAAATTTATGCTCAAACTCTTCACTACCATAATCTATTGTAGCGGAACCTTCAATATGCCCAGCTAAGTATTTCTCAGGTGAGCGAATATCAACCACTAAACAATTTACATCTTTCACAAGTAAAGAAAACTCTTGTACTGAAACAGCGAACTCATCTTTAGCTGTAGAACAAGATAAAAAACTTTGAATAATAAGAAGTAAAGTTAAACTTACTAAGGATTTTGCTTGACCCATTTTACATCATTTAAATTAATAATTTGATTTGATTTATTAACATCTTTAACCAAGTAATTGACCACTTTCACGACTTCTGAATCTGTCATTTTCACAGCAGGCATTAAACCTTGGTATACAACTCCGTTGACTTTAATTTGCTCAGATTGCCCAAATAAAATGTTGTGAATAGCTCTTTTCGGATCCTCCAAAAAATAATCAGCAGCTTTTAAAGGTGGAAATACTCCTTTCACTCCCTTAGCATTATCCTGATGACAGGCTGCACAATGCATCAAATACAACTCTTTTCCTGATAAATTTATAGCTGCGTTAGATTTATGCAACTGTTTCAGGGAAAGGTCTTCAGTATTTTGACAAGACAATAACGCAAGTACAACGATTACTAAAAACGTATTTATGGAGAGTAAAATTCTCATTTAGTTTAGCTAGAAATCATTTTAAACTTCCACACATTTCTTCTGGTTTTACCCAAGCATCAAATTCTTCTGCAGTTAGATAACCTAAATTAACAGACTCTTCCTTTAATGTTGTTCCATTTTCGTGAGCTGTTTTGGCTATTTTTGCCGATTTCTCGTAGCCTATTTTAGTATTTAAAGCTGTTACCAACATTAAAGAATTATCTAAATTCTTTTTCAAATTTGCATAGTTTGGTTCAATTCCAATGGCGCAATTTTCTGTAAAAGAAATGCAAGAATCGCCAATTAAACGAGCTGACTGTAAAAAGTTAGCGGCCATAACTGGCTTAAAGACATTGAGTTCATAATGACCTTGAGAACCTCCTACAGAAATCGTTACATCATTTCCCATAACTTGAGCACATACCATTGTAAGTGCCTCACATTGAGTGGGGTTTACTTTACCTGGCATAATAGAAGATCCGGGTTCGTTAGCTGGAATAATAATTTCACCGATACCAGAACGAGGACCAGAGGCTAACAAACGAATATCATTTCCAATTTTATTTAATGATACAGCTAACAGTTTTAATGAACCATGTGTCTCTACTATTGCATCGTGAGCTGCCAGGGCTTCGAATTTATTTTCAGCCGTAATAAATGGGAGTCCTGTAAATTCAGCGATTTTTTCTGCAACCAACACATCATAACCCAAGGGTGTATTAATTCCTGTTCCAACAGCTGTTCCACCTAAGGCTAATTCCGAAAGGTGTTCTAAAGTAAATCTTAAAGACTTTAAACCGTGGTTTAGCTGAGACACATACCCAGAAAACTCCTGACCCAAAGTTAAAGGGGTAGCGTCCATTAAATGCGTTCTTCCAATCTTTACCACGTCTTTAAACGCTTCAGACTTCGATTGTAAAACATCACGCAATCTTTCTACACCGGGTATGGTACATTCTACCACCATTTTATAAGCTGCAATGTGCATTCCCGTTGGAAAGGTATCATTTGACGATTGCGATTTATTTACATCATCATTAGGATGAATTACTTTCGCGGAATCCATTAAAGAACCACCACTAATAACATGAGCTCGATTCGCAATAACTTCATTCGTATTCATATTAGATTGGGTTCCAGAACCAGTTTGCCAAGTTACCAAGGGAAACTGTTCATCATGCATTCCCAGAAGGATCTCGTCACAAACTTTAGAGATTAAATCTCTCTTACGCTCATCTAAAACACCTAATTGACTGTTGGCATGAGCTGCTGCTTTTTTAAGCGTTGCAAAGCCATAAACCACCTCTAGTGGCATACTGGCAGCTGCCCCAATCCTAAAATTATTTCTAGAGCGTTCTGTTTGAGCTCCCCAATATTTTTCAGCTGGGACTTTCACCTCACCCATTGTATCTTTTTCTACACGAAATTCCATAGTAAGTTGTATTTGCTTTAGCCAATATTTAGTTTACAAAGATATAAATCGAATCTATTGTATGCTTCTTTTTAATACGTTGATTTCTTTCTCCAAGTTAACTTTGTTGTTTAGATGTGTTGCTTTAGCCAATGTCTTTCTTAAAAAAGATTGATGAGCAGAAGATCCTGCTCTAAAAGCTCGATGATTCATAGAGGAGAACAACTGATCGAGCTTCTTGTTTATTTGTAACGAATTAGGACTTACTATTGCAACAGAAAACTTCTCCCATACATAATCTCGGGCTTCCTGCGTAGGATGAACTCTATCTTTATCAAAAAAACGATAGTCACGCAATTCGTCTAGAACAATTTCATAAGCTGGAAAATAATGAACATCATTAAAAGTATTTTCAATAGCCTCGCATGCCAAAATTAAACTTGACTTTGAAACGTTATTTTGGTGCACTCCATCTCTAATATGACGAACAGGACTAACGGTTAATACAATAGTTGCGTTGGCGTTTATTTTTTTTAATTCGTTATAAAAAGAAGTAAAAACGGATGCAATTTCGTTTGGACTAGAACATTTTTTCGTAAAAGTACTTTGAGGTTGCTTATGGCAATTAGCCACTACCTGGTTAGAGGAAATCAATTGGTAAAGAAAAGCCGTTCCAAAAGTTAAGATGATAAGATTAGCCTCTTTTAAATCGTTGCGCACTCCAGTTTGAATCGCTGTAATTTGCTCTTTTAAATCGTCTTGTGTATTTGCCCAAACTGAAGAATGACAAGAATAGTGAAAGATAGCATCCTCACTTTCAACAAATAGTTCATCGTCAATATTAGAGGATGTAAGCGCATTGGTTAGATTCTGCAATAATGGTATCGGATGAAACAACGTACCGTATGGATTACTATTGCATGAGAACTTGTAATGAACTAGTTTGTCTGCCATATGCTGGGCAAAACAAGAACCTACAGAAAATAGTTTATCGGAATGTGAAATATTAAATTCATAAGCGGGTATGGGTACTTTTATCTGCCAGTTCATCTTACAATAACTTTAATACATTTTCGGGTGGACGACCCAAAACAGCTTGTGTATCTTTGATTACAATGGGGCGCTCAATCAATTTTGGATGTGCAATCATAGCTTCAATAACCTGATCATCCGACAGATTCTTTCCTTTGTAATTTTCTTTCCACGACGCTTCATTCTTTCGAATGAGTTCTAGAGGAGTCATACCTAATTTAAGCAACAAATCTTTCATTTCGAGTGCATCTGGAACATCAACTAAATACAATACAATTTCTGGAACTACATTATGATCATGCAAAAGAGCTAAAGTTTGACGGCTCTTGGCACAACGTGGATTATGATATATTTTCATGGTACTGATTGATTTATACTTTAAAATAGTTACTCTTTCTGGCCTTCTTGCATCAAATATGCTTTTATAAAAGAATTTAAATCGCCGTCCATAACAGCTTGTACATTGGAGCTTTCGTGACTTGTTCTAATATCCTTAACTAATTTGTAAGGATGCATAACGTAATTTCTTATTTGAGAACCAAACTCAATCGCTTTTTTAGAACCTTCTATTTTATCTTTCTCTGACTGACGCTTTCTCAATTCCAATTCATACAATTGAGACTTTAATAGTTGCATCGCTTTCGCTTTATTTTCTAATTGAGATCTTGTCTCAGAATTTTCAATCATTATACCAGTTTCGTGGTGGCGTAAACGCACTGCAGTTTCTAACTTATTTACACCTTGCCCTCCTGCTCCACCTGCTCGCATGGTTTCCCAAGTTATATCAGAGCTGGCAATTTCTATTTCAATACCTTCGTCAACAAGAGGGTAAGTAAATACTGAAGCAAAAGAAGTATGTCGTTTATTTGCAGAGTCAAAAGGAGACAGTCTAACCAATCGATGCACGCCGTTTTCACCTTTTAAGTTCCCATAAGCAAAATCACCTTCAAACTGAAGAGTACAAGATTTTATTCCTGCTGTTTCAGCTTGATGCATGTCAAGTTCACGAACTTTAAAACCATTTTTCTCTCCCCACATAATATACATACGCATGAGCATGTAAGCCCAATCTTGACTTTCGGTTCCTCCAGCGCCCGAATTAATAGAAAGAATTGCAGCCATATTGTCTTCTTCTTTAGACAGCATATTCTTAAACTCTAAATCTTCTATAGCTTTTTCAGCTAATTTATGTAAAACATCTACTTCTTCTTGAGTTGCTTCACCTTCTTTATAAAACTCAAAAATCACATTTAAATCTGCAAGAGATGTTTCCACAAATTCATAGGCATCCACCCAAATTTTCTTAGATCTTATGTTCTTTAAAACAAGCTCTGCTTGTTTTGGGTCATCCCAAAAGTTAGGGTCATGCGTAAGATCTTGTTCATCCGCTATGAGCATTTGTTTTTTTTCTATACCTAAATAACCATAGAGAGCATCTAACCTGGTGTGGTAAGATTTTATTTGATCAGCATTTATCATAAAACAAATATAGTATTTGGTTTGTTACTGTCTATTTTCGGGACTCTTAATTTATATAAAACAACGAATTACGAGATGGTCGTTTAATGCTGAATTGAAATATCTTCCATAGCTAAAAGAATTAAATCAAACTCGAATCCTCTTGAAACTAAATAACGTTTGAGTTTTATTTTTTTCTTAAAAGAGTTTGGCTCTTTCACCAGTCTACTTTTCTTCTGTAGAAGCTCTTTGAGGGTATCAAAGTAGGCTTTGTCTTCAATCTCTTGCATGGCAAAGTCGATGCATTTTAAATAAACGCCTTTTTTCTTCAATTCTAAACGAATTTTTATTCGACCCCATTTTTTAATTCTAAACTTACCCCTTGCAAAACTTCGAGCATAGCGTTCTTCATTTAAAAAATTGTGCTGCATCAGTTCTCCCAAGAGCATATCTATAGCATCAGGAATTAATCCCCAAGATTTTAATTTACTTGAAACTTCTTGATGACATCGCTCTTGATAAGCACAATAGTCTTGAATTTTTTGTTTTGCTAATTTTAAGTCGTAAACATTCACTATAATTTTAATCTTGGTATTTAAAATGTTGAAATTGTAAAAGAAAAAACCACCCGTAAAGGGTGGTTTAATAGGTTACAATGATATTTCATCATCATTCTTGTCAAAGAATGCATACTGTAGAAGATGGTAGGCATAAATAGGACGAATATTTACCCACTTTTTGTATTTAAAAAACCATTTCATACGTCGAGAAGCAAGTCCATTTCTTAAATAAGCAGCAATAAAAGGATGAACACAAATGGTTACTTTCTTTTGCTTATCTACAGTTAAGGCATGGTTTAGCTTGTCTTCAATTTGATCAACTATTAAAACTGTAGCTTCTACTTCACCTTTACCATTACAGGCCGGGCAACTCTCTACGGTTTTAATGTTCATTTCTGGACGCACGCGTTGACGTGTTATTTCTATAAGTCCAAAACGGCTTGGAGGAAGTATTTTGTGCTTGGCACGATCTTCCTTCATAAAGTCTTTTAAGGCCTCAAAAAGTTTCTTTCTATTTTCGGCTGTATGTAGGTCAATAAAATCAACTACAATGATGCCGCCCATATCTCGAAGTCTTAACTGTCTGGCAACTTCTTGCGCTGAGGCTAAGTTAACTTCAAAGGCATTTGTTTCTTGACTATCAGAATTATTAGTTCTGTTACCGGAGTTCACATCTATTACATGCAAAGCTTCGGTATGCTCGATAATGAGGTATGCACCTTTTTTCATTGAAACCGAACGACCAAAAGAAGATTTGATTTGACGTTCGATATTATAATGCTCGAAAATGGTGTCTTTACCTTTGTATAACTTTAATATGTTCTCCTTATCAGGAGCGATTGTTTGCAAGTAACGAGAAACCTCATTGTGTAGCTCTTGGCTATCAACAACAATACTGTTAAAGCTATCATTAAGAATATCTCGAAGTATGGCAGATACTCTACCTAATTCTCCTAATATTTTTTCTGGGGCTTTCGCTTTTTGAAGTTTCTTATAAATGGTTTTCCACTTCGTGAGCATATTGGTTAGATCGGAATCTAATTCAGCAACTTTTTTATCCTGTGCAACCGTACGAATGATCACACCAAAACCTTTTGGTCTTATACTCTGAATTAAACGCTTTAATCTTTCTTTTTCTCCCGAATCTTTTATCTTTTGAGATACAGAAACTCGATCTGAAAAAGGCACCAATACTAAATACCTCCCAGCAATTGATAACTCCGAACTAATTCTCGGTCCTTTGGTAGAAATTGGTTCTTTGGTTACTTGTACCAGTACATTTTGCTTACTGGTTAGCACCGAATCAATAATACCACTTTTAGGGATATCTTTCTCTAAGGTAAAATCTGTCAGCGACCACTTGTTTTGACGACCCGAAATCGTTTGTCTGACGTATTTATTTAAAGAACGGGCCTGGGGACCCAAGTCATGATAATGCAAAAAACCATCTTTCTCGTACCCAACGTCAACAAAAGACGCATTGAGTCCAGGAACTACCTTTCGAGCTTTACCTAAATAGATATCACCTACTGCAAAACTATTATCACTCTTCTCATCGTGGAGCTCAATTAGCTTCCCTTCTTTAAGTAGTGCTATGACTACTCCAGTATCGGAAGACTTAATAATTAACTCATTCACTCAGTAAAAATGTTTTAATGCTTAGGTTAAATACACACAGCACGAAAAGCACCCCTAAAGGGTGCTTGCTGTGCGTTAAATTAAGAAAAATTACTTCTTCTTCTTATGACGGTTTTTTCTTAGACGTTTTTTACGCTTGTGCGTAGCCATCTTATGTCTTTTTCTTTTCTTTCCACTTGGCATAGTGTCGTATTTTATTGTTAATATTAATTAAATTTCTCTAACATCTCTTTCGCGCTTTGCTTTAGCTCACCATCTGACTTCTGAATCAGCGTGGTTAATGCTTCTATTGCACTGGATGTATCTTGTAATGCGGTATAACATGAAGCTAATTGGAAGTAGGCATCTAATCTATTCTCGTCAAGAATAATTACCTTATCAAAACGAGATACTGCCTTTTCATACTGACCCGTTTGGACAGAAAATAAACCCATATTCCACTGTAGTTCAGCATTTTTAGGATTATTTTCAGCTAACGATCTCATTTTCAATACACCCTTCATTTGAGCTTCTGGACTTTCACCATTTTGAATATCCGATAAAGCCACTTTTATTTGCTCTTCCAATGTAACAATTTGATTTTTATTTGGAGAGGAGGGTCTCACAGAACTTGTATATATATACAAAGCTAAAACTACTCCCATAAAAACGGCTAAAAGTGGGCTTCTTTTCATCTATATTCTTATTTTTCTACTTTTACATTAGACTTAACACCTTCCATAAATACTTTCGCAGGTTTGAAAGATGGAATATTGTGTGCAGGAATAATAATAGTAGTATTCTTTGATATATTTCTACCCGTTTTTTCAGCTCTTTCTTTTACAATGAAAGACCCAAACCCTCTAAGGTAAACATTTTTACCAGTCTCCAAAGACGATTTCACTTCCCCCATAAATGCTTCTACGGTAGTTTGAACATCTATTTTCTCTAAACCTGTTTTTTCAGCAATCTCAGCAACGATATCTGCTTTAGTCATTTTCTTTTGTCTTTATAAAGCTATTTATTAAATGTATTCCCCTTAAATTTGGGGATGCAAATATAGTTTTTTTCAAAACAATTTAAAAAGATATGAAACTTTATTTTAAAACCCTAATAATCTCATTAACATAATCTTATAAGTGGAATTTTCAAAACACATCGTGCAGTGGTACAACAAAAACCAACGAAACCTACCTTGGAGAACTTCAAAAGACCCTTACAAAATATGGATTTCTGAAATCATACTTCAACAAACAAGAGTAGCTCAAGGCATAAGTTATTATAATAATTTTGTTAATGCATTTCCTAATATAAGTGCATTAGCAGAGGCCAACGAAGAAGATGTTTTAAAATTATGGCAAGGACTAGGCTATTACTCAAGAGCGAGAAATATTCATTTTACGGCTAAATACATTAAAAAAGAATTAAATGGACGCTTTCCTGACCAGTATCGGGAATTACTTAAACTAAAAGGAATCGGACCTTACACAGCAGCAGCAATCAGTTCCATTTGCTTCGATGAGGAAAGAGCCGCAGTAGACGGCAATGTTTACAGAGTTTTGGCTCGCGTATTTGAAATTCACACTCCAATCAATAGCACAAATGGAATCAAAGAGTTTCAAAAACTAGCCGACAACTTAATTAGCTCAGAAAACCCAGGAGATTACAACCAAGGATTAATGGAACTTGGCGCAACTGTTTGTACGCCTAAAAAAACGGATTGCAATAGCTGTCCTCTTCAATCTATTTGCATAGCTCAAAGTAAAAACAGTATAGGTCAATTACCTGTAAAAGAAAAGAAGTTGAAAATCAAAAATAGATATATAAAATATTATTTTGTTGAACAATGCAATCTGTTTATTATGAACAAACGGACCCAAAAAGACATATGGCAAAATATGTACGACTTTCCTTTTGAAGAATATAAAACTGAAAAAGAGTACCTCAATAAAGGCGAAAGCACCTACCTAACAGACATAATAGGCGTTAATAATTACCAACTTCAAGGGAGTCAAACATACAAACACAAATTAAGCCACCAATGGCTTCACATAGAAATTCAGCACCTAAAGATACTGAATAACTCAGCAAAAATTAAGGGAAACTTTGTTACTAAAAAAGAGGCGCTAGACTTACCAGTGCCAAAGCCAATAGAATCTTTTTTGAAAGGAACACTCATGAGCGATAAGATTTGATAATTGTTATTAATTTTAGTAAATTTGAGACTATATAAAGAATTTAATAAAAATATATAAATTGAAATATTATGACAGCTTCATTAAACAAAGTAATTTTAATAGGAAACCTTGGCAAAGACCCAGAAACGAGAACACTAGAAAGTGGCGCAGTAATATGCCGATTCTCTATTGCGACGACAGAAACCTACAAAGACCGTAAAAATGGTGAGCGAACAAGCCATACAGAATGGCACAACATTACGCTCTGGAGGGGCTTAGCCGAAGTCGCTGACAAGTA
This sequence comes from Flavobacteriales bacterium, assembly GCA_028110365.1. Taxonomy (GTDB): domain Bacteria; phylum Bacteroidota; class Bacteroidia; order Flavobacteriales; family UBA7430; genus UBA6772. Next base: position 11,594 of record JAOGVT010000020.1, read on the forward strand.
TCTTCATAAAGGAGATAAAGTATTAATAGAAGGACGCATTAGAACCCGTTCTTGGGAAGATAAAGAGAGTGGTCAAACGCGATATTCTACTGAAATACTAGCCAACCAAATGCAAATGATGGGAAGCAATAAAAAAACTGAAGAATCCAATAGCAATCCTACGTTGAGTGAAAACACCTCAAATGATATTGTTCAGGAATCTCCGTCGAATGAGGAAGAAAATCTTCCCTTTTAAGTAAAAAAAATAAAAAAATTGGATCCTGAACCCATAACAGCATTAACATTTTTAAATGCTCTAGACTTAAATATATTATTTTCTGTAATAGTATTGCTAGGACTATTAGCTACATCGGCAATAATCTCAGGGTCTGAGGTAGCTTTTTTCGCCTTAAAACCTCAAGATTTAGAAGATTTAAAACTACTAAAATCTAGGAAATCAGAATTAATTGAATCATTTCTTAAAAAACCAAAACAACTTTTGGCAACCATACTTATTGCCAATAACTTTGTAAATGTTGGAATCATTATTTTGGCAACCTACATATCAGTAAACTTATTTAACTTTCAGGGTATTGAATGGCTTCAATTTTTAGTTCAAGTAGTAATTATTACATTTCTACTACTTTTATTTGGTGAAGTTTTACCTAAAATTTATGCAAACAACAACCCTATTTCCTTTGCAAAATTTGTAACCTTTCCGTTATTATATTTAATAAAAATACTTAAACCTGCGAGTGCTCTTCTTGTAGCAAGCACTCGTATTATTGATAAAAGAGCAAAAAACAAAGGGCACGATCTGTCCGTAAACGATCTATCTAATGCTCTTGAGCTTACTAGCGACCAAAACGAGAATAGAGAGGAGCAAAAAATGCTCGAAGGAATAGTTAAATTCGGAAACACGGATGTTAAACAAATTATGCGATCTCGAACGGATGTTACGGCACTTAATATTAACACAAAATACTCACAAGTACTAAATACAATTCAAGAAACAGGCTTTTCACGAATACCCATTTTTGAAGAATCATTCGACAACATAAAAGGGATTTTGTACATAAAAGACCTGCTTCCTCACCTTAAAGAAGATGAAAACTTTAACTGGTTAAACTTATTACGACAAGTATTTTTTGTACCAGAAAACAAAAAAATTGATGACTTATTGAAGGAATTTCAAGAAAAGAAAATCCACTTAGCTGTTGTGGTTGACGAATATGGTGGAACATCTGGAATTGTTACTCTAGAAGATGTTATTGAGGAAATTGTGGGAGATATAAGTGATGAGTTTGATGATGATGAAATTGTATACTCTAAACTTGACAGCAATAATTTTGTGTTTGAAGGTAAGACAGCTTTAAATGACTTTTACAGAATACTAAATATTGATGGATTAGATTTTGAAGAGGCCAAAGGAGAATCTGACAGTCTTGCAGGATTTATCTTAGAAATTACCGGTAACATCCCAAAAAAAGGGGCGAAAGTCAGCTTTAATGATTTTATTTTTACGGTCGAAGGAGTTAATAAAAGAAGGGTAACCAGAATAAAAGCAACTTTTGAAGTTGAGAAAAGTTTAAAAGATGAGGTTTAAAAAAATTATAATTATTGGCATTGTACTACTCAGTTCCTGCCAAGAAAATTTCAGTCCGAAACCATTAGGATTTTTCCGTATTGACTTAGCAGAAACTAATTACACTACCACTAAAAAAAACTGCTCCTATCAGTTTCTCTCAAATACCAAAGCCGAATTGATTGAGGGGAATACCGAATGCTGGTACAACATCTTTTACCCAGCTCATGATGCGACTATTTACCTTACATACAAAGAACTAAACAACAACTTAGCTCCCATTATAGAAGAGAGTCATAAACTGGCCTATGATCATTCTATAAAATCAGATGGGATCATCGAAACAGTATACGAAAACAAAGAAAATAATGTTTACGGAGTGCTGTACGACATTCATGGCAATAGCGCATCAAACCTTCAATTTTTTGCCACAGATAGTTCAAAACACTTTTTAAGAGGGTCTTTGTATTTTAACACTGTTCCGAATGCAGACTCACTTCAACCAGTTAAAACCTATATAAAAAAAGATTTACAAACATTAATCGAAAGTCTTACTTGGTCTTAAGTTTTTTCAATTCGAAATAAAAAGCGATTTGTAGAATAAATAACAAACTCGCTACTATGAGATGAATTGGCTGCATTAAACTCATCATATCAAAATAAGTGAGAACAATACCAGAAAGAACTTCTACAAGAATTACAACAGCAATATATTTTGGATAGCTAAAGCCAAGATTAAACACATAGTTTCTGACAAATAAAAACCCGTTAACCAAAACTAACGATATAGCGAAAGATCTATGTATTTTAAATACATTTCCTGCAGATTCGATCCACAATTCACGCTGAGCATAATCAAAACTTTTTGCGATTTCATCTATTAGTTGACGAACCTGCGTTCCTAAAATAATTTGAAGAACACTTAAAAGCAAAGCTATTTTAATAAAAACATATAGTTTCTTATCATGAGTCAAAAGTGAAACAACTTTCTTGTTTGGGGCTTCAGAAATTAGGTAAACCATAAGCGCAACTATAAATAAAGCCATTAGCATATGGATGGTGATCTGAATTGGCTGTAAAACAGAGTAAACAACTACTGCGCCTAACCAGCCCTGAAAACCCATCAAAAAGACAATAAAAGCACTCAGAAAAACTATTTTTCTTTTGATTTTCCAAAAAGCAAAAGACTTGAAAAACAAGCCTAATGTTAAAAAACCTGCTAAGACACCAATCAATCGATTAACATACTCTACCCAAGTATGAAGCGGATTAAAATTCACGTAATCATGTTTTGTATACAATGACCAGTTAGTGGCATCATAAACCTGACCACTAACAAAGGGTGTATGAGCAAACCACAACTGATCTTTATGTATAATCATTTGACCTTCAGAAAAGGGCTTTTCGGCACTCCATAAAACCTGATCAACATGAACAGGAGGTATAACTAAACCAAAACACTTAGGCCAGTCTGGGCAACCCATACCAGATCCAGTCATACGCACAATACCACCGGCTACGATGATTAAAAAAATACTAAGCAAGGTCCATTTGGCAAAACGTTCAAAAGACATAATTTATTTAAATTTAATTAGCGGTGCAAAGATAGGAAGCTCGATACAATAATACTCTTTAAAACGAAGAGTATTAAACAAAAAAAAAGCTCTCTTTTCAAATTTGAAAAGAGAGCTTTTTATTAATTACGATTTAGCTGTTATGCGCAGCATGGTTTAATACAATTTGATGCACAACTCTTCTTTTCTTCTTTCTTAGAAGCACAACAAGATTTGTCAGCAGATTTATCACATTTCACCTTACTATCCTCGCACTTTGCTTTTTCCTCGGCAGAACAAACTTTTTTAGCAGAACTACAACAAGATTTTTTAGATGCTTGAGGTGTTGCAGTAAAAGCACCCTTTCTGTAAGAATTTACAAAAGCAACAATTGCAGTTTCTGAAGTTAAAGAAGCATTGTAGGCTAATGTAGCATTTGAATCTTCAAAATTAACTTTAGCTTTTTCAACACCATCCAAGTTATTAAGCTCAACTTCTAGGGCACGAGCACAGCCCATAGCACAAGTCATACCTTCAATATTCATGGACAAGCTAGAACTTTTAACTGCTTGCTGATCAACATCTGTTGATTGCGCTGTTGATTGAGAACATGAAGCAATTGAAAAAACAAGAACTAAAGTAGCAAAACCAAATTTTATTAATTTATTCATCTTAAAAAATTTTAGTGATTAACATAGCAAATATAAAAAATATGAAACGATTAACCGACTAAATAAATATCTTTGTACATCAAACAAAAAAATGCTCCCCATAAATGCTAAAAAGAATAGACAGTGCATCAGGTCATTGGTTTCTCCTTTTTTTACTTTCGCTAGTATGGGGTAGTTCATTCATTCTTATAAAACGCGGGCTTGATGCTTTTAGCTTTGAACAAGTGGCTGCCTTACGACTGTTTATTGCCTTTGTATTTATTTCGATGGTCGGCTGGAAATACTACCTCACTCTGCCAAAAAAAAAGCTAAAATACCTTTTCCTTACGGGTTTTATTGGAAATGGTATTCCCGCATTTCTATTCACAAAATCAGAAACTTATTTAGATTCGGGTATTGTTGGAATTCTTAATGTACTTACGCCACTATTTACCATTTTTATAGGTGTACTATTTTACAAACTGAAAGTAAAGGCACTTAATTATGTAGGTATTATTATAGGATTCACTGGCACTATTTACCTTCTGCATCCGGACATACAAGAATTAAACGAAAAAACCATTTCATACAGCTTAATAGTTATACTAGCAACGGTTTGCTATGGGTGGAGTTCTAATATTATTAAAACGCATTTGCAAGACTTAAACCCAGTACAAATAACTACAATTGCCTTTACTTTTGTTGGCCCATGGGCGGGAGTTTATCTATTTAGTAGCGACTTTATTGAGGTAATGCAAACTCACCCAAAAGCCTGGTCAAGTTTAGGTTATACAACACTATTGGCAATCGTTGGCTCTGCATTGTCTTTAATCGCGTTTAATAAACTCATAAAAATGACAGGCGCTTTATTTGCAACATCTTGCACCTATATAATACCTATTGTTGCGGTACTATGGGGACTTCTAGATCATGAGACAATAACCTCGCATCACATCATTGGATTCCTAATAATATTAGCAGGAGTTTATCTTGTAAACAAAAGATAGTGATGTACTTTTGCCAATTCAAATTAATTGCTTAATTTCGCAGACCAAATTAGTATTTTTAATTAACCAAACATAGCAGATGTACGCAATTGTAGAGATAGCAGGGCATCAATATAAAGTTGAAAAAGATCAGCGCATCTTTGTCAACCGTCTTGAAGGAAAAGAAGGCTCGAAAGTTACTTTCGACAATGTTCTTTTAATTGAGGATGGTGGTAAAGTAGTAGTTGGCGCCCCGGCTATAAAAGGTGCAAAAGTCTCAGCAAAAATTGAGAGCCACCTAAAGGGAGACAAAGTTATTGTCTTCAAAAAGAAAAGAAGAAAAGGCTATACAGTAAAAAATGGTCACCGACAGTATCTTACACAGATAACAATCGGTACGATCACGAAAAAGGCAGCAGCAAAAAAAGCGGCTCCTAAAGCTGAATCAGTAGAAGCCTAATTAATTAACGAAAAAAAAATTGAAACATGGCTCATAAGAAAGGTGTCGGTAGTTCCAAAAACGGTCGTGAATCGGAATCAAAACGACTTGGAATCAAAATTTTCGGTGGTCAATTAGCTATTGCTGGTAACATCATCGTAAGACAAAGAGGTACAAAACACAATCCAGGTGAAAATGTTGGTATGGGCAAAGACCATACTTTATTTGCGCTTTGCGATGGCAGTATCCAATTTAAGAAAAAGAAAGACAATAGATCTTATGTTAGCGTTGTTCCTTTCGCTGAATAAGTTTTAGTTTTAGAATCAAATAAAGCTGTTTCAAATGAAACAGCTTTTTTTTTGATGCGATTTTATTTCAACTTGTCATTTTCAATATGACGCTTAGCGTCTCTTCTTGTTTTTTTATCAAAATTATTTTTCATTGCATCGTCTAAATTAATTCCTGTTTGGTTTGCAATACACGTCAAAACAAACAAAACATCTGCCAACTCGTCTGAGAGGTCTTTGTTTTTATCTGATTCTTTTTCTGACTGCTCGCCATATCGCCTAGAAATAATTCGAGCTACCTCCCCAACCTCTTCAGTAAGAATAGCCATATTGGTCAGTTCATTAAAGTAGCGTACACCATGTTCACGAATCCAATCGTCAACTTTTACTTGAAGTTCTTTTAAGTCCATTATTCTTTTACTTTTGAGTCTAAGTGAATCGTTACTGGTCCATCGTTGATCAATGAGATTTTCATATCAGCTCCAAACTCACCGGTTTTAACAGCCCCGCTAACAAGAGCAACAATAGAGTCGATAAATGAATTGTATAAAGGAATAGCTATATCTGGTTTCGCAGCTTTTATATAGGAAGGCCTATTGCCATTTTTTGTACTTGCATAAAGGGTAAACTGGCTTATAACCAAAACCTCTCCCTTTACATCCATTAAAGAATTGTTCATTTTACCAGAGGCATCATTAAATATACGAAGTGCACATATTTTTCTACAGAGCCATTCAATATCCTCTGTAGAATCTTCGTTGGTAATCCCTAAGAAAACAACTAAACCATGCTGAATATCAGCACGAAGAATATCGTTAATCACTACAGACGCCTCAGTCACTCTTTGAAGGGTAACTCTCATTTATGGTATTTAAATTCGCGGTATTGGTTTCCATCGTCTTCTAAAATTGACAAGTAACTGTCATACCGAACAGGGTGAATTTTATCAAGTGCGACAGCTTCTTTAACAGCGCACTTAGGCTCATTTACATGCTTGCAATTGTGAAACTTACATTGACCTTTTAAACGTAGTATTTCAGGAAAATAATCTGCCAATTCGAACTCACTTACATCTACCAAGCCAAATCCTTTAATGCCAGGAGTATCTATAATAAAACCCCCAAAATGCAAGGGATACATTTCTGCAAATGTTGTGGTATGCATTCCTTTATTATGAGCTTCAGAAACTTGCTGAGTCACAAGGTCTAAATCAGGATCAATTACATTAACTAAGGTTGATTTACCAACGCCAGAATGACCAGACAAAAGCGTAACTTTAGCTGTCATTTTTGTAGTAAGCAAATCAATATTCATTTGACCCAAGGCAGAGGTTTCAATACATTCGTAGCCTGAATTAGTATACATTTGAACAATCTCATCGTGGTACTCACGGTCAAACTCGTCGTATAAATCAACCTTATTAAAAACAAGTACCGTTGGGATTTGGTATGCTTCTGCTGTCACTAAAAACCGATCTATAAAACCAACTGATGTAGTTGGAGAGGCTAACGTTACAATAAGAAAAGCTTGATCTATATTAGCTGCAATGATGTGAACTTGCTTAGACAAATTAACCGATTTTCGGATGATGTAATTTTTACGTTCAAGAATTTTAGAAATTAAATAATCCTCACCGTTTACATCGAGTAGAACTCTATCGCCTACAGCTACAGGATTCGTACTTTTAAGACCTTGAATTCTGAACTTACCGCGTATACGACAATCTAACTGCACCCCGTCATCTGTGAGCACACTATACCAACTACCAGTAGATTTTACGACCACTCCCTGCATAACACCAAAGATAGGATTTGAAATTGATTTTTTTACTAAATAAGGTGAAATACGTACGCAAGAAAAAAGGGCTTACATTTTAAGCCCTTCCATTGTAATAACTCTTCCCTCGAGATACACAATTACATTAAAATATTAAATTACTTACTATTATTATTTAGAATAAAAATATATAAAATAAAAACCATTAGCAAAAAACTTATAGACTCACATGAATTAAATCTAAACTTTTTTCTCAATTAAATTAATTAAACAAGGAAATTCAAAAATTGATGAACCGCAGTCTTGTAGTTAAATATTAAAATGAACTATATTCGTGGCGATGTCTATAAAAGTCGAAAACGTAAGTAAATTATATAATTCTCAAAAAGCACTTAGCGAAATTTCCTTTGAAATTTGTAAAGGTGAAATTGTGGGTTTTTTAGGTCCAAACGGAGCTGGTAAATCTACCATGATGAAAATACTTACTGGTTTCATACCTCAGACACAAGGAAAAGTTCGGATATGCGGCTTAGATGTATGTGAAGAAAATTTAAAGGCAAAAAGTAAAATTGGGTACCTACCAGAGCACAATCCTTTATACCTTGACATGTATGTTCGAGAATATTTAGGCTTTATTGTGAATCTTTACAAAGCAGATCCTTTTAGGATTGATGACATGATTCAAAAAACAGGACTTAAAAATGAGCAGCATAAATTAATTAGCTCACTTTCTAAAGGTTACAGACAAAGGGTAGGTTTAGCGCAAGCACTATTAAATAACCCAGAAGTCCTTATTCTAGATGAACCAACAACCGGATTAGATCCAAATCAGTTGGTTGAAATACGAAGCCTTATAAAAGAAATGGGTGCAGATAAAACCGTATTGCTCTCAACACATATCATGCAAGAAGTAGAGGCTATTTGCGATAGAGTAATCATTATTAATAAAGGGGTAATCGTTGCAAATAAGACAATTGAAGAATTACGCAAGAGTAAAGATGGCAAAAACATAATAACCATTTTATTTAACGAAAAGGTCTTTAAAAATGAGCTACAAGCAATTAAGAATGTTGAAGAAGTTGACGAAATTGGAACAAATGAATTTAAAATCACTTCTGATGCTTGCCATGATTTAAGAAAACAATTGTTTGAATTTGCCGTAGCTAAAAAATTCACAGTACTTCAAATGAGCCTAGAAGAGAACAAATTGGAGGATATCTTCCATAAACTCACCAATTAAAATCAATCAAATAATACTTTTTTGCATGAAAAAATTTTTGGTGGGTTCAATTTTGGCTACACTTTTTGTTTTTAAATGCCAGGCACAACAGATTACAATTAACGAATTTATGTCAAAAAACGAGACTATTATTCTCGGGCCTGACGATGAATATAATGATTGGATAGAGTTGTACAACAGTCA
>JAOGVT010000021.1:0-18085 GCA_028110365.1 Flavobacteriales bacterium
GCAGATTTTGTAGACAGGCATTTTGGTGAAGACGTAAGGCGTTTGTTTTTTGATAGCGTTGTAAGTGGTATTTGGGCAGGAGATGTCTCTCAAATGAGTGTTTCTGCTACCTTGCCATTACTTAAAAGACTCGAAGCACGAAAAGGTTCCATTGTAAGGGCTTTACGCTCCTATAAAGCGCCCGTTTCTGAAGCCAAATCATTTCCTAAAGAAGTAACATCTAAGGCTTTGTTTAGTTTTAAAAAGGGCTTACAGGTGCTTACAGATCGTTTAAAAGATCGCTTTGAGGGTTCGGTTGTGTACGGTGCAAACATTACGGCTATCGATTTTGACAAAAGAGCCGTGCAATGTGCCAACGGTGTTGTTTATGAATACGATACGCTGGTGTCTACGATACCCGCTTTTAAGTTAAGTCCTTTTGTGTCCAAAGATTTAGCAACGAGTTTAAATTCAATTAAATATTCTCCTGTAGGTGTTTTGAATATGCAAATACCTAAAGGGCAAATAAATTTTGATGGTTTTGGTTTTTTAGTTCCCTCAAAAGAAAAATCGGTTGTTTTAGGAATGGTGGCCAATTCAAACACTTTTCCTTCGCATGGTTCGAAAACCCACATTGTAAATACAGTTATGTTAGGTGGTGCTCGTTTTACCTTCAATCAATTGGCCTTAATGGATCTTGAAAATGAAGCCAAAGCGTTTTTAAGCAAGGTTTTTGGTAAGGGTGTTGTTAGTGTGCAACAAGAATTAAGGCTTATTGACAATGCTATTCCTCAGTATGAGTTAGGACACCTGTCTAAAGTAGCGGCTATTGAAGCTCATTCTTTACCAAACTTTAAGATTTTAGGCAGCTACCTTTATGGTGTTTCTATTATAGATATTGTGACCAAGTCAAAAGAATACGTCGATTCTCTTACATAGGTTTGCTTGCAAACTTTTTGTAATAGGATAGGAGTAGCGTGCTCATTGGTAAAGCTAATATGAGTCCTGTTATACCAAGCAAACTTCCCCATATAGATAAAGAGAGCAGTATAATTGCTGGATGAAGACCTGTTACTTTATTCATAATACGAGGTATAAGAAGTAGTTCTTGTAGCAGTTGTATGACAACAAAAACAAATGCTGCTGAGCCAATCGTTACCCAAACACTCGTGTCTGTTTCCATACTTTGAAGAACGCATAAGAGAAAAACCGGAATGATGCCCAGGATTTGCAGGTAGGGTACTAAATTCAATAGACCGATTAAAAGACCCATAAGTATGGCAAGGGGCAAGCCAATAATGCTAAAGCCCAAGCAAAATAAAACGCCAACTATTACTGCTATTGAAGCCTGACCTCTAAAGTAAGCACGCATTCCTTGATTTAGGTCTACACTAATTTCATTAGCCATGTCTCGGTGTTTTTCAGGAATCCAGCTAGTCCATGTTTTGTTAAGCTGAGGATAACCTTGTAAAATAAAGACCAGGTAAAGTAAAATTAAAAACAAGCCGAAAATACCGGTAACTAAGTCCATAGATTGTTTAAAAACGGAATTGATTATTGGAACAATCTTGTTTAACGCTTCTGAAATGGTACTGCTGTTTATAAATTCTTTTGCTTTATCGGAGTGTATAAAATGATTTACTTGGTCTTCTATACCGGATGGAATAGGAGGTATGACATGTGCATATTCTTTAAATAAGCTAGCAGCACTTCGAAATTCTTTGTTGATGGTAGGTAAGCTTAAAAGTGTAATGCTAGTTAAGAGAGCTAATGCTAAAGTCAGACCAAAAGCAGTTGCAATGCTTCTACTTTTTACCTTGAGTTTTTCTTGAATAAAAGTGATGAGCGGATTGATTAAATACGCAATAAATAGGGCAATTAAAAAAGGGGTCAGCACATCTTTTAAAACATAAACTAAACAGCATGTAGTTAAAAAGATTACGGCGTTTTTAATAGATGATTCTCGCATTTTTACATTTTTTAATCCTTTCAAAAGTAATATTCTTTATTTAATAATTTTATTTTTTAGATGTATTATACAATCTAAGGTTGTGTTTTGTGGATGATGATTTTTTTAATATGCATAAAACTAAGGTTTAATTAAGTCTTGTAATACATTCATTTACAATAAATTACAATGCTAATTAACAATTAATTAACATAGGTAAAAGGTGCTCAAAATTATAATATATTGATTCTGAAAAACAGAAAAAAGTATAGGCGTAAAATCATTGATTAAATAAAAGACAAGAATATATTAACGATTTGAATTTGCCAGATTTGCAACTTTTTGACCAACATCGGTACCCAAGGCAACTCCCATACCTCCCAACCGAATGGCACAGAAAAGAGATTCATCCAATTGTTTTAAAAGTGTTGTCTTTGAATTACCCATCCCCATAATGCCAGACCAACTGTGTTCAATTTCGAAATCTTGATTTGGTAGAATCTTAGTTTTTAATAAGGCTTTAAGATGTTCTTGAATTTTAACAGAAGTGCTCATCTCAAAAGTCTCTTCTGCTTTAAAATCTAAATTTCTTCCGCCGCCTAACAATACTCTATTGGCTACGTTTCTAAAATAATAATAACCCCTATCCATATGAAAGCACCCTTTAATTTTTAAATTTTTGATTGGTTTGGTGATCAACACTTGTGCCCTAGCCGGTTTAACATCTAGTTCTGGAAGAAGTTTTGAAGCGAAAGCATTGTTGCATAGAATTAATTTTTTTGTTTCTATACTGGTTTGCTTACCTAGCACCTTCCAACCTTCGTTAATTTTAGCAATGTTAGCTACTGTAAAACCATTTAGTATCTCTACTCCAGCTTTGGTTGCAAGAGTAATGAGATTCTTCATCATCAATCCAGTATTTAGTTGTCCTTCAAATACATTCTTTATCAGTAAGCTTTCTTTTGCCAATCCAAAATCTTTGGGTTTGGTAAAAACCTCAAAAGTATTTTGGTTAAAAATGGGTTTTAACTGTTTGTTTAGGTACTCCAAATTATCCATACATTTATGGTACAACTCGGTATCTTTAAATAGCTCATAGCTTCCATATTCTTTGTATACCATGTTCTTGTCACCAACAATCCGTCTTAATTTCGTTAGTCCGTTTACCCTGTTTTCTACTAATTTAAAAACATCCTCAGTATTTAAATGGTTCAGGTCATCCAACAATTCTGAAGGTGATCCAAAACAAGTAAATCCGGCATTTTTGGTGCTTGCTCCAGCTGGAAGAAACCCTTTTTCTAAGATGGTAATACTTGCTTGAGGATTCAATTGTTTCAACTCAAGAGCGCATGTAAGTCCAACAATTCCGCTTCCAACGATTATATAGTCTCTCTTTTCTAAAAAACTTTCTCTTTCCCAATAGCTTACAGTGCTCATTTTGGTTTAAATTTTATTCCGAAATATAAGTATTTTTTTTTGGCATTTGTTTTGTAACTTCACGTCCTGTTGAAAATTACCATTTTAAAAAAAAAAATAACACGATATGCAATACGTTTTCACTAAAGTTAAATGCTTGTTTTTTACTTCATTTTTTTTAATTGCCTTTTCAAGTTTAAATGCACAGTCTTTATTTGAAGAGGTAGAAGAAAGTTCAATACCTATTACATCTAAAAGATACACTATACCTGCTAGTTTTAAATCGTTCGCGATTGATTTACCAGCTTTATTAAACTTTGTAGAGCAAGCTCCTGAAGAATTTTCAGTTGACATTCGAAACAGTCCCGTTATTTTAAGTTTGCCTATGCCAAACGGTAGTATGCAAGATTTTTGTATCGTAAAATCGGCTATTATGCCCGCAGATCTTTCAGCCAAATATCCTTCAATTCATTCTTACCTTGCTCAAGGACTAGACGATGCAAGTGCAACCGCTAGACTTTCAATAAGCAATAACGGCTTTCATGCCATGATCATTTCAGCATCAGGTACTACTTACATAGATCCTTTTAGTATAAATAATTCTTCGCATTGTATTGTCTACAATAAAAAAGATTTTTATGCGACCAATGAAAAAGTGAGAGCTGCAGAATGTTTTATCAATGAAGCGCAATCGAATGCTAAAGCTATGGTTGCTGGCCGTTCTGGTGACGTGCTTAGAGTGTTTAAAGCAGCCATTGCATGTACAGGAGAATATGCTCAGTTTCATGCAAATAGTTCTGGTGATGAGGCTTCTGTAGCGGCTTTAGCTGCTATAAATGTATCTATAAATCGTGTAAATGTAGTATTCGAAAGAGAGGCTTCATTTAGACTAAATTTAATAGAAAACAACGATTTAATTGTTTACGTAAATTCGGTTACCGATCCTTACTCTAATTCAAACGCTTCATCTATATTGGCTGCAAATCAAGAAAATTTAGACGACTTAATTGGTTCAGCTAATTACGATATCGGTCATGTTTTTTCAACGGGTGCTGGAGGTTTAGCTTCTCAAGGGGTTTGCAATTCTAATTTTAAAGCAAAAGGTGTTACCGGAACAAATGCACCAATAAATGACCCTTATGACATTGACTATGTTGCTCATGAAATTGGCCACCAATTTGGAGCCAACCATACATTTAATGGAGATAGTGGTACTCAAAACTGCGGAGCTGGTAATAGAAATCCATCAACGGCTTACGAGCCAGGTTCTGGATCTACCATTTTAGCTTATGCGAATATTTGTGAACTCAATAATTTACAAATTGCATCAGATGATTATTACCATACTGCATCTTTTGTAGAGATGACTACTCACATAGAAAACAACGCTTGTGCTGAAGAAACAGCAACCAACAATGCTATTCCTCTAGCCAATGCAAATCCTTCTGGCATTAGCTTCACTATTCCAGCCAATACTCCATTTGAATTAACTGGTGCGGGTACAGATCAAAATGCTTCAGATGTTTTGACGTATTGTTGGGAGCAATACGATTTAGGTGATATTGTTGATGACCTAGATAATCCAACTGGAAATGCGCCATTATTCAGATCGTGGCCTCCTGTGGAATCTCCAACTCGAGTATTTCCTAAAATGATTGATTTGGTGAATGGTACCACCTCTTTAGGCGAAACATTACCCTCTTATGCTAGAGATATGAAGTTTCGTATGACTGTTAGAGACAACAAGGCTGGTGCTGGAGGTGTTAGCTTCGATGTTATGCAAATGACGGTTACCGATGTTGCAACTTCATTTTCGGTTAATAACATTACTGAGGATTGGGAATACGGAAATACCTACACCGTAGAATGGGATGTAGCAAATACGGATATCGAACCCGTAAATTCCGAAAATGTAGATATTTATCTCTCTACCAACAATGGATTAACTTTTGACCAACTGCTATTGGAGGCAGTACCTAATTCAGGAACAGCATCTATTGAATGCCCTAATCTTGTTTCTAACGAAGCCATCCTAAAAGTTAAAGGAAGTAACAATGTGTTCTTCAATATTTCAAATAAATTTGAAATCGTTTCGCCAACCGTAGCGAATTTTGACATTTCAGTTAGTCCAGAAGTATTAGAGATTTGTTCTGGTGAAGCCGCCACTTTTGATGTTCAAATTGAACCGATTTTAAATTTCACCACTCCAGTATCGCTTGCTATAGCAAACATTCCTGATGGCATTCTTGTTGAATTTGATCCGCAATTAGTTACTCCAGGTACTAATTCTACACTAACAATATCTTCACCATTTCCAATTCCAGCCATAGAAATTCCTTTCGAGATTGTGGCTACAGCCGATGCTATTACGCATACTGCAGATGTAGTTATAAACGTATTTGAAGGTCTACCAACTGAGACTACACTAACATTCCCCACGGCAGCTTTAGCAGACGTTTCTCTTACGCCAAGTTTTACTTGGCAAGCTGTTGCGAATGCGAATTCCTATACGCTTCAAATTGCTACAGACATTGAATTTACAACTGTAATTGAAACGATTGAGGATATTGAAGAAGCTACTTTTACATTGACAAACCTTTTAGATGCAGAGACTGAATATTTTTGGAATGTTAAGGCAAATAGTCCTTGTGGAAGTTCAGCCTTCAGTGAAACCTTAAGTTTTACTTCTGGTGAGGAAGATCTCGTTGAAATTCCTGGGTGTACTGATGAAACAGCATTTAACTTCGAAGTTACCGCAAATGTTGATGACGGTTCCTGTGAGGAGATTGTATTTGGATGTACCAATCCTGTTGCTGATAATTTCAACACGGAAGCCAATACAGACAATGGTTCTTGTATTATTTCTGGATGTACAAATGAAGACGGTCTTAATTACGATGAAGCAGCTACTGTTGATGACGGATCTTGTATTGTGGAAGGTTGTACAGACCCTTCTGCTTCGAATTTCAATCCACTTGCAAACGTTGAAGACAACTCATGTGTAGCCTATATTACAGGTTGTACAGATGTTGATGCTTACAACTACAATCCTAGTGCAAATTCTGAAGACGGCTCTTGTGATTACACTTCACTTGTAATTATACAATGGCAGGAAACTACGGGTTCAAATTTCAACTTTTGGGCCATTATTAATAATATACCTACACCATCTTACTTAAGTTGGAACATGGGAGATGGCACAACTTACAGTGCTTTTGAGCCTGAACATTTTTACGAATCAAATGGATCTTATGAAGTAACTGTTTCAGCCAATACTGTAATGGGTGCTTACATAGCCAGTGCAACAGTTGAGGTTACGGGAGTAATCTTTGGTTGTACAGACTTTACTGCTGTAAATTACAACGCAGCGGCTATAACAGATGATGGTTCTTGTGTTGCTCCAATTTTTGGATGTACTGATTCTACTTCGATTAATTACGAAGAAATGGCCAACTCAGATGACGGATCTTGCATAGGTACCATCTATGGTTGTACGGATGAAACAGCATTAAATTATAATCTAGATGCGAACATCGACGATGCTTCGTGTATCGCTTTTATGTTCGGATGTATGGATTCGTTAGCATTAAATTACGATGAATTGGTCAACACAGAAGATGAATCTTGTTTGTATCCAGCTCCAACTGAGCCAAATTGGGAAATAGAAGTTACTTCTAGCAACCATACGATTCTTATTCCTATCACAGCTAACATAACCATTAATGATGCTCCGATTGAAGTTGGTGATTATTTAGGTGTATTTTACTTAGGTCAAGATGATTTACATTATTGTGCCGGTAAAATAATGTTTACTGGAGTTACCAATACAATAACTGTTTACGGATCAGAACCAGGTGAGTTTAATGGTTTGCAAATAGGTGAGGAGCTAACCTGGAAAACCTGGAAATTATCCGCTAATGAAGAAAGAGTTGCTTTAGCTGATTATGATGTTACCATGCCAAACTTAGATGTTTTTGCCAATGATGGTATCTCTGCTATTACTGCCTTATCGAATACTGTATCTCAAAGTATTGAAATACAAGAAGGATGGAACTTAATGTCTACTCATATTGTACCAGATAATTCCAATATTAGTGCTGTGTTTGCGCCAATAGTTGAAAATTTATTTTTAGCAAAAGATGAATTAGGTAACGTTTTTTGGCCAGAATACAATCTAAATAATATTGGTGATCATATTGTGGGTAAAGCCTACAAGGTAAAGTCTAATGCGACTTCTTCTCTTCAAGTAAGAGGAGCTTTGGCAAATCCCAATGAGTATCCATTAACCTTAAACGAAGGTTGGAGCTATTTGGGTTATTTAAGAACCAAATCAGCTGACATTAGCATTGTAATGGAGTCTATAGATGAAGATATAATGCTGATTAAAGATGGTGTAGGTAATGTTTATTGGCCAGAATACAATGTAAACACGATTGGTGATATGGAACCAGGTGATGGCTATCAAGTTCGAATGGATGCCACAAGAACTTTTAGCTATCCAGACAATTCAATTGTGTTGCCTCAATTTAGAGTTTCCTCTCATTTAACGAATCGTCATTACAAACACCCAAACCCAAAAGA
This sequence comes from Flavobacteriales bacterium, assembly GCA_028110365.1. Lineage (GTDB taxonomy): Bacteria > Bacteroidota > Bacteroidia > Flavobacteriales > UBA7430 > UBA6772. The sequence continues at coordinate 7,925 of JAOGVT010000021.1, forward strand.
GTTTAATATGAATCTTCTGCTTCCTGAAGATTTAATTAGTGACTTTTTAATAGGTGATGAAATTGCAGTTAAAAATCAAAATGATGAAGTTATTGCTTGTTCAGTTTACAACAACCAAACAATGGTTTTAACACTTTGGATAGATGAGAATGATTTACATTCTAAATTTAAACTGTTTTACTGGTCTTTAGCGAATGCCGAAGAAGTTGAAATTGACCTAAATTCTGGTTCTACTCAATTAGAGGATAATGCAGTTGTTATAGTTGAATCCTTAAACCTAAAGTTAGAAGACCATGTATTTGATGTTTACCCAAACCCAAGTTCTGAAACGAGTACACTAACTATTTCTTTAGCGAAAGCCAGTAAAGTTTCTGTATTGCTTTTCAATGCTTTAGGAGAAAATGTAAAAACAATTGCGAATGCAAACTTAGACAAAGGCCTTACATCACTCTCATTTGATGTGTCTGAATTGGCTAGCGGGATGTATTTTGTTAAACTAACCAGTGCAAATTATGCTGAAGTTAAAAAGTTTCAGGTACGCTAATTTTTAAAAACTAAAAAAAAAGCTACTCAATGAGTAGCTTTTTTTTTGTGTTAAATGCAGATTTTAAATCCAGCAATGCTGTTTTAATTTTTTTTTAAAATTGTAGTTAAATAGCAATAAAATAATTAGATTTAGATTTGAAAATAAAGAATATGAACACGCCAATATTAAGCCTAAAAGAGGCTTCTATTTTTCAAAAAGACCATTTGGTTTTAGATAAAGTTAGTTTTGAATTAGGTAAAGGAGACTTTATTTATCTAATAGGAAAAACAGGCTCTGGAAAAAGTAGTTTGCTAAAAACCATTTATGGTGATTTAAAATTAGAGCAAGGAAGTGGACAGGTTGCTGGACTCAATTTAGAGGAGCTAAAAGAAAAAGACATTCCTTATTTAAGAAGAGGAATTGGCGTTGTTTTTCAAGATTTTCAATTGCTTTCAGATCGCTCTGTACACGAAAATTTAGTATTTGTATTAAAAGCAACTGCCTGGAAAGATAAAACGGCAATACAAGCCCGTATTACAGAAGTATTAGAGCAGGTTAACATGGTTACAAAGGCGTATAAAATGCCTCACGAGCTTTCTGGAGGTGAACAACAACGCATCGCCATTGCCAGAGCATTACTAAACGAACCAGATTTAATTTTGGCCGATGAGCCTACAGGTAATTTAGACCCTGAAACATCTAGAGAAATTATGGAGGTTTTAAAAGGAATTCAATCCAAAGGCAAAGCCATTTTTATGGCCACTCATGATTACTCTATTATAAATGATTATCCCTCTAAAATGATAAAGTGTGTTAAGGGTACTATTGAATCTGTGGAAAAATTATAGAAGCTATTTTAGCAGCTTCTAATTTACAGTCGTAGGATTTTAGAAGCTCTTGACGCAAGTTTTTATCTTCACTATTAAAATCTACAGATGCTAACTCATTTATCTTATGTATCCATTCATTTGGTGTTTCTACAATAGCGCAACATTTCTCTAAGCCTGTCATCGCTATCATTTTTCTATTTACAATACAATGTCTTCCATGATGGAGTGCTTTTAGAAGTTTCAATTTTGTTCCAGTAGCTTGGTCAGTTGGAAGCACTTGTATATGAGCGTCTTGTATTAAGGCATTTAAAACAGTGCTTTTTGGGTTTTGAATAAGACTAATGTATGGGTGTTTTGCAACCTCATTCTGTAATTTTTTTGTGGGTTTATTTCCCGCAATAACCAAATTGTATTTTAGATGTTTAAACACTTTTTGGATTAAAAATAATGCGGCATTTTCATTTTCTGCAACGGCTAAATTACCGTGATACAATGCATAAGTCCCGTGCCCAATTTTACTGTGAACCTTGTTGTCTGGATGAAACGCTCTTACCAAATAACTCTTGCTCATGTCTTTAAAGTAAGCTCTATCCTTATCCGATATGGTTAAAAGCCCTTTAGCGTGCTTTAAATTGCTTTCATAACGTTTAATTTTAAGGTACTCTAGGTATAAATAGAGTTTGTAACCGAATTTTTTTTCTGATTTCGCCAATAATTTATAATAATCCTGTTCTATATTGTGTGTTCTCACAAACTGTTGGTTATCCTTAAGTTTAGGATGGTTTAAATAGGCACAGCAATGCAAACCTTCAAAAATTATAGGTATCGGCTTAGCACTTAAATTATGTAACAGTTGTATTGAGGTTCGAGACTTAACGATGAAAGGCGTTTTAGAGAGTATAGTTATCCAATTCATTTTTCTTGGATAGTAAGTCACCGTTTCACACATGGTGTTTAGTACATCCGCTTTTTCTCTTCCATACTCAAAACAGTGTAGATGAACTTTAACACCCAAAGAACTTAGTGCTTTAATTTTGTAAAATATATCTATAACTCCTCCATAATTAGAAGGGAATGGTATATTTAATGCTACAATATGTAGGTGTTTAGATTTCAATCTCACCATACGCTTTTCTTAATTCTTTCTCTTCATTAGACCAATTTAGTTCGTCTTGAGCTTTTTTCATATTTTCATCCCATTCTTCTCTTAGGCTCTTATTTTCTAGGGCCTTTTTTATTTGACTCGCTATGTGTTTTGGATCGTGATTGTCTATGAATAAACCAATTTTATAGGTATTTATTACAGATTCAACTTCAATAAGTTTACTAGCTAGTATGGGAATGCCAGAATGAATGTAGTCAAACAACTTATTTGGTAAGCTATACTTATAATTAATATTGGTGTTTTTGTCAAGCGTTATACCTAATGCAGCATGCCTTGTGTGTTGCATCATTTCTTGGTAATCCATCCGGCTTTTAAACAGTACATTAGTCTCTAAATTAAGTTGTACAGTTCTTCTTTTTAGTTGGTCTATTACGTCTCCATTTCCAATGATGAGAAAGCATACATTTGGCAAATATTTCATGGCTTCTAATGCCTCTTCAATACCACGATCCATATTAATGCCTGCACCTTGCGTAATTACAATGTCTATAGCTTCGGGTAATTCTAGTTCCTTTCTTGTTTTAGGATGCTCTAAATGTATTCTTTTAGGAATATTCCTCATTACTCTAAGCGAATTATTGTAGTCTTTTTTATAGAGCGCTGCAATAGAATTATTAACCGTAAATAGGTACTTAAGTTTTGGGAAGATCCATTGTTCAATTAATTTCCACACCATTTTAACAATTGGCTTATTCTGAATCTCAGGTACACCCGTAAAATATTCATGAGTATCGTATACCAAAGGAATGTTACGTATTCTTGAGGCTAAATAGTTTGCGAGTAAGGTATCTAAATCATTGGCATGAAAAATAGTGGCTTTTGAAAAAAGCAGCACAAAAAAGAGCCTTATATTGTATTCGGCATAAAACAAAGGGCCCTTATTAAAAACCAGACGCATTCTTCGAGTTTTATAGGATCGATTTAGCGGTTGGCTATTGGGTAACATCCTGCCAATTAGCTCTATATCGAAGTGCATTTCAGAAAGACTGTCGCATACTTTCTTTACCCTTTGGTCGGTAAACAAATCGTTGGTTACTGAAACAAGTACTCTTTTTTTCATTGCAACGAAGATAGTTAATCGAAAGTCAGTTTACAATTTACAAACGAGTATATTCGCACTTTAAAACAAAAATGAAACACTTTATTAGCTTGGTGTATTAAAGCTTTTTGTAAATTTGGCACACTAAATAATTTTTATGTCTGTAATTGAGGAATTGCGAAGAGAGGGAGAGATCTTTCAAGCCTATGAGTTGGCTAAAGAACGTTTAAAAACAAAACCAGATCAAGAGTTATTAAAGCGCGATTTTGGTAAAGTTTTAACCGATCTACTTCAAAAGAATTGTTTTCTGCCACAGGCCGACCAATTTTTTGATTATCTACAAGAGTTTTATGCACTTAATGTATCTGATCGCGATTCTGTTGTACATGAAAATATTATGTGGCAGGTAGGAAAATTTATCAAGGAATTAACCAGGGCAGAAGCCCCTTCAGAGATTTTCGATAAACTTTACCAGTACATAGCTCACGTTAAACTTCCGTCTCAAACCAGTCTGTTTACTTTTATAATGAGCTCTGTTTTGGAAACCAAAGATTTAAACAAGTCCCACGTTTCAGTTCTATTGAATTTAAGAGTTCGGAATTTGCCAGCGAATCATTTTGAGGCGATTAACGATGAGGGTGAGAAAAAACCATCTCTGGGTGAACTTGTTTTACTTACTATTGCCAAAGACTTATCAAATCAGGACAACCCATCCAAAGCGGATATTAAAATTTTACAAGAAGAGCTTGACTTTGTTGGGGAGCATTACAAAAACATACCTTACATTAATTACTACAAAGCAAAGGCTTACAATGCTATAGGTGATAAAGAAAATGCTACACTTTCTGTGTTGGCTTATCTAAAAAGAAGATCTAAAGAATATTTAGCTTGGGAGTTGTTGTCTGACATTAGTGAAGATAAAGAACAAAAAATACAAGCATTGTGTAAAACGGTTACTTGCCATACTAGGCCAGGTCAATTGATTCGTTCTCAAACCAAATTATTTTACATTTTGCTTAAAGATAAGGAGTTTGCTGTTGCCAAATCGCTACATAAAACCATTACAGATTCTCGAAGAGAATTGGGAAAAAATTTAACAGATGAGTGGCGAAATTTCACTACTGAGTCTTGGTTTAAGTCTGTTAAATACTCGATCAATCACGAGTACTATTGTTTCAATAGATCAAAGCCAGTTGTCGCTTATGTTTTTGCAGACTGGAAAGCTCAAAATGGTGTTATATACGGTTTAAATTTAGCCAAAGATTTAGCGGAATTTGTTGTTGCTGATGATGTTCATGGCGCATTTAAGTTTTTTGGTGATACCTCCCTAAAAGTTGGAGATTTTGTTAGTTTAAAATTACAAAGAGTTGCCAATCATGAAGGGGTTAAGCACAAAGCATTGTATGTAGAAAAATCGGATAAGCGACCCAAACGGACTATTTATAAGGTAGTAGAAGATGAAATTAGAGTGGAGGGTGAGCAGTATTTTGTTGGCTCTGTTTCGATTAATTTTAATTTTGCAGAATCTAAGGGATTTAATTTAGGTGATATTGTTAGAGTAAAAGCGGTTAAGTTGCCTTCGTCTAGATTTAAAGAAGCTGTTAAATGGAAAGTTTTATCACTAAACAAAAAAGGAGCTAATTAGCTCCTTTTTTGTTGTTTAAGAAATTTTGCGTTCTATCGGACACATTTTTTCTAATATCAAACCAGTATAAATTGTAATCTGCAATATGAAAATTTTTCATCCCTCTTAGTATTGACAATGGAATGTTGGGTTTTTCAATCCACAAGATATTGGTTTCTTTATTTAACCTTACTCTTAGGGCATTTTTGTAAACTGTTTTGTAATTAGACATGAGCAATCCTTTGTGATCTTTGAGAGAAGAAAAGCCCTCTTCGGTTGTCCACGTAATTGGATTAATCACAAAAGCATTTTTTCTATACGCATCAAAGTGATCACGGGGTGTTATTCCGTCTTTGTAACTTTGCCAACTGAGGAAACAATTGGATTGATTTTCTGTAAGACACGGTTTAATAGTAGCGAATTCATCTTTTTGAACCGACATACCTATTAGATAAGCAGCAACTAATTGATCTCTTAAATTTGTTTTATCTATGTAGTCACGAATTAAAAAGGAAGCATGAGTTGTACCCTGGCTATGAGATGCTATAATAAAGGGTCTGCCCTTGTTGTAATGTTCCAAATAATATTCAAAAGCTCTTTTCACATCTTCATAAGCAAATAGGATGGCTTCTCGTCCACCAACATCTAAATTATAATAAGACTTTATATGAGCCTGTCTGTAGCGTGGTGCATATATTTTACCGACGTTATTAAATACAGATGCTTGGTGTTTTATTGCCCAATAATCTGTTAGATAGTTGATGGATGAATGGTTAACATTTGCATTCCATTCGGGTGTTTTTCGATCAAAAAAAGTTGTTGGGTGGACAAAAAACACATCAATTTCACTTGAGTCTTGAGCGTTTTTAAGTGAGCTGTTCGGCACAAAGTCTGCGTAATCGTCTTCAAAGGGGAGTGCAGCCCAATTGTTTGTTAGGCTATAATCAGGTTTTTTTTGATGAGGAATAGAGTTGAAAGAATGTTTAACATTGTAACTGGTAGAACATGAACTCAAAATGAGTAAGAAGGCGTATTTATGAATACCTAGTACATTAAAGAATTTAAAAATGTAATTATTGTACTTCATTACCAGCCTATCGTATCGTTAAACTAAGTGTTTTTTTCGTGTCTAAAAATGCTTCATATACATCACCAACTTCCATTTTACCTACCCCAGATGGGGTGCCAGTATAAATAAGATCTCCCTTTTTGAGGGTCATAAATTTTGAAACATATTCTATAATACTGTCAATGTCAAATAGCATTTGTGAAGGATTTCCTTCTTGAACTTTTTTGCCATTTTTTACTAAATAAAAATCAAATGTATCTAACGCTTCCTTTTTATACCATTTACCTATTGGGGCAGAACTGTCAAACCCTTTGGCTATTTCCCAAGGTAATCCTTTTTCTTTGCATTCTTGTTGTAAATCTCTTGCAGTTAAATCTAAGCCAACACTTACTTCATCATAGTATTTAGATGCAAATCTTTTTGAAATGGATTTGCCAACTTTTTTAATTTTCACAACGAATTCCAATTCGTAATGAATGTTTGAACTGTAAGGTGGTATATAAAATTCATTTGTTCTAAGTAAAGCGGTATCAGGCTTTATGAAAAATATAGGCTTATCTGGCACAGGATTATTTAGTTCCTTTGCATGATTACTATAATTTCGACCTATACAAATGATTTTCATGATGCGTATACTTAGAGGTGTTTGACGGCTATGTTTAATTTAATGTTAGGCAGTGCTATAGAAAATAATTAACCATTAAAGTTTCTAAGTTTAATCGCTGTTAGTATTTTTTTAGTGTACAACGGAAAATCTGCATTTTGTATCCACCCATAGTAGCCTGGTTCTTTGGCCATAACCTCAATAACTTTTTTCCCTTTGTGTTTGCCAAAGTTAAATATTTCTTCTCCTTGAGCATCGAACTTAATCATACCTGCCAGATCTGCATTGGGTTGGGTAGGTTGGGTGAAGTCGGCTAAAAATTGAGAATCATTTTTTAATATTTCGTAGCGCTCAACTTGGGCTTTTAATATTTCATAAGTTGCTCTTGTGTCTGCTTCTGCTCCGTGAGCTCCTATCAATTCTTTATTGCAGTAAAATTTATAAGCTGCAGTTAAGGTTCTGGGTTCCATTTTAAAAAAAACAGATTGTACATCAATAGATCTTCTATTTTTCATGTCAAAATCTATATCCGTTCTCAAAAATTCTTCTGCTATTAGGGGTAAGTCAAATCTATTAGAATTGTATCCAGACAGATCGGCATCTTTTATGAAATTATATATTTCTAAAGCTAAATCTCCAAACTTCGGACAATCCTTAACCATATCGTCTGTGATACCATGTATGTCTGATGATTGTTTAGGAATGGGTATGCCTGGATTTATTCGCCAAGTTTTACAATCTTCTGTGCCATCTGGTGCAACTTTAAGCACACAAATTTCAACAATTTTATCTTTTCCTACTTGTACACCTGTTGTTTCTAGGTCGAAAAACGCTAATGGTCTGCTCAGTTTTAAGTTCATTTTTTAGGTAAATAAAAAAGCACCAACTTTTGTTGATGCTTTTGTGTTATATACTAGTTTTTGGGTCAAAAGCTTCTAGGTAATCAGCAAACCGTTTTAAAAACTTTCCGCCAAGCGAACCATCCACAACTCTATGGTCGTAAGATAAGGAACAGAACATTTTGTGACGAATAGCAATTACATCGCCCATTTCTGTTTCTATAACGGCTGGTTTTTTAACAATTGCACCAACGGCCATAATGGCCACTTGTGGTTGGTTTATAATGGGTGTTCCCATTACATTACCAAAACCACCTACATTAGTCAAAGTAAAAGTTCCTCCAGCTATTTCATCTGGTTTTAGTGTATTAGCACGGGCTCTTCGAGCTAAATCGTTAACGGTTTTGGTTAGACCAATCATATTTTTTTGATCAGCATCCTTAATTACAGGAACAATTAAGTTACCCGATGGCAATGCAGCAGCCATTCCAACATTAATGTGTTTTCTCTTTATGATATTGGTACCGTCAACAGCAACATTAATCATAGGGAAATCTTTAATTGCTTTTACAACGGCTTCAATAAATACGGGTGTAAATGTTATTTTTTCTCCTTCTTTGGCAAAAAAGGCATCTTTTACATTAGTTCTCCAAGTAACGATATTTGTTACATCAGCTTCAACAAAAGAAGTTACGTGAGGAGAAACGTGCTTAGACATCACCATATGATTGGCGATCATTTTACGCATGCGATCCATCTCTATAATTTCATCACCTTCCATAGCTGGAATAGTAGGAGATGAGATTTGAACTGTTGTGGATTGGTTAGCTGATGGCGTATTTATTTGCTGTGGAATGTGTGCTTTGGCTGAACTTCTATTTTTTAGGTAATTTAAAATATCTTTTTTGGTAACTCTATGGTCTTTACCTGTGCCTGAAACACTTTCTAACTCAGACATGCTCATGCCTTCTTGTTGTGCAATAGACCGAACTAAAGGTGAGAAAAATTTGTTTGAATCAGCTGCTTTTGGAAGTGTAGTAGTTTCCATAGCCTTTTCAACAATTTCTGAGGCAATTATCGCTTCTTTTGGAGCTTCAACATCTACTTCATCTACAGAAGCAACAGCAGTACTTGAATCTGTTTCTATAATTGCGACTGCCTGTCCAACTTTAACTACATCGTCTTCAGTAAACAATTGCTCAACTAACACACCTTCAACAGCTGATGGAACTTCAGAATCTACTTTATCTGTCGCTATTTCAAGAACGGATTCGTCCATCTCAATAGTTTCACCAACATTTTTAAGCCATTTAATAACGGTTGCTTCTGCAACACTTTCACCCATTTTAGGCATTATTAATTCTACTTTAGCCATAATATATATAATTTGTTGTATTTTATTTTTGCTCTGCAAACATACGATAAATGGATTTTATAGCAAGGTAAACTCCCCAGTAAAAAGCCTTAACCAAGTCTGGTAAGATTCCGTAACAGTATGTCAAAATCATTCTTTAATCGGTATTCTTTAGCATAAAGCATATTAAGTTTTAGCAAAGTTCTTTCGGTGTAGTTTGTATTGTTTGGAACCGGACTAAACACGCCTTCTTTTAGAACTGGTAATGTATTGGTTATACCTTTACTGTGGTAAGATACCCATGATTTACGACCTAAAAGTACCGAAACTATATTCCGTAATAATGTGAAAAAACTTTTATTTAGTACAATTAAGATGGGTAATATAAACAAGAATAATAGGGAGGAGCATACGTCGAATACGCGCTTAATTCGTATGTTTTCTTGTTTTTTAATACTGTTCAAAGCATAGGCATAGTGCTCACCTTGCGTATTTATAGAATTTGATCCTATAACATACATACTTTCTTCTGGCGCAATTTTAAAATCTAAATCGTACTTGTCTATGATCGACATTTTAGATATGATATCTTGTGCAGGCATATCCTTTGAACAAAAGATCAACTCATCAATAGAATAAATACCTAAGGCTTCTTCCAGTTGATTTAATTGCCCAATGTATAGTTCATCTTTAATTTGAGTTTTTTCTAAATGTAAAGCCTATAAATCCAGTTTTAATAGCTGTTTGTTTAATCAATTCATAAACACGTCTACACTCTTCTAAAGACCCAATAATAATGAATCTCTTTTGAAGCGTTTCACTCCATTGAAAAGATTTTATTTTTAGTACTTTAAATAAACTTCTGATCATTGTTATGGCGATACCAGACCAAACACTACCTAGTAAAATAATAGCTCTAGAAAAACGGAATTGTTCAGGTAGTAAAGCGTACAAAGCGAGTAAGAAAAACAAACCGTACAGAGCGCCTTTAACTAATTTAGACAATTTAAAAGGTTGGTCATATACACCACATAATTTATCTATACCCAACCAAAAAACAATGTAAATTGGTATGATTATTTGCCAATAAATATCTGGGTAAGCACCGCCT
>JAOGVT010000022.1:0-16624 GCA_028110365.1 Flavobacteriales bacterium
AAGTGCTCTTAATTCGTCTAATTCTTCGGATACTCCGGTTGCAATTACATTTCCCTTTATAATTTGAACTGGGGCTTCGTCTTGCAATTGATTACTTATTTTTTCACGAACCAAATCGCAAGGATTTAGTTGTTCTGCGAGGTCTTTTAAACTTCGATTACCCGATTTTTTACAATGCTCCATAACTGGAACTAAGGCGTTTAAAGCCGTCTTTAGTTGTACCATCTCACGAGGGCAAATTCTAGAGGTAGCTACCTTGGATATTAGGCGCTCTAAATCTCCCATTTGCTTAATTTGAGTGCACAACTCGAAGGCCGTTTCGGTGTGATCGCAAAAATGTGCAACAATATTTAACCGGTTTTGAATGGCTTTTTGCTCTTTTAATGGCAGTACAATCCACCTTCTTAGCATACGTGCACCCATCGGAGATGTGGTGTGATCTAGTATATCTAAAAGAGATACACCATTGATACCAGTAGATTGAGTGAGTTCTAAGTTTCGGATGGTAAAATTGTCCATCCAAACATAATTTTCTTCTTCAATTCGGTTAATCGTAGAAATATGACTCACCTTATTGTGTTGGGTTTCATTTAAATAATGAAGTGCAGCTCCGGCTGCAATAATCCCTAAATCGAGTTGATCAACGCCATAACCTTTAAGCGATTTGGTTCCGAAATGTTTGAGTAATAAATCTTCTGTATAGGTTTTAGTAAACACCCAATCTTCTAATGTAAAAGTAAAGTAAGCATCAGAAAAGCGTTTTGAAAAAGCTGCTTTGTGCTGTTTTTGATAAATCACCTCGGAGGGAGAAAAACTTTGGAGTAGTTTATTTACATAATCCCAAGATCCTTCGGCAGCTATAAACTCTCCAGTGGACACATCCAAAAAGGATACCCCAGCTTTATCTTTCTCCATATGAATGGAGGCTAAAAAATTGTTTGAGCGTATGTCTAATGTTTTATCGTTGTATGAAACACCAGGAGTGACCAATTCAGTAACGCCTCTTTTTACAATTTTCTTGGTTTGTTTGGGGTCTTCCAATTGATCGCAAATAGCAACTCTACATCCAGAACGTACTAATTTGGGTAAATAGGTATCTAAGGAATGATGTGGGAAACCTGCGAGTTCAATTTTTGAGCTACCGTTTGCTCTGTTGGTTAACACAATTCCTAAAATCCTAGAAGCCTTAATTGCATCTTCTCCAAAGGTTTCGTAAAAATCTCCAACACGAAACAAGAGTATTGCATCTGGGTACTTAGCCTTAATTCCATTGTATTGAGTCATCAATGGAGTTTCCTTCTTCTTTTTATCTGCTTTTGCCAAGGCTATTGCTATTATATTGGTTAATTTGCATTTGTTTTGAACAAAGCACCAAGGTATTAATTCTACCCGAGAAGCAGATGAAAAAATTAAAAAATAGCGAACTTAATAGGTTGAGTGTTGATGAGTTTAAGGAAAAGAAAAAACTTCCTATCCTTGTGGTGCTTGACAATATTAGGAGCCTAAACAACATTGGATCTGTTTTCCGAACATCCGATGCTTTTCTAATAGAAAAAATATACCTCTGCGGAATTACTGCTAGACCACCGCATAAAGACATTCACAAAACTGCATTAGGAGCTACCGAATCGGTAAGCTGGACTTATGTTGAAAATACAATCGATTGCATTACAAATTTAAAAGATGAAGGGTACGAGTGCGTTGCGATTGAGCAAACCAAGAACAGCGTAATGCTCAATAAATTTAAACAAACGAAAGCAACTAAAATAGCCGTTGTTTTTGGCAACGAGGTTAAAGGCGTACAGCAAGCTGTAATAGACCAATGCAATGCATGTATAGAAATACCTCAATTGGGCACCAAGCATTCTTTAAATGTATCTGTAAGCGCCGGTATAGTTCTTTGGGACCTTTACAGAACGATGCTTGAATAAACTTTAGTAGTATAAGAGCTAAACCAAAAAAAAAAGGCTTCCAAATGGAAGCCTTTTTTTGTTGTATAAACTTTAAATAAACTACTCGATCACAAATTCTACGCGACGGTTCATTCTAGTTAAGTTATTAGAAATTACTTGTCCATCTGCAGTTGTTTCTGTTACGTTAACAGACTCGTTAGCTAATGGAGCTTCTTCTCCTTTAGAATCGGCAGACAAACGAGAAGAATCGATATTAAACATAGAAGTTAAAGCATCGATCACAGCGTTTGATCTTCGCAAAGCTATTTTGTGGTTGTTTTCAGAATTACCAACAGCATCTGCATAACCAACAACTTTTAATTTATAATTTGGGTTGGCTTGTAAAAGGGAGGCTACAGCCGCCAGTCTTTCATAGTTAGCATAAGATACTTTAGAGGAATTAAAGTCAAAATAAACTGCTGGCATGAAAGCACCTTTAGCTCCTTTAATTTCTTTTCCTTGGAAGTTTACAGTTGCACCCGACTCCGTGTTAGGCTCAATGTCAACAGAGTTTGCTACGCCATCTTTATCAGAATCTAGTTCACGACCTTTGGCATCTACCTGCACACCACGAGCAGTAAATGGATCTTCATCTGCGTAATCAGCTATACCATCCATATCAACGTCTAAAGCGTTTCCTTTTCCGTCTACAGCAACACCTTGTGGCGTGTTGTTGTCTACATCAAAAGCATCAGATACACCGTCACCATCAGAATCATTAGATAGTCCTTCGATTTCAGTTTTCACAGTTGCAATATCACCATACATAGCGTCTAAAGGATTGTTCCACTCAGTAGAAACTTCCTTCTTCGAAAATCTATAATTTAAACCTAGACTAGTAGACATAAATGAGTTGATTGTCTCTGGAGTTAAAGATGCTGTATTAAGGTTAAGTAATAAATCTAAATCTAAAGAATTCGTTAAAGAATATTTAGCTCCTGTACCAATATTTGGGGTAACAGCTCTTTCTTCATAATTCATTACGTTGAAACCAGCAGATAAATAAAATAGAACATTACTTGCCGCACCAACAGATACATTAGTTAAATTGATTGTAGTGTTAACTGATATTGCATCAAAGTCAATGGTATCTGTATCATTTGATAAAGTAGATATATTGTAACCTAGATTAACACCAACTACTGGACTAATTTGTTTAGAATATTTTAAACCATATCCAAAATCAACATTACTTCCAGCAGAAAGATATTGATTCGATAAGCCGTTTACACCAATAGATGCGTCGTTAATTAGTAAACCTTTTATACCTGAGTTTTGAGCAAAAGCACTAGAAGTGATCAGCAAAGTTGTGAGGGCTAGGTTCTTGAAGTTAATCATGTTTTTTTATTTAAAATAAAGTTAATTAATTAGATTATTGCATAACACTATTGTATTACACAACAGCAAATATAATAAAAATGCCCTTACCTACAACATTATTCTATGCACTCCTTTGCTGTATTCTTTATTCAAACAGGATACAATGGATTCAAAATCACTGACAGAATTGACAAAGTCAATTTTTGTAGTATTTAGTAGCAATACAGGAAAGTCTGTCTGCTGATTTATAAACAAAAGATAGCTCTCTTGGATCTGAGCTAAATAAGAATCCTTTATCTCCATTTCGTAGGCTCTACCTCTAGCTTTTATATTAATCTGCAAACGATCTACATCAGAATATAAATAAATATACAGACTGGGTTTAGGTAGTTTTTGGTGAATTATTGAAAATAGACTGTTGTAAAGATTGAACTCATCTTCTGGCAAATTTATTTCCGCAAATATTAGAGATTTTGACAAATAATAATCTGAAATAATTGATTTATGAAATAAATCTCTCGAGTTCAGTTCGTTTTTAAGCTGATGATAGCGTTCTGCCAAAAAAGACAATTCTAAAGGGAATGCGTGTTTTTCTGGATCTGAATAAAATTTTGGCAAAAACGGGTTGTCGGAAAATTCCTCATAAAACGCTCTTGCATTCAAATAAGCAGATAACTTTTGAACAAGTGTTGTTTTACCAGAGCCTATATTTCCTTCAACTACTATATAAGGATAGGGTTCCATATAATTTAATTTCAGATTGATCTTCGCATTGTAAAAGTAGGTCATTCAAAGTTACATCCAATAACTCATGTACCCAATTTGGAGCAATATCAACCATAGGTTTTAGTACAAATTTCCTTAAACTCATTCTTGGATGAGGGATTTGAAGCTTTACATGATCAATTACAACACCTTCAACTAGTATAATATCTAGGTCTATTTCTCTTGCCTGGTACTCAGCAGTTAACGAGCGAGTTCTTCCAAGATTAGATTCTATTTTCAATAAGGATTCAAGAAGTGCAATCGGTTCAATAGAGGTAAGCAAACATATGGCATTATTTAAATACGGTGCATCAGTATAGCCCCACGAAGCTGTTTCGTAAACTGGAGAAATGGCTAAAATGGAACCTAGCTTTCCCTCTATTTGAGCAATCGCATTCTCTAAATTAGTGATTCGAGCACCCTTATTAGAGCCTAAACTTATGAGAACCTTGTGTTTCATAAAGCTCTTTTAACTAACTGCTTTTAATTGTCTTAATTTTCTAACTGACAATTTTTCTTCAGCATACGCCTTGGTAATACTAAATTCTTTTTGATCTGAAGAGGGAAGATCAAACATAGCATCAACCATAATAGCCTCACATATAGACCGAAGTCCTCTTGCACCTAGTTGAAACTCTTGGGCTTTGTCTACAATAAAATCATAAACTTCTTCCTCTATCTTCAAAACAACACCATCCATCTCAAACAACTTTCTGTATTGTTTTATTAAAGAGTTTTTAGGTTCTGTAAGTATATTTCTTAGTGCTTCGGTATCTAGCGGATTTAAATGAGTAACCACAGGTAGGCGACCAATTAATTCTGGTATGATCCCAAAACTTTTCACATCCTGAGGTGAAACGTATTGCAATAAATTGGTTTCATCTACTTGAGCTTCTGTAGCATTTCCAAAACCTAGAGCATTGGTATTCATTCTATTTCTGATGTGACGTTCTATGCCATCGAAAGCGCCCCCACATATAAATAAAATGTTTTTTGTATTCACTTTAATGTATTTCTGATCCGGATGCTTACGCCCACCTTGTGGCGGAACATTTACAACAGTACCTTCAAGCAATTTGAGCATGGCTTGCTGAACGCCTTCTCCAGAAACATCTCTTGTTATAGAGGGGTTGTCGCTCTTGCGTGCTATTTTATCGATCTCATCAATAAATACAATACCGCGCTCGGCTAGTGTCACATCGAAATCACAGGCTTGCAGCAATCGAGACAAAACGCCTTCTACATCTTCACCTACATAACCAGCTTCGGTGAGTACAGTAGCATCGACTATAGTAAAGGGTACATTTAGCATTTTTGCGATGGAACGGGCAAGCAGTGTTTTTCCAGTACCTGTTTTACCTACCATCATAATATTAGACTTCTCGATTTCTACATCTTCCTCTTTAGTCTCTTCTTGAAGCAACCTTTTGTAGTGATTGTAAACCGCAACTGCAAGTACTTTTTTAGCATGATCTTGCCCAATAACAAAAGTATCTAAGTGGTCTTTTATTTCTATGGGTTTTAAGAGTGTTAAATCCTGTTCGAGCTCTTTTTTGGAAGCGTGTTCCATTTCCTCAGAAATTATTTCATGAGCTTGCTTTATACAAGCATCACAAATATGACCCGTTGTACCGGCAATTAAAACGTCTGTTTCTTGCTTTGTACGTCCACAAAATGAACAATTTATTCCTTGATCTTCCATTATCGAATAAAGATTAAACTATTTTTTTAATTATACTAAAGTTCACCATCTCTAAGTTCCACTTTAAGTTGATGCTCTAATGATTTAAATATTTTTAAAATCGCCTTGTCTACCACTTTATCAGTAAGTGTTTTCTCCTCGTCACTAAACAAGAAACTTAAAGCATATGACTTTTTACCTTCGGGCAACTTAGCGCCTTGATATACATCAAATAAACTTACTTTTTTAAGAATATTTTTATCGGTACGTAAAGAAATGGCTTCGAGCTCAGAAAAAAGCACTTCATTGTCTAGTAGCAGAGCCAAATCCCTTTTAACTTCAGGATATTTAGAAACTTCTTTGTAAGAAATCTTTTGATCTTTTAATAATTCTAAAATCGCCTCCCAATTTAAATCAGCATAATAAACGTCTTGTTTTATTCCGAAAGGCTTTAAAATACTAGAACGTACATTCCCAATTTCTACTACCTTTTTCTTTCTTATTTTATAAGCTAAACCTTCTGCATAAAAGTCGTTTTGAATAGGACTTAAAGAGATTCCATCATTTAAACCGAGGCTTTTAAGTATTTTTTCTACAATTCCTTTTAGATAGAAAAAATCAACTTTACCTTTAGAGGAATTCCAATTAGATGCTTGCTTTTTACCTGTACTCCAAAGAGCCAAATGCCTTTCTTCGTGATGTTTTTCGCCAAATTTATTGTACGTTTTACCAAACTCATAAAGAAGAACATCTGCTTTTTTTCGATTGATGTTATAGGCTAAACTTTCCAAGCCACCAAATAGTAAGGTTTGACGAAGTGCATTTAAATCCTGACTTAATGGGTTCAATAAAGAAATTTGGGCTTCTTTTTTTAAAGACTCAATACCATTGGTATAAGAAGCCTTTGTGAGTGAATTACACATCGCCTCATTAAAGCCACTTGAGCTAAGTAAATCGGCTATTCGCTCTTGTAGTTTGTGTGCGTCTGGCTTTGGATTTATAGACAAGGATGCATTAATTCGTCCAGTCATTCCAACCGTATTGTAGCCATAAATACGGAGTATTTCTTCAATAACGTCTACCTCTCTGGTAACATCAGCTCGGTATGGAGGAACAGCTAAACTAAATCCTTTGTCAGATTCTTTAAGAATATCAATTTCTAAATTACCAAGAATTTGTTTGATGGTATTTTTATCGATTACCTCACCAATCAAACGATTGCATTTGTCAAAAGTAAACTCAACCTTAAAATGCTCTATTGGCTTTGGGTAAATATCAATAATAGCAGAACTCACTTTACCTCCTGCAATTTCTTGAATTAATAACGCTGCACGTTTTAGCGCCCAAATAACCGTATTGGGGTTTACCGATCTTTCGAAACGGAACGAAGCATCTGTATTGAGCGCATGACGCTTAGCTGTTTTACGAATTGCTACTGGATTGAAGTAAGCTGATTCTATGAATACAGAAGTAGTTTTAGAGGTTACACCAGACTCTAAACCTCCGAAAACTCCAGCGATACACATCGGCTCTTCACTGTTACATATCATTAAATCACTTGAATCTAGTTTTCGCTCTTGCTCATCAAGAGTCACAAACTTTACATCTTTTGCTAAGGTTTTTACCTTTATTTTATTGCCTTTAATTTTTGATGTATCAAAAGCATGCAGTGGATTTCCTGTTTCGTGAAGTACAAAATTCGTTATGTCAACTATATTATTAACTGGGTTTAAACCAATAGCCTCTAACCTGGTTCGCAACCATTTTGGAGATTCGGCTACCGTAATACCTGATAGGGTAAGTCCTGCATAACGAGGGCAAAGCTCACTATCCTCTACCTCTACTTCAATAGGGAAATTGGTGTTGTCTATTTTAAATTTCTCTAAAGAAGGTTTCTGTAAATCGGCCGCTATTCCTATGGAATGTAAACCAGCTCTAAGGTCTAAAGCAACTCCAATGTGCCCCATAGCATCAGATCTGTTTGGTGTTAAACCTATTTCAAAAACAGTATCTGAATCTAACTTAAAATAAGAACTCGCAGGGGTACCATTTTCAGCTAAAACATCTAGCTCCAAAATACCATCGTGCTCGCCTCCTAAACCTATTTCGTCAGAGCTACAAAGCATACCTAAAGACAATTCGCCTCTTATTTTACCTTTTTTAATCTTAAAGGATTCTCCTTTGGCATCATATAATACCGCACCAACTGTTGCAACGACTACCTTTTGGCCTTTAGCTACATTAGGAGCACCACACACAATCTGAAGCGTTTCTGCTCCCACATCAACTTTCGTAACCTTTAACCTATCGGCATTAGGATGCTGATCGCAAGTAAGCACCTCACCAACAACCAAACCTTTTAAGCCACCTTTAATACTTTCAATCTCTTGAATACCTTCAACCTCAAGACCTGTATCGGTTAAAACCTTTGCACAATCTATGGCGTTTAGTTTAACGTTTAAGTAGTCTTTTATCCAACTGTATGATACCTTCATAATGATTCTATTTTTCGCGAAAAACCAAAAGTACGGATTGTACCGGAAATAGAATATTTAAACCACAAAAAAAGGAGCCAAAAGGCTCCTTTTACTAAGGTACGAGTTTTTTAATGGGAAATTACCAACTTTTGAACTTCTGTATCTTTACCATTTATGGAAAACGTGTAGAAGTAGATCCCTGCATTAAATTGGTGCAGTTGAATTGATTTTGATGTGGTAATTACATCGCTGTAAATTTTATTGCCTAGCATGTCATACATCATAAAAGTACCTTCTTTTTTTGAGGACTGCTTTAAATGTAGAATATCATTAGCTGGGTTCGGGTAAACACTAAAAAGAGTTTCGGTTTCTTCTAGTCCAACAGGTACACTCATAGAAGTGAAATTTACATCAGTACAAACTTTATTAGAAGGATTGTCGACTACTGAAAAACAATAATTGATCGTTAGTTCAGTTTCTACTGGCATTGAAGATACGGTTCCTTTAAAGCCATCAAATGAAGCTCCAGCATTTATTATTATTGGATTCGTAGAAACGTTAATATGAGGTGGGTAACAAGTTGTTCCCCAACAAAATGTAGACGTAAAACCCTCTAATGAATCGTATGCTTCCGGAATTAATCTGGTAACGATTACCTCAAGATCTCCATCTGAGTTATTGGTTACGTCAAAACTCGCATTGAGTGTTTCATTTGGTAATCCAAAATAAGATTCGGAAGGATTAATAGATAAACTTTGAGCTAGAGTAGTCAAACTTACTAATATTGCTAAAGAGAATAGAATTTTTTTCATGTGGAAATCTGTATTAATTACAGTTTAATTTTTTTCTGAATTTACTTAAGGATATTTAACTTCTCCGAACGCAATTTACCTGCAATAGTAATATTTACAATGTAAATCCCAGAATTTAAATCAGCAACTGGCAGCTCAACTTTGGTAAAACCTGCATTCATTGTTGAAGAATTGGTAAATACTTTTTGGCCTAAAGCGTTGGTTAACTCTACCAATACTTCGTTGGATTCAACCAAATTAAATTCTACAAAAGCAGTGTTTTTTGCTGGATTAGGGTAAACCGATAATTGATTTACTGAGAATTCTTCTACACCGATGCTTGCATCACATTCTTGAAGCGCTGCAATCATCTCGTTTTGAGACTGACCGCCAGGAGCCCATCCTTCAGAGAACCAAGTAACATCAGAAAAACCAGGGTTTTGTGTATTTGGACAAACGATTACATACAAAGGAATACCACTGGTCTCCAGGCTTGATGCGTAATGAAAATATTGCAAATAGGCATCGTAGGAATATTCGAATTTTGGATATTCAGCACCCCATCCTAGACCACTAATAACAGCAGCATCATCTGTAGTTTCAGTAGTTAGGCCATACACCTCAAAATCTTCATCTCCGGCCCCAAATTGATTCCATATAGAATTAACCTCTGGCGTTGATGCCTCGCACGGACCGCACCAAGAAGCAAAGAAATCTAATACTACCGTTTTCCCCTTAGAGAGTGCCTCATGAAGATCGTGTGAATTTCCGTAAATATCTTCAAGTGTAAAATTAGGCACTGGCGGAACCACAAATAAAGAAAACTCTTGTTCTTGTCCTAAAACCTCACCATTGGAATTGGTAACTGAAGTTGCAACAGTGTATTCACCTATACCTAAATCAAAAGAAAAAGACTCTTGACCTCCAACAGATAGAATTTGGTTAGATGCAATGGAAGATGGACTTCCGTTTATTGTATAATTGAAATCATAATCACTCAAGTTATCAGTACCAAAACTAGTAACCGTAAAATCAAAAGTTCCAGTTCCGCCTTCGGCATCAACAACCTGGTAATTTGAAGAGCTTATGTCGTGCTCAACGAATTCCTGTAGAATTTCAGAAACTGAGATATCTTTTATGTTTAACGAAAACATATCCGTTACATCGTGGTGCCTAAAAGCAACATAAACGGTTTCATTGTTAAATGATGACAAATCAAGAGTTCTTAACTCGTAACCATTGGTAACGCCAATAACTTCTGAAAAAGAAACTGAAGAACCAGACAAAGAGTTTACATCAGATTGGGTAGAGACATAAACTGAGTAATTTTCATCAACCCATGTTGGATCTTGTGCTTTGGCTTTCCAATAAAGAGTTGGAGCATTTGAAGC
This sequence comes from Flavobacteriales bacterium, assembly GCA_028110365.1. Lineage (GTDB taxonomy): Bacteria > Bacteroidota > Bacteroidia > Flavobacteriales > UBA7430 > UBA6772. The sequence goes on from JAOGVT010000022.1 coordinate 10,378, forward strand.
TGCAAGATTTATTGCAGGCGTAATGATCCAATTGTCGGGAGTTAGGGGGCCAGTTTGATTATCATATGAAGCTGAATTCAAAACAGAACCTTCGTTGTCATCAAAATCAATAACAGACCAATTGTTACCATCACCGTCAGAATCAACAATTGTCCAGTTACCAATACCAGATTCTAAATCTGCAGAAAAGTAGGTTTGTGCAGTTGTGTTTAAAAAACCAACTAATGCACTTAAAATGAATGCTATTTTTTTCATATTTGGGTGGAGTTTAGAATCGCAAATGTATCAAAATTTGTGCCCAAAATGTCAAAAAAACTAAAATTAACTTCCAAAAGTAAACCTCAGCTTTAGCCCAAAACTATTATTTGCTGTATCAAAAGAGGTGGCAACTTCATATTTAGCAACCATTCTATCGAAAAACAACTGAATATTTACACGATCACTTAGAGCATAATCTGCAGAGAATTTTGTTGAAATATCAGTTCTTCCACTAACACCTTGATGCGTATTTTCCTGTAAACTTCTTATAGCTGAGACTGACTTTCGAATAGATAAATCAAGGTTTAAGTCTAAATTAGAGGAAAACGTTTTGGTTCCATTAGCCGTGTTGATACTAAATTCAAAATCACTAACCCTGTAACCTAAACCCAAAGTAAAACTTTGCCCGGCTTGTTCTTGTATTTGGTTGTTATTTAAACTTAGGGATACCTGACGGTCTCTACTGTATTCCAAACGAGTTGTTAAACTATTATTCATCGTAACATCTAATTTAATGAGCGGACTAAATTGCTCACTTATATTAACGGTTTGAATTTGATATTTTGAGATGTAATTCTCTCCCGCATCAAAATTATCTGGATTAGACTGCGGGGTACCTGTTTCTGGATTAGCTAATTGATCGTAAAACAAATTGGTCGTAAAAGATCCAATTGAATAGGTTGAGGTGTAGGCGGGAGATAAGGAGACCGATTTAAAATACTTTTTAATCCATTTTAAATCGGAAAGCCCATCGAACTTAACCGTCCAGTTTGGCAAAGGTATTTGAGGAAACTTATTAAGGGTTTGCTTAGAGGCACTTGTTCCAGAATAGGCAGCCATAAAAGCAGGAATTAATACTTCTTGCGAATTCGGGCCATAACCAATTGGATAATCTAAGTTATCGATATTTACTTGGCCATTTTCTGCTGCGATACGTTTTGCTATTTGTGATCGAATAGCCCTAAAGTCATCAAAGGTTTGAGAGGAATTAATTTCCATTTTCCTAAAAGCTGTTTTTACAGCTAAAAAAGACATGGTAAAATTACCCGTTTCATTTTTATTTAAACTTTCAAAATCGATGTCATCTGCTGTACCGGTATTTCGATAAGTTTCTGAAGTGTTTAAGGATTCATTTCTTTGAGCTGTTAATTTTATCCTTAATTTCTTAATCGGCTCAAGAGTTGCCCGCAAATTTAAACGCTCTTTAAGTTGTGTCGTGTATTGCTGGTTGAGTAACGTATCAGATGTGATGGAATTATTCCGAACCAAATCAGCTCTAATATCTCTTTGATCCCCCATTACAAAGCCAAAACCAGGCGTAAAATTAGTACCAAAAACATCGCTAACACCAAGCGGTCCAACATTTGGGGTGTAACCGGGCAACATAGTACCACTTCCTTGGTCGTAACTTAAATTTACACTTTGAACAGCTAAGATTGCCTTGGTTAGGTATTCAAATCCTTTAAACTCTCGCTCCTCTTCTTCCTCCTCATAACTGTCTTTATCAGATTTGTTTGACTCAGCATCTCCTCCGATGAACTTTTTGTTTCTAGATTTTTTAGAATCCTTCTTTTTCCTGGATGAATTAACTTTTTTAAAGTAGGGTACTTTATTGTAAAGCGATTTTAAATTAAGTTGGGTATTGATTTTTAAATTGTTTGTGTTTTGAATTACATTACCCAAATTAATAGAATCGTTAACAGTAGCTCTTGAGCCTGCATTCCAATCGTAGGTCGCATCATAATTTAAAGACAGCGTTACCCAATCTGTAAGCGGAAATTTGTTTATTGGAACAGTGTAACGAACATCAAATTGATGATGATACGAGGTGGTTCTCCCAAAGCTCAAAATACTATCTCGAAGTGCATCTCTTTCAGCTTGTGTATCAATTTTACCTTCAGGTTCATCTACAATAGACCTAGAATTGGTCGAGAAATTTAACTTAATACTTCGAGTCAAATCGTACTTTAAACTGTAATTTTGGGTAATGTTAAACATTTTATTGAACATGGTATCTGGTTCAATAATAGTAGCTGAACTGAGTGAATTTAAACTCGCTAAATTCCTCATTTTCGTTTCGGAATAGCTTTTATTAAAGTCTGTTCTTGCCGAAATAGTTTTGGGTAGTAAATAGAAATTAAAATCCTTTATCAATCTTAAATACTTTGACTTTTTAAGGAACTTAATTTTACCAAAAGGTTTGTAGTTTTTAGGATTGTTGTTAAAATTATATCCTATACCGCCATTGTGTTCTTGTAATTTACTAAACTCTGTATTGATGTTTCTGTTAAAAACTTCGTTATAAGAATAACTCAAACTAATATTTTCTATATCGTACAACTTATTTTTGGGAGCACCTTTTGATTTTTCACCTTTAGGATTCCTGCTTTTTTGGATGGATTGCTTTCTTCCTCCACCTCTTTCTTTTCGAACATTGGTAAGGTTGATAGACCTTCTAAGCGTATAATTCTCCACAATACTTCTGAGGGTATCTTTTGCGCCTTGAGTTTGCTCAGCATCAATAGAAGCTTGCAACTCTACATCGGGATCCAACGGATTAAATTGAGGCCTCAATACTGTTTCTGAAATACCTACATAAAGAGGTATTTTTACATTATATCGCTCAGGAAAAAACTTACCAAGCTCTATATTTGAAGTAAAATTATACTGACGAGTTTCTTCTTTATTTCTTTCATTCACACTCTGTTCTAAACTACCGAAACCAATAGAACTGATATTCCCACCTAAGCTAAAACTACCAACATCAGCTAAGCGAGTTTTCATTTGAGCTTTGGCAGCCCAACCTCCTCTTTCATCAAAATCGGTTAAACGCAATTCATTTATCCACAGCTCAGCACATTTATCTTGCCCATCATCTTCGGGGTTAAAAGTTGCATCTTCTAACGGATTTCTCACCCCTAACATAATGGTACGAACATTACCTAAATTAGGATTTCCTATTATGGTAATTCTTCTGGTGCCGTAATAATAATAAAAAGGAGTGGTAAAGCTAACGTCTGTATTTCCATTTCTTATCTCTAAATTTCGTGCTGCTTTTGCTTCTTTTAACTTATTAAAATTAATTTCAAACTCATTGGCTTCTGGCCAAATCTCATCTCTTGCAGAAGCACCCCATTGCGTTACATCCAAAGGAACTTCGTATTCATAATAATTGTAACTGTAATCTGTCCCTACACGAATAAACATGCTTAAATCTTTATCGTTTAAGGTGTTTTCCGGGTTTTTCTCTTCGACATGTACAAAGAATTTAATTTTATTGTAAGAACGCATATCCATAGTAACATTCTTAAAAGCACCTCTTGCATCTCCATTTTGCAAATCACAAACTCTAAAACTCATGGACTGCTCATTGAGTTGCTGAGTTGCTGTTGAACCCAGCACACGATCTCTGTTTATACCCGGAGGCAATACATAGTTAATCGGATCTCGACGTCCATTTTCTTCAAGGTTTACCACAGAAATATCAAAGGATGTACCTTCGCCCTCTGGAACATTTGGCGAGGCTAAACTATTTAGGTACTTTCGCCACTCACCTCGAACCATATCTAGCGTTGCAAAACGCAATACAGTTGGAGCTGTAAAGCCCTTCATAAACATACGCATAAATCGAATGGACTTAAAGTCGGGTATAGAGCCTATTTTATTTTCATAATCTCGAATAGGTACTTTAAACTGGATCCAACGCGTATCGTTATTAGGCCCAGCATTTTCAATAATTGAGGTAATAAAATTTTGCCCAACCTCTAGTAAAGAATCTGGTTCCAAACGAATACGGTATTGAAAATAAGACTCTGATTCACTTAGTGTATAATCGCTATTGATATCCTCAATATCTGGAAGTTGTGAGTAAGAGGCCTGAGAGACGTCATTCATTGGAGCGTTTCCGTCCAAACCGTTGTATTTCTTGTATCGATCAAGAATACTTTTCTTTTCAGCATCGTAATCTGAACCATAAAAAAAGTGAAAGTTATCTCCAGATGGATCTTCATTTGCTTTTAAAAAGGCATCTGATTGCTCTCCAAAACTTTCGCGAATACGTTCTAAATAGGAGCGGGATTCAAGAGAATTAAACGGAATAAAATTTCGTTCCATCTCATCATCGAGACCATCTATACCTACATCTTGATTGTCTCTTGCACTTTCGCCACTATTAAATGCTGTAACTAGAGCTTGAACTGATGGAACTCTTCCCCATGCAGTGGTATCAACATTATCGTCTCCACCATCAATTGGCAATCCGTTTTCATAACTTTTCCGAGAATCCTTGAGTATATCCTCAGATACACTCCCCAAATTTATGTAGAAATCTCCTCCTGGATCTGATGGGTTTTCGATAAATGGATCCATCATCCAGAATTCTAAAAACTCAATATTTGCGACTTCAAAATCATTGTTATCTAATTTACGATTCTTATGATTTAGCTTTAGCTAATATGCCCTTAGTGAGTTCTCCTGTTACCATTACCAACTTAGAGGTGTGGGTAACAAACAAGACTGGGAGCACCTCTAATGTTCGAAATATTTTAGGTTTTCAAGATTTAGGTGAAAATCCAAACCAAGCCCATATCGAAAATATTGGGCCAAGTTCTGAGCCTATAAATGTTCCTTATCCAGACAACAGAAATAATGAGTTGTTGCCTACAGATTTGGCAGCTTCGAGTGCCTCTATTAGGGATGTAAGTCAGATTACAAGTTTGTTGAATGGTTCGGGTTATGTTCAGGCAGTAGACTATGAGAAAGTAGAGAATGCTAAAAAACTAACCAGTTCGGAGTACTCATTTAATGCACAGCTTGGGTATATTTCTTTAAATCAGGCCTTAAATTCTGATGAAGTTTTAGGGGTTTCTTTTCAATATACCATAAATGGAATTCCCTATCAAGTAGGAGAGTTTTCAACAGATATTTCATCTCCAGATGTTTTAATTTTAAAATTATTACGTTCCACTACTTTAGATGTAAGCCTTCCAATGTGGCGTCTTATGATGAAGAATGTTTATGCTTTAGGAGCCTACCAAGTAAATCAAGAAGATTTTGATTTACAAATTATGTACCAAGACGATGAGTCTGGTACACCACTGCCTTACATTCCAGAGGAAGGTTTAAGTGCTGAGTTACTCATACAAACATTAAATTTAGATAACCTTAATCAAAATAACGACCCAGGGCCAAACGGAGTGTTCGATTTCATCTCAAATTTAACAATAAGAAAATCCAATGGTCGAGTATATCTCCCTGCTGTAGAGCCTTTTGGTGGATTCCTTAGAGGTAAGTTTCAGCAAGCAGGCATAAGTCAAGAAGTAACAGATTCTTACATCTATGACGCCTTGTACGATTCTACTAAAACAGCGGCATCTCAACTTGCAGAGTTAAACAAATTCTTGTTAAAAGGTCAATATAAATCTTCTTCAGGAGCAGATATTCCTCTAAATGCCATGTACATCCCACAGGGTTCTGTTAGTGTTTCTATGGGAGGAGCAGCTTTAGAGGAAAATATTCATTATACCGTAGACTACAACCTTGGAAGAGTGAAGATTATTGACGAAGGGATTTTAAGTTCTGGCCAACAAATAGATGTTAAATTAGAAAACAATTCTGGCTATTCAAATACAACCAAACGTTACATTGGTTTGCATGCCGATTACAAGTTTAATGACGACTTTTTACTCAGTGCCACAGTATTAAATTTATCAGAGAATGCTCAAACCATTAAAATTAATATGGGAGATGAGCCCATATCTAATACGATCTGGGGTGTAAATGGATCGTATAAAACAGAGTCTCAATTACTTACTACGATTCTCGATAAATTGCCTTTAATAGAAACAAAAGAAAAGTCTAATTTTACGTTAACTGGAGAGTTTGCTCAGTTTATTCCAGGACATTCAAAATCACTAAATGTGGATGCAGAGGGTACGGCCTATATAGATGATTTTGAAAACAGTCAGTCGCCCATAGATTTGAGAAATTC
>JAOGVT010000023.1:0-15943 GCA_028110365.1 Flavobacteriales bacterium
AAGCGGAGCTCATTAATGGGTTTTAGTAAGGAAGCCAGTTCAATGGAATGCGAAACAAAAAAGTTAGCGCATGTTGCAATGAGCGAATCGTTTAAAAAGACCGTTGCATAGGTGTCGATACCCGAAAAATGCAACGAAATGTTTTTGTTTTTTAAGAATGAAGGCGCTACAGAAAAGGTCGATTTGTACTCCCATACCTTTGTGGCTATCCATTGAGATTCCTTTTCGTTGGCCCTGTAAAAAGGATCTTCGATCCGATTGTTATCGTACAAATCCAAGTGCACAAAGCCGGGAACCGAAGCTGGAAGCCATTCCCCTCCTGCTTCTCTAAACTCCCAATTTTCAATAGGGAGTTCAAGTTCGCCTTGCTTGTTTGGCAAGGAACAAGAAGCCAGCAGTAAAACGATGGAAAGAAAAAGGTTAAGGGATTTGAATTTGGCGCACATAATTGGTAAAGTTGTTAAGGTTATCGAAATCAATACCCACATAATCAAATGAGGAGATAGAATCGTTTGCCGTTATGGAGATATTGGCTTTAAATTGCATTTTAGAGGGCGTCATTTTTTTGGAGGAAAGGTGAATTTCAGTAAAACCAGCCTCCATAAATGACTTAACATTGGTTAAATTAACGCCACCACCAGGCATGAGCGCTATTCTACCGTTGGCTTGTTTGTGCAGTTCCAGTAGTTTGGTAAAACCCAGATTTACGTTTGCTGCTCCTCCAGAACTGAGTAAACGCGTACAACCTGTTTTTATTACAGCTTCTAATGCGCTGTTTAGATCTACGGTCGTATCGAAAGCTCTGTGAAAGGTTACGGGTAAGGGCGCAGCCAATTGAACCAGTATTTTGGTGCGTTCGATAGCTACCGTTCCGTTTGAGTTGAGCAAGCCCAGTACAAAACCCTTAGCTCCGTTTTCTTTAAACCACAACAGCTGCGCTTTCATGATTTCAAATTCTTCATCAGTATACAAGAAATCGCCTCCTCTGGGACGAATCATCACAAAAACTGGATTTGGAAGTGTCTCGATGACCTTTAAAAAAGAGAAAATACTCGGCGTGGTTCCACCTTCATAAAAGTTGGAACAAAGTTCTATTCTTAGAGCTGGGCAAACAGGTGCTTTAACTAAAGAAGAGGAAGAAAAAGAACAAAGCTCTATTTGCATGACAATTACTTAAGTATTGGATCACAAAAAAAAACACGCTATCCTGAGGGATCAGCGTGTTTAGATAATTCTGGGGGGATAGTTAGAATTAACTATTTTTGTCAAATATAAACTTTTTTTTTGGGTAGCTTAAAAAATCGAAAAAAAATTAAACCCATGAAAAACAGAATTTTATACTATTGCTTGGGGAATAATTTAGTGTTATTATCTGGAATGCTGTAGTAAGAATTGAAGCTCTTGAACAATGCTAAGGATCGGTTTTTCATTTACCTGAAGGGTATGTTTAGCGCAAGCATAGGTCGAAATTCTTTCGGCTAATTGCGAAGTAATGATCTTAGACAAACTTTGATTTGAATGCAACAAAGGCCGCTGTTCGGTTTGCAATTCGAGTCTTTTAAGTAACGTTTCTTCAGTAGCATCAAGGAAAACTGTTTCCCCCATCTCATTCATCAATTCCATTAAATTATTGTGACAAGGAAGCCCTCCTCCAGTAGCCACCACAAAATCATCTTGATCGATTAAGAACTCCAAACACTCCTTTTCCATATCCCTAAATTCCTTCTCGCCCAAATCGTTAAAAATTTGAGTGATGGTTTTGCAACACCTCGCTTCAATCCAATCATCGGTATCTACAAACCTAAAATTTAAAGCCTTGGCTAAAGCTGCTCCAACACTGGACTTGCCAGCCCCCATATATCCAACTATAAATACAAGCATTAAAAAGGTGAGCCCGGCTCTTTACTCATGTGGTTAAAAACCAATTTATCGACCATTTTTGGAAAAAATTTATTTAAAAAAACAGTTAGTTTACCGTTTGCAGTCAATGTTAGTCTGTCTTTTCTTTTTTCTACCGCAGTAACCATAGCCTTAGCTACTTCTTCTGGTTGCATCATTTTCTGCTCGTCTCTTGGTGTTTCTCCTTGGACACTACCATTGGCGTCTAAAGCTGTATTTCTAATATTAGAGGCTGTAAAACCAGGACAAGCAATGAGTACATGAATTCCATTTTTAAGGTTTTCAATTCGAACCGACTCTAAAAAGCCATGCATGGCAAATTTAGAAGAGGAATACCCTGTTCTACCTGGCAAACCTTTGTAGCCAGCAATAGAGGAAACTCCCACAATAGAGCCTTTGCTTTTTAAAATACTAGCCATCGCGTAACGCGTGCAAAATACAGTACCCCAAAAATTTACATCCATCACTTTTTTAAGCACATCGAGCTCTATGTCTGCAAAGGCAGCTCGCATGGAGATACCCGCGTTGTTAACCAACACATCAATTCTACCAAATTTTTCTAAGGCCTTGTCCATTAAGTTTTTGCAATCGGCCTCTTTGGACACATCTGTAGGAACAATAAGTACTTCTACACCAAAGGGTGTTAGTTGTTCCGAAAGAATATTTAGGTTAGCTACAGATCGGGCAGCCAACACAAGATGAGCGCCTTTTTGAGCAAATCTGAGAGCCGTAGCTTTTCCAATACCAGAAGAAGCGCCGGTAACAATTACAATCTTATTTTTCATCCATTGCTTTTTTAATCGTAAAATTGCATTAAATACAAATGCAAATATACGAATAGTCGGTTCGCTATACTATTAAAATATTTTGCATTAATTTAACGAGATAATACAAGCCCAACCATACGTTTAGATATGAGTATGAAAATCATTGAAGTTACTTCGCGCTCAGAAATTAAAAAATTTCATGAGCTGCCTTATTTTATATACAAAAATGACCCCAATTGGATTGCACACATAAAACAAGAAATTGAAGCTGTATTTACGCCAAGTAAAAATAAATACTTTAAAAATGGTGAGGCGGTTCGATTTTTATTGGAAAATGACAAGGGCACTGTTATTGGTCGAGTGGCTGCTTTTATTGACGGCAAAAGAGCCCATACATTTACACAACCCACGGGAGGATTCGGTTTTTTTGAATGCATTGACGATCAGCAAGCGGCATTCATGCTTTTTGAGGCTTGTAAAAATTGGCTTCAACAAAAAGGTATGGAAGCCATGGACGGTCCGATAAATTTTGGAGAAAAAGACCGCTTTTGGGGCTTATTGGTAAATGGCTTTGACCACCCTCCTATTTATGCAAACAGCTACAACCCTAGTTACTACCAATCTTTTTTCGATAACTATGGATTTCAAACCTACTTTAATCAACACAACTTTATAAAAAACCTGACCAGCCCTATGCCAGAGAAGTACCAAAAGCGGTGTGAGCGACTGGCCAAAAATAAGGACTATGTGTTAAAATCGATTGACAAAAAGAACTTGAAAAAATATGCTGAAGATTTTAGAGAAGTGTACAATTCTGCTTGGGTAACGCACGACAATTTTCAAGGGATGTCTGCCGAACAGGCTATGGCCATGCTAACTAAAATAAAACCCGTAATGGAAGAAGATTTAATTTGGTTTGTATACCGAAACAACAAACCGATTTCTTTTTGTATAATGTTGCCTGAATTGAACCAGTATTTTAAAGCTACAAATGGGAACTTTAATTTTTGGGGGAAACTGAAATTTTTGTGGAAAAAACTATTTAGTAAGCCTAAATTTGCTTGGGGCTTGGCCTTCGGTGTTACGCCAAAGTTTCAAGGAATAGGAATGGAATCGTATGTTTTAAATTCTGCTGCAGAACACCTTAGAATCAATCGCCCAAATTATACCGACGTAATTGTAACCTGGATCGGAGACTTTAATCCTAAAATGATGCACGTAACAAAATCTATGGGTTCAAAACAGTACCACGACTTGATCACCTATCGAAAATTATTTGATGAAAATGCTGTTTTTCAGCGTTCCCCAATAATTGAATAACAGTGGATTACAAGGCGCTAAAAATTCAAAAAATAAAATTGTAAAATAGGCTTTGTCTTCTAAAATAATGCCCTTATATTTGCATCGCTTTTGACGAAGCAGAATTGTTCTTTTTTTACCTAGGTGGCGGAATTGGTAGACGTGTACGCTTGAGGGGCGTATGACCTTTGGTCGTGCAGGTTCGACTCCTGTTCTAGGTACAATTATTTTGACTTGGTAGCTCAGTTGGTAGAGCATCTCCCTTTTAAGGAGAGGGTCCTGGGTTCGAGCCCCAGCCAAGTCACATTTTGTTCTTTCGTATATTTTTGACTTGGTAGCTCAGTTGGTAGAGCATCTCCCTTTTAAGGAGAGGGTCCTGGGTTCGAGCCCCAGCCAAGTCACATTTTATTATTTAAACACAAAAAAGAGGTAAACATGTACATGTTTACCTCTTTTTAATTCAATCCGGGGGAAAAGAATTTTATATTTCGTCTGAAGTAAAGCTGAATTGAATGCTTCTACTCTAGTTTTTATCGCTTGATTCTTTTACAAAGCTATTAAATTCAATGGATTAAAAAAACTATTAAACGGAAGGACTGCGTATTATATGTTAATTTTACACTAAATAATCCTTAACGAGTCAACTAAATTCAGATGTACGTTCTATCCTCATTGAGTTTGTATGAAAAATTTATTTTTTTAAAAAAAATTACTAAAAATGTTATTTTAATGTAAAAAGTACACATAAAAGCTAAAAAAGCATGTAAATGAGGTGAATTATGGAGTTCTAAACACCTGCAAATTTCTATTTTTACTCAAATTATACAAATTATGGACTTAAGTAAAGCTGAACTTACAAAATACAGTCATCATATAAAACTTAAAGAGGTTGGTATTCAGGGTCAAGGACTTTTAAAAGAATCAAAAGTACTTGTTATTGGCGCAACAGAACTGGGCTGTTCGGTTTTACAGCAATTGTGCGACGCCGGAATAGGACTCCTTGGTATATTGGATTCAAATGTTGTAGAAGAACACATGCTGCAAACGCATCTGTTGTTTACAAAAGAAGATATAGGTACTTACAAAGCAAAAACAGCAGCACTGAAACTAAAGGCTCAAAATTCTAAAAGTAATTTTAAAGTTGCCCTAAATACGCTAAGTACAGAAAACATTCTGGATGTAATTACACCATTTGACATCATCGTAGATTGCTCATCTGATACCGCCATGCATTACCTAATTAATGATGCCTGTTGTTTGCAAAATAAACCGCAAGTATTTGCTAAAATTGACCAACACCATGGGCAGATGTCCGTAGTGAACTACCAAAAAGGACCGTCTTACAGATGTTTGTTTCCCGAGGAAATTAAAAGTGAAGCAAGGTCCTTAAACACAGGTATTCTTTCTACATTTCCGAGCCTAATGGGAAGTATGCAGGCCAATGAAGTCCTCAAAATTGTTTTAGGTATCGGAACTGTTTTAAGTGGTAAGTTGTTTCGTATAAATATTTTAGACTACGAAACAGCTGTAGTGAGCTATGAGAAAACAGCCGCTGCACACGTTACAAAATTACGAAGTTTGGAACCTAAGCCTAAACCTTTACCTAAACAACTACCTGAACAACTGCCTGCCGCAGTTACCGCAATGCAGCTGAGTGGTATGTTGCAAGAAAAATTGGTGGTTCACATTCTTGACGTGCGTGAGTATTTTGAATGGGATATATGCCATATTAAAGGCGCTGTAAATATACCTATGAACTTGATTGACGAATGTCTAGAGGAAATACCAAAAGATACCGCAACAGTAGTTGTTTGCCATCATGGAGTTCGAAGTGAAAATGTAATTCATTACCTAAAAACAAAGGGCTACAAAAACCTTATCAATCTCGAAGGAGGAATACACGCTTGGGCCACAACAGTGGATGCGCACATGCCAACCTATTAAATTAAATCAATTCACTTCTTTAATTAAAAAGAAAACGCACAACACCATTAAAATACATATTTGCTTAACTTAGAGCTCTAATTTCAGATCCATCAAAAAAAAATTATGAAAAAGACCGTCATCGTTATTTTATCCTTGTGTGCGAGCGTTGTTTGTGCACAAGACTCTTTGCGTTTTAACCCAATTGTTCAATGGGATGCCAATCCTGTTGAGAGTCAAGGTCAAACAGGAACCTGCTGGAGCTATTCAACAGCCTCGTTTTTAGAATCAGAATTGATTCGTATGGGAAAAGGAACCCATAATTTGTCTGAAATATTTATTGCGCGCCAAGTGTATTTAAACAAGGCAGACAATTACGTAAGAAGACACGGAAAAACGCAATTTGGTGAAGGGAGCTTAGGACACGATTTACTGAACGCAGTAGACGATTATGGAATTGTTCCCAACGAAGTGTTTAACGGACTTCAAACCACATCTGAAACCCACAACCATGCAGAATTGGCTTCCATTTTAGAAGCCTATGTAAAAGCAGTGGTAAGTAACAAAGGTAAAAAGCTAACCCCACTATGGAAAGACGGCTATGCGGCGCTTTTAGATGTGTATTTGGGCAAATACCCAACCAACTTTGACTACCAAGGTGTAAAATACACCCCACAGAGTTTTGCAAAAATGCTCAACCTAAAAGCCGATCATTACGCAACACTTACTTCTTATACGCACCAGCCCGTTTACACTGATTTTATTTTAGGAATACCAGACAATTGGGCAAACGGCACCTTTTACAATGTAGCATTAAACGACTTGGTAAAGCAAGCAAAAACGGCTTTAAAAGAGGGCTTTACACTTGCTTGGGACGCCGATGTAAGCAACAGCGGATTCAATTCGAAAGAAGGAATAGCCGTAGTTCCAGTAAAAGGTGAAAAAGCCAATTTTGAATTAACTGCGCCAGAAATGGAGGTTACTGCAGCGCTAAGACAAGAGCAATTTGACAACTACACCGTAACAGACGACCACCTTATGCACATTGTAGGCTTGGTAAAAGGCGTAGATGGAAAAGAGTACTTTGTTGTAAAAAATTCTTGGGGAGACGAGCGTGGACTTGACCTATACAAAGGACACGTTCTTGTTTCTGAAGCCTACTTTAAGATGAATACCATATCTGTACTTTTACACAAAGATGCGCTATTGAAAAAACTAAAAAACAAACTCAATTTAGAATAAGGTCGCAGGTAAAGCCTGCTAACTTACTTCATACAAAAAGCCCATTTAGAACAGTCTAAATGGGCTTTTTAATTTCATTCTAAAGAATGTGTGTCGTGTATTAGAAGTTTTCTCTTCCAGCAAAGTGGAACGCAGCTTCAATAGCAGCATTTTCATCAGAATCTGAACCGTGTACAGCATTCGCTGAAATAGACTCAGCATACATCTTACGGATGGTACCTTCGGCAGCCTCAGCAGGATTGGTCGCACCAATAAGCGTACGGAAATCTTCAACTGCATTGTCTTTTTCTAAAATTGCAGCAACAATAGGACCTTCAGTCATGTACGAAACCAATTCGCCGTAAAAAGGTCTTGCTGCGTGAACAGCGTAAAATGCCTCAGCATCTGCTTTAGTTAATTGCGTCATTTTTAAAGAAACGATACGGAAACCTGAAGCGTTTATTTTTTCTAAAATTGCACCGATGTGTCCGTTAGCAACAGCATCAGGCTTAAGCATGGTAAAAGTTCTGTTTTGAGCCATTTTAATTTTGTTTTTTTGTGGTGCAAAACTAACCATTTTAAATGAATAATTAAACGATCAATTGGATATTATTTATTGAACTAAAGAACCAAAGTTTGGGTAGCGTTTATGCATTTAACTCGGAGAAGGTTTTGATTTTCTTGATAAAGTAAGCCACCAAAATAGATTTGGACAGCATTAATTCTGAGGAAACTCGTTTTGTTTGGGTTCTAGCAAATAAAACGCTCGGAATTCGAGTAAAAAAAGAAAGATGCGCTTTTACTATAGCCCAGCAATGAGAACCCCTCCCCTCTAATAAGAACTTGAATCCGGCAACGCCGTCTAAAACCAAACGGATGTAAATAATTGGAAAGGCGGACACAGGTAAGTTTTTAAGTAACATGAGCAAGTTGTTCCTAAAATTGAGAAATGTTTTTTTAGGATTCATTTTAGCCAAGGAGGCTCCGCCCAAATGGTATACTTTAGATTGCGGAACGCAGGCAATTTTATAGTCTTTGTTGAGCAGGCGCCAACACAAATCTATTTCTTCCTGATGTGCAAAAAAGCTGGCATCTAAGCCTCCTACTTCTAAGTAACATTTTGTGCGAACAAAAAGCGCTGCGCCACTGGCCCAAAAAACATCTACAACCGAATCGTACTGCCCCTGGTCTACTTCTAAATCATCAAAAATACGACCTCTACAAAAAGGGTAACCAAAACGATCCAAATACCCCCCACTTGCACCAGCATATTCAAATTTAGAAGGCGCTTTTTCATCGAGAATTTTTGGCTGACAGGCAGCGTAATTTTTATTTTGATCTAAGAATGCAATAGGTGCTTCCAGCCAATTTTCGCTTACTCTAACATCAGAATTTAGCAACACTGCGTACGGATGAGTTACCTGAGCCAGCGCTTTGTTGTACCCTTCTGCAAAGCCATAATTAACGTCAAATTCAATTCTACCCAACTCGGGGTAAACTTCTTTTAAAAATTTGATGGAATCGTCTGTGGAAGCGTTATCAACCACAATAACATCGGCAAAATCGGCATTGAATTTACATACAGAGGGCAAAAAACGCTCTAGTAAATCCTTACCATTCCAATTGAGAATTAATACCGCTACTTTTTTTGACTGTGTTTCCATCTTCTGTGCGACCAAAGCCAACTTTCTGGCTGGTTAATTATCATTTTTTCCAAATGAGAAAGGTGCATTTTGGTTGCCTGTCCTTTTTCATTGGTGCTTTGTTCGTTTAAAGGAACAATTTTCATTTCGTAAAAACCTCTCTTAACCCGATGAACTTCTACAAAATAGAGGTTTAAGTTGGCGGCTTTCATTAATTTTTCGGCACCTAAAAATACCGGCGTATCTTGGTTTAAAAAGGTACTAAAGAAATCCAACTTACTTCTATGTGGGCTTTGATCGGCGACCATTAAATGAACAGCTCCTCGGTTTTTGTTTTTTAAAACCACCTTGGGAAATTGTTGCATCGGAATGATGTTGGCACCAAAACGAGCTCGAGCGTTTAACATCAACCGATCGGAAAGCTTGTTGTTTAAAGGTTTGTAAACCGAAAACATCTTTTCGTTTAAATACGTACTTAAGGACAGGGCCATCCACTCCCAATTGTTGTAATGCGCCCCAATGAGCATGACTCCTTTTCCGGTTTCTGCTAAATCCGAAAAAACCGCTGGGTTTAAAAACTTCATTCTTTTACGAACGGTTTTTTTGGAGATTGAATTGAGCTTTAGGTTTTCCAACAAGACGTCGCAAAAATTGAGGTAGAATTTTTTTTCTATTTCTTTTAATGCAGCATTCGTATAAGTAGGAAAAGCGTTTTTAAGGTTTTGGCGCACCACTGCTGCTCTGTACTTCACTACATGTTGGAGTACAAAAGCCAGAATATTGGCGCACAGATGTACCAACCAAAACGGAATAAGTTGGGTTAAATAGTAAAGAAGTTTTGAGAGTATGCTCATTAGTTTCCGCCGGGGGCTTGTTGAATTCTATTTCCTTTTTCGTCTAAATCGTTTTTCAAATCTATGTTAATATCTCTATTTTCCATAGTATTGTCTAGGCCTTTTACAGCGCCTCGCTCTCTGTAAATCCAATTTCTCCAATTGTCATTTCGCTTTTCTCCTTGCATGGTAGAGTGGATTAGTTCGTAATCGTTTGTACCCAAGGCATTTTCAACAAAAATAAAAATTTCGTTGGTTTGTTTTTCTATTTTGTAGTACGTCCAAATTTGGTAAGGCAAGGTGTAGTTTTCGTGTACTGAGTTTTCTATATAATCGGGGGTTCCGTACTGCAAATAAACGCGGCCTCTGTTGGTGGCAAATCCTTTTACCGCAATGGTACCGTACATTTCGTTTGCCTTGTTCACCGCTTTTAAATATTCTAACCAAACACGCTCTGGGTCAATAGGGTTTCTATTGTACCAAAAGCCGTAAAAGAATTGTTTCATTTGCTCCAAATCCCAATTCTTTAGTTGGTTTGTGGCATAGGCCCACTCCCTTTGTGTTGCCACCGGAAATAAAGCGGAAATATACTCGGCTAACTGTTCTACAACTATGAAAGAATCGACAAAACTCGAATTTGAATTTAAACTGGCATAGTCTTGAGGTTTCATAACCGTAGCTGAATTTCTACGTTGAAAAAACACTCTTTTTTGTACTTGCCCCACCCCTTCTTTGTCTAACAAAGCAACCACTAAATTGTAGTTTCCAGAGGGCAATTCGGTCAAATCGAACCCGCCTAAAAAAGCACGTTGCTTGTCTTTGGTTTTTCTTTTAATCGTGTTAAATCCGGTGATGGGTTTGTGAGACTGCTCGTTCTCTATGTAATAATGAAGTAAATAGCCGTTGTGCGTGCTGCTGTCCTTTTGGGTATTGTACCACTCTATGTAAAAGTCCAATCGTTTGTCAGCGTCGTCTAAAAAATAAGCGCCTTGGTCTAGGCTCGGAATTAAGTTGTAGCCCGATTTGTTTAACAAACTCTGCGTACTCGCCAACTCGTAGGAGTCTAGAACCATTAAATCGGAAAAAGCAATCTTGTTTTCTTTGCAATTGATGCCTAATGTAGCGGTGCTTGTTAGGGGTGCATTCCCACTCAATGGGTCTTGAAGTTTCAATTCCAATTCAAATTCGCCATGGTTAAGTGCGTAAATTTGCTTGTCTAAAAAATACTGCGCTTGCAAGGTGTCTGTAAGTACTGGGGTTTTAAAAAGATATTTATCAAAATGAATGATTTCTTGCCCTTTTTTTAAGGACAACTCTATTAAAACGGAACCCTGAAAAGCGTTTTCGGCAAGTGTTTCGTACTGAATTTCGGTACTTAAAAATGAAAAATAAGTTTCGATGTAAGCAGCACCGGCTCTGTTTTGAAAAGTGAAGTGCTGAAAATTAGCTTGTAAATTTTTAGCATTCAACGAGTTAAAAGTAAAAATACAAAACAGAATAAAGTACAGACCAAATCTCTTCATTTCCCTAGTGTTTAATAGGATTAAAATTTTGTTAGCGTGAGGTAAATTTAATCTTTTTTTTTGTTTGAAGTTTAGAAAATTCGTTTACATTTGCATCGCTATCAAAAGGAGAGATGGCAGAGTGGTCGAATGCACTGGTCTTGAAAACCAGCGTACAGCAATGTACCGGGGGTTCGAATCCCTCTCTCTCCGCAAAGATGCAGATAAGCCCTCGATTTTATCGAGGGCTTATTTTTTTTTAGATGTACTTGGTTCCGTTTAGAAGCAGATTGTATTGTAAAAGTTTCTTCGCCTCTTTTCCCCATTGCGATCAATCTTAGAAAAGAGCACAGAATAAATCAAAAATTTAGTAGATTTAGAAATTGAAAATTCAAATACAATACTAAAGTCTTTTAATAATGTCTGAAGAACATAAAAAACAACTCGAACAAAAACTGTGGGACATCGCAAATACCCTTAGAGGTAAAATGGATGCGGATGAATTTAGAGACTATATACTAGGCTTTATCTTCTTTAAATACCTGTCTGAGCGCATGCACCTGTATGCCAATAGCCTCCTGTCGGAAGACCACATGTTGTATACAGATATTGAGGAGCGCTCCGCTAATGGAAAAGAATATTTGGAGGCTGTTCGTGAAGAGGCACTTGCCAAACTGGGTTACTTTTTAAAGCCTTCGGAGCTGTTTACGTTTATAGCTAAAAAAGGAAACTCTTTAGAGGGCGGCGACACTTTTATACTCGAAGACCTAACTACCATACTAAAGAACATTGAGCAGAGTACCATGGGTACGGAAAGTGAAGACGACTTTGGAAATCTGTTTGAAGACCTCGACCTTACCTCTACCAAATTGGGTAAGACCGATGGGCAAAGAAATACGATCATCTCTAAGGTGCTTTTTCACCTTGACCAAATAGACTTTCAGCTTGAAAACACAGATGCTGATGTTTTGGGTGATGCTTATGAATATTTAATTGGACAGTTTGCTTCTGGTGCTGGAAAAAAAGCAGGTGAGTTTTACACGCCGCAGCAAGTATCTTCCATATTGGCCAAAATAGTTACCTCAGGCAAGGAAAAACTGAAATCTGTTTACGACCCTACTTGTGGTTCCGGCTCACTCTTGCTTCGTGTTGCCAAAGAGGTAAAAGATGTGTCTTTTTTCTATGGGCAAGAGCTGAATAGAACCACGTACAACCTGGCGCGTATGAACATGATTCTACACGATGTTCACTACAAGAAGTTTGACATTAAACAAGACGACACCCTTGAGCATCCTCAACATGCAGATGAGCGCTTTGAGGCTATTGTTGCCAATCCGCCTTTCTCGGCTCAGTGGAGTGCCAACCCACTTCATATGAACGACGAGCGATTTAGCCATTATGGAAAATTAGCCCCAAAAAGTAAAGCTGATTATGCTTTTGTGCAACACATGATTCATCATTTGGCTGATAATGGTACCATGGCGATTGTGCTTCCGCACGGCGTTTTATTTAGAGGAGCGGCGAAGGACACATTCGCAAACACTTAATTGAGGACAGAAACTACCTTGATGCAGTGATTGGTCTTCCGGCAAACATCTTTTACGGCACAAGTATTCCAACCTGTATTTTGGTCTTTAAAAAGTGTAGAACCAAAAGTGAAAATGTGTTGTTTATTGATGCCTCGGCTCACTTTGAAAAGGTGAAGAACCAAAATGTACTTCGCCAGAAGCATATAGATAAGATTGTAGCTACCTATGAGCAAAGAGAAGCAGAAGACAAGTACAGTTATGTTGCCGCTATGGATGAAATCATAGAAAATGAGTACAACCTTAACATTCCGCGTTATGTAGATACGTTTGAAGAGGAAGAACCTGTTGATTTGGATGCGGTAAGTGCTGAGCTACAAGGTTTAGACACTGAACTTAAAGAAACAAATGATACCATTGCAGATTTCTGTAAGCAACTTAATATTAAAACTCCTTTTTAGTGCAGGTTACTACTCAAAATATGACTGTTCCTAAGCTTCGATTTAAGGAGTTTCGCAATAGATTAAGTGTTTTAAATCTAAATGATATTTTGTCTTTATTAACAGATTTTGAAGCAAATGGAAGTTTTGCTGATGTAAAAAGTAATGTTACTGTTTTTGATGAGAAAAATTATGCTTGGTATGTTCGAGCAACTGATTTAGAAAATAATACAAGCTTGAAAAACGTAAAGTATGTAGATGAACATAGCTACAATTTTCTAAAAAAGACTCCCTTATTTGGAAATGAGTTGCTAATAACTAAAAGAGGTGAAATAGGTAAAGTATACTTTTTTGAACCAAAAGAAAAAATTAGGGCAACAGTTGCCCCAAACATGTATCTATTGAATTTAAAATGCAATACAGAATCAAAATATATTTACTATTACTTTAAAAACAATAATGGTAATAAAAAGCTAAAAAGAATTAATGCGTCTTCAACAATTGGGGCTTTATATAAAGATGACGTTAAATCCATTAAAATAACACTCCCCACTTTTCCAGAGCAACAAAAAATAGCTTCTTTTTTAAGCGCTGTAGATGAAAGAATTCAGAAGCTTGAGCGAAAGAAAAGTCTTTTAGAAGAATACAAAAAAGGCGTGATGCGTCAACTATTCTCACAAGAGATCCGCTTTAAAGATGCCAACGGAAACAACTACCCTGACTGGGAGGAGAAAAAGTTGGGGGAGGTTTTCGATAATATTGGTGGAACAGCATTAGAAAACTATTTTTCTGATGATGGCACACACTGTGTTATTTCTATTGGAAATTATCGTCCAGATGGAAGTTACTATGATAATGGACAAAGAATAGTACTAAACGAAAAAACACAACCGAAGTTGTTAGACAAAAACAACTAAGTAATGGTGCTAAATGATAAAACAAAGACTGGGGATATTATCGGGTCAACAATTCTCATAGATGAGAATAATAAATACATATATAACCAAAGAAGTGAGAGATTAATTTGCGATACTTCCATTATAACCCCAATATATGCATGGACATTCCTTAATTCTAAGGGGTTTAGGAGAAGGTTGTTTTCTATATCCCAGGGCGGCACTCAGATATATGTAAATTTTTCAGCAGTTAAGACTCTTTTACTCTTTTTACCATGTGTTAAAGAGCAACAAAAAATAGCATCTTTCCAAAATGGTATAGATAAAAAAATTGAGCTGGTAGAAACACAAATTCAGCAATCAAAAACCTTTAAAAAAGGACTCTTACAACAACTATTTGTATAACATTATGAGCTGATAAGCTCAAAATTTAAACCAATAGGATGAGCTGATAAGCTCAAAATTTAAAAATGAATGACTAGACAGAGTGAACAAGCTTTAGAAAATCTTTTGCTGAGTCAATTAAAGGGCTTGGGTTACTCATCTGTGCAAATAAAGGATGAGAAAGCGCTCTTGTCTAATCTTAAAACACAGCTTGAAAAACACAACCAAGTAAGCTTTTCAGCCAATGAATTTAAAAAGGTGCTGCATCTTTTGAATTCAGGAAGTGTATTTGAAAGAGCCATAACATTACGAGGAATTAAACACCATATTGAAAGAGACAACGGAGACATTTTATACTTCCGTTTTTTAAACCAAACAGAGTGGTGTAAAAATGAATTCCAGGTAACCAACCAAGTCACTATTGATGGCAAGTACGAAAACAGGTACGATGTTACTATTTTAATCAATGGCTTTCCGATGGTTCAAATTGAACTCAAAAGAAGGGGTTGTGAAATGGGCGAAGCGCACAAACAAATACTTCGCTACAAGAGTCATTCTTTTGGAAGTGGTTCTGGTCTGTTTCAATTTGTTCAGCTCTTTGTGATAAGCAACGGCGTAAACACCAAGTATTTTGCAAACAATAGAACACAGGCATTAAACTACAAGCAAACCTTTTTCTGGGCAAACCAAGACAATCAAAAAATCACAAACCTTTCGGAATTTGCAGACTCCTTTTTAGAGCCTTGCCACCTCTCAAAGATGATTTGTAAATACATTGTTCTGGCAGAAACAGACCAGCTTTTAATGGTGCTTAGGCCTTACCAATACTATGCAACAGAAAAGCTCATAGAGCGCGTTAAAAACAGCAATAAAAACGGTTATATCTGGCACACCACCGGTAGTGGTAAAACCTTGACTTCTTTTAAGGCAAGTCAAATACTCATGCACATGCCCGAGGTGCACAAAGTTGTTTTTGTGGTAGACAGAAGAGACCTTGATTACCAGACGATAAAAGAGTTTAGAAACTTCTCTGATGGAAGTGTTGATGGAACAGACAATACCAAGGCACTTGTAAAGCAATTTACAGACGATACCAAACTTTTGGTAACCACCATTCAGAAATTGAACAATGCCATTGGAAGTGATCGTTACACCTCACAAATGGCTCCTTTAAAGGAAAAGCGAATGGTTTTTATTTTTGACGAATGCCACCGCTCTCAATTTGGCGAGACCCACAAGCGAATTGTTTCCTTTTTTAACAAGCACCAACTTTTTGGCTTTACTGGAACACCCATTTTTGCAGACAACGCAGTAAAGAATGATTTGGGTAAGAGAACTACAAAAGAACTCTTTGGCGACTGCCTTCACAAATATGTAATTACAGATGCCATACGAGATGAAAATGTACTAAAATTCTCTATTGAATATGTGGGTAGGTACAAAGAAAAAGCAACCAGTAGTTTAAACTTCCGCGATATTAAAGTGGAAGACATCAACAAAAAAGAGCTTTTTGAAAACCCTGATAGGCTTGAGAAAATTGTAGACTATATTCTAGACCACCACCAAACCAAAACCCACAACAAAATGTTTACGGGGATGTTTGCTGTGAG
>JAOGVT010000024.1:0-13554 GCA_028110365.1 Flavobacteriales bacterium
CAATTAGTTGGAAAAGTAAATGAGACATTAAAAGATGTTGTTAGTAAATTAGGCTTACTCGAACAAGTTCGTTTTGTTGGACAAGTAAATAGACTTGAGGCTTTAGAAATTATGCAAGCCTCTCAATTACTTTTACTCTTGCTAAATAAAGCGGGTAATGTAGGAGGTAGAATACCCGGAAAAGTATTTGAGTATTTTGGTGCACGTAGACCTGTATTGAGTTTAGGTCCAAATAATACCGATATTGAAAAAATGTTGTGTGAGTATGGAGCAGGAGTAAATATTGATTATTCTGATAAAATTCAATTGAAAAGTTATTTACAGAATCAACTTAATAGGTTTTTAAATGTAGGAATAAATCCCACATCTAATTCAGTGAAAAAATTTACGCATAAGGAAGTTTCTGCTACATTTGCGAAACACTTAGAAACGATAACAAAGAAATGAGAAGAGTAATAACTTTTGGTACTTTTGATTTATTCCATATAGGTCATTTAAATATAATTGAACGCGCAAAAGCTCAAGGTGATTATTTAATTGTAGGTGTTTCATCAGATGCTTTAAATTATAGTAAAAAGCAAAAGTACCCGGTTTGTCCACAAGAGAGTAGATCGAGAATTATTGCTGCTTTAAAAGCTGCCGATGAAGTCTTTTTTGAAGAATCATTGGAGCTAAAAGCTGAATATATTAAAAAGTATAAAGCTGATGTTTTGGTAATGGGTGACGACTGGAAAGGTAGATTTGATGAATTTAAATCTATTTGTGAAGTTGTATATTTAGAAAGAACACCTTCTATTTCTACAACTGAACTTATTGAAATAATTAAAAAATAAATGACTGTTAAACATACAAGGTTTAAGCGATTTAAAGGCTGGTTATTAAGTGTGATTCTTATTGATTTAATCACACTTATTACTCGTCTTATTGAATCTGTTTTTTCGAAAGATAAACAGATTTTAACTGTGTTTTTTACAGAAAATAATTATGCTGATAATAGTCGTTATTTTTTAGAGTATTTACAATCCAATCCTACACAATACTATAAAGTTAGAGTATTAGTCAAGAATTTGAACTTGTACAAGCAAATTCATTTTATCTATCCTCATATAACTTTCTATTCCAAAAGTGTTTCAGGACTAAAACTCTTTCTTAGAACAAAGAATATTGTTATTTCTCATGGTTCCGATTCATCTTATTTTTTCCCTTATTTTTTAGATGTTAAATCTAAAAATGTCATCAATTTATGGCATGGAATCCCTCTAAAACGGTTGAGTTTACAAGTAAAAGGAATCCGAGAGTCAAAATCTAGGAAACGTTTTCAAAAATTTACTTCAATTTGTGCTTCATCAACATTCGAACAATTCTTGTTAGCCGCTTGTTTCGAAATGCATATTGATGATGTTTGGGTAACAGGATCTCCTAGAAATGATTATTTGATTAATCCTAATTCAGAACTCATTACTGAGCATAATTATCTGGGAAAAAAGATTATTCTATATGCGCCTACCTGGAGAGAATATGGTAGTCGTTCTTCTTTTTTTCCCTTTAAGGATAAAGATTTAAGCGCCTTAAATACGTTTTTAGATGAACAAGATTCGTATTTATTATTGCGAGGTCATAGAGAGGAAATGGAGCGAATAAGTAATAATTATGGTGAAGAGAGCTTGAGTAGGATTCTTCCAGCTCATCAAGAAATTTTCCCAGATGCTCAACAGTTATTAGCACATGTAGATGTTTTGGTTACGGACTATTCTTCTATATATTTAGATTTCTTACTTGTGGATAAGCCTATTGTTTTTATTCCTTATGATTTAGAGGAATATCAATCTTATAGAGGGTTTTTATTTGATTATGATAGTAACACTCCAGGAGACAAAGTATACACTCAAGAAGAGTTTATTAATAGCTTAAATATGAGTTTAAACTTTCCTGACAATAAATCAATTGAGCGTAAAAAAGTTCGCAATCTATTTCACAAGTCCCAAGCGGGAAATTCATCAGCCAGAATTTTGGCTAAAATTAACGAACTTAATAGCTAATGGGTATTGTAAGAAAACAAGGACTTAATATTACTTTTATAAGTTTTGTAGGAGTTATTATAGGGGCATTAAATACCATGTTTGTTTTTCCAAATGTTTTGGGAGCTGATGGGCACGGTCTTGTGATGTTAATTTTATCTATCGGAACTATTTTAGCTCACTTTACTCATCTAGGAATCCCAAATACAATTATTCGATTTTTTCCTTATTTAAAAGGTCAAAAGAAATTTATTTACAGGTTAGCTCTACAAGTACCACTAATGTCAATATTCTTATTGGGATTAGTCCTTTATTTATTTGGTGATTATTTATTTGATGGGTATATAAAGAAAAATGTGCTTTTTAGTGAGTTTCAGTCAATAATATTTCCATTAGTTGCTTCTTTGGTGTTTTTTGAGGTCTTATTAAGTATTTCTAGATCAGAATTGAAATCAGTCTTTCCTGCTGTTTTAAGGGAGCTTATATTGCGGTTATCTACCTTAGTATTCCTGTGTATGTTCAGTTTAGATTACTTAAATTTCAGTGAATTTATTTATTGCTGGTTAGGTCTTTACAGCATAAATGTTCTATTCTTAAGTGTGTATTTATTTAGATTAAAGTTATTGAATATTAGTTTTGGTTTTCCTTTATTCCCTGATTCTGATATAGCTCGTAAAATGTCAAAATATGGAGTGGTTACTTTATTAACTTCTTCAGCAGCAATTTTGGTAAATAGAATTGATGTGTTGATGTTGGGCTATTTTTTAGAATTTGAAAATATTGCGTATTATACGGTTGCCTTTTTTATGGCTTCACTTATTAATATTCCTGCACGTTCTATATTACAGATTGTTAAACCCTTACTTGCAATAGCTTGGGCAGAAAACAATAGGCAAGAAATTGTGAATTTATATCGTAAGACAGCCTTAAATCAATTGATAATTGGTGCTTTACTATTTATTGGTATTTGGATGAATATTAATGATTTACTTCTTTTTGTTCCAGAAAAATATCAAGGTATTCAAATGGTGTTTTTTTATATAGGGCTGTCTAAATTAATAGATGTTTCTGTCGGAGTTAATGGTACAATCATTTCAACTTCGAATTATTATAAGTTCGACCTGTATATTAATGTTTTTTTGATTCTGATAATAATAATTACAAATAGTATATTCATTCCACTCTATGGTATTGTTGGAGCTGCTATGGCTACAGCATTAGCTATTTTAATCCATAATATTATTAAAACGCTTGTATTATACTCACTTTTCAAAATTCAACCATTTCAGTTGAGCACGTTTAAGGTGATTTTACTTACTGTTTTAGTATTCATTGTTCTTAATTTAATACCATTCAGTTTAATTGATTCTGATATTGTAAGAATATTAGTGCGATCTATTAGTATAGGTTTGGTTTATAGTTTTGTTGTTATCTGGTTTAAGCTAAGTGACGATATTAATCAATTATTTCATAAATATGTGCGAAGATGAAAGTAGGTAGTAGAATTATGCCCGATTTTTTTAATAGTTGGTGCTTTGAAAGCTGGTTCCACAACTCTGATGGATTATTTTGTAAGTCATCAAGAGGTAGGAATTCCTGCTGAGGAAATTAATTATTTTGATAAAGACTCAAATTTTAATAAAGGGGAGATGTGGTATTCTTCTTGGTTTAAAAGTTATACTGTTCAAAAAATAATTGGTGAAAAAACACCCGCGTATTGTTACGATCCAAAAGCTGCAAAACGTATTTACGAACAAAATTCAAAAATGAAATTAGTTTGGATTTTAAGAAATCCAGTTAAAAGAACCTATTCAAATTATTGGCATTATATACGTATTGGAAAAGAGAATCTATCGTTCGGGGATTGTTTAGACCTCTAAGATGAGCGTATAAAAAATGATATTTATAAACGTTTTTTTAAAAGAAGTATTTATGTTGAACAAATTGAAAGGTTCAAAGAGTATTTCCCAATTGAACAGATGCACTTTATAATATTTGAAGTCTTTGTTAAAGATCCAGAAGGTGGTTTAGCAGAGCTTTCATATTTTCTAGAAATTGTTCCAGAAGAATTTAATCAAAAACCTTTAGTGTCTAATAAAGGTTATTGACCTTTTTGTATACCTGCAGAGTATTATGATAGAAAAGTATTTGGTTATGGTATAGTACATAAAATTGTACATAATATTAATAAAGTTTTCGGTTCAACATATACTCCAATCGATGAAAAACTTGAAATGCTTCTTTATAGTAAGTTTAGACCCTATAATGATTAATTGTCTAAAATGTTGTCCAAAGACTTAACTATTTGGAACAAGAAATAAATTAGAGTAATCTTTACCTATTGTAAGTACATCTGTTTAGATTTATATTTGAATAACAAATAATCCTGAGTGGATTTAGAGTTTTTTAAGAGAGCTGCATTTATGAAGCTCTATTAGATTATGTAATTAGAGTCTTAAACCGACTTTAAATTTTTAATTGTTTGCTTGGGATTTTCGGACTGAAAAACAAAACTTCCAGCAACTAGAACATCTGCTCCTGCATCAATAAGTTTTTTAGCATTGTGTATGGTTACGCCTCCATCTATTTCAATTTTGGTGCTAGCTCCTTTTCTTTGAATTAGGTCTTTTAATTGCGTTACTTTCGCATATGTATTCTCTATAAACGATTGTCCTCCAAATCCTGGATTTACGGACATAATACATACTAAATCGATGTCAGCAATAATGTCTTCCAATAAATGCACAGGTGTGTGTGGATTTAAAGCTACACCCGCTTGCATACCTTCAACTTTAATAGCTTGTAAGGTTCTATGTAAGTGCGTACAAGCTTCATAGTGTACCGTAAGAATGTCGGCACCAACTTCTTTAAATGTTTTGATATATTGATCAGGATTTACAATCATTAAGTGCACATCCATTGTTTTTTTAGCATGCTTTTTCATCGCTGCTATTACGGGCATACCAAATGATATATTGGGCACGAAAACACCATCCATCACGTCAATATGAAACCAGTCGGCTTGAGACTCGTTAATCATCTCAAAGTCTTTTTGGATGTTTGCAAAATCAGCTGCTAAAACAGAAGGGGCAATTAAGTGTGACATATTTAATCTTTTAATAAAAAAAAGAAGGCAAATGCCTTCTCTATAATTTACCCTAAGTAGGTTTTTAATATTTTACTTCTAGAGGCATGCTTAAGTCTACGGATCGCCTTTTCTTTAATTTGACGAACTCTCTCTCTGGTTAGGTCAAATCGTTCTCCAATTTCTTCTAGAGTTAAAGATTGTTTGCTTTCTAAACCGAAGTAGAGTCTTATCACGTCGGCCTCTCTTGGTGTTAAGGTTTCTAAAGCTCGTTCTATTTCAATACTTAACGAAGCATTCAGTAATTCGCGATCGGGGTTAGGACTTTCTCCCGAACGTAATACATCGTAAAGATTGGAATCTTCACCTTCAACTAAAGGAGCATCCATAGATACGTGGCGTCCAGAGTTTCTTTGTGATTCCTTTACATCAGATTCGCTCATATCCAAGAAGGTGGCAATTTCATTTGCTGAAGGTGCGCGTTCTTCTTCTTGTTCGATAGAAGCGTATGCTTTGTTTATTTTATTTATTGAGCCAATTTTATTTAAGGGCAATCGAACAATACGAGATTGTTCTGCCAAAGCTTGTAAAATTGATTGACGAATCCACCAAACTGCATAGGATATAAATTTAAATCCACGAGTTTCATCAAAACGTTGTGCTGCTTTTATTAAACCTAAATTTCCTTCGTTTATTAAATCGGGTAGGGATAGACCTTGGTTTTGGTATTGTTTGGCTACAGATACCACAAAACGCAAGTTCGCTTTGGTCAGTTTCTCCAAAGCTATTTGGTCTCCTTCTCTAATGCGTTGAGCTAATTCTACTTCTTCTTCGGCCGTTATTAAATCTACTTTACCAATTTCTTGAAGGTATTTATCTAGCGAAGCAGTTTCACGATTAGTTACCTGCTTGGTTATTTTTAGTTGACGCATTGAAAAATATTTAAATTAATTTTAATATTAGTATATACGTAGAAGTTGATAAGAAGGTTACAATAAACTCAATTATATTTTAAGGGTTTAATTTTTTCAGAATTACATTATACATGTATTCGATTTGCATTTCATTATTTAATCCAGGTACAACAAGGTCTGCATTAAGTTCACTAGGAGCAATAAATTTGTCATACATTGGTTTTACTGTTGCATAGTATTGTTTCAATACATCCTCTTTTGATCTTCCACGTTCTGAAATATCTCTGTTAATTCGTCTTTCTAGACAGTTTTGTTCTTCTAATTTTACAAATATTTTACAGTCAAAATCTTTGTAAATTAGTTTTTGACTAAGAAGCAAAGTGCCTTCAACGATTATAATCTTATGGGCATTAATTGGAGTCGTATTTTGTGTTCTACTGTGTGTGTTAAAGTCATATATTGGTTGGTATATTTTCGTTCCTTTTTTAAGTTCACTCAAATGTTCTTTAAGTAATTTAAAATCTAAGGAGTCAGGATGGTCAAAATTTTGATTTGACTTATCCTTTAATGACATGGTAGTTAAGTCTTTATAGTATGCATCCTGTGCAATTATAAGAACGGTATCCTTTGGGAATTTTTGAGCAAGATTCTTTGCAAATGTTGATTTACCAGACCCACTAGCTCCAGATATTCCAATGATGTAAGATTTGACTTCCATTTTACAAAATTAAAAAAAATCCCCTCGATTTCTCGAGAGGATTTGTATTAAATAACAGAAATTATTCTGCTGGTTTAGATTCTGGTTTAGGTAATAAAACTTTTCTTGAAAATTTCATTTTACCTGTTTTTTGATCCACATCTATAATTCGCACTTTGACCTCGTCGTCAACTTTTAATACGTCTTCAACATTGTTAATTCGTTTGTGGTCAATTTCAGAGATGTGTAATAATCCATCTTTACCTGGGGCAATTTCAACAAAAGCACCGTATGCTTGTATGTTTTTTACTCGACCATCATATTCTTCACCAACAGTAGGAGTAAAGGCTATTTCTTTTATTTTAGCTATAGCTGCATCCATTCCTTCTTTGTTAGAACCTAAGATTTCGACTTTACCCATACCATCAATTTCTTCGATTGTAATAGTTGTGTCTGTATCTAGTTGTAATTTTTGGATTATTTTACCTCCTGGTCCAATAATTCCGCCAATACAATCCTTAGCTACTTGAAGTATTTCAATTCTTGGTGCATATGGTTTAAGTTCAGCTCTAGGTGCGTCAATTGTTTTAAGAAGCTCTCCTAAAATATGCATTCTACCTCCACGAGATTGCTCAAGTGCTTGGGTTAGAATATCATAAGACAAACCTTTTACTTTTATGTCCATTTGACATGCAGTAATCCCTTTTTCAGTTCCTGTAACTTTGAAATCCATATCTCCTAGGTGATCTTCATCACCTAAAATATCAGATAAAACAGCAAACTTACCAGTTTCTTCATCAGTAATAAGTCCCATAGCAATACCAGAAACGGGTCTTGTCATTTTTATACCTGCATCCATAAGCGCTAAAGTACCCGCACAAACGGTTGCCATAGAAGACGAGCCATTCGATTCTAAAATTTCAGATACAATACGAATGGTGTATGGATTGTCAGAAGGAATCATTCCTTTTAAAGCTCTTTGCGCTAAATTTCCGTGTCCAATTTCTCTACGGCTTACGCCACGAATTGGTCGAGCCTCACCTGTTGAGTAAGGAGGGAAGTTGTAGTGTAAATAAAATTTCTCAGAACCTCTAAAGGTTACATTATCAATTCGATTTACATCTAGTGCAGTTCCTAACGTAACTGTAGATAAAGATTGTGTTTCACCTCTAGTAAAAACAGCAGACCCATGCACTGTTGGTAAATAATCAACTTCGCTCCATATAGGTCTGATATCGGTTGTTGCTCTACCATCTAAACGAATACCTTCATGAAGTACAACAGCTCTCACTGCGTCTTTTTCTACTTGGTGAATGTATTTTCCGAGTAAGAAAGATTTTGATGAACGATCTTCTTCGCTTAGTGTTGCTAAGAATTCATCTTTAATTTCTCCAAACGCAACTTTCCTTGCATATTTATCTGGGTTACCACTTTTGGCTACCGCATAACATTTATCGTAACAAGCCTCTTTTACTTGAGCTAACAAATCTAAATCATCCGCTTCCTCGTGAGAGTATTCTCTTTTAGCTCCAACTTTTACAGCCTCAGCTAATGCAAGTTGTGCATTACATTGTATTTTAATTGCTTCGTGAGCTACTTTGATCCCTTCGATCATGTCAGCCTCACTAACTTCATCCATCTCTCCTTCAACCATGGCAACACTGTCCAAAGATGCACCAACCATAAGGTCCATGTCAGCAGCTTCTATTTGCTCTGGGTTAGGATTAACAATAAATTTACCATCTACACGTGCTACTCGTACTTCAGAGATCGGTCCTTCAAAAGGAATGTCTGAAAGTGTTAAACAAGCTGATGCAGCTAAACCAGCTAATGCGTCTGGCATACAATCTTTATCGTAAGACATCAATTGAATCATCAACTGTGTGTCAGCATGGTAATCAGATGGGAATAGTGGACGTAATACACGGTCTACTAATCTCATAACAAGAATTTCTTGATCAGATGGTCTTGCTTCTCTTTTTAAGAATCCTCCAGGAAACCTACCGTCGGCGGCAAATTTCTCACGATAATCTACTGTTAAAGGAAGAAAGTTAACACCTTCTTTTGCATCTTTATTAGATACAACTGTAGCTAAAAGCATTGTATCTCCCATGCGAACTACTACAGATCCATGTGCTTGCTTTGCTAGTTTACCAGTTTCAATTTCAATTGTTCTTCCATCTCCTAAATCGATGGTTTGTTTAAGTCCTTGTGGGATCATAATACGCTTATTATTTATGCTTTTAACAATCAGGTTTTGGTTTACTTTTAGGTTATAAAGCCTATGGTTTTTATAAGTTATGGTTAATTATTTGAGAATAATTCTGATTGCCAAAAGCCAACTTATGTAAACCAAAAAAAGGCAATTATAAATTGCCTTTTATGGATTCGAAAATTATTTTCTTAATCCTAATTCTTTAACGATACTTCTGTAACGTAATACATCAACTTTAGTTAAGTAATTGAGAAGTTTTCTTCTTTTAGCTACTAAAGCGATAAGAGAACGTTGTGTACCGTAATCTTTTTTGTTGCTTTTTAGGTGCTCAGTTAAGTGCGTAATTCTAAATGTGAACAGTGCAATTTGTCCTTCTGCAGAACCAGTGTCTTGTTCGTTTTTACCGTGAGCTTTAAAAAACTCTTGTTTTTTTTCTGTTGTAAGGTACATGCCTAAATTGTTTTTAATGTTAGTTATGTAAAAATCGTTTGCAAATATACTCTTTTTGCTCTAATATTACTTGGATTGGTTGTAATATGTCATTCGTAAAAATTGACTTACTTTAGATTTTAAGTTTTTACGTTCTACTATAAAGTCTAAGAACCCATGTTCCTTGACAAATTCAGACGTTTGAAACCCTTCTGGTAAGTCTTTACCTATGGTCTCTTTTACGACTCTTGGCCCCGCAAAACCAATTAATGCTCCTGGTTCAGCAATATTTATATCACCTAACATAGCAAAAGAAGCCGTTATACCTCCTGTTGTAGGATCCGTTAGCATAGAGATGTAAGGAATTCCTTTTTTAGACAATTGAGAAAGTCTAGCTGATGTTTTAGCCATCTGCATCAGAGAAAATGCCGCTTCCATCATTCGAGCTCCACCAGATTTCGAAATCATCATGAATGGAATTTCATGATCAATAGCATATTTAATAGCACGTGCAATTTTTTCACCTACCACTGACCCCATAGATCCTCCAATGAAATTGAAATTCATACAAGCAATACTAATGTCTTTGCCATCTAGCTTTCCATACCCTGTGGTAACAGCATCTTTGTATCCTGCTTTATTTTGCGTAGCTTCTATACGATCAACGTATTTTTTAGTGTCTTCAAATTCAAGCGGGTCTCCTGAAGTCATATTTGCATCTAGCTCGGTGTATAAGCCTTCATCAAATAAAAGTTCAAAATACTCATTTGAGTTTATGCGCTCGTGGTGATTGCATTTTTGGCAAACCCATAATGTGCTTTTGTGTTCTTCTGATGTAACAACAATTTTACATTTTGGGCATTTGTACCATAGACCTTCGGGGATTTCCTTTTTGTCTTTTGTTTCTGTAACAACCTTTCGGTCTTTTCTTTTAAACCAAACCATATTGCCTGATTAGAGTGTGTTAATATTATTTAAATCTTCAAAACAATTTTTTAAGCGTGTTTTGAATGTAAGTTCTCCTTCGCGAAGGTACTTACGTGGATCGTAATGTTTTTTGTTTGGCAAATCAGATCCTTCTAGATTTCCAATTTGTTTTATCAAATAGTCTTTTTTGTTTAGAATATAATCTCTTATTCCTTCAGTAAATGCATACTGTAAGTCTGTATCGATATTCATTTTGATTACGCCGTATGATATAGCCTCTCTTATTTCATCTAAGGTTGATCCTGACCCACCGTGAAAAACGAAATCTACAGGTTTTGGATCTTCTGTGTTGTACTTATGATGAATAAATTCTTGTGAGTTTTTTAGAATAATAGGTGTTAATAATACATTTCCTGGTTTATAAACGCCGTGTACGTTTCCAAAAGATGCTGCTATTGTAAACCGATTTGAAATCTTATTTAATTCTTGGTAAGCAAAAGCAACCTCTTCGGGTTGAGTATACAAATCGGCATTGTCTACTTCACTATTGTCAATTCCATCTTCTTCGCCACCTGTTACACCTAACTCAATTTCTAGAGTCATGTCAATTTTACTCATTCTTTCAAGATAAGATTTGCAGATTTCAATGTTTTCTTTAATGGGCTCTGCTGACAAATCAATCATATGAGATGAAAATAAAGGTATTCCGTAAATAGCATAGTGCTTTTCACTTGCCTCAATTAGTCCATCTATCCATGTTAACCACGATTTTTGACAATGATCTGTATGTAAAATTACAGTTGCTCCATATAATTTTGCCATTTGATGGACGTGCAATGCACCAGATATGCAACCATTAATTGCTGCTTGTTCGTTTTTATTATCTAAGGATTTACCCGCAAAAAAATGTCCACCTCCTCGTGAAAATTGAATTACAACAGGTGAGTTTAATTCTGCGGCACATTCTATAACAGCATTTACTGTAGAAGTCGAGGTTACGTTAACTGCTGGTAGAGCAAATTTATGTGCTTTAGCGAATTTAAAGAGTTCTTGAACTTCATCGCCTGCTATAACTCCCGATTTAAATTTATGAGCCATATTTAGTATTTGAAATAATTAACTATGCAAATCTAATCAAATATTTAAGAGGGTCTAAGTATTTTATTAAAAAGGATAGCCCAATCCTATATTCAATTGAGAGTCTTTAAAGTTTAGATTATTCCATCGCATTTCAGTACCCAAATTTGGTTCTCTGACAGGGAATCCAATATCAGTTCTTAATATAAAATATTGAAAATCATATCTCAGCCCAAACCCTACATCTATAGCTATTTCACTTGTGAAATCAGCCCAATTAAAATTTGCAGCTTCATGTATTGCATTATTAACTTCTAATTCCCAAATATTTCCAGCATCCATAAATACGGCACCTTTTAGTTTATTAATTACATTAAAACGGTACTCTAAGCTAGTTAACAGTTTTACTCCTCCTGTGTACAATGTGTCCGTAGTTAGTTGCATTCCAGTTGGCCTTTTGTAGGCTCTCCATCCTCTTAAATCATTAGGTCCACCTGCTGAAAACTTTTTATGAAAAGGGACTTGATTTGTATTTCCAAATGCGTAAGCAATTCCACCCATTACCCTTACAGCGATATTGTTTTTTTTGTCTATTTGCAAATAATATCTGTAATCTAAACTTGTTTTAATGTATTGCGTAAAGATGTTTTCATTATTCCACAATTTTAGAGTGTAGCTAGGTTTCCCATTGTCTTGTAGTATTTCTGTTCCAGTATCGTCCTTTAGTTTGTTAAAGTTTAAAGGTTTGGCTAATGCGTTTAATATACTTCCAGAAGATTCAATATAAAATTTAAAAAAAGTGTGATTTTTTAATTTAGTTGAATTTAGATTAGAAAAACTAAATGTATATGAACTTGAGGGGATGAGATGGTTGGAATAATTTTTTGCAATTAAATACTCTGAAATTTGACTTAAGTCTGTTGAGTCTCCTTCAAAATTTACATAACTAATAGTAAAAGGTGCTAACTTATGAAGCTGACTGAGGTTTGTTTTCCATTGGTATCCAAAGTTTCCAGTAATTGTATTTCTGGTAAATTCGGGTCTTTCTTGTTTTGAAACCACTAATGATAGAACTGTACTTGTTCTGTAGTTTTTATTCATCACTTTTTTAAATTTTATCGGACTTATTAGGCTTGGAATTGTTAAATTTAATACCATCCCATTTTCATTGATATTGTTAAAGTTATTAGACCCTTTATAGGTTAATTGAAGATGCTCAGATCCTTTAAATATATTGTAGTGGCTAATTGAGGCAGCAATTGATACACCTTCATTAAGCGTTGGATTACTGGTTGCCTCTGCTTCGATAGAATAGGCTATTTTTTTCCCAGTTTTTAAATAAATGTCTACGCTTAAATTAGATGTTTTAAGTGCTGAAGATATTTCTCTGAATTGAATGTCTATTTTTTTAAAATTTTTTAATTCTGAAAGGGATTCGTACATCTTTTTCACTAAATTTTTATTGTAATGCATCCCTTTTTTAAGTATTATTTTTTCGGATATTCTGTTTAAATTGAACGTTTGTTTATCTCCGTGATATATAAAATTGATTTCTTTAAATTTTAATGTATTTGTAGGTATTGAGTCTTGGTGATCTAGGTAAATATTTAGTTCTCCAATAACACCAATTTTATGAGGCTGTTTTATAATGCTTCCAAGCTCTTCTGTTTCTACATTTTTAACTATTAGATTTAAGTCAACAGTATGATTGAGTTGATTTGTATCAGCCAAAAAATAAATAAATTCTTTGTTAAATTGATAAAAACCTTTGTTTTGAATTCTGTCGGATATTCGAATACGTTCTTTTTCAAGTTCCTTAAAATTATAGGAATTACCTTTCTTAATTTTAGAGTTTTTTAAAACATCATCAATTAAAAGTTCTATATTTTTATTTTTTGTTGGACTAACCTTAATTTTATTTAGTTTGTATTTTTTTCCAGAGATTATAGAGTATGTAACACGAGCTTTATTTTTGTGTGCCTTAACATTATAATCAACTTTTGCGTTCAGGTATCCTCTGTTCTTATAATAGAGTTCAATTTGAGTTGATGATTTCCGAGTTAATCGATGGTTTAATAATACGGGAGGCTCCCCAATTTTTTTAAAATAATTATTGTCTTTCCCTTCTTTTGATAGATTGTATACAATTAAATAGAGAGGAATTACGCCTAATATTTTTTTATTAGGTTGTT
>JAOGVT010000025.1:0-11850 GCA_028110365.1 Flavobacteriales bacterium
GATGTTACTATGCCAACCCCGGTTACTTACTCGACAAACAATATGGTACCACAATTAGCTGCTGGTGTTCTAACAGAAGCCTCTTGTGGTGGTGATGATGGTGATGTTTCTGGTTGTACCAATCCTTCGGCATTTAATTACAATGCTAACGCTACTACAGACGATGGTTCTTGTACAGCTGTTGTAAACGGTTGTAAAGATGCTTCGGCATTTAATTACGATGCTAACGCTAATACAGACGATGGCTCTTGTATAGCTGTTGCAAACGGTTGTACCAATCCTTTAGCTTTTAACTTTGATTCTTCAGCGAATACAGATGATGCTTCTTGTCTGGCAGTAGCTTTAGGTTGTACAGACGAATCTGCTTTTAACTATGATCCTGCTGCAAATACAGATGATGATTCTTGTATTTCAGTTGTTTTAGGTTGTACAAATCCTTTAGCCTTTAATTACGATTCTGCTGCAAATTCAGACGATGGGTCTTGTACCGCAGTTGCTTTAGGTTGTACAGACGAATCTGCTTTTAACTTCGATTCCTCAGCCAATACAGACGACAATTCTTGTATCGCAGTTGTTTTAGGATGTATCAACCCTTTAGCCTTTAATTTTGATGCTACTGCAAATGTAGACGACAATTCTTGTCAAGCTATTATTGGAGGTTGTATGAATCCATTAGCAGCTAATTACAATGAGGATGTAAATACTCAAATAGAGGGTGCATGTATTGAGGTTGTATACGGATGTACCTATGACTACGCATTTGTTACTAATTATAACGCTTTAGCAACGGTAAACTTAACGAGTGCTGACGATTCTACAGATCCATGTATTTATGATTTTGGTACTCGAATGGCTACAAGTGTTTGTATAGATCCCTTAGCTGAAAATTACCTTCCTGTTGCAGATGCATCGTCAGATGTATTCAATTCAGTTGTTGCTTCTAACGTAACTATTGACAACACTGTTTGTGAATTTATTGAAGGATGTACCGACGGTTTAGCTATTAATTACAACTATTTAGCGGTTGTAGACGACAATAGTTGTCAAGCGGTAGCTTTAGGTTGTACGGATGCTTCTTCGTTCAATTACGATCCTGCTGCCAATATAGATAACAATTCTTGTATCGCCATTGTATCTGGTTGTACTGATGCCCTAGCTTTCAATTTCGATGTTTCTGCAAATACAGATGACAGTTCATGTGAAGCTGTAGCTCTAGGTTGTACAGATTCAAATGCTTTTAACTTTGATGCTGCTGCTAACACAACTAACAATTCTTGTGTTGCCGTTTCAGAAGGTTGTACAGATGCCTTAGCATTCAACTACGATGCTTCTGCGAATACGGACGACAGTTCATGTGAAGCCATAGCTTTAGGTTGTACGGATGCAACTGCATTCAACTTTGATAATTCTGCAAATACCGACGATGCTTCTTGTGAAGCTGTTGTAAATGGTTGTACAGATGCCTTAGCATTCAACTACGATGCTTCTGCGAATACGGACGATAGTTCGTGTGAAGCCGTAGCTTTAGGTTGTACAGATGCCTTAGCATTCAACTACGATGCTTCTGCAAATAC
This sequence comes from Flavobacteriales bacterium, assembly GCA_028110365.1. Lineage (GTDB taxonomy): Bacteria > Bacteroidota > Bacteroidia > Flavobacteriales > UBA7430 > UBA6772. The sequence continues at coordinate 1,575 of JAOGVT010000025.1, forward strand.
CGACGATTCTTCTTGTGAAGCTATTGTAGAAGGTTGTACAGATTCTTTAGCCTTTAACTATGATGCTTCTGCGAATACGAACAGTGGTTGTGAAGCTGTTGTAAACGGATGTACAGATGCTGCTGCATTCAACTTTGACGCTGATGCCAACACAGATGATGATTCTTGTGTAGATGCAGTATTAGGTTGTACAGATGAAGAAGCTAATAACTATAACGATGCTGCAAATTCAGATGATGAGTCTTGTACTTACGATTCTTCTGGTGAAGCAATTTCGTATGAATTATCTGCTGGTTGGAATATGGTTGGTTACACCGGTACTGCTGATAATAATGGTATTGTAGCTCAAATGGATGATGCTTTAGGTAATGATGCAGGTACTGCAGGTACATTCCAAGTAATTAAGAATGTTTCTGGTCAGTTTTGGTCAGCTGCTTTCGCACAAATTTCTGACTTTACTCAAGGAGAAGGTTATATGATGTTTGTTAATGGAACTCCTACTTCGGTTAATTTCCAGAAAGAAAGTGGTTACATATCTGGTATAGAGTATACACTTTCTGCTGGTTGGAATATGGTTGCCTTTACAGGTGATGTTGATTCAGAAAACAACATTGTTACTGCTATGGATGCTGCTTTAGAAAATGGAGCAGGTACTGCAAATACGTTCCAAGTAATCAAGAATGTATCTGGTCAGTTTTGGTCTGCAGCTTTTGCTCAGATTACTCAATTTACTCCAGGTGAAGCTTATATGATGTTTGTTAATGGAGCTGCTACTTCGGTTAATTTCCAAAGAGAATAACCTATTTAGTTTCTCAATAATTACTTCTTATATTTTTACATTAAAAAGCATCCTTCGGGATGCTTTTTTTGTTTGCGCTTAGATAAAACCATTTCATTCAATAGTTATTTAAATTAACAATTGTATTTTTGTGGCGCATTTAATACAAACACATTTAATAGTGCTCATGGAAAAATACGATGTTGCCGTAATAGGATCTGGACCTGGTGGTTATGTTGCAGCTATTCGCTGTGCTCAACTAGGCTTAAAAACAGCTATTATAGAAAAATACGATACACTTGGTGGTACTTGTTTAAATGTTGGCTGTATTCCTTCTAAAACTCTTTTAAATTCTTCAGAGCATTTTTTTAATGCTGCACATCATTTCGATGAACACGGTATAGAAATTAACACCCCAAAGATTAACGTTGCTCAGATGATGAAACGTAAAAATGCGGTAGTTGAGCAAACTTGTGGTGGTATCGATTTCTTAATGAAGAAAAATAAAATTGATGTGCTTCAGGGTTGGGCATCCTTTGCCAATTCTACCCAAATAAACATTTCATCGGAAAAGGGAAGCCATCAAATAGAAGCGACTAAAACCATTATAGCTACAGGTTCAAAACCCTCATCATTGCCTTTTGTTTCTGTAGATAAAGAAAGAATAATTACCTCTACCGAAGCCTTAAGTTTAACGGAAGTACCCAAGCGTTTTATTGTAATCGGTGGTGGTGTTATAGGTTTGGAGTTGGGTTCTGTATACGGTAGATTAGGTGCTGAAGTTACGGTTATTGAATATGCCGATGGACTCATTCCAAGTATGGATAAATCTTTAGGTAAGGAACTCAGAAAAGTACTAAAGAAAGACCTTAAGTTTAATTTTAAGTTAAATACAGGTGTTACTTCTGTGGAGCGTGTTGGAGACGAAGTAATTGTTAAAGCAACCAACAAAAAGGGTGAGGAAGAAGTTTTTACTGCAGATTACTGTTTGGTTTCTGTGGGTCGTACTGCTTTTACAGCCAAATTAGGTTTAGAAAATACGAACATTACTGTTGATAAAAGAGGTCGTATAGATGTAAACGAAAATTTGCAAACCTCCGAACCGAATATTTTTGCTATCGGTGATGTGGTTCGTGGAGCTATGTTGGCTCATAAAGCGGAAGAAGAAGGTGTTTTTGTTGCAGAATTTATGGCAGGCGAAAAACCTCATATGAATTACAATTTGGTTCCGGGTGTTGTTTACACATGGCCTGAGGTTGCTGCCGTTGGTAAAACAGAAGAAGAATTAAAGGAAGCTGGTGTCAATTACAAATCAGGTTCGTTTCCTTTTAAAGCATCTGGTAGAGCGAGAGCCTCTAGTGATACAGACGGATTTGTGAAAGTATTAGCCGATGCCAATACGGATGAAATTCTAGGGGTACACATGATTGGGCCTCGTGTTGCCGATTTAATTGCCGAAGCTGTTGTTGCTATGGAGTACCGTGCATCTGCTGAAGATATTGCGCGCATTTGCCATGCACATCCTACTTTTACAGAAGCCTTTAAAGAGGCTGCTTTAGATGCAACTGACAAACGTGCTTTACATATATAAATTTTAGTAACTTAGTTAAAAGTTCGTCTGGATAAGACGAACTTTTTTTTGTTTATTTAGTTGCTTTTCTATTTTTGGGGATCACTATATTTGTTTTATGAAATTTCAAACGCAGTTCAATTGTTCCGGCAAACCAGACCTTAAGTATACTCTACTAGACTTTTTTAAGCATGAGTCTTCTTTAGTATTACTCGATGGCAATTTTCACGGTAACTCTATCGGTAATTCTTCTTTTGATTGGGCAATTGCTGCGGGTGCAGCTCACGAATTATATGCTGAAGAGTTGAATGCTTTTGAGGCCTTGCAAAATTTTCATCAAATACACAAAGATTGGATTTTTGGAGCGCTTTCCTATGATTTAAAAAACGGTGTCGAAAAATTAACATCCATTCATCCAGACGGTATTCAATTTGAGCCCCTTCATTTTTTTGTGCCTAAATACCTGTTTCTTTTTAAAGCAGATTGTGTAACCATTTACCACCATTCAAATTTCAAACCTTTTGATTTTAGTCAAGTTGCTGCTTATGATTGTGTTGACTATAAGTTCACTGGAGTTCTTAAAAATCGAGTTAGCAAGGAGTCGTATTTGTCTAATGTAAATCAAATTAAATCACATATACAGGCTGGAGACCTTTACGAAATGAATTATTGTCAGGAATTTTATGCTGAAAAGACCTTTTTAAATCCTCTACAAGTATTTAGAGCTCTAAATAGGCTTTCCAAAGCTCCTTTTTCTTGTTTTTATAAAAGTAAAGATGCCTACTTACTTTCTGCCAGTCCAGAACGCTACCTTAAAAAGAGTGATTCTGTATTAATTTCTCAGCCTATAAAGGGAACCAAAAAACGTGGAGTTACCCCTAAAGAAGACCAGCTTTTAAAAGAGCTCTTATACAAAGATGAAAAGGAACGTTCGGAAAATGTGATGATTGTTGATTTAGTTCGTAACGATTTAGCTCGTATAGCTGCTAAAAACTCCGTTAAGGTTGACGAGCTTTTTGGGATTTACAGTTTCGAGCAAGTGCATCAAATGATTTCGACCGTTCGTTGCGAACAAAGTCCTGATTGCGAATTGTCTGATGTGTTTAAAGCAACTTACCCAATGGGCTCTATGACGGGTGCTCCAAAAATTAGTGCCATGAAACTTATCGAAAAGTTCGAGATAACCAAAAGAGGCCTTTATTCTGGCTCAATTGGTTACATAACTCCAACCGGAGATTTTGATTTTAATGTAGTCATCCGAAGTATACAATACAATGCTATAAATGAGTATCTTTCCTTTATGGTTGGTGGCGCAATTACGATTGGTTCTGATGCCGAAATGGAATACCAAGAATGCTTATTAAAAGCGAAAGCTTTATTTGAAGTCCTGCAAGGTAATTATGCAAAAACAGTTTCTTAAATATTGCCAAAGTATTGGCTTAAGTGAGCAGTCAACAATTCTTGTTGCTGTTAGTGGTGGCTTAGATTCTGTTGCTTTACTACACCTATTTAAGTTGGCTAATTTCAAGATCAGTGTTGCGCATTGTAATTTTAAACTTCGCGGAACCGAATCTGACGCAGATCATGACTTTGTTTCGCATACATGTAAACACCTCAACCTTCCTTTTTTCTCAAAAGATTTTGACACCCTAGCTTATGCAAAGCTGCACTCTGTTTCTATTCAAATGGCAGCGCGTGAGCTACGTTACGCTTGGTTTACGGAACTTCGCCTATCAAACGCAATCGATTATATTGCTACAGCACACCATCAAGACGACCAAGTAGAAACTATTTTACTCAATCTTTCTCGTGGAACAGGTTTAAAAGGCTTGCACGGCATTTTATCTATTCAAAATCATTTGGTACGTCCATTATTATATACCGATAGAGCCAAACTTGAGGCTTGGATGCGTACCCGTAAAATTTCTTACAGAGAAGACAGCAGTAATGCTTCTTTAAAGTACGCACGTAACAAACTCCGCCATAAGGTTTTGCCGGTACTAAAGGAGCTGAATCCCTCTTTAGCTGCTACCATGCAACAAAACGCAGAACGATTTGAAAACAGCCAACAAAATTTAGCTTTTTTTTACGATAAATGCAGAGCTGAATTGCTCAAGGAAGTGAATGGTGACCTACATTTTAATTTAGAGGTACTTCAAACTTATCCGGCACCTATTGATGTGCTGTTCTATTTTCTCTCTGAATACGGTTTTCAAGACTGGAAAGCCATTTCTCATTTGTTTCGAGCGCCAAGCGGCAAAGTTATTTCTAGTAACACGCATGAGTTGCTAAAGAACAGAACAAGTTTAGTCTTAAAAAAAACCGTATCGTCCACATCAGCTCAATTTTTTATTCAAGAAGATCTTACCTCAGTATCATCTCCTTTTAACTTAACCTTTAAGCAGCTTCCTACCAGCGGTTTTAAAGTGTCTACTAATCCTTTAATTGCAGCCCTCGATTACGATCGGTTAGCGTTTCCTCTTGTACTTAGGAAATGGGAAAGTGGCGACGTATTTCAACCCTTAGGTATGCGAGGAAAAAAGAAACTGAGTGATTTTTTTATAGATACTAAACTTAGTATTTTTGAAAAAAGAAATACATGGGTTCTGTGCTCAGCTACTAAAATAGTTTGGGTTGTTGGACATCGCATCGATGAGCGATTTAAACTTGTAGAGAATGGTCAAAAAGTTTACCTTGTTGAGCTAATTAAAGATTGAGTATGCCAGCGAAAATTCATTTTCATGAAAAGCAATATTTGGGCTACAGTAGGTTTTCAAACCTCCGTAGAATTATATTGGGGCTTTTTTTCTTTTGCGCTTATTATTTCTCTAATTCTGAAGCAGAGAACACCCATCTTTTTTTTTATATGGGAATATTTACCCTAGTTCTGTCAGCTGTTTTAATGTTTGTACTCCATCTTCAAACAACTCTTGTAAATGGAAGCCTTGTTTTTGACGGCTTATGGACCTCTAAAAAAGTTAAGGTAGACTTGTCTAGTATTGTTTCAGTTGAGCAAATTGTATATTCTAATTTTTATATAAGACGCTCAGTTTACAATCTACACCGCAAAGGTAGAATCCATTTTTATACACGTGGAAAAGACGCCATTTTACTTATTGATAAAGATGGCCTAGAATATGTAGTAGGTACACAAAGATCTGAAGAATTGTTTGAGCTTCTAAAAAATGAATTGCAAAAATAAATATATGAAATCACTATACAGTTTATTCGTAACCTTATTGATTACCCTTGTTTCGTTCGGTCAAATTCAAGATCCTGTAAAATGGAATTTTGAACTAGGTGCGGTAGTCGAAAACGAAGTTGATTTAATACTAACAGCCACTATTGAAGAAGGATGGCATATGTATGCGCAAGATGCTGGAGAAGGTCCGGTATCCACCAACTTCACCTTTTTTGAAAATACTGCGATCCAATACATCGGCAACGTTAATGAGGGCATTCCTCAAGAGGAATACGATCCAAATTTTGAGAGTGTACTGAGGTACTTTGAAACCAAAGCCGTTTTTACGCAAAGAATTAAATTACTTTCAAACGAATCTTCCATTGTGAAAGGAGAATTTGAATTTATGGTTTGTAACAGTTCAATGTGTTTACCTCCGGAATGGGTAGATGTGGAAGTTGTTTTACCTGCTGCACAATTAAATGATTCCTCTTCATCTTCTAAATCCTCTTCTACCGATGAAGGCGTTTGGAGTATTTTTATTATTGCATTTTTAAGTGGTTTTATAGCCTTATTAACCCCTTGTGTATTCCCAATGATTCCCATGACGGTAAGTTTTTTTACAAAACAAAGTAAAAATAAAGCCTCCGGAATTAAAAATGCGCTCATTTATGGTTTGTCAATCATTGGTATATACGTGGTTTTAGGGGTATTTGTTTCAGCAGTTTTTGGAGCAGATGCTCTAAATAATATGGCTACAAATGTGTATTTTAACCTTGCGTTTTTTGTTTTATTAATTGTGTTTGCCGCCTCTTTTTTAGGTGCATTTGAACTTACGATGCCTAGCTCTTGGATTAACAAAGCGGATTCTGCCTCAGATCGAGGCGGTTTACTTGGTATTTTCTTCATGGCCTTTACGCTGGCTTTAGTCTCTTTTTCTTGTACCGGTCCTATAGTTGGCACTCTTTTAGTTGAAGCTGCTTCAGGAGGATCTTACATTGGTCCAATTATCGGAATGTTCGGTTTCTCCTTAGCTATTGCACTTCCATTTGCCTTTTTCGCGGCATTTCCTGGCTGGTTAAACTCATTACCAAAGTCGGGTGGTTGGTTAAATTCTGTAAAAGTTGTTTTAGGCTTTTTAGAATTAGCGCTGGCTTTTAAATTTCTCTCTAATGCAGATTTAGTCTTGGATTTACACATTTTAGAAAGAGAAACTTTTATTTCGATTTGGATTGTCATATTCGGATTACTCACCATGTATTTATTAGGCAAGCTAAAACTCTCTCACGACAGTGATGTAAATCACCTATCTGTTGGTCGTTTGTTTATGGCCATTATTACGGGTGCTTTTACCGTTTATATGATTCCTGGTTTATGGGGAGCACCACTAAAATTAATAAGCGCATTTCCGCCACCACAAGAGTATAGCGAATCTCCGTATGGAGTAGGTTATACTTTAGGAGGAGAAGAAGTGGTTAAGGAAGAGGGACAGCATTTGGGGCCGCAGGGAATTATGGCTTTTCACGATTACGATGAAGGTATGGCTTATGCAACATCGGTTAACAAGCCTGTAATGCTCGATTTTACCGGTAAAGCATGTGTTAATTGTCGTAAAATGGAACAAGGCGTATGGTCCGATACTCAAATTAAAAACATCCTTAAAAATGAAGTAGTTTTAATTTCTTTGTATGTGGATGATCGGAAAAAACTGCCAACAGAAGATCAGTATGAAACTACTTTGGCTGGTAAAACAAAAAAAGTAAGGACCATAGGTGATAAATGGATGGTTTTACAAGCCAATACGTATCAGACAAATTCTCAGCCTTATTACGTTATGTTAGATCGTAAAGCGCAACCTTTGCTAGAAAATGCCAATTACCAAGATTATGGTTCTGTTGCTGTTTTTAAAGATTGGTTAAACAGAGGATTGTTGGCCTTTACTAAGTAAGATATACTATCAATAAAAACAATTTAGTAGTTAACATGGATACAATTCGCTCCCAATTTTTAGAAGCTCAAGAAGTATTAACTTCTTTTATCTCCGACGATGCAAACATTTTGGCTATTGAAAATGCAGGCGCTTTAATTGTGAACTCTTTTAAACAAAAAGGGAAACTTATGAGTTGCGGTAATGGCGGTTCAATGTGCGATGCGATGCATTTTGCAGAAGAACTTTCGGGTCGATTTAGAAACAATAGACCTTCTTTGCCTGCCATGGCTATTTCCGATCCGTCTTACATGTCGTGTGTTATTAATGACTACGGTGCCGATGCTGTGTTTTCACGTTTTATCGAAGGCATGGGCTTCCCAGGCGATGTTTTGATTGCTATAAGTACCAGTGGGAATTCTAAAAATGTTATAAATGCAGCTCAAACAGCTAAAGCAAAAGGAATGAAGGTAATTGCGCTTACAGGTAAAACAGGAGGGGAGTTGGCCGCTTTAGCCGATGTTGAAATTCGTGCACCTCACTCTGAATATGCTGATCGAGTTCAAGAAATCCACATAAAAGTAATTCACTCTTTAATACACTATATCGAACTAAATATGTTCGGTAACTAATTCTTTATAACTTTACACCAATCTTAAACGTATTATACGTAAAACAAATCAAATTTAATCTAATGAAAAAAATCACCCTATTTTTAGCGTTTACCGGAATGCTTTCATCTCTTAACGCTCAAGACATTATTACGAACAAAGCTGGAAGTGAATACAGGTTTACGGTAGTTAACGATATAGAAGCAACAGAAGTTCAAAGTCAAGGCAGAACAGGTACTTGCTGGAGTTTTTCAGCATTGTCTTTTATTGAGTCTGAAATTATGCGCATGGGCGGTGGTAAGCACGAACTGTCTGAAATGTTTATTGTTAGAAACACCTATGCAGACAAAGCGGAAAAATATGTACGCATGCACGGTTATTTAAATTTTGGGCCAGGGGGCGCTTTTCATGACGTTAGTGAAATGATAAAAGCGCACGGTATAGTTCCTTTAGAGGTTTACACAGGCAAACCTGCAAATGAAGAAACATTTAACCACGGCGAAATGGATCATGTATTACACGGTATTGTTAAAGCTGTTGTAGATGCAGAACAGAATACGCTTACACCACTTTGGAAACCAGCCTATGAAGCTGTTTTAGATACCTATCTCGGAGAAATTCCTGCTAAATTTAAGTACATGGGTAAAGAGTTTACCCCAAAGTCTTTTGCAAAATCTGTTAAATTTGATGCAGACGATTATATCTTTATTAGTTCGTATACGCACCACCCTTTTTACGAAGAATTTATTATTGAAGTTCAAGACAATTGGATGATGAAATCGGTTTACAATATTCCGATGGACGAAATGGTTGAGGTAATAGACAATGCTTTGTTGAACGACTTCTCTATTGCTTGGGCTTCTGATGTTTCCGAAAAGGGTTTTTCTTTTAGAGATGGTTTAGCATTAGTCCCTTTAGAAGGTGCTAAAATCAAGAAATCAGGAAAAGATAACAAGAACTTTTCTGATGCTGGAGCTTCAAAAGAAAGCACTGTTTTTGAAGCACCTTGTGATGAAAAAGAAATTACTCAAGAAATGCGTCAATTGGCTTTTGATAATTACGAAACCACAGACGACCATGGAATGCACATGACTGGAATTGTAAAAGATCAAACAGGAAAAAAATACTACATCGTTAAAAATTCTTGGGGAACTAAGAACAACGATTGTGATGGCTATTTTTATGCATCTCAAGCATTTGTTGAGTACAAAACAATGGATATTATGTTGCATAAAGATGCACTTAGTAAATCTTTACGAAAAAAATTAGGGATTAAATAATTGAATCTCAACGAATAGAAAAAAGCCTCTTGAACTAGTTCAAGAGGCTTTTTTATTAGGCGAATTTGTTCAGAAGACAATCAACTGACAGGTTAACTTTTTCGTACGAATTCTGATTTAAGGTTCATTGCACCAAATCCAGCTATTTTACAGCTTAGGTTATGATCTCCCTCTCTTAGTCTTATGTTCTTCACTTTAGTTCCAGCCTTAATAGGTCCTGGAGCTCCTTTTACGGGTAAGTTTTTTATTACGATAACTGTATCTCCATTTTCAAGTGGGTTGTTATTACTGTCTAGAACTTTTAGTCGATCGTTTTCCTCTTCTTCTTTGTCATGCTCTTCGGGGTTCCATTCCAATAGACACTCTGGACATGTATATACAGATTTACCTGAAAAATAACCATAAGGCGATTTACAGTTTGGGCAAACTTTCATCTCATCAGACATATATTATTTTTTAACAGAAAAAATTAAATGTTACTTAATTTATAGTAAAGGTAAGAAAGCAATGGGATTTATTAAGAAGTACGAAATGTAAAAAAAAAAGTCCTCCCGATTCGGGGAGGACTCGAGCGAGAGACGAGACTCGAACTCGCAACCCTCAGCTTGGAAGGCTGACGCTCTACCAATTGAGCTACTCTCGCTTGTAAATAGTGGTGGGAGAAGGATTCGAACCTTCGAAGGCTAAGCCAGCAGATTTACAGTCTGCCCTCGTTGACCGCTTGAGTATCCCACCAAACACTATATTAGGATAAATATTTTAAAAGAACTAAGAGCCGATGGAGGGACTCGAACCCACGACCTGCTGATTACAAATCAGCTGCTCTAGCCAGCTGAGCTACATCGGCTTTTGATGTTTCGGCTGCGAATATATTAAAGATATTTTAGTTATTTATAGCATTATTTGCTTTTTTATTTAGTCAATTTCTA